>PHBD01000067.1 GCA_002841865.1 Deltaproteobacteria bacterium HGW-Deltaproteobacteria-19
GGCTGTCGTCAACGTTCCCAACCCGCGGCATTCTGGGGATTGCCGCCTGATGGTGATCAGCGTGGCGACTGGATGACGCACGCGTTGGGGTTCAGCGTGTAGCGCTCTGAGGAACGATCACGCTGTTGGCCCTCGTGGTTCGCTCTCCGTAGGATCCGCGCCACAAAAAGGTTCGTGGCCCGAGTGACAGCTCGAGCCACGGATGCTGCCAACGGTCCAAGAGCAACAAGGACCTCGGGGCAACAGGGTGCCGCCGGTATCGCTCTTCGACTCGAGGTGGGCCAACTTCGGAGAGCACGTGCAGGATAGGCAGGCAGATGGGCGGTTGGTCAACTGCGGACAGTGCAGCACTCCCTTCGTCGTCTGCGTCGAGTGCGACTGGGGTCAGCGCTACTGCTCCGAGCGATGCCGAGCGATCGCCCGCAAGGCTCAGGTCAGGCAGTACCAGCGCCGGTATTGGCGCAGTCGGTGGGGGCGGGGCAAGACCTCCGATCGCAACCGCGCTCTTAGGATCAGGGCCAAGATCGCTCGTAAAATAGAGACGGATCATCCGGCGACACAAGCCTCGGCTGGCCGCAACCTGGCCCCCGACGTTGCGCGAGCCGCGGAGGCTTCGGCCGTCGGGGTCCGGGAGGGCCCGCTTCATGATGCGCAGATGGACATGTGTCGTGCGAGTACGGCGGGGGGAGTGCCAGGTGCTGGCTGTGCAACCACCGGGAACCGACCTGCTCAAGGCCAGGCTGCCCCTGGCCCCGCCTCACCCCAGGGCCTTGCTGACTCTGCTCGAGGGGCTGGCGCTGTGGAGCGGGTATCCGCTTCATGCTGCTGTGTCTGTGGAAGACCCGTCCGATACGCTCGGGTCGGGGATTTTCGGGGACGAGCTGTTTCCCGGCGAAAGCCAGTTGGTGCACTGGGATCTCGGCTCCCCAGGCCGCCGCGTGGCCCTCCGCGGCATGGGTGACTTCCGCGCGCTGCGCCGCAGGCACGGCAAGGGGCAAGCGTCATGATTCCTCACGACAAGGCCGCGGAGATCGTGCGCCTCGCGCAGGCCGAGAAGTGGCCGCCGGGCACGATCGCTTCCCAACTTGGCGTACACCACAGTGTGGTAAGCCGCGTGCTGGGCCAGCAAGCTTTCGCCAAGGGGCTCATCCAGCGGCCCAGCATCATCGACCCCTATCTCCCCTTCGTGATCGAGACGCTCGCGAAGTATCCTCGCTTGCCCGCAAGCCGCCTGTATCAGATGGTTCTCGAGCGAGGATACCGGGGCGCACCGGACCACTTTCGAGCCCTGGTTGCCAGACACCGGCCCAAGCCCGTCGCGGAGGCGTTCCTCCGACTGCGCACGCTGCCTGGCGAGCAGGGGCAAGTCGACTGGGGCGACTTCGGCAAGCTCGACATCGACGGGGCTGCTCGTCGCCTGTTCGCCTTCGTCATGGTGCTGAGCTACTCGCGCAGCGTGTTCCTATTCTTCTCCTTGGGGGCGGCCATGGGTGCATTCCTTCGTGCCCACGTCCAGGCCTTCGAGCACTTCGGGGGCGTGCCCCGCACCCTGTTGTACGACAACCTCAAGAGTGCCGTGATCGAGCGGGTGGGCGACGCCATTCGGTTCAACCCCACCCTTCTGGACCTCGCCTCCCACTACCGCTTCCAGCCCAAGCCCGTGGCCGTCGCGAGAGGAAACGAGAAGGGCCGCGTCGAACGTGCCATCCGGTACGTGCGCACCAGCTTCTTTCCGGCCCGCTCGTTTCGTGATGTCGACGACCTCAACGCTCAAGCGCTCGTCTGGATGAAGGAAGTCGCCGACCATCGGCCGTGCCCCGAGGACCGCCACCGCAAGGTCTGCGAGGTGTTCGGCGACGAACGCCAGCGGCTTCTGCCCCTTCCCGACGCACAGTTTCCCGCGGAGGACCGCGTCGTGGTTCATGTCGGAAAGACTCCTTACGCACGATTCGACCTCAACGACTACTCGATCCCCCACGACCGCGTTCGCCGCTCGCTCACCGTTGTGGCGTCATCGACCGTCGTGCGCATCATCGATGGCGTGGACGAGATCGCTTCGCATCCTCGCTGCTGGGGCAAAGGAAAACAGATCGAGGATGCCTCCCACGTCCAGGAGTTGGCCGCGCTCAAGTCCCACGCTCGCGAGCAGCGGGGCATGGACCGGCTGCACCACGCCTGCCCGTCGTGCCAACGCTTCTTCCAACTCGTTGCCGAGCGGGGAGGAAACCTCGGCGCGACCACCGTCGGACTCACACGCTTGCTCGATGCTTTCGGCGCCGAAGCCCTCGACGCCGCCCTGACCGAGGCCACCGCGGGTGACACCGCCCACCTTGGGGCGGTGCGACATCTGCTCGACCAACAACGCCAGGCTCGCCACCAGCCTCCCCCGGTGATGCTGCATCTGTCCGACACGGCGCGAGCCCTGTCACGCCCCGTGCGTGCTCACCGACTCTCGACGTATGACCAACTTCGAAAGCACGAGGGAGGCCATGACGTCGACCCCTGAATCGTTCGCGCCGGACGACGCCGCCCTCGTTGCCCGCGTGCGCACGCTGGGACTGTACGGTCTGCTCGCCAACTGGTCCCAGGTCCGAGAGCAGTCCTGGCTGACCGACCTGCTGGGCTACGAGGAGGGCGAGCGGAAGCGCCGCAGCCTCGACCGGCGTCTTCGATACGCCCGTATCGGTTGCTTCAAGCCCATGACCGACTTCGACTGGACCTGGCCCCGCAAGATCGACCGCGAAGCCGTGGATGACGCCGTCAACCTTGGCTTTCTTAGGGACAAGGCCAACGTGGTCATCATCGGCCCCAACGGCGTCGCCAAGACCATGATTGCCAAGAACGTCGCCCATCACGCCCTGGTGCGCGGGCACACTGTCCGCTTCACCAACGCCAGCGACATGCTCGCCGACCTTGCCGCGCAGGATAGCTCCTCCGCCCTGTCCAGAAGGCTGCGCCGGTACTGCCAGCCCGAGGTGCTGTGCGTCGACGAGGTAGGCTACCTTTCCTACGACAGCCGGTACGCCGACCTGTTCTTCGAGATCGTTACCCGCCGCTACCAAGCGGGTCGTCCGATCCTGCTGACGACGAACAAGGCCTTCGAGGACTGGGCTCAGGTATTCCCGAACGCGTCGTGCGTGGTCACGCTCGTCGACAGGCTCGTACACCGCTGCGAACAGATCGAAATCGATGCCGACAGCTACAGACTCAAGGAGGCAAAGGAGAGAGCCGCCGCCAAGGCGAAGGAGCGCGCCTCACGACGCAAGAAAGGCTGATCCCGATCGAAGTCACCGCCCTCCGACACCCCCGATCGCCGCTACGCGGCTTTCCCCATAATCACGCGGATTTTGGCGATCGACAACA
>PHBD01000002.1 GCA_002841865.1 Deltaproteobacteria bacterium HGW-Deltaproteobacteria-19
CTCTGGAAACCCCCGGTCGCGCCCCCGCGAACGTCGGTCGGGGAGGGGGGCTTCCCGGAGCGTGAATAGCGGCTTTTTCGGGGTACCCTGCCGTCGCAGTGCAGCGCCCGCAAAGTCATCAGTCTCTGCACCGCCAGGTGCGAGTTATGACTTTGCAGCGGAGCGAGACGTTGCAGGGTCGGAAAAACGCTTCTGAGCGCGAGGGATGCCCCGCTCCAACATGCCGGCCTCCCATCCGCGTCTGATTTTCTGTAAAAAAGGAGAAAAAAGTAAGAGGAACGGATTTGAAATCCGTCGCTCTTTAGGGTGAATGACGAAGGAAACGAAGTTGACGGGCGTTTTTCAGCAGCCCGCTACATGTAGGCGTGGAGACTGGGCAAGTAATTCACCCCCAGGTACGTAAACAGCATCGCCGCAAAGCCCACCAGGGCGAGAACGGCCAGCCGGCGCCCCCGCCATCCCCGCACATACCGGGCATGGAGAAGGCCGGCGTAGATGACCCAGGTGACGAGAGACCACGTCTCCTTCGGATCCCAGCTCCAGTAAGTTCCCCAGGCATAGTGAGCCCAGACGGACCCGGTGATGATCCCCAGGGTCAGGAAGACGAATCCCAGAAGCACGCTCTGGTAGAGCAGCTCCTCCAGATCGTGCTCGTCCGGAATGAGCGTGAGAAAACGGGAGGGTTCCCTCCCCGGCTTCCTCTGCCGGTTCTTGATCAGGTGCAGGATCGCCAGGCCGAAGGCCACCGTGAAGGCGGCATACCCCATGAAGCAGGTGATGACGTGGCTCGTGAGCCAGTTGCTCTGGAGGGCCGGGATCAGGGGCTGGATCCGGTCGCTGACGCCGGGGGAAATGGAGGCATAGGCCATCAGGAGGAAGGCGACGGGAACCACGAAGACCCCGGGTGTACGGTTCCGGGTCCGCCACTCCACCAGAAGGTACAGAAAGACCACCGCCCAGGCGAAAAAAACAAGGGATTCATAGAGATTCGAGAGCGGGGCATGCCCCATCCCCAGGGCATAGGATGCCCTCCAGCGGAGGAGCAGGGCGGCCGTGTGGGCCAGAAGCCCCGCCGCCGCAGTCCAGGAAGCCAGCCTCGCCCATCGGTCCCGCCCGCGGATCAGGCCGATCAGGTATCCGGTGAAGGAAGCGAAATAGACAAAGGTTACCCAGCTCAGAATCTTCGCGCTGATCATCCCTGCGCGTCCCCCTTTTCCCGAAATACCCGGACGAGGTCCGACAGCTCCCGGTCCAGCCCCGCGGACGTCCGCAGTCCCCGCCCCGTCACGGCGACCCGCACCTTGCCTTTGGCCTCTTCCACCAGGACCCACACCCGGCGGTGATCCACGATAAACACGAGCAGCAGGCCCGCCATCAGGAACAGGCCACCCGCCGCCACCAGGGGCACGCCGGGGTCGGTCGCGGCCTTCAGCACGGTGTAGTACCGCGCGTCGATGCCGCGGAGTGAAAAGACATAGGGGGCAAACAGTCCCGGATTGAAAAGGGGCACCTGTTCGAAGAGCCCCGGGTTCCCCTCCCGGATCCGCTCGATTTCCTGAAAGACCCAGAACTGGACGGCGCCTCGGCCGGACCGGACGCCGAGCTTCACCGCCGGGCCCATCTGCATCATGTTCTCCTCGACCCGCAGGACCTGCACCGTCCCTTCCCCGTTCGGAAGGATGAAAGACTCTCCGAGCGTGACGGCTTCATCCTTCCGGTCGCCGCCTTTCCTGGAATAGGACAGCCGGGCCTTTCCGTCGGCGGACTGGCCGTAGCTCGACTGGTAAAAGCGGATCCCTTCGAAGGTCAGGGGATGATTTACCAGGAGCGCACCCTGAAGAGCCGGGCGCCCGTTCTTCAGGAACGTCAGGTCCGACTGGTAGGTCTTGGGCATTCCGTTTTCGTACGTCTCGATCAGGAACCGGTCGCAGCGGATTCCGAACCCGAGGTTGTGCTGTCCCTTTCCGCCCATGAGGTCGGCCGTCGTGGCCGTTTCCCCCTCACCGATATGTACATAGGCGTCAAATCCGAAGAGGGAGCCCGCAACGCCCCCTGCCACGATCAGGAGGACGCCCAGATGGACGGCATACACGCCGAGGTGGGTGATGCGCCCCTTCTGACCTTGGAGGACGGGTCCCCGGGAGGCGTCCGTCCTGCGAACGTCGCGGTAACGCCGGCGGAGCGCCTGTTCGGCCCGCGTGACGACTTCGTCCCGGGTTCCTTTGACGTACACCGTACGCTCCGGGGGCAGGTCCCGAAACAGGTGTTCGTCCGCAGGGGCCTCCGCCTTGAAACGCCGCCAGGAAGCGGGAAAACGGTTGATGGAGCAGATGATGAGGTTGGCCGTCAGCAGGCCCATCGCGAGGAGAAACCACACGGAGTGATACAGATCGAAGACCTGGAGGGTTCCGAGGATCCGGATCGTCCCCGGCGACAGCCGCTTCGCCAGCTCCTGGGCCGATTCCTGCTGCGGGACCAGCGTTCCCACCACGGCCAGGACGGCCAGGACGGCCAGGAGGACCAGAGTGAGGCGAAGGGACGAAAAAAAGGACCAGACGGGATTATTCCTGATGCCCAATGGGCGGACCTCCGGTGTGGATATGGCTTCCCGACTGTCCGCCCGTCTTCTCCGGCAGCGCCCGCGGGAATGGCCTTTTCTTTACCATCGACCAAACGGCAAGGCAAGAGACGAGACGCGCGGGACGATGGACGTGGACCGTCTTTCCCGCGCCATCGGCAAGAAACTGTGCCTCATTGAGGAAGCGATCTCACCGGTTCCCTCACGGAGAGTGTCTCCCGGAAAATCCTTTTCGGGCTCTCACTTTCCGGTGAATTCGGGGCGGCGCTTGGCAAAAAACGCCCGGGCCCCTTCCTGGTAGTCGCGGGTTTTGCCCGCCCGGATCATCCCCGACCGCTCCCGCTCCAGCTGGCGCTCCAGGAGATCCATCATGGAGTGGTTCATGTTCTCCTTGGCGATGGCAAAGGCCGTCGTGGCGCCCCGGGCCAGGTGCCCGGCCAGTTCGAGGGCCTCCCGTTCCAGCTCCGCGTCCTCCACGACGCGGTTGACGAGCCCCCACTCCAGGGCCTGGCGGGCATCGAACACCGGATCCAGGAGCATCAGTTCGTTTGCCCTGGAAAACCCGATCAGCAGGGGAACCAGGAGCGCCCAGGCGCCGTCAGGGACCAGGCCCAGACTCGTGTAGGCCTGGCGGAACCGGGCCGAGGCTACACAGATTCTCAGATCGCAGGCGGCGGCCAGGCTGATGCCTGCCCCTCCCGCGGCTCCGTTGACGGCGGCGATGACGGGCTTGCGCATCGTCCGGATGGCCAGGATGGCGATGTTCAGGAGTTTGATGATCTGCCGGAGGGGCTCAGAGGGATTGGTGTCCAGGGAATCCCGGAACTCGCCGATGTCTCCTCCGGAGCAGAAGGCCCGTCCCTGCCCCGTCAGGATCACGCAGCGGACACCCTCATCCTCGGCGCAGAGTTCCAGCCCCTTCACCAGGTCCGTCAGGTGGCCCGTGCTCAGGGCGTTCAGCGACTGCGGCCGGTTCATGCGGACGATGGCGATCGAATCTTTTCCATCCAGCACGATGTTGTCGAAGACCATACGGTTCCCTCCTTTTCCGGAACACCGGTACATGCATGGACCCGCCGGGGCGCCTCAAGGCGCCAGCATCGCCCAGATGATGAGCACCGTCAGGAGGAGGCCCAGGAGCAGGCTTCCCAGGCCGAAGACGGCGGCAAACAGCTTCACGGCGATGCCGGGGTGCTCCCGCTTGAGGCCTTCCAGTCTCTCTTCCGCCATCACCCGCTCATATTCCAGGGGACGCTGCTCCCTCATTTCATCAAGGGTATAGGTGCCCGAGAAGATGAGACGATCCAGGGGAAACTTCGTCGGGATGAAGTGGGTGTTGAAAAAGTGGACCGTAAAGATGAACAGGGCCGCCAGAAGCGCTTCCTCGGAATGGACCAGGGTCGCAACGTTCAGGACCCAGCCGGGGACGATCCAGGAGGACCACTCCGTCTTCCACAGGAGAAGGCCCGAGACGCCGATGGCGAACATGCCCCAGAAGACCGCCCAGAAGTCGAACTTCTCCCAGTAGGTCCAGCGCTCGAACTTCGGCATGGGCCCCCGATCGAAGAACCAGAGGAACATGTCCCGGATGTCCCGGATGTCCTTGAAGTTGGGAACCAGCGACTCGGGACCGAATATGCGGCCGACGAGGCCCTTCATACCCTGCCCTTTGGGGAAGAAGTAGATCAGGCCCTTGATCGCTACAATCGTCACCAGGACGATGAGAACGAAGGCCGCCAGCCGGTGGAAGAATCCGGCCACTTCGTTGCCTCCCCACAGTTCGAGCAGGAATTTCGACCAGGCCACGGAGGGGTACTTGATGGGGAATCCCGTCAGGATCAGCGTGAAGAACGAGATGATCAGGATCACGTGCATCAGCCGCTCCCAGGGACGGAAGCGCTGGACCTGAACGTGGCCTTCTGTTCCCGGGAAATACTGCTCCGGAAGGAGTCCTTCCTTTTCCCGCCGGTGCTTCTCCCAGTATACCTTCCGCCACCACAGGAAGGTGTGGGTCCAGAAAAAGAGGAACACCCCTCCCAGGAGGATCTCCATGAAAATGAAGGCCCAGTAGAGGGCGGGGTAATTCTCCCGGTCGTGGTAGTCCGGGTGGGCGCTGTAGGAAACGAAACGGGGATGGAATCCCTGGTGGCAGGCGCCGCAGTTCTTCACGAGGTTGGCGGGATAGAGGCTGGAACCGGGATCCGTCTTGGGAAGGATGTCGTGCCCCTTGTGACAGTCGGCGCATCCTGCGACCTGGGTCGGGTAGCCGGCGTCGCGGACCTTGCCGTGATAGGTCTGCTCGTAAGAGGCGACGATATTCGGCCGGAGCTTGTTCCGCTTCACAAGATCCGCGTCGGAGTGGCATTTCTCGCACCGTTCCGTGTAATGTGTCCGTGCCTCCTTCGGATATGCCCCCCCGGCCGTATGAAAAGCCCGGGTGTCGTGAAGCCCGTGGCAGTCGGCGCAGGAGGCGGCGTCCTCGTTGCCCTTCAGGACGGCCTCGGCATGCCCCGCGGCGACGTACTCGTCCCGGCTGTGGCATCGCGTGCAGTCCTCGACGATGGCCTTTTTGACGCTTCCCTCCGTTTTCCGGAGCCCGTGGATCTCCCCATGGCAGTCGGCGCACTGGAAATTTTCCCGGAGGAAATGAACGTTCTTCCCGTACGCCCGGGCGACTTCACCGTGGCAGTCGCCGCAGGCCACGGGCTCCGGTCTCTCCTCGCCCCGCATGTGGCGGCCCGCGTCGGCGATCCCCCGGTGGCAACTCGTGCAGCTGTTCGCCCCGTGGGCAGACCCGGCATATCGGGATTTGAACGGCTCGCCGCTGTGGCAGCCGAGACAGGTGGAGGACGAGACCGAGGCGTAACCGGGGACCGTCGTGAGGATCCAGGCCAGGCATGCACCCGCCGCGACCAGGAGAGCGCCATGACGACGCAGCCAGCAATATAATCGTTCCATCTTTCTACCTATGGGTTCTTCCTAGCGTTTGCCCCGGGATTTCGATTCCTTTTCCAGAAACACCTGCCACTGCCGCATCCCTCCGAAAAGGCGCACCGCATCGAGCCCCTTTCTCCGGAGATACGACGCCGCGAGAAACGACCGCTCGCCGCGGTCGTCCACAACCAGAATCGGTTTGTCGAGGGGGATTTCCGGATAGCGCTCGTGAAGCTCCTCGAGGGGAATATTGACGGCCTCCCCGATGCGGCCTTGCTTGTACGCGCCGGGCATCCGGATGTCGAGGACCGTCAGGGGCCGTTTCTGCTCCAGCCAACCCTTGAGCACGGCGGGCCGGACTGCAGGCCGGGGCGTCCGGGGAATCCGCCCGGGAGACTCGACGGAGAACCCGGCCTCTTTCCAGGCAGCCAGGCCGCCCTTGAGCACCAGGACCTTCGTGTAACCAAGGGGCCGCGCGGCCGCAAGATACGGATCCGCCTGGGGGCATTCCCGAATCCCGCAGTAGAGAACCAGCGGGCGATTCCGGTCCGGCGCAAGCCGGGGAAGCAGCACCGCCGGATCCCCGGCGGACGGACAGATCGAACCCGGAATCCGGCTGTCCAGGCACTCGATCCGGCTTATGACGTTCAGCACGGTGGCGCCCCCCTCCTTCAGCAGGCGGTCCAGGTCCGCAGGATTGACGGTCGCAGGACCCGCACCGGCGGCGCCTGCCGCCCGGGCAGGTCCCGGCAGGAAGAGCAGAAAGGCCATCAGGACCAGGCCGCCTGTTTTGAGGCTCCGGGAGACCTGCACGGCGAGCCGCCCGGAACGGCGAATCCGGTTATTCATGGGATGGAACACGGGTCAGCCCCCATTCGCTCATCTGGGGAACCGCATTGGGCTCCTTCAGGTTCGGGTAGTCGTCCTTGAGAAATCCCCTCGGATTCTTCATCTGCATCTTCGTGAAGAAAGGAGCCGCGTCGTCGTGGCACTGGGTGCATCCCTTCGCTCCAAGCGTCTTCTTCTGCTTCAGGGGAGTGATGCCGTGCTCTACGGGATAGGATTTGACAATATCGGTCAGGGGCTCCGCCGCGATCCCGCCCCCTTCGAGCCGGTAGACCCGGTCGGAGACGAAGACCACGCTCCGGAATCCCCTTTTCTGCAGGGCCTGGATCATCCCGAGGATGTCGGCATCCGATACCGCGGCGGGCAGATGAACGTTCTTCCCGTCTCCGCCATTCACCGCCAGGGCCGTCAGACCCCGAACCCCGCCTGCGGCCCGCTGCACATGCCGGAGCGGAATCGGACGGATCTCCCCGTTTTTCATCCGCTCGCCGAACCATACCTTCAGTTTCGGAACATGGGACAGGTATTTCTCCCGGGGAACTCCTCCCGCCCGGCCTCTGGCCTGCCAGGGAAGCCACGGCGTCCGGGCCGGCCGGCCATAATCCGCCGGTACAAGGGCGAGATCGAAACCGTCCGCCGTGAAGCCCGCCTCCCGGCCGGCGCTCATATCCAGAAGCAGGAGCCCCCGGGCGGACCGTTCCGTGGCGTGGCAGCCGGTGCACGCAACCAGGGAAAAGTGAAAAGACCCCCTGGGAAATCTCTTCCCATGGGTGATTTGCGGATCCTTTGCCTCCGCGGGCATTCCGGGCCGGGAAGGCTTGTACTTCCTCTCGTAATGGCATCCGGCGCAGGTCTTCATGTCCCGCCCGTCCAGGTCGTTCCGCACCGCCACCGCCGGATTCCATCCCTTTGCGATCTGGTGCCGGAGTCGCTCGGCTTTGGACCTCCCGACCAGGGGGTGGCAGTCGGTACAGCGGAGGCCCGCCGCAGCGTGGGCGTCATGGGGAGCGGCATTGACCGTCCCGGAGTTCCTGGCGTCCGATTCCCGGTGGCAGGCCAGGCAATTCTCCGACCGGACTGCCCGGGAAATGACGGATCCGCGAAGACGCCCCTCCTTCGTGAACAGCCGCCCGTCGGCCCAGGAATACTCAGCCACGGGCCGCTTCGTGAAGTTCCACGTTCCCCGGAGAAACGCCTTCGATTCCGGTCCCGCCCCGGGAGCGGCATACGTGAAAACGGCGCCGGAGATCTTTCCGAGGCCTCCGCCCGCCGTCGCGGCCCAGCGGTAATTGCGGCGGTTGATCTGCTCGATCCGATCCCCGAAGCGATAACCCCTGCTGTGGCAGATCAGGCAGTCCGCCTCCAGGACGCCGCTCTCCCGAAAATGGCTCCGGCCGTCCGGCGCCAGGTGGGAAGAGTAGTCGCCGTCGAGAGGGGCTTTCGAGGACCGCTCCGCCTCGATGTGGTTCGCCGCCGTGTTTTGTCGTCCGTCGGCCCGGCGGCCGTATTCGAGAGGACCTCCGCCGGGATGGCACCAGCCGCAGGCCACGGACTCGACGCCGGCCTTCTTGCTCCGCTTTCCGTAACCGCCGATCCAGTCGTACGTGGAGAGGTCGATTTCCCGGGCACTGCCGTTCGCCTTCCGGGCGACACGGCCGGCGGCGGCAAAGGGGGACCAGTTTCCGAACATGCCGGGGGAAAGGATCCAGGGTGTCTTCGGATCGTGACGGTCGCTCATCTCGTCGAAGCCCTGCTGGAAATGATAGCCCGACGTGATCACGTCATAGTTGTGGCAGGCCCCGCAGGATTTTTTCGGGCTGTACGGGTCCACCCGGTTCTGGGAGGGGGTGATCCGGTCGCCCTGCTCGTTGTTCAACCAGATATCCGGATGGACCCGGGCGAATGCCGAGGAAACCGCCAGCAGGACGATCGCCAACGAATACAGTATGAGAACCGCAACAATGCGTGACACACAGGGCGATTTCAGTTGCTTCATGATCCGGTCCCCATCCATTCAAAACCGGGGAGCGCGCGAACAGCCGACGAGCCCCATTCCTGCGGGGAGGAGGTACTGCTTGAGAATGCCGTGTTCCCGCCGGCGGGGTCGTTTCCAATCCCGCGAGGGGGAAAACCGTCCGCCCCGAGGGGACAGATCTGGAACCTGTCCCCTTGTGTGGCGGACGGTGTGCGTTGCTTTCCTACTCCATGGGCGCAGACGGGTCTTTCGCCCACTCCATGAAGGATCCGTCATAGATCTTCACATCCTTGTAACCGAGCCAGGATGAAAGGACAAAGGCCCAGGACGTGCACGTCTTCCCGGTATCGCAATAGAGAATGATCTCTCTGGCGAGATCCATCCCCACGGTTTTCGAGGCCATGGAGGCAAGGGTGTCCTTCAACTTATAAAGTCCCTCCGGCGTATAGAGAGCGCCGACGGGCAGGTTGACGGCACCCTTGATGCGTCCTGTCTTCGGAACGAAGGGCAGCTTTTCCTTGCCGCCATAAAATGCCGGCCCCCGGGTGTCCAGAATGACAGCCTTTCCCAGCCTGTCCGCTACATAGGCCTTGGAGACGAACAGTCCCTTGTTCATCTTCCCCCGGAAGGGCTTTGCCTTGGGCCTCACCATCTCCTGGGAAAGAGCCTTCTTTTCCTTCACCCATTTCTCCTGACCGCCGTCCAGGATCGCCACCTGGTCGACCCCCATGTACTTCAGCGTCCAGGCCACCCGGGTCATGTCGAAGCGGTCGGGCATCGCCGCCGTCCTGCCGATCAGGACGACCCAGGAATCCGGGCCGATTCCGGCCCCGCCGATCGTGTCCGCCAAGTCATCGGCCGGCGGCAGTTCATTCAGGAGATCCCCCTTCTTGATCGCCCAGGACCCGTAGAATACGTTGACTGCTCCGGGGATATGCCCCGCCTTGTATTCCTCCACCTTCCGGACGTCCACCATGACCAGTTTCGCGTTTCCCAGGTTCTTCTCCAGCCAGTCGGTGGTGACGACGGGATCCAGAACCTGCGCCCAGGCCGCCAGGGGCAGCAGCAGCGCTGCCATTACGACTGCCAACAGCATGCTCCTTCGCTTCATCGTTTATCCTCCTTGAATCGATTTTACTGCGTGATCGGCCTGATCGGACAGATCAGTCTGCTGTTCGCCGTGGAGCCGTCCCTGATCAACTGTTCCTTTGTCAGGAAGCCCGTTTTCTCCACATGGCAGGTATCGCAGTTCCGGGTCCGGTCCGTCCGCTTCCGGATGTTGTGGACCGGGCTGTCCCAGTAGTTGGGGAGCGCGTCGAAATGCTCCATTTTGAGTCCCGCGGGTGCAAATGTGTCACGCACGGTGGGGATGAGCCTGAGCGTGGTGAGCTTTTTCCTGTCCCGGGGATTCAGTCCCAGGCGGAAGGCGGAGGACGACTTGGAGTGACCGCCGTGGCAATCGCTGCAATCCCTGTATTGCCCGGATGAGTGGCATCCGTAGCAGGTCACCTTGTCCCTGTGTCCCTCGTGGGCCGCCCGGGCATAGAGCTTCGGGCTCTTCGCCAGCTTGTGGCAGTTCGTGCAGGAGGGCCGGTCCTTCACCTCCATCTTCGACTTGTAGGCCGTCCCGTCGCCGTGCATCTCCGCCTTCCGGTGGCAATCCATGCACATCATCCCCTTCTGGTAATGCACGTCCGGGGATCCTCCGAACTCGCCGGTAAACTCCGGGTAGACGCGGCCGCCGTGGCAGAAGGCACAGGTTTTGCCCTCGTCCTTCTTCACGAACTTGTGCCCCCGGATCAGCCCCAGGCCGATGCCGGACACGGGCGGAGACTTGACATGGCAGTCTCCGCAGGATGCATGGCAACTCCGGCACGATTTTTCAAAGACCTTCTCCTCGAAGGCCTTGAATTCCGCCGTCGAAAAGCGGGGCCGGACACCATTCCGCTGGCCCGCGGAGGTATAGTGGAGGGACTTGCCATAGGTCTCCGTGATCTTTTTGTGGCACATGGCACACTTCTGGAGATTGTCCGACGGCTTCCGGACAAGGCCCTTGTGCGCCCTTTCCCTGGAGACGATGCTGTCGTCCCCCTGGTGGCAGAGCTTGCAGGGAAGCTTCAGGTGGACATCTTTCCCGATGAGGTCTTTGTCCACCACATATCCTTTGTAATATTCTTCCGCCTTGACCGGCGGAGGCGCTCCCGCTCACCCCTCCCCTGCGGCTTCCATTGCGGGGGGCTTCACCATGGCCTTCATCATCGACGCATTGGTATGGCAGGTGACGCAGGAGCTTGTCTGAGCGGCGTCGGCGGCCAGGACCATAAGAAAAAACAGAGGCAGGAAGATTGAAAACGGTCTGAAAAGCCATCGCATGGCAGGGCCCTCACGGTGGATTCATGACTTAGGGTGGATTTATAACAAACCGGTTCTCCCCTGTCAAACACGGACAGAAAAAACAGAGCGATTGCCGCATCGGGATGGAATGCAGCTTCGTTGTTGGGGTTACCACTCCCGGGAAGCAGGGTGGGTCCCCATTGCGCGCCCCCGTCGATTAGTGGTTTCATGGATTCCGCGAGCGGCATCCGGGATCATGGATCCGAGGGCTCCCGGAAACTGCCGCTTGCCGGCCGATCAATAATCCCGGGTCGCCGGGGTTGAAGCCGGAGGAACCGAAAAAAAACTGCCATTGTTTTTTAAAATGTAGTATAAATTCCGCGCGTCAAGCGAGTCGGAACATCAAAGGCGGTTCCTGGTTTCTTTCGAAGCGTCCCTCGGGTTTTATCATCCACCACCAACCATAAACCTGCCGAAGCGGCCTGATGCCGTTTCGTTCCGGGGATGAGTCATGTTCCGACTGAACGGCCGTCCAGACCTTGCCCGTCGCCGCCCGTCCCTGCCGATGTTTCTCCTGTTCCTTGCCTTTTTGTTTGTCATCGGACCCCATGCAGCCTCCGCAGCGGAGCTGATCCTCGGGAATGGCACGCCGATCCGGGTTTTTTTCAGCCCCCGGGGAGGCGCCGTCGCCGGGATCGTCCAGGCCGTTGCCGGGGCACGCTCGGAGATCCTGGTCCAGGCCCACAGCCTCTTGAGCCCTTCCATTACCCGGTCCCTCCTGGACGCCCGGGAACGGGGCGTCCAGGTCTCCGTCATCCTCGACAAGTCTGAGCGGCAGGAAGGCATGACGCCGGCTGTGCAACTGGCCAACGCCGGTGTCCCGGTTTTCCTGGACGGAATGCACGCCGCCGCCAACGACCGGGTAATCGTCATCGACGGCCGCACCGTCATCACAGGATCCCTCAACTTCACGACTGTCTCGGACGAGATGAACGGAGAAAACCTCCTGATCATCAATTCGCCGGAACTGGCTTCCCTGTACTCGGAAAACTGGAAAACACACCGGGCCCATTCGGACCCGTACTGACGAAGGAACGGCATCTCCCGACGGGGAACAGACATTCGGAAAGGAAGAAGGATGAACATTGGCAGGAAATATAGATGGCTGCTTTACGGCCTTTTGCCGGTTCTCGTGACACTCGGCATGGCTATCGCCGATGATTCGAACAGATCTCTACCCGAACCGGACCGCTCATTCATCAGGCAGGCGGCGAAGGACAGCCTCTGGCACATCTCCCTGGGAGAGCTCGCCCTGAAGCAGGCAGCAGGTGGAAACATCCGGAAGTACGGGGAGGACATGATCCTTGGAAACCGCCGGATACAAGCTGACATTCAATCCCTGGCCAAAAAGAAAGGGGTTGACCTCGAGATCGATCAGGATCCTTTGCAGAACCAGACGCTGGAACACCTTTCGCGTGAGCCTGGGGCCGGCTTCGACCGCCAGTACATCAGCCTCATGATCGACGAGCAGGAAAAGAGCGAACGCCTCTACCGGGAGGAGGCCGATCACGGACAGGACCGGGAGACCCGGGGCTTTGCCGGAGGCGTCCTTCCGTGGATCGATACGCAACTGAAGCGGGCAAGGGATATCCTGCTGGGAATCCCGCAGCCCTTTTTAAAATAGGACAATTCATCAGCCATCCAACGAAAGGAGGCACGCCGGAAAGGACACGGGCAAAGCATCGGACAGGAATCGGACCGGGCTATCACGGCGCCGATCCGCGTCGATTCATCGTGGGAATCGGGGGCGGGAAACCGGGCGCGCGATCGGCTCCATGGGGTTTTCGGATCCAAACCAACGTCTTTTCAAGGAGGTATGGAATGATGAAACGTGAAGACACGGAAGCGGCGGTGACAAAAGGCGTGAGCAGGCGTTCTGTTCTCAAAGGCGCCGTGGCGATGGGGGCCGGCGGCGGCCGGCGGCATCGCCCTCAATATGGGGATTCCCGGGACTGCAGAGGCCATGATCAAGAAGCTGCCGGCCAAGTGGGATGAGACCTGGGACGTGGTGATCGTCGGTTCCGGGTTCGCGGGACTCGCGGCGGCGGCCGAAGCGGCGGGAAAGGGCGCCAAGGTCGTTGTCCTGGAGAAGATGCCGACCTACGGCGGGAACTCCATCATCAATGGAGGAGTCTATGCAGCCTGGGACAGCAAGTACCATTACAGGCAGAAACTGAACCTCGGAGATGACAGTCCCAGACAGCACGTGGAAGACACGCTCAAGGGCGGCGACTTCTACAACATCCCGGAATTGGTACAGATTATGGCCGACGGCGCCGCGGACGCCCTCAACTGGATGATCGACGAGGGCGGCGCCCGGGTTCGTGAGACCGTCACCCGGGCCGGAGGCCACACGGCCTACCGGACCCATTCAGCCGTAGCCGGCGTAGGGCGCGAATACACCGAAGCCCTCCGGAAGATCGCCGAGAAACGGGGCGCTAAGACCGCTCTGAACTCCGAGGTCACCTGGATCTGGCGGAAAGACGCAGATCCCAAGAGCCCCGTGCTCGGCGTGCAGGTCAAGCGGGGCCGGAGAACGCTCAACATCAAGGCGGCCAAGGCCCTCATTCTCGCGTCCGGCGGGTTCAGCCGGGACATCAAGATGCGGATGGCCCACAACCCCAGGCTCGTGCCCGCCTTCGGCTGCACCAACCAGCCGGGGGCCACGGGAGAAATGATCCGGTTCGCCCAGGCGATCGGCGCCGACACCCTGCAAATGAATTTCATCCAGCTCTATCCCTTTGCCGAACCGGAGACGAGCATCCTCGACACGCCGGCGGTGTATCCCTTCAACGGACCGGGGTACGGCATCGTCTACGTGAACAAGCTGGGCAAGCGCTTCGTCAACGAGCTGGAGCGCCGGGACGTCTGCGCCTTCGCCCAGATCAACCTGGGAGCCAATATGAAGCCCACCTGGAGCATCTTCAACCGTGCCATGGTCCTGAAGATGGGCGGCTCCTACGAGGAAGTCGATGCTGGCCTGAAGAAGGGCCGGTTCATCCAGGCCGATTCCATCCGCGAGATGGCGGGCAAGCTCGGTATTCCGGCGGACGCGCTGGTGAAGACCATCGAGGACCACAACCGTTACATCGAGCAGGGAAAGGACCCCGACTTCAACAAGTCCATCACGAAGGTCATGATCCCCCTGGTGGAAGGCCCCTTCTACTCCGTCGCCCAGTGGCCGGCGGTCCATCACTGCATGGGGGGCGTCCGGATCAGCCCGACCGCCCAGGTCATCGATGTCTTCGGGGCCGTGATCCCGAAACTCTATGCAGCCGGTGAAGTCGCCGGCGGCGTCCACGGGTCGAACCGCCTGGGCAGCAACGCCATTCCCGACGCCGTGTCCTTCGGCCGCGTGGCGGGCACCAATGCCGCCAGGGAAAGGGCATAAACACCATCCCCCTTGCCGGGGAGTCCGCGAAGGAGTTCTTCGCGGGCTCCCCTTTTCCAAGGAAGGTCACCCATGAAGAAGAGATATTTCCTTTTGTTCCTGTTGCCGGCGTTCCTGGCGGTTTTCTTCACCCTTCCCGGAGACAGGGCGGACGGAGCGGCACAGAAGGCCGGGGTCTCCTGCAGTTCCTGCCACGCCGACCTGAAGGCGGTCGTTTCCAAGACCCATCCGCCCGTGACGGGGAACAACCTGGCCGCCTGCCTCCAGTGCCACGCCCCCGACATGGGCGGCGAGGCGAAGAAGAACCCCTTCTCCGTCAGGATCCACACCGGACACATTCCACCGAAAGGCAGCCTCGACTGCCTGACCTGCCACACCTGGACGCCCGGCAGGAGCTTCGGACTGATCGGCGTGAAGGGAAGCTGGGGAGCCCCGACCGGGGAAGACATGGACCTGCTCAAGGAGATTTACGGTACACTTGCCAAGGAGGAATTCACGGCCAGGCTCCATGCCGACAAGGGCGTGGCCTGTGCGAGCTGCCACGGCAAGGCGCTTCCCAAGCCGGACGACACGGTGGAAAATGCCCGCTGCCTGACCTGCCACGGTCCGCTGGAGAAGCTGGCGAAAAAGACGGAGCCCAAGGACTTTCCGGATCGCAATCCCCACAAGTCCCATTTGGGGGAAATCGCCTGCACCGTCTGCCACAAGGCCCACGGTCCTTCCAAGGTCTACTGCCTCGACTGCCACACGAAATTCCAGATGAAGATCCCCGGGCAGGCGAAATAACCTCCCTGCCATCCGGGATGGCAGGAAACCGCCGTCCCGGATGGCTTTCCTTCCCCCCATTGTCTTCGCCGCGCCGCCGGATCATCGCAATCCCGCACCGGCCCTGCATCCACATCCTCCCCTGAACAACACACAACATCGGTTGAAAATCGATTGCAGATTCCTTATGATGAATTCACCTCTCTTGCAGCGGGATGTGTATGAAACCAATTTTCTCAATGACCAGGACCGAAAACATCATACTCGACTCCATCGCCGACGGCGTGTTTACGGTGGACCGGGACTGGCGGATCACTACCTTCAACCGGGCGGCCGAGCAGATCACCGGGGTCTCGCGCGGGGACGCCATCGGCCAGCCCTGCAAGGAAGTATTAAAGGCGGACATCTGCGAAAAAACCTGCCTTCTCAGGCAGACACAGGAAACAGGCCGACCCATCGTCAACCGGACAGTCCGGATCATCACGGCCTCCGGGCACCGGATCCCCGTCAGCATCTCGACGGCCATCCTGAAGGACGAGTCCGGAAACGCCATCGGCGCCGTCGAGACCTTTCGCGACATCAGCGTGGAAGAAAAACTGAGGAAGAAGATCCAGGGAAGATACTCCTTCGAGGACATCCTGTCGAAGAATCCGAGAATGCAACAGTTGTTCGACATCCTCCCGGATTTGGCCGCAAGTGGAAGCACCGTCCTCCTGGAGGGGGAGAGCGGGACGGGAAAGGAACTATTCGCCCGGGCCATTCACAACCTCAGTTCCCGGAAAAGCGGGCCCTTTATCGCGGTCAACTGCGGCGCCCTTCCGGACACACTCCTGGAATCGGAGCTTTTCGGCTACAAGGCGGGAGCGTTCACGGACGCGAAGCGGGACAAGCCGGGGCGCTTCCGGCGGGCGGAGAAGGGGACCCTCTTCCTGGACGAAATCGGCGACATCTCCCCGGCCATGCAGGTCCGGCTGCTCCGGGTGCTCCAGGAAAGGACATATGAACCCCTCGGCTCGGTGGAGTCCGTTCCGGCTGACGCCCGGATCATCGCCGCCACGAACCGGAGGCTGGAAGACCTGGTCCACGAGGGAAAATTCCGTGAGGACCTCTATTACCGGATCAACGTCGTCCGCCTGGTCCTGCCGCCCTTGCGGGAGCGCATGGAAGACCTGCCCCTCCTGGCGGATCATTTTATCCGCCACATGAACGCCGTGCAGAACAAGGACATCCCGGGCATATCCGACGATGCCATGGCCTGCCTGATGTCTCACGAATTTCCGGGCAACATCCGGGAACTGGAAAACGTCATCGAGCGGTCCTTCATCCTCTGCAAGTCGGGTCCGATCCTGCCGCAGCACCTGCCCGAGTTTCTCTGGACCCGTGAAACGGACGAACTCTGCGGACTGCCGGCGGAGACTCCGACCATAAAACAGATGGAGGCTTCGTTCCTCATCAGCGTCCTCCGCCGCAACGGCTGGAGCCGGATGAAAACGGCCAGCCAGCTCGGCATTCACAAGAGTACCCTCTTCCGGAAGATCCGGGCGCTTGGCATCCAACTCCCGGATCGCAAAGAACGGGACAAGCCGGTCGCATAAACGCGACTCCCGAAAGTGTCCGTCATTCCGGCGGATCCAGGCCCATAGTAAACAACCAATCTGATTCATTGGACATTATTACTCATGTAGGATCGACGGCAACCGTGGCACGCCTTGTGTATATCCATTTATGGAACGTTTCGTTCGAGAAGGGAGGAGGATCATGAAAAAATCATTTCTTTTCAGAACCGTGTCGCTGGTCTTCCTTCTGTTTGCCCTCTCCGCTCCGGCAGAAGCAAGGGACATTGCACCGATTGTATCGGCCGACTGGCTCGCAGCCAACATGGACAACCCCCGGCTGATCATTCTGGACGTGAGAAAGGTGGAGCAATACCAGGACGGCCACATTCCGAATGCCATCAGCTCTTTTTTCCGTGCCTGGGCCTTCAAGAGGGGGGAGCTCTACTCGGAGATCCCGGAGGTGGACGACCTGCAGGAAATGATCGGTGAGGCCGGCATCGGCCTGGACTCCCTCGTGGTCGTCACGGGCAGCGTCTCGTCGCCCGTGGAAAGCTACCAGAGCGCACGGGTGGCGTGCACCCTCCAGTATGCGGGGATCCCGAACGTGGCGCTTCTCGACGGAGGCGTCAATGCCTGGGTCCGGGGAAAGAAGCAGCTGTCCACCGTATCCCGGAGGCCCGTGGCGAAGCCGTTCACGGCGAAACTCAGGCGGGATTTCTTCGCCGACAAGGAACACATGAAGGCGCGCCTGGGAAAGATCCTTCTCCTGGATGTGCGGGAACCGGAGATCTTTTCCGGCAAAAAGAAACTCGACTGCATCCCCCGGGCCGGCCACATCCCGGGGGCACTGAACATGCCTACCTCCTGCGCCTTCAACGCGGATGGGACGTTCAAGACCCGTGATGAACTCGCCGCCATCGCGGAGGCGGCAATCGGCAAGGACCTTTCCCGGGAGGTCGTCACCTATTGCGACGTAGGCCAGTGCTGCCCTACCTGGGCCTATCTCCTGCGAGAACTTCTCGGCTATCGCAATATCCGTCTCTATGACGGCTCAAGCCAGGAATGGATGTCGGATCCGACGGCGCCGGTCGAGAAGTAGCCGGGAGTCGTTCCCGGACAGGACATTCGAGCGGAACAGCCCGGCTTTGGGCTTTTAAAGATTGCGGTTTCGCAACTTTATGCCCCGGAGAAGGTTGCATTTATGCACCCTTCTCCGAAATCACCCACCCTTCGCCACAGGCAATCTCCCTTCCACCCTCCGTTATTTCGGTATGTTATCTCTTTCGAGGGAAACTGGCACGATTACTGAAAAGGAGCCGACGAGGCAAGTCCCATGAAGATCGCCGTACCTTTCTGGAACGGCCATGTTGCGACCGTCTTCGAGGCGGCCGACGAGATGGTCGTGATCGAAAACCTGCCCGAGGGGGATCGGGTTCAGCGGATGGAATTCCTGAAAGGGTCTTCCCCGCTCGACCGGGCGGTTCATCTCAAGGACCTCGGGATCGACGTCCTGATCTGCGGCGCCCTTTCGAGATCCGCAGCGCACCGGGTCGAGGCGGCGGGCATCCGTCTGATCCCCTTTGTCCGGGGTCCTGTGGAAGAGGTGATCGATGCGTTTCGTGAGGACAGGCTCGACGGGGAGCGTTATTTTCTTCCCGGATGCCGCGCCATGGCACAAAACCAGGGGAAATTATGCCGGCGGCGGCGCAATCCCCTGGAGGGATCGGATTCGTGATCGTCGCCTTTACATCACTGTTTTGCTCTCGTTGCATCCTTCCTCCTTCGTCCTCCCCCGCGCTACCGTTGGCGGGGGAGGCCCCGCCGGAAGGGACCGCAAGCATGCAGAACCGGAAACATGGTTGACAAAACGGGCAGACAGAGAGAGCAAAGGAACCGGACTGTCCGGACGGCAAACAACCGCCGCAAAATGAAGAAAACGATTCAAACCCGAAGGAGGATATAGCGAGATGCAAGATTGCGGGGCAGGCGAAAAGAGAATCCCCGAAAAGCGGGAAGCCGATAACATGGACGAGCGGCTGCGGGAGCAGATGAAACGTATCCGTCACAAGGTCATGGTCCTGTCGGGTAAGGGTGGTGTCGGGAAGAGCACCGTGGCCGCCAACATCTCCGTGGCCCTGGCCCTGGAGGGGAAAGCGGTGGGTCTCCTGGACGTGGATTTTCACGGACCCAGCATTCCCAAGCTTCTTAACCTCGAGGGGCCGCCGCCGATGACGCAGGGCGGCAAGCTTGCCCCGGCGGTCTACGGGGAAAACCTCAAGGTCGTGTCCCTGGGTTTCCTTCTGCCCGAAAAGGACTCGGCGGTCATCTGGCGCGGCCCTTTGAAAATGGGCGTCATCAAGCAGCTCCTGGCCGACGTCGACTGGGGCGACCTGGATTACCTGATCATCGATTTTCCCCCGGGCACCGGGGACGAACCCCTCTCGGTGGCGCAGCTCATTCCGGACAGCAACGGCGCCGTCATCGTCACGACTCCCCAGGAACTCTCCCTGTCGGACGTGCGCAAGTCCATCGATTTCTGCCGGAAGGTTAAGGTGCCCGTCCTGGGAGTGATCGAGAATATGAGCGGGTTTGTCTGCCCGAACTGCAAGACCGTGATCGACATCTTCAAGCGGGGGGGCGGGGAGAGCATGGCGCAATCCATGGGCGTCCCTTTCCTCGGCCGCATTCCCATCGATCCGCGGATCGTCGAGGCCTCCGACAGCGGCACACCCTTCGTGTACCATTACAGCGGCACCGAAGCAGCGGTGGCGTTCCAGCCGATCATCGGGATGCTTCTCAACCTGAAGGAAAAAACGATCCTCCCCTGTCTGCATTAAACAAAAACACGGAAAGGAATTCCCATGAAATCAAACATAACCATCGCCATTCCCATCAGCGGCGGTCGGCTCTGCGCCCATTTCGGCCATTGCGATACCTTTGCCCTGCTGGAGGCCGACAGGGACCGCCGGATCGTTGTCAGCCGAAAGGACCTCCAGCCGCCGCCCCACGAACCGGGCGTCCTCCCCACCTGGCTGCATGAGCAGGGGGCGGACCTGATCATCGCGGGAGGGATGGGGGCCCGGGCACAGAATCTCTTCACAGCCCGGGGAATCCAGGTCATCGTGGGCGCGCCGGCGGATGAACCGGAACGGCTTGCGGAGGCCTGGCTGGCAGGAAACCTGGCAACGGGAATCAACGCCTGCGATCATTGAAGGAGGGCCACGGCGTCGAAACGATGAGTTCATCCATGCCAGACCGGGGTCCCCTCCTCCCAATCGCCGGACATGAAGGTCACGGAACGGACTTTTCCGACCGGGTTCTCGACTACGGGACAAGCCCTCGAAACTACGGCTCCCTGGCCGTTCCAGACGGGTATGCGAAATACAAGGGCCCCTGCGGAGACACCGTGGAGATGTTCCTGCTTGTCGCCGATGGGCGGATCACCGGTGCCTCCTTCCGGACGGACGGCTGCACGCCGGCCATGGCAGCCGCATCCGCCGTCACCGTCATGGTGACGGGCAAGACACTCTGGGAGTGCGTTCGGATCGATCAGGATGCCGTCCTGGCCCATCTGGGCGGACTGCCCGACGACTCGCGTCACTGCGCCCTCCTGGCCGTGAGGACTCTCCGCAGGGCTCTCCGCAGCTTCGCGAAAACAAGGAAGCCCGGTGCACAGCCGGCCCCCCCGGAATGACGGAAACGGATTTTTCCCGCACGATCCGTTCCATCCGGGAACGTCCGCAGGAAGACATCCCGGCCATATGGTGCAACCTGATCCGGTTTCGGGATCTTGGCTTCCTGCAGGGGCAACTTTGGGCGGAAGAAACTCCGGCGGGTGTCTATCGACCCCTTGCGGCCCTTGTCGATCTGCAGGATCCCGTGGAGCTGAACGGCTTCTGGCCTTCCGTCATGGCCCGTCCCGTAGAGAGAAACGAGGAAGCGTGGCTGGCCTCCTTCCTGTCGAGCCAGGATCCAAACGAGGTGGAACTGATCGTCCCGGAACGGAATACAGCCCGCCTGATGGACTGGGGCCGTTTTGACGAGGCCCCGGAACACCCTGTCTATGCAAACCGGATCCATCCGGCCGTCATCGATGCCGTCGAAGAGATCCGCAATCGCTGGGAGGCGCGGTCGATTCATCCCTGCTTCGCATACCGGCGGGACGCGGGTTGCACGTCCCTGGAACCCCTCGACAGGCTCCTCGACGTCGGGTGCGGCTGCGGGGACCTGATACAGGGACTCCAGGAGGGCATCCGCAGAAAGGAAGAGGCATTGAAGCGCTGCGGCTGCATGGCTCTTCAGCAGCTCCGGAGGACGGGACTGGGGAGGTTCCTGGAATGTCACGGCATCGACATCAATCCGGACAACGTCGAGGAGGCCAGATGCCGGGGCCTGGCAAATGTCCGGACCGGCGAAGGCGAAGATTTCGCCGGATTGCCCGGGGAATCAGCCTTCGACATTCTGATCTTCTGCGGGCTCTTGAATCGACAGGTCACTACCCGGGAACAGTCGGAGGCGATCCTGCACACGGCTCTCTCCAGGCTGCGTCGATCGGGACACGTCATCATCACCGGATACACTTCCTGCCACCTGACGGCGGACGATCTCTCACGGCTGGGACTTATGGTGCTCCAAAAATGCTTCCCCGACCGCCTGTTCCTGGACTATAACGATTACCATCTGCGGCAGTTTTACGTCGCCCGAAAGGACGCATGACCCATGGCAGACCGCATTTCGTTCCGGCCCATCGGCATCATTCACTCGCCCTTTACCAACCCTGCCGGCATGCCCATCCAGCCGACCGGTGCCGAGGGCGTTCCCGGCCGCGTGGTGATCGACCCGGCCTGCCGGGACGGCCTGAAAGACCTCGACGGCTTTTCGCACATTCATCTGCTGTATGCATTCCACCTGGCTGATGGATTTACCCTGCACGTCAAGCCCTTCCTGGACAACCGGCTCCGCGGTGTCTTCTCGACGAGGGCTCCCCGGCGGCCCAACGCCATAGGCCTGTCCGTCGTCCGGCTGGTCCGGATCGAGGAAAACATCCTCCACATCGAAGACGTCGATGTAATCGACGGGACGCCGCTTCTGGACATCAAGCCCTATGTGCCGGCCTTCGACGTCCGGCCTGCGGAGCGGACGGGATGGCTGGCGACCCGGGCGGAGGGAGCGGCCGATGTGCGGTCGGACCGGCGGTTTGCAGCGCCGGATGAACGGGAGCCCCATTGACAGCAACAGGCTGAAATGCCATTAAAAAAAACCAAGAGGAGGGAATCATGTTTCACGAAGACCGATGCGATTTCTGTGGAGACTGCCTGGCGCGGTGCCATTACCTGCCCTTCGACAAAGAGACGGGGGCGGCGGCGTTCCGCAAGTTTGTGGAAGAGGGGAAGGCCGACTGGCTCTACGACTGCGTCACCTGCATCGCCTGCAATGAATACTGCCCGAGGGACGCACGCCCCTTCGACCTGATCCTGCAGAAAATGGAGGCGGCGGGGAACTTCACCGACCCCGCCCTCAAAACTCAGATGGCCGACCGCTTCAAGGCCGAGGGAACGCCAAAGGCCGTCGCTCCCGCCGAGCGGGTCATGTCCCTGTGCGTCATGGAGGGAAGCATGCCCTGGGCCCTCCATGGAAGGCTCTTCGAGGGGATTCCGCTCCTGAAGGGGCGCCATTACTTCTGCAACGTCCTCTTCGCCCACATGGGGGACGAGTCGATCATGCGGGACCGCCTTCAGGGCCTCGTCGACAATCTGGCCCTGTCGGGCGCGAAGGAGATCGTCTTCGTCCATGACGACTGCTATGCCGTCCTGAAAGGCATGGCACCCGAGTTCGGCGTCACACTACCCTTCCGGCCCGTGTCCATTTTTGAGTACCTGCGGGATTACCTGAAGGAGCACAAGGCCGACATAACGCCCCTGAACATGAAGGTCGCCTACCAGCGGCCCTGCGCCTCCCGGTACACCCCCGAGAAGGACCCCTTCCTGGACGAGATTCTCGACCTGATCGGCGTGGAGCGGGTCAAACGGGAGTACGACGGTGTCAACGCCATCTGCTGCGGCGTCGAGCTGGCGGGACCGAACCTGAAGCTCTTTCCCCGGGGGAAGAACTTCGAGCCCTTCCGGGAGAAGAACATCGCCGATGCGAAAGAGCACAGTGCCGAGGCCATGCTGTATCTCTGTCCCATGTGCTATCGGACCCTGAGCAAAAAGGCCGGTGGAGCAGGCCTTGCAAACTACATGATCAGCGACCTGTGCCGGCTCGCCCTCGGCGAGACCCTGCCGGAGGACAAGCCCGCCTGATGCGGGTCCTGCTGCGACCGGCTGCCCGTCACGGAGAGCCCCCGAAAAGGGGTGTGGATATTCAACCTGCATGATTCCGGAAAGGAGGTTCCCATGGCGAAAGAGATGAAAGTGGGTTGCGCCCGGCCCACGGGGGGCCCCGTGGGCGAGGCCGTGATCGAGGCAACCGGAGGAAAAACCCAGCAACCGCAGCAGAAGGAGGTGAGGCAGATGGTGACGGTCGGCAAGAAGGCCCCGGATTTTACGGCGCCGGCGTATCAGAAGGGCAAGTTCATCGAGGTGAAACTGTCGGAGTACCTCGGAAAGTGGGTCGTCCTCTGCTTCTACCCGGGTGATTTCACGTTCGTATGAGCCACGGAGATCTCGGCGGTCGCCGAGAAATACCCCGAATTCAAAAAGCTGGGCGTGGAGATCCTCTCCATGAGCGTCGACAGCGTCTTCGTCCACAAGATGTGGAACGACCATGAGCTCTCCAAAATGGTCAAGGGAGGAGTTCCCTTCCCCATGCTCTCCGACGGCGGCGGCAAGGTCGGGAGCGTCTACGGCGTCTATCTGGAGGATGCGGGCGTGGAGGCCCGGGGCCGGTTCATCATCGACCCCGACGGGATCATCCAGGGCTTCGAGGTCCTGACTCCACCGGTGGGCCGGAACATCCTCGAGTCCATCCGCCAGATCCAGGCGTTCCAGGTTGTCCGGAAATCAAAGGGCACGGAGGCGACGCCCTCGGGCTGGAAACCCGGGAAGATGACCCTGAAGCCGGGGCCGGACCTGGTCGGACGGGTCTGGGAAGTCTGGAAAACGAAGATGGCCTTCGACTGAGGCATCCCGAAACGATCAGCACCGGTTCTCCCCGGGCCGGCCGGCCCGGGGAGAACACCATCAAGTCCTTTGCCCCGAACGGAACCGGCACCCGATCATCCGGACCGGCCGGTCGGAGATGCGGAGGCGGTTTCTCCGGGCCGACCCGTCACCGGAGCTGCAGAAACGATTTCTTGAAAGCAACGGGATGGAAGAGTTCCATCCATCCCTGCGAATCCAATAAGAAGCAGAAAGGAGAAGTACCTGATGCAGCCCATCCCCATCAACGAAGTGGACCGGGTGGAGATCCTCACCCTCCAGGACAACTACATCGAGATCACCGCCATGGACAACAGCGCGGTGGTGAATCGCGCCACGGCCCTAAAGGACATGGAGTTCAAGAGCTCCATCCTGGCGGAGCATGGTTTCTCCGCCCTGGTGAAGACCTCGACGGGCGACCGGACCCGGACGCTCCTGTTCGACTTCGGCTTCTCCGAAATCGGCGCAGCCCACAACGCCCGCGTCCTGGGGGCCGACCTGTCCCGGGTGGAGGCCATCGCCCTCTCCCACGGGCACTCGGACCACACGGGTGGATTCCACGACATGATGGCCATGATCGGGAAGAAGGGGCTCGAACTGACGGTCCACCCCTCGGTCTTCAAGAAGCCCCGCTACCTGAAGATCGCCCCGGAGTTCAAGATCCACTTCCCGAAGTTCGACCGTGAAACCGTCGAGAAGGCGGGACTGAAGGTCGTGGAGTCGAAGGAGCCGCGGCCTCTCCTGGACGGCGACGTCCTGTTCCTGGGCGAAGTCCCCCGGCGGACGGATTTCGAGAAGGGGTTCCCCATCGCCTTCTGCCAGGAGGGCGGCGAGGAGAAGTGGGACGCCATCGAGGACGACACCTCCGTCGTCATGAACGTGAAGGGCAAAGGGCTGGTGATCCTCTCCGGCTGCGCCCACTCGGGGATCGTCAACACGGTCCTCTATGCCCGGGAGGTGACGGGCGTGGAGCAGGTCCATGTCGTCATGGGAGGCTTCCACCTGAGCGGACCCCTCTTCGAGCCCATCATCAGCCGAACCACGGAGGAGCTGAAGAAGATCAGCCCCGCCTACATCATCCCCACCCATTGTACGGGCCGGAAGGCCATCATGGAGATGGAAAAGGAGATGAAGGATGCCTTTATCCTGAACATGTCGGGAACGAAGCTCACCTTCGTGGCGTGACGGAAGGGCGGTTTCCTCTCCGGAAGCAGGCCCGTGGAAAGAGGCCCGGCGGAGCAATCAGCCGGGCCTCCGAACGATGGAGGGAATGAAAGGGACAGGGGGGGTACCCCCTGAAACCTATGGAAAGAGGAATCCTCAAGGAGAGAAATTCATGTGGGATGCATCGAAGTGCGATCTATGCGGCGAGTGCCTGACGCGGCGCCTGTACGTCGAGTACGACCGGGTGCTCCGCAAGCCGGCGGCGGCCAGAGGGCTGACGAAAATCTACGTGACCCACCTGTGCCGGATGGCCCTGGGGGAGATCCCCTTCCCGGCGGCGTAGCAGGAGAAACGGACCATGGTGCCGGAAAAAATATTTCTGACCAAAGGGGTGGGAAGCCACCGGGAAGAGCTGCATTCCTTCGAGTTGGCCCTCCGGGATGCAGGGATCGAAAAATGTAACCTTGTCCAGGTATCGAGCATCATGCCGCCGGGCTGCAGGACCATCTCCCGGCACCAGGGACTGAAAGAAATCAGGCCGGGCGCCATCACCTACTGCGTCATGAGCCGGTGTTGCAGCAATGAGCCCCGGAGGCTCCTGGCGGCGTCCGTCGGCCTCGCCGTCCCGAAGGACAAGAGGGCACACGGATACATCAGCGAGCACCATGCCTTCGGTCAGACTGAAAAACAGGCCGGCGATTACGCAGAGGATCTGGCAGCGGCCATGCTGGCCTCCACGCTGGGAATCGATTTTAACATGGACGAAAGCTGGGATGAAAAAAAGGAGATCTTCCGGATCAGCGACAAGATCGTATCGACCCGCAACATCACCCAGTCGAATATCGTGAAAGGCCAAGGCTACACGACCGTCCTGGCTGCAGTGATCTTCGGGTTTTGAAATTTCTATTCATACGCGGGAAAAGGCGCGGACAATCTCATCCATAAGGATTTATATGAAATTGTTACTAAATTATTTTTCAGCGACAGGAAATACGGCCAAGATAGCGAAAGTACTTGAGGAGGCGTTTGCAGCAGCAGGAGCAGAGGTAGACTTGCACGATATAACGCCTTACTCTCGACGACGGGAAAAGATTGAGTTGAAGCCCTACCAGGCGGTGGTATTCGGAGCGCCGATTCACTCCTGGCGGGCACCAAGGCTCGTCAGGGAATGGATGCGGACTCTCGACGGTCAGGGCAAAAAATGTTCCATGTTCTTTTCGTACGGCGGTTTTGGCGTCCATCCAACCCATTATTCGACAAGAAAGATTTTAGAGGAACAGGGCTTTATCGTCGTTTCATCTGCTGAGTTTCCGGCGTCCCACACCTTCAATATCGGCGGCTGGAGGGCCATGGCAGGGCGGCCTGACGTCACCGATTTCGCGGCCGCCAAAGAATACGCCGAGAGAACCTACAAGCGATTCACCGGCGAGGACCCGGCCGTCACGGGAGAATTTGAAAAGACCGACTACACGGAAGAGACCCTGGACGCCATCGAGGCATTCCGGTTCAAGGTCCTGACGCAGTTGCCCGGACGAGGCGGAGACGATTGCAGCATGTGCATGATCTGTGAAGAATTATGCCCCTCGGGAGCCATGAACGCCGAACCCGGCGAAGCCGATAAAGAGAAATGCATTGCCTGTCTGGGTTGTGTGCACAACTGTCCGGATAGCGTTTTGAAGATCAACGACATGTCCCAGGGGTGGGCACTCAAGCTGCAAATGGAACAGATCACGGAAGATGAAATGAGAAAGAAAAAGAGCAGGATCTATCTCTAGCATGAAGGACATTCTACAGAGGTAATGAGCTGATATCCATGCGATATTTACTATTTTTTGCCCCAGTGACATGAGGCGCGAAAAGAGGACCCGGGAGGTTCTCTGAAAACGCGCTCCCGCTGCTTTTCCACCCGTAACCGATTCGCCCCTTCGTGTCATGTCGCGGGGAATGCGGCGTGGCACGCGAAGGAGGCGAAATTGGTCCCCAGGATCCACAACAGATTCAAATCATTTCCTCACCATCACGACCAGCCGTGCGGGAGGCCTTCCGCTGTGGATCACCCTTGGCAGCACCGGGCATCGGATCATAGGGCCGCCGCACCGCAGACGGGTATACCGCACGATCCGCTCTCAGTATGACTCCGTGCGAGGCGGCTTCGCAACTTAACCCGATACGGATAAAAAAAGAATGAATCCATTGGAGCAGAACGAATGAAAGTAGATGATTTCATCATAAAGTCTCAGGATGGCGGAAGTTTCGCGAAAGAGGATTTACTGGAAATGCTGGGTTATCCTCCCGACTCTGCCACAACCTACCGGATCATGGCGGAAGCGAACCGTATTTCCAAGGAGCTGACCGGGAACAGGGCCGAAGTACATGCCCAGCTTGCCCTTAATCTTGCACCCTGCGCCTGCAATTGCATCTTCTGTTCCTTTGCCGAGACCAATGGGGTTTTTCATCAGGAAACGAGGATCTCCCCGGAAGAAGCCGTGGCATCTGCCCGGCAATTGGAAACAGACGGGGCCAACGCGGTCTTTCTTATGACCACGGCTCACTTCCCCTTTGGTGCCTTTCTGGATATTTCACAGGAGGTGAGAGGACACCTGAAACCCGAAACCAAACTGATCGCCAACGTGGGCGATCAGCCTTTCTCGAATGCAGTCAGGATGAAAGATGCAGGTTTTGAAGGGGTGTACCACGCCCTGCGGCTTCGCGAGGGGACGGATACGACCATCCCTCCGGAACGACGCCGGGAGAGCATCCGGATCTTCCAGGAGGCTGGATTGAAAGTCGGCACCTGTGTCGAGCCCGTTGGGCCGGAGCATACGAATGAAGAAATCGCCGAGATGATTCTTTATACAGGTTCTTTCGGTCCCGCTTACAGCGGCGCCGGGCGCCGCATTTCCATCCCCGGTACGACCATGGCGAAGAGAGGGATGATCACCGAGTTGCGCATGGCCCAGATCGTCGCCGTCACGCGTCTTGCCATGCCCAGAACGGTTTTGGGAAACTGCACCCACGAACCCTGCACGCTGGGGGCAATGGCCGGGGCCAATCTGTTCTGGGCGGAGGTGGGGGCCAATCCACGGGATACGACGGAAAGAACCGAAACGGGAAGAGGACATACCGTTCCAGAATGCCGAAGCCTTTTTTATGAAAGCGGATTGGGCGTTCTGGAAGGGCCGTCCCGTTTTTATGGAGCATGAAAAAGGGAACAGATTTTTCTTTGCAGACAGGAGTTTATCTGTCCCCTTTCGGCTAGGCCTTCCGGCGGATCCGGCAAGGCAGGCTCTTGAGGTTCGGCGTGCCGTACTCCTTTCCCAGTTTGCCGACGGACGTGAGCATGTTGAAATTGGCCGAGCGCCAGTCGTACTGGGACGCCGGGTCTCCCTCGGGAAACCACCAGCCATGGGCCGCACAGACAACCCCCTGCATCAGGTTGTCGGTCAGGCGTGCCGTCTGTTCCACCTGCCCGTACTTCGTCTCGATGATCACCAGGTCACCATCGGCGACACCATTGAGAACGGCCGTCTCCGGGTGGATCTCCATAAGCGGCCGGGGTTCCCTCTTCCGGAGCTTTTCCAACCACCGGTAGGAGGAATGGAGGTAATTCCCGCTCTTGGCGCTCGTCAGGACCAGGGGATAATCGGCATCCTCCGCTTCCGGAAGGCCCAGCCAGTCCGGCATCGCCGACAGGCGGAATTTCTCTGCCACGCTCAACTTCAGCTCCACCTTCCCCGTGGGGGTCCTGAAGCCCTTTTCCTTCCAGGAGCCGAAGCGGTCCGGTCCCTTGAGGTATCCCTTCTCCACGAACTGGGCATAGGTCATCCCCGCGGGCTTCACCACGTCCTCCAGGAACTGCTCGAAGTCGTCATGCCAGAGCGAGGGGTCGCTCACCCGCCTGCCCAGCTCGTTCATGATCTTCATGTCGGGCCAGCACTCTTCCGGCGGCTCGACGATCTTCGGCCGCGCCAGGATGTAGCCATGGCCGATGCCGTAATGGCCTATGTCGTTGATCTCGAAGGTGGTGGCCGCCGGCAGGACCACATCCGCCATGGCCGCCGTGGGCGTCATGAAGACCTCCGCCACGGCGACGAAATCCAGCTTTCGGAAAGCCTCATAGGTGAGGCGGCTGTCGGCGTAGGAGAGCATGGGGTTGGAGCACATGCCGTAGAATCCCTTCACAGGGTAGGGAACTCCCTCCAGGACGGCCTTCCGGAAGTATGCCGGGGCGATGGTCATGAGCCGCGGGATCACCCGGTGGTGGGCGCTGATCATGTCCTTGCGCTTGTCCGGGATGAGATCGGCCCGGACGAAGGGGCCGAGGCCCATGATCCGGGGATCGTGGGCCTCCATGTTGCCGCCGGGGACATCCAGGTTTCCCGTGACGGCCATGAGGCAGATGAGCGCCCGGGTGGCGTCGAAGGTGTGGACTGTGTGCTCCAGCGGGTTTCCCCACTGGATCACCGCCGGCTTGGCGGCGGCGTAGGCCCGGGCAGCCTCGCGGATGAGCCCCGCCTCGACGCGGGTGATGGCGGAGACGGCCGCGGGGGTGTATTTTTTCACATGCTCGGCCAGATCGGCGAATCCCTCTGTCCACTGCTCCACGAATGCCTTGTCGTAGAGGCCCTCTCCGATGATGACGTTCAGGAAACCCAGGGCCAGGGCCGGGTCCGTCCCGGGCCGGATCGGGAGCCAGAACTTCGCCTTCTTCGCCAGGTCGATGCGGCGCGGGTCGATGACGATCAGCTCCATGCCGTCCTTCACCTGGTCCAGAAGCAGCTTGCAGATCTCCCCCTCCTCGTTCGTGGACGTAATGTTGCTGCCCCAGAGGACCGCCAGGGCGCTTTTGTGATGGAAATCCGCCACGGGATAGAAGCCGCAGGTGTGGAGCCCCGTGATCTCCCGGGGTGCGTGGCAGACGTCCTGGGAGGCGATGACGTTGGGGGATCCGAAGAGGTTGGCCAGGCGGATCAGGACAAAATGCTCCAGCCCCTTGGGCATGCCGACGCCGAAGGCCACGGCCCTGGGGCCGTGCTCTTCCCGGATCTTCAGGAGGCCGCCGGCGACCGTCTCCAGGGCCTCGTCCCAGGAAATGCGCTCCCACTTTCCCTCTCCTCGGTCTCCCTTTCGTTTCAAAGGATACCTCAGCCGGTCCGGGTGGGTCAGCCGGTCCGGCGAGGCCACCCCCTTGGGGCAGATGTATCCCCGGCTCAAAAAGCCCTCCGGGTCCCCCTTGACCCGGACGATCTCGTTTCCCTTCACGCCCACGAGCAGCGCGCAGCCGCCGTGATCCATCCTTGCACAGTGGGTCTTCACCCAGCGGACGCCTTCCTCCATGACTCCTCCTTCTTCTCATTTATTGAACAGTGACACGATACAGGAAGATGTTAAAAATAACATACCTCATGATCAAAAAAAAACCGTAAGACACATCGGCTGCCCGTGCATACCGACGCCCGGGATCGAAAGACTCCAAACATGCTCAAAGGGGAACAAGTTTTTTCTATGTGATGGCATGAGGGAACGCTCCCGTGGCAGATGTCACGAGAAGGAAAGCTGCAGCATGTTCGCCGGTCCCTGACATTTCCGCCCCTTGGAAACGGGCTTGCCCGGTGGACCGATTCCCGCCTGCCGTTCATTCGATGAGCGCATCCCAGACACTCCGCACATCTTCGACACACGGAGCATCGGCCTCCACGACGGCCCTTTCCTCGATCTGGGCCCGGGTCACGGAGCGGTCATAACGGACACGGCCGGCGATCCTTGCTCCCATCCCCAACGCCCTTTTCTCGATACGTTCCGTCATTCCAGGGTTCAGGTCCCACTTGTTCACACAGACAGCCGCCGGAATCCGGAAATGCTTCGTCAGCGAGAGAACCCTTTCCAGATCATGCTCCCCGGACACGGTCGGCTCCGTTACGGCCAGCACCTGTGTCGACCCGGTCAGGGACGCGATGACGGGGCAGCCGATCCCCGGCGGGCCGTCCACCAGGATGAGGGAACGGTTCTCCTCCTCGGCGATGCGCCCGGCCTCCCGGCGAACCGTGGAGACGAGCTTCCCCGAGTTTTCCGCTGCGATGTCCAGTCGGGCGTGAACCATAGGACCGCAGCGGGTTTCCGAGATCATCCACTCTCCGCAGAGACGCTCCGGGAAATCGATGGCCTCCACCGGACAGAAGCGAACGCAGACCCCGCACCCCTCACAGGAAATCGGGTCGATGGCAAACATGGAACGGCCCGAGGGTTCCTCGATCCTCTTCACGGCTTCAAAACGGCAAAAGTCCAGGCACAGGCCACAGTCGATGCAGTCCTCCGGGCGGATGACCGCTTCGTGACCGCTGCGGAAGGCATACCGCTCTTTTACCTGCGGCGAGAGGACCAGGTGCAGATCCGCGGCGTCCACATCGCAATCCGCAATGACCGGCCGGTCTGCCAGCACGGCGAATGATGCGGCCAGACTCGTCTTCCCCGTCCCTCCCTTGCCGCTGATAATGACAATTTCCTTCATGATACCGTCCATTCCGTGTCTCCATTCCAACACTTCGGCAACGGGCGGAACCGAACCCGCCGCACCGGTCACACTCGTATTCATACGTCGGCATGACTCAAACCCTCTTGTTCATTTTCCCTTGCATGGTTTTCTCAATAAACCCGCGGAAGAGATCCCTGTATTCCGGAAGCGCCTCCACGATGAGTTCCCCTCGGGAATATGCTTCGGCGATGCGCCGGTCGTCCGGGATTTCCAGGAGAATCGGAATGCCTTCCTCCCGGCAGTATGCATGGACCCGATCATCGCCGACTCCGACCCGGTTGATCACGACGCCGAAGGGAATCCCGAGTTCCCGCACCGTCTCCACAGCAAGCTTCAGGTCGTGGAGGCCGAAGGGCGTCGGCTCCGTGACCAGAACGACGAAGTCGACGTCCCGGAGCGTGGCGATCACGGGGCACGACGTCCCGGGGGGCGCGTCCAGGATCGCGGGGCTGCCGTCCCGGAGGCGGGCCTTCACCGCCCGGATGAGGGGGGGCGCCATGGCCACACCGACATCGAGGCGCCCCTGGATCAGGGTGATGTTCCCCGTCCGGACCGTCTCGATCACCCCGATGCGCCGGTCGACTTCCCGGATCGCCTTCGGGGGACACACCATCGTGCATCCTCCGCAGCCATGGCACATCTCGGGAAAGACGAGGGGAAGGGTCCCAAAGGAAACGATGGCGTGGTACTCGCAGAAGGATCCGCATTCACCACATCCGTCGCAGAGAGACTCGTCCACCTCGGGAACCGGAATGCTGACTGCATCCACTTTGTTGACGCCTTCTGGAAGGAAGAGGTGGGCGTTCGGCTCCTCCACGTCGCAGTCCAGGAGCAGCACCTCGGAGTCGAGAACCCTTGCCGCATTCACCGCAACGGTTGTCTTTCCGGTGCCACCCTTCCCCGACGCTATGGCCAGTATCATTTCACAACCCCCAATGGCTTCCCGGCATGAAATTTCAGGCAACAATCCCTTCGGCCTCCGGCCGGGCACCGTGAAAGGTCCTCCCAGGCACCGCCTCTCACGACCAGTGACCCTCGACATTGGCGGCATCCGCTTCGGTCAGGCCTCCCGCACGGTAGAGCTCCAGGGCCTCCTGAACCGTCGGGGCGCCGGTATTGAAAATCCGGATCCCCGCGGCGGAAAGCACGCGAAAGGCCTTGGGGCCGCAGTTCCCGGTGACGACGGCCTTGGCGCCCGAACGGGCCACGGTCTGTGCCGACTGGATGCCCGCCCCCTGGGCCGAATCCATGGTCTTCAGGTTGTCGATCACCATGAAGGTGTCCGTATCCAGGTCATAAACGAGAAACTTAGGGGCCCGGCCGAAACGGGTGTCCAGCGGCGCGCCGAGGTCTTCCCCCGATGTCGAAAATGCAATCTTCAAAATGAACCTCCTTTTATGCTGCAACGGCGTTGTGGTCAGCCGCGCCGGCCCTTTTACCGGTGCGTCTGACCTGGGAATGCTGCCAACGGCCGTTGTCAGGCCGTCGCCCCGGCCTCCATCTCGGCGAGACGCTTACGGATCAGGTTCAGTTCCGACTCCATAGCACTCACCTGATTCCGGAGGGTCTTCCTTTCCGTCTCCGGATCGGGATTCGGGTTGGCCATCGGGTAACCGCACGGCGCCGCATCCGCACCGGACCGCATCCAGCCCGGCCGGCCGGTGGCGAAGAACCTGTTTCTCCAGCCCCGTCCGCCGCCGCCGAAACCCCGTCCGCGACCGAACCCCATCCCGAATCCGCCGCCTTGCCCGGGTACCGTGTTCATGTACCCCGGAACGCTGAAGCCGGCGCAGAACCCGGTAGCGCGACCGCTCATCGCACCCAGTCCCCTGGGTCCCGTTCCATCTCCTCTCGGCATGTTCATATCCTCCTTCCGAGTTTTTTCTTCTTATTCCCTGGTCATCGTGGTGCCACACTCCGGGCACTGCCGCTCGATGCAGGGCATGCCCCGCTGATGGGGCTCCCGGTGTCCGCACTGGGGACAGACACACTCACCCGTCGGTCCCGCCATCTTCCGGCCTCCCATGCGGCCTGGCCCCTGACCTGCGCCACCCGTGCGGCCCACCCCTTGACCGGCACCGCCCTGGCCGCGCCCGCCGCCCTGACCTCTTCCTCCGCCTCTTCCGTCCATGATGGAATCCTCCCAAGTTGTGCCATTCATTTGCCTGAACCGGCCCCGCCCCCTCCCGGAGCAGCCCGGCATGGCAAAGGCGTCACCCTTCAGGCCGCCCCGGATCCATGCCTGGACAACTTCCCGCAGGTCTCCCGCCACGAAGGGGATTACCCGGATGCCATAGGCAATGACCATTCCGTGGAGGGGGCGGGAAATCGCGCCGCACACCAGCGTGCCGACTCCCAGCTCCGCGAGGCGCAACGCCTTCTGAACCGGAAGATCCCCGGGGAGGACCTGCTGTTCTTCCCCGATGATCCGCCCCGAGTCGACCCGGACAAGCAGGACCTGCCGGGCGTTGTCGAAGACCGGCGCGATTCGATTGTTCCAGCAGGAAAACGCTGTATTCATGCGAAGCCTCATGCACTCTTTTGAAATCAGAAAACGCATTCTCCGTGCCAACATCCCGCAACGAGCGAGAAGACTTCTTATCTATTTACAATAACATGCTAATTTTTGATTGAAGGGACTGCCGGGAAGGATTATGGAGTACTTATTATGCTACTGAATAGCGATGATACAGGTGCGTTACAGCTTCTCTTTAATGGCCCGGCAGGAGCGGCCGTCCTGTTTCGGAAGGGAAATCCCTAGTCTTTTCAGTTTCCGGAAAAGAGTGGTCTTGTGGATGCCGAGTTCCCGAGCCGCCGCCAGGCGATTGTATCCGTTCCTTTCCAGTGCCGCTTTGATGGATTGAATGTCGAGCATGTCATGGGCGGAACGAACATCCGCATCGGCGTCCGTCGCAATCCCGCGGGACGTCAACTCGTCGGGGAGGTGAGCAATGCCGATGAATCCCTCCCGGCAGAGGATAAAGGCCCGCTCGATCACGTTTTCGAGCTCCCGCACGTTACCCGGCCAGTCATGGGCCATGAGCAGGGCGATGGCCTCGGCGGCGATTCCCCGGATGGACTTGCCCTGCAGCCGATTGAAACGCTGGACGAACTGCTCCGCCAGAAGCGGGATGTCTTCCTTGCGCCGGCGGAGAGGCGGCAATTCGACCCGCACCACGTTCACGCGGTAGTAGAGGTCCTCCCGGAAGGCCCCCGCACGCATCCGCTCCGCAAGATCCCGGTTGGTGGCGACAATCACCCGCGCGTCCGCCGTCTCGGTGCGCGTACCCCCCAACGGCTCGTAGGTCCGCTCCTGCAGGACCCGGAGGAGCCGTACCTGCAGAGCCGGGCTGATCTCGCCGATCTCGTCGAGGAAGATGCTCCCGCCCTGTGCCAGGGCGAAACGGCCGGGCTTGTCCTTTGCCGCCCCAGTGAAGGCGCCGGCCTTGTAACCGAAAAGCTCGGATTCGAGCAGCGTGTCCGGCAGAGCACCGCAGTTCACGGCGACGAACGGGCCTTCCCGCCGGGGACTCAGGTCGTGGATGGTCCGGGCGATCAATTCCTTGCCCGTTCCCGTTTCGCCGAGCACCAGGACCGTGCTCGGGCTGGCCGCGATGGCCGGCAGGACCTCGAAGAGCCTCTGCATCAGGGGACTCCGGCTCACGAGGTCGCCCACCCTCACCCGGCCCGCCAGCTCCTGACGCAGGGCCTCCACCTCGGAGAGATCCCGGAAGGTCTCGGCGCCCCCGATCACCCGGCCGTCAGCGTTCTTGAGCACCGCCGTGGAAACGCTGATAGGGATGCGGTTTCCCTCCGCGTCGATGATGTAGCCGGATTTTCCGATGTCGGGCCTGCCGGTTTTCAGGGTCTTCTGAAGCGCGCAGTCGGCACCGCACATGCTGGATCGGAACACTTCCGAGCAGGGACGGCCGATGGCCTCCCGGCGGGGCACTCCGGTGATCTCCTCGGCGGCCCGGTTGAAGGAGGAAATGCGCCACTCCATGTCCACGGTGAAGACGCCGTCGGAGATGCTCTCCAGGATGGCCTCGGTGGGTGTTGTGATCGTTGCCTGTCCACTGGTTTTCCGACGGCCCATTCCGGATGCCTCCTCCCGCTAAGCCTTTCGGCGGATCCGGCACGGCAGATTCTTCAGATTCGGCGTACCGAACTCCTTTCCAAGCTTCCCGGCGGAGGTCAACATGTTGAAATTGGCCGTCTGCCATTCGTACTGGCCCGCCGGGTCTCCCTCGGGGAACCACCAGCCCAGGGAGGCGCTGACGACGAGGGGATGGACGATGTCGGTGACGCGGGCCTTCTGGGTGATGGCGCCGTACTTTGTCTCGATGACGACGTCGTCGCCGTCCCGGATGTCGAACCGGGCCGCCGTGTCGGGATGGAGCTCCACCGTCGGATGGGGACACTTCTCCCGAAGCCGCTTGACCCACCGGTAGGACGAGAGGAGATAGTACCGGCTCTTGGCGCTGATGAGGAGCAGGGGGTACTCCGGATCGTCCTCCTCCGGGAAACCGGTGAACTCCGGCAGCGGCTTGAGGCCAAACTTTTCCGCCGTGCTGAGGCGCAGTTCCACCTTGCCCGTCGGCGTCGGGAACCCCTTCGTTTCATAGGAGCGGACAATCTCCGGCCCCTTGAGGTAGCCTTTCCCGACAAACTCCCGGTAGGTCAATCCCGCCGGGCGGACGAGGTCCTCGAGGAACTGCTCGTGATCCTCGGGCCACAGGTCCGGGGGCGACACGCGCTTGCCCAGCTCGTTCATGATCTTCATGTCGGGCCAGCACTCCTCCGGCGGCTCGACGATCTTGGGGCGGGCGAAGATCATGCCGTGGCCGATGCCGTAGTGGCCGATGTCGTTCATCTCATACTGGTGCGCCACAGGAAGGACGATGTCAGCCATGGCGGCCGTGGGCGTCATGAAGATCTCCGCGACGGCCATGAAGTCGAGGCTCCGGAAGGCCTCGTGGGTCAGGCGGCTGTCCGCCCAGTTGACCAGCGGATTCGTGCACATGCCGTAGTACCCCCGGACCGGGTAGGGTACCCCCTCCAGGACGGCCCGGCGGAAATAGGCCGGGGGGATGGTCATGAGGCGCGGGATCACGCGGTGGTGGGCACTGACCATGTCCTTGCGCTTGTCCGGAATGAGGTCGGCCCGGACAAACTGCGCCAACCCCATGATCTTGGGCTCCCGGGCGTGAACGTTGCCGCCGGGAACCTCCAGGTTGCCGCAGAGGGCCATCAGGCAGGCGAGCGACCGGACGGCGTCGAAGGCGTGGACGTCGTGCTCGAGGGGATTCCCCCACTGGAGCGCCGCCGGCTTGGCCTCGGCGTACATCCGGGCTGCCTGGCGGATCCTGTCGGCGGGCACCCAGGTGACCTCCGCCATTTTCTCGGGGGGATAGGCCTTCAGGTGTTCACGGAGATCCTCGAAGCCGTGGGTGTACTTCTCAACGAACTCCCTGTCGTAGAGGGATTCCTCGCAGATCACGTGCATGATCGACAGGGCCAGGGCCTGGGCCGTACCCGGACGGAGCTGCAGCCAGAGGTCCGCCCTTTCGGCCAGCTCGGTCCGCCGGGGATCCACGACAATCATCCGGGCGCCTTTTTTCAACTGGTCATGAAGGAGGCTTACGATCTGCCCCTCCTCGTTGGTGGCCGTCAGGTTGCTGGCCCAGAGGAAAAGGAGCCTGGACGGATTGTGCAGATCCGCCACGGGATAGAAGCCGCAGGTGTGGACCCCCGTGACCTCCCGCGGGGCGTGGCACACGTCCTGGGAGGCGATCACGTTGGGGGATCCGAAAATATTGGCCAGGCGGATCAGGACGAAGTGCTCCAGTCCTTTGGGCATGCCGACGCCGAATCCGACGGCCCGGGCGCCGTGTTTCTCCTTGATCTTGAGAAGATTCTCCGCCGTCTCCTCCAGGGCCTGGTCCCAGGAGATGCTTTGCCAGCGCCCCTCACCCCGTTCTCCGACCCGTTTCAGGGGATGCCGGAGACGATCCGGGTGCGTGAGGCGGTCCGCCGACACCCGTCCCTTGAAGCAGGTGTAGCCGTGGTTCAGGTACCCCTCGGGGTCCCCCTTGATCTGGACGATCTCGTCTCCCTTCACACCCACGAGCAGCGCACAGCCGCCGTGGTCCATCCTCGCACAATGGGTCTTCACCCAGCGGATGCCTTCCTCCATAACCCCTCCCTTTTGCGGTTCGCGGAACCGGCGGCAGAATTGGGACCGCCGTTAGCAAAACCATACAATACGGACGGGAATCGGCACAATGAATAGTTTGCCCGTTCGCCCGGAGCCGAAGAAGGGAGAGGTTTGGAGCGTGTCACGACGTCCGCGGGGCTCACCGCAAAAGGGCCCGTCCGCGACGAAAGGCGCCGGGACGGGCCCGCAGGCAATGCCGTCTAGAACAGAAACGTGATGCCGAAGAGGTAGGTTATGTCTGTTTCCGCCTTGTTCAGGCCGAACTTGACCCCGCCGTCCAGCCGGATCTTTTCCGTGACGGCATAGGCGACCCCGCCCAGGGCATAGGCCGGGTGGGTATCGTCGCCGGGAGTCGGATTCCGGCTTACACCGATGTCGGCCATCAGCTTCCAGTCCTTCACGACCTCGTACTCCGCCGCCAGGGAGGCGTGCCAGAGGTCCTGGTGGTTCCCTTCGTTATTCGAGGTCCGAAGATAGCCCAGGTTCGCATGGAGGGCGACTGGTCCCAGTTCCCTGCTGCCGATCAGGAAAAGGCGGTAGCTCGTCCGCCCGTCGCCCAGTCCCTTGTCTTCGTTGCCCGTGGGAAAGGTGATGCCCGGTTTCAGCGCCAGACCCCAGCCTTCCTGTTCGAAAAACCGCCACTTGACGTCGAGGTTGATATCGCCGATCCCGCTTTCCCGGGAAACGAGCGCATCGTTTGTCTCCACGGACTGCCAGACATAGGGAACGGCCATGACCAAGTCCACCCGGTCGTGAAGGCCGACCGACACGGACGCCGCGATTTCACCGCCCTCGGACTTGTCGGTCGTCACCGCATCGGCGACGTTCTTGTGGTACCAGAGCTGGGATCCGATCTCCACCTGCGCCTTCCCCCGCCCCAGGGTGCCCGCGTCGTCCGTGACGAGGGGATGGCCTGCCCAGGCCGTCGTTGAGGCGAAGAGGACGCAAACGGAAATGACGGCCAGGAGAAGCGGCTTTTTCACACCGCAGCCCGCACCGACTCCGGCCCGACGGGAGAGGAACCCGGGAAAAATCAATCCGTTTACTGTAAGGATGAAAACCACCAGGACGGCATGGATCAGACTCATGCAAGCCTCCTTAAAAAGATTGTTCGACATATCCTTCCGGCAAAACTGGGCAGCACGGTACCCGGTCGATAAGAAAGGCCGCCCCCCAGGAGAGGATGGCCTGGTAGCAGGACGACAAGACCGGCCCGTTTCCAGACACCAAACTCCCGGTTCATGGCGGCAGCCGCCGCAACACGACGCATACATGTAGCACGAAATTCATGAAAGCGCATACAGAAAACAGCCTGTGGACTTTCCGGAAAAGGCTCATTCGGAGTGAAATCTCGCCCAGCCTGATGTCGCGTGAATCTCCTGCGGGAATTTCAAGAAGTTCCACTTGAAACGACCCGTCCTATCCGTTAACATGCGGGTCGAAATGGCCCTCTTGCATGCAGCCGGGCCCATCTATCAAACCTGGGACACGATCGACTCGAACATGTGGAAGACGCTTCAGCGGGGAGTTTCCCCGGAACAGCCCTATCGGGTTTCCTGGTCCGACGCCGGCTTCGACGGAGAAGGCACGGCGGCGCTGGCCGACGGAAGCACTTACTCCGGCGAATTCCTCAACGGTCGTTTTCACGGATTCGGCGTCTATACCTGGCCTGACGGCAGCCGATATGAAGGCTCCTGGGAAGACGGCGTTCCCGAGGGTTCGGGAAGGCTGATCCAGGCCGACGGGTCGGTCCTGGAAGGAACCTGGACGGCAGGCAGCAGGGTGATTGAAGAACCACCGGTCGTTCCGGAAACCGTCGAAACGGCCGAAGAGGAACCCATCGCCCCGGGAAAGGAGGCGGAACCAAAGCCTGCAATACCGCCGGTCGCGCAGGAATTGGAGAACGCCGTCCCCGAATCAGCCGTCGTGCCCGAACCGACTGGAGAACCGGAACCGCCGCCCCCGGAAACGCAGGTTCCGGCGGATATGGAAACAGTTGCTCCGCCGCCTTCGGAGAAACCGGAAAAGCCGGTCGATGAGACGCCGGTCCCGGGAAAGGCGTCCGGGAGAGGAAAACGGGTCGTCGAAGAACCTCCTGCCGTTTCAATAGAGGTCGAAACGGAGCCCATCGTCCCGGAGGAACAGGAAGAAGTGCTCCCGGAGGAAACGCCCGTCGTTGAACTGCCGCCTCCGGAAGAACCGATGATCCCTGTCATGCCCGAAGCTGCCCCGGAACCGATGGAAGCCGTTCCGGCCGAACCGCTTGCAGAAGCCGAGCAAATCGAGCCTGCCGCGGCTGAAACCATCCCCGAGCCCGAAGAGATCCCGGAATCGTTTCCCTCCGAAGAGCCGGCCCCCTTGTCCGCAACAGCCTCCGGACCTGAACGGGAGACCGTCATCCCTGAAACGGCCTCCTTGTCCGAACCACTGCAGGAACCTGAAGTATCGGTGGCAGAACCGCTTCAGCCGCTGGATGAAGAACCGGAACCGGTATCCGTGGAGGCCGCGACGCCGCCCCGGGAAGAACCGGGACAGCCGGTCGAGGAAGAAAGGCCCGCCGCAGTACAGGCCGTTCGGGAAGAGCCCCCGGCCGATAACGGGGTGGGAGCAATGCCGGAGCCGCCGGAATTTAAAGCGGCTGAGATTCCCGAGGACAAGCCCCTCGAAGAACCGGAGATACCCATGGCAGCATCACCGAGAAAACAGGGACGGCAGGTGCGGGAAAGCGCGAAGGCCGAAGCGGCGGAAGAAGAGAAAGAGCGATTGAAGCCCACAACGGCACGAGCTGAAAAGCAGGGGCCGCATGAAGAACCGGCGCTGGCCGAACCGGCGGAAGAAGCCCCCCGGCCCCGGGGATCAAAGAGCCGCCGGAAGGCCAAACCCCCGGTGGAGATGGAGGAAGCTCCCGCTCCCCCTCCCGTTGAGACTCCCAGCGACCTGTTCGAGGATCTGGGCAGGGATCTTGGCGAGGAAATGGGAAAGGCGGAACCGGAGGCAGTGGCTCCCGAGGCAACCGCAACGGAACTTCCCGACGGCAGTCTGTACACGGGCGACTTGGAAGCGGACCGCCCCCACGGCCGAGGCATCGCGACTCATCCGGACGGGCAGAGTTACATGGGGGAATGGCGCGTCGGCTTCCGGGACGGCATGGGAGTCCTTCATTACGCCGATGGGGCCGCCTACATGGGCGGTTGGCGCAACGACCGGAAGGAAGGTCTGGGAATCATGACCTACCCCACCGGCCGTACCTACATGGGAGAATGGCGGGACGATCGCTGCCATGGCCAGGGAACCGACATCTTTCCGGACGGCATGCGTTACGAAGGCCAGTTCGAAAAGGGAAAGTTCAACGGTTCCGGAACACTGATCCTTCCGGACGGCCGGAAGTACGTCGGCCGTTTCGTTGACGGTCTCTTCAACGGGAAGGGCATCCTGACGTTCCCCAACGGGGACCGCTACGAGGGTGAATTCAGGGAGAACAAGTATCACGGGCTTGGCGTCATGACGATGGTGGATGGAAGGAAGTACGTGGGGCAGTTGGAAAACGGGCGTCCCCACGGCGAGGGAACCATGACCATGGCGGATGGACGCCGCCTGCAGGGTGAGTTCAGGGATGGTAAATTCGTCTCCAAGAAATGATCACCCTCCATGCGGCGGGATCCCCCCAATACGGCTAACCGGGCAGCACCATGAATGAATATTTAAAAAAGATTACGGATGGAGACGGCATCTCACTCGCCTGGGAGGAATCCCTTCAGGAGGGCGAGGGAACGATCGCTTTCCCCGATGGAGGAAGCTATACGGGCTCGTTCCTTCCAGGCCGCTTTTCCGGTTCCGGAAAATACACCTGGCCCGATGAGGCCGTTTATAACGGACAATGGGAGGAAGGACTGCCCAACGGGACAGGCTGGATGATTCTTCCGGACGGGAGGATCTACGACGGGGAATGGCGGGAAGGAATCCCCCACGGCACGGGAACGGAGACCCTGGCCGACGGAGGCCGCTACGAAGGCCAGTGGCAGGAAGGGAAACGCCACGGCGAAGGGTTGGAAACCCTGTCAGACGGCGGGCGCTACGACGGTCAGTGGCTGATGGGACAGAAATCGGGCAAAGGCATGATGGTCTTCGGCGACGGGAAGAAATATGACGGCGAATGGGATCACGACGTCTGTCACGGGCAGGGTACCCTGCACTTCGCAGACGGATCGCGATATACCGGCATCTGGAAGGATGGGGATTTCTTCGGGAAAGGGACCCTGACCCTGGCCAGCGGCTCGTCCTTTGAGGGGGAGTGGAAGGGGGAGGAGTTCATCATGCACTGACGGCGCCCGGCTGGTTCTCCAAGGCACCGTCCGCCTCCCGGCAGCCCTGCCGGGAAGAGCTTTTCCTCCCGCCCCACCGGATTACAAAAGCGCCTGCACGAACAAAACGACCCACCGGTCCGGAACCGCTTCAGATATCCCCCGTACACACCACGATCATGGTGTCGCCCACGTCGACGGAGTCTCCCGGCTCGATCAGCACGTCCGACACCCGGCCGTCCAGCTCGGCGATGACATGAGTGTGCATCTTCATCGCCTCCAGATCGATCAGGATGTCGCCCACGAAAACCTCGTCTCCCACATCGACGAGGACGCGGTTGACCTTCCCCTTGATGGACGACTTGATGATCCCTTCCCGCTTGAGCTCTTCGATTTCCTGGGTCGTCAGGATCCGTTTCTCCAGCAGGCGGCGTGTTCGCTCCTTCCGCTCCCGGTCGTCCGTGATCACGGCCTGGCCGTGCTCGTCGACGGTCACGCTGGTCTTGTAGACCGTCTCCTCCAGGATGTAATGGTCCAGATCGGGATAACGGAAAATGGCCGGGTGGGTGTCCAAGTAAGACGTATCGAACTTCCGCGACAGGAAATCAGGCTCGTCACAGATGGCCAGATACAGGGGGATCGTCGTCTTGGGCCAGACGATGGTGAAGTCCTTCAAGGCCCGCTTCAGCCGCTGCACTGTCTGGTCCCACTGGTATCCGCGAACGATCAGTTTCACCAGGAGCGAGTCGTACACTGTGGGGACCCGGTATCCCTTGTAAATGGCCCCGTCCACCCGGACCCCGGGCCCGCCGGGGGACTCGTAGATCTCAATCATCTTCCCGCCTTCCGGCAGGAAGCTGTTCTTGGGATCCTCCGCGTTGATGCGCACCTCGATGGCGATTCCGTTAATCTGGATGTCTTCCTGCCTGAGGCCCAGGGGATGGCCTTCGGCGATCCGGATCTGGTGCTGGACGATATCTTCCCCGGTGATCATCTCGCTGACCGTGTGCTCGACCTGCAGGCGGGTGTTGACCTCCATGAACCAGAACTCACTGGTCTTCGCATCCATCAGGAACTCCACCGTCCCGGCGTTGACGTAACCGGCCGCCCTGGCTGCCTTCACGGCGGCGTCCTGAATCGACGCGGTCACCTCGGGAGGCAGCTCCGCCGGGGCAATCTCCAGGAGTTTCTGATGCCGGCGCTGAATGGAGCAGTCGCGGGTGCCCAGGTGAATCACGTTTCCCTGGATGTCGGCGAGGATCTGAACCTCGATATGGCGGGGGTTGACAATGCATTTTTCCGCATAGATGCGGTCGTCGTGAAACGCGAGCAATGCCTCTGCCCGGGCCAGGGGCATCTCTTTCCTTAGTTCCTGCTCGCTCTCGATTCTCCGCACCCCGCGGCCGCCTCCGCCGGCGGTCGCCTTCAGGATAATGGGAAACCCGCATTTCAGGGCGAAGGCCAAGGCCTCTTCGATACCCGCCTCGCCGGAAGAAAAGCTGTTCGTCCCCGGGATGATGGGAATCCCGGCCTCGGACATGGTCTCCCGCGCCAGGACCTTGTCCCCCAGGTCGCGAATGACGGAGGGCGGAGGGCCGATGAACAGAATGCCCGCCCGTTCGCAGGCGGCGGCCAGATTCGGGTTTTCCGCCAGGAAGCCATAACCGGGATGAATGGCGTCGGCACCGGTTTTCAGGGCTGCATCGATGATCCGTTCGACATTCAGATAGCCCATGCCCGGTTCGTCGCTGATCTTGATGGCCCGATCGGCGAAACGCAGGAAATAGGCCTCATAATCGGGCTTTTCGTAGACGGCGATGGCCTCGATGCCCATCTCCTTGAGAGTATTCATGATTCGGAGAGCGATCTCCCCCCGGTTGGCAATCAAGACTTTCCTGATCGTCTTCATGTCATATCCTGTTTTGTCTTTCGGAGTGCCTGGAAAATCAAGCAATGGCGATCACGGATGGTTTCTGCGTGCAAGGCGATCCGCAATCAACGGGCGTGGTGATAGCACATTTGCCGTCCCCTGACAATCGGTGAATTGAAGGGAAACGAAACATATCCGGCTTCAGGATCTCCGATCAGGGTTCCTGGCGGCCGTCGCCGGTTTCCTCTTCCGAAGCAGGGGGGTGCGCCGATCCGGCCGATTCCTCCGGCTCAGGGGGGTGCTCCGTTGCCGGCTCCTGCGGAGGAGGCGTATCCGTGGCGATGGGAACTACAGGCCGAGGGGGCTCCAGCTCAGAGATCCAGAGGGGATGACGGTGCCTGGCATAGTCGAGGCGCACCTTCCCGGTCAGGATACCCCGGAACATCGGGCGGTTGGGTTTGAGGAGGATGGCCCCGATATGGGCCAGGAATGCCAGGAAGAACAGCATGAAGAACGCGTTGTGCGCCCACGTGGCCCACAGGAGAACCGTCAGGGACATGTCCGGCGCATAGAGATTCTTGTATGTCTTCACCAGCCCCGAAACGATCAGGCCGGCGATGATTACCGCCATGCCCAGGTAGGCCAGGCGCTGCTCCGGAAGATATTTGTGAAAGGGAGGCTCCTCACCCTTTCCGAAGAAACTCAGGATCACCTGCCAGGACGCCTTGAGATCGCCCTTGCGTGGCAGGAGGTCGTAGTCTCCACGGATGGCATGGTAGACCAGGTGGAAGACCCCTGCGGCGATGAACACGACGGATGCCGCGTAATGCACGTTCAGAGAAGTTATAAAATCGCCTGACCAGGCCAGACCGGGCAGCTTGTTGATGGAATAGCGGCCCGCAAGCGGCAGCTCGAACATGCCGGAAACGAGAAGGAGGAGTCCCGAGAGGGCAATCGTCCAGTGCTCCAGAAGCTCCACGAGGCCATGACGGACCACCCGGCCTTTTTCTTCCAGGATTCGTTCAGCCATCCTGCTTTTCCTCCTCCTTCACACGCTCTTTCCGCTTGGACAGATAACCGAGAGCCCCGGCGATGCCCGCCGCCGCACCCGCCACCGGCGAGATGAGAACCGCGCGGCCCAGGCCGTCGGTCTTCTCCATCTTCCGCGGCATCGGACCGAATCCGGGCTGTCCCTTGCCTTTCGCAACCGCCCGGTCAAGAACATCGAAGGGAACCGGCGATACGTAGAGCGTGGACGTGCCTCCGTTTTCCTTCTTCCCGTAAAGGAATCCGCCGGATTTGCCCGCCCGCTCTTCCGCGAGGGCGAAGATCTTCTCCCGCGGCCCGATCAGCAGGGCCTGGCGGGGACATGCCTCGACGCAGGCGGGCAGGCCGCCATCCCTCAATCGGTCCACGCAGAGGTCGCACTTGAACATCACCCCGTTGCCGGCCAGCGTCGGCAGAATGTGCAGGTAGATCCCAACGCCCGACTGGCGCTGGGGAATTTCCCAGGGGCAGACGGTGCGGCACTTGGCGCCGCCGAAGCAGAGATCCGGATCGATGACGACGGCACCGCTCTCGTTCTTGTGGTTGGCCGCGAAGGGGCAGATGGTGGCGCAGGCGGGATTGTCGCAGTGCATGCACCGTCTCGGGATGGAGAGCATCCGCTTCGTTCCGTCGACCTCCACTTCCGCCTTCTGGACGAAGATCCGGTTGTAGGGAGTCAACCGGTCGTGGACATCCTGCTTTTTTGACCAGTCCTCGATCCCCTTATTTCCGACGGGGAAAGGCAAGGGTATGGGATTGACCGGTTTCGGAACCTGGGCGTTCCGGGCGGACTTGCAGGCAGTAATGCAGGCCGGGACAGGACGATCCGGGCAGCCGTCGCAGAGATTCAGGTCGATCAGGGTCGCCAGCCGCCCTTCTCTTTGTTCCGCCCTCGCCACCTGGGGAACCATAAACCCGCCCGCTGCGGCGAGTCCCGCTCCTGCCTTGAAAAAGTTCCGGCGGGATATCCCTTCTTCCTTTTTTCTCATGACAGCCATCCTGGATCTCGCATTCAGTTTTTCATTTTCTCTACCGATAAGTACGAGCGAAAGCATCGGTTGGTTATAGGTAAGATGATAGTAAGCGGGAATGCGTTTGTCAAACAGGGTACCTTGCCGTTCCTGCGGAACGGCATAATCGGCTTGAATATCCCGGGAAAACGGGTTATCAGATACACAGTGGATTCAGTCGTTGGGGCATGCCGCCCGGGTGGGATACAAGATCCCGTATCCTGGACCCTCTGCCTGAACATCAAGAGGCAAAGGATGGCGGGAGAAGCGCGTCCGAAGTCCATTTCCCGCCCGCCTGGCAGGAACCTTTGATCGAAGGAGGAAGGATATGGCAGCACTGAAGCTATCGTTCGGTCGTGGAGCGAAGAAGGAGAAAGCCCCTGCACAGGCCGGCGTGGTCCCCGTCAGAAGCAAGACCAAAAACACGGATTCGCCGGGTGAGGAATGGCGGATCCGGGGACTCTCATCCCTGATGAAGGACGACTTTGCTGGTGCCATCGAGGCCTTCACCCAGGCTGTTTCGGCCGATCCCGGCAACGGCCGGGCCTTCCACAACCGAGGTTTCGCCGCCTATAAACTCGAACAGTTCGAGGCAGCCGTCCGGGATTTCGACCAGGCCATCGACCTGGACCCGGGCTACGCCGAGGAAGCCGGCAGCTACGTCTACCGGGGCCTGTGCAACGAAAAGATCGGCAAGCACGAGCAGGCCATCGAGGACATGAAAATGGCCGTCACCTTCAAAAACAAGGACGCCGAGCACTACCTGCTGTGGCTAAGCCGCGGCGGTGATTCACAGCGATAGATTCTGAAGACGGAAGGATCGCCATGAACAGGAAGTTCTTCATCGTGATGGCGCTTTTTCCGTTTTTTTTCGCTCCCTCCGCAACCGCAGGGCCGGCCCTCTCCGAGGGTCTCTGGGAAATCACGACAACCATGGAAATCCAGGGGCTTGCCCCCGGCCTGTCCCGCCCCAATGTCTATCAGCGCTGCCTGACCGGTAAGGATCCGATTCCCCGCGAACCCGAGCGGGACCGGCAGTGTCGCCTCCTCCGGTCAAGCCTTGAAGGCGATGCCCTCATGTGGAGTGTCCAGTGCGGGCTGGACAGGGGATCGATGATCGGAAAGGGACGGGTTCTATTTCACGGGGAGACGCTGACGGGTGTAATGCGGGGAAAGATTCAGGGGGAAGGGAAGAAAACACTCTCGATGACCCAGCGGATCGAAGGGCGACGGATCGGCAATTGCCCGAAACCTATGGAAGGTCCGCGCAGATCCGCGCCACCACCTCCGTAACGTCCAGACCAGCCTCCCCGGCCGCCGCCAGGAACCCCGCGTCCGGCGACAGGCAAGGATTCGTGTTGACCTCGAGCACCCAGGGACGACCTTTCTCATCCACCCGGAAATCAACCCGCCCATACCCTCGAAGCCGGAAAACCTCCCAGCATTGCAGAGCATTTTTTTTCAGAGAACCCAGCAGTTCCGCGTCCTCTTCCCGGAAACAAAAACTTCTCGGAGTTTTCCGGTACTCGAAGGAATCGGTTTCCCATTTGGCCCGGTAGTCCACCAGGCGGAGTTTCCCGGGAGGAAAGCCGTCAAAGAGGATCTCCGCCGGGGGAAGAACCCGGGGCCCTGTCCCATCCGCCAGCAGGGAAATATTGAATTCCCGGCCGTCGACATAGATCTCGGCAAAGAAGGGTCCGCCGGGCATGTCACGGCGGATACGGAGGGCCTTCCGAAGCGCGGCATCCCCTTCTGCGTGAAGAACCGATTCTTCGTCAATGCCGATGGAGGCGTGTTCCCAGGCGGACTTGAGGATATAGCGGCCCGGCGTAAACAGACCGGATGGATTCTCTTCGACTGAAAGCCACGGCGGCGTGTCGATCCCCTCCAGGGTCATGATCCGCTTGGCCAGAAGTTTGTTCGATGTCAGGTAGGTCGCATCGGCGGAGGCCCCGGTGAAGGGGATGTTCAGGAAGTCCAGGATCAGCGGGCCCAGCGAGATGAGGTTCCCCTTCCCTGCCACCGACTCGACGAGGTTGAAGGCGAACCGTGGCCGGAGACGACGGAGGGATTCGACGGCCGCTCCAAGGGACAGGGACAGGGGAACGGGAACGGGCCGATGTCCGAGCGCCGCCAAGGCCTGACAGACGGTCTCCACCTCCACCAGCACGTCCTGCTCGTCCATTCCGGAACCGTCGGCGACGGCTCCATGCAGCACGGCCACGTTCATGATCCAGGTCCGCCTTCACTCCCCGTTATGCGCCGCAGGGCCGAGTTCATGATCCGGGCGATCAGGTCCCGGTAGGGGATCCCGCCGAGGGTGCAGAGAATCGGGAGGTCCGAGTGCTCCGGATGGAGACCCGCCAGGGGATTGACTTCCATGAAGTGGGGCTCCCCCCGTTCGTCCGAGCGGATGTCCACCCGCCCACCGTCGCGGCAACCCAGTCCGCACCACGCATCCAGGGCAACCGCCGCGGCCCGTCGCGCTTCAGCGTCATCGGCCAGGCGGTACCGCACCAGTTGCTCGCAGTACTCCTTGTTGATGTACGAGTAAACCTCCTTTTCCGCTTCCGCCAGGAGGAAAACCTCCATGACGCCGACGGTCTCCGCTTCCTCGCCGGTGCCGACGACGCCCACGGTAAATTCGCGCCCCGAGAGGAACCGCTCTACAAGGACGGGCTGGCCGTAGGTTTTCAGCAGATGACGGCAGACCCTCTCCAGCGCCTCGGGAGAACGGATCACCGAGTCCCCCGTGATGCCCTTGCCCGTTCCTTCCGCCACGGGCTTGACGAAGAGGGGAAAGGGGAGGCCGACGGCGGCGATGTCCGTCTCCTTCTCCACGACGGCAAAATCCGGGGTGGAGATGCCCAGGTCGCGGATGACCCGTTTGCATACACCCTTGTGGAGGGTCAGGGAGAGGACGAGAGGATCGGAAAAGACATATGGAATGCCGTAGGCTTCCAGGAGGGCCGGCACAAGGCTCTCGCGTCCATAGCCCCGGAGACCTTCGGCGATATTGAAGACCAGATCCCACCGGGCGCCCGCAGCAAGCCGGTAGACGAGGGCACGGGCATGACCGATGCGCTCCGTCCGATACGACAGGGAGCAGAGGGTATCCTCAACGGCGTCGATCGTCTCGGCCCGGTCGAACTCGGCTGTTTCCTCTTCGGAGTAGCCCTCCGCCAGGTAGTCGTCGCGGAGGTCGTAGGTGAGGCCGACGGTCACGCCCGTTCCACTGTGCATCACAGGCGCCCTTAATGGATCTCATGCCGGACGGGGCCGCCATCCGGATAGCGGAAGACCTTCCCCTCGTAATTGCGGATGAGGAGATCCGGACCGTCCCGTCCGACCACGTATTCGGGCAGGAGGGGAATCTTGCCTCCGCCGCCGGGGGCGTCGATGACGAAGGTCGGAACGGCATAACCCGAGGTGTGTCCCCGCAGGCCCTCGATAATCTCGATTCCCCGGATGACCGGCGTCCGGAAGTGAGCCGATCCCGGGATGGGGTCGCACTGGTACAGATAGTAGGGCCTGACGCGGACCCTGAGCAACCCCCGGAACAGCCGCCGCATCACCTCCACTGAATCGTTGACGCCGGCCAGCAACACCGTCTGGCTGCCCAGGGGAATCCCCCCATCGGCCAGGCGCATGCAGGCCTGGCGCATCTCCGCGGTCAGCTCGTCGGGGTGGGTTACGTGGAGGCTGAGCCAGAGCGGGTGATACCGCTTGAGGATCTTGACCAGCTCGGGCGTGATTCGCTGTGGAAGGGTGACGGGAACTTTCGTGCCGATCCGGAGCATCTCCACGTGCGGGATCCGGCTGAGCCGGGAAAGCAGCCACTCGATCTTGCGATCGTGGAGTGTCAGGGGATCGCCGCCGGACAGGAGGACATCCCTGATTGCCGGGTGGGATGCGATGTAGTCGATCGCCTTCTCCCAGTGAACCCTCAGGCTGCCCTCGGCACCGGAGCGCCCGATGATGCGGGAGCGCGTGCAGTACCGGCAATAGGCCGCACAGGTCCCGGTCACGAGAAAGAGGACGCGGTCCGGATAACGATGGACCAGTCCGGGCACCGGGCTATCCTTTTCTTCATCCAGGGGGTCTTCCTTTTCGCCGTCCACACGGAAACATTCCTGCATCACCGGAATCATGGAGCGGCGCAGCGAATGCGACACGTCCATCGCATCAAGCAGGCTGGCATAGTAAGGGGTAATGGCCACGGGACGGGGCCCCGCCGCATAGGTCATGGCGCTTCGCTCTTCCTCGGAGAGCCAGACCATCAAGCCCAGGGACTCGTGATCGCTGATTCGGTTCTTCAGCTGCCAGCGCCAGTCCTGCCAGTCTTCCCGCGAAACACCGGGATAGAAACGCTTGCGGAAGACCTGTGAACGGCGGCTGTCTGTGAAACAGGAGGGATGCCGGTCGGGACGGACCGGAACGACGGGCGGGGGTGAAGAGACGGGTTCCTGAGGGAGAATCAGATCGTGAGCGGCCTTCTCCAGACCGGTCAAGCCATTCAGCTGGCCCGGGGGCTCCATTTCTTCACTGAACAGGGACTCGATTTCCATCTTTCGACGCCTCCGGTTTGCTGAGTCCTCTTTTTTTCCTTCTCCGACCAGAATTCCCATTCTGAGCGCGCTGCCGTTCAACCCCGGAAAAGCCCGTTTTCACGAGCGTTTTCTATTGCGTCTCATAAGGTAAACAGCGACATTTTGTCAATAAAAAAGGCGCCGGAATTTCACTTTTTCTTTTCTCTTGACCGGACGGTCATCCTGACCTTACATGCCATTGAATTCACAAGGAGTCCTGCGTATGCCCGAATTACCGGAAGTGGAGACGTTGCGCCGTCAGCTGGTTCGAAAAATCAAAGGGAAGCGTATTCTGGCGCTCACCGTCTACGACGTGAAGCTGGGGCCAGTTCCGAACCTGGAGGGACAACGGGTGAACGATGTCAGGCGACAGGGAAAGTTCCTGGAGATGACCCTCAACGACGGATCTGCACTGAGGATCCATCTCCGGATGACGGGCCGCCTTTTCTGGCGACGCGCGGTGGAGGGCACGGAGATGCCCGCTCATACGCGGTTCCGGCTGGTCTTCGAAGGACATGAAATCCTCGGCGTCGATCCCCGGCGATTCGCCACCCTGACCCTGGAGCACCCGACCGGGTCATGCACATCCCAGCCTGATCTTCTGAAGCCCCCCGATCCTTCGACTTTTCTCCGAGCCGCTCGGCGGAGGCGCCTGGCGGTCAAGGCATTCCTCCTGGACCAGTCGCTGTTTCCAGGCATGGGAAACATCTATGCCTGCGAGATTCTCCACGCGGCGGCCGTAGATCCGAGACGGCCGGCGTCAACGGTGGCACAGGGCGAGTGGGAGAAGATCGGCCGCGAGGCAAAACGGATCCTGAATCTAGCTATCCGCTGCCGGGGAACATCCGTGTCGGACTGGCGCGATCTCGACGGACGCACCGGGGACTTCCAGCACCGCCTCCGCGTATACGGGCGGCAAGGAGTCCCATGCCCCCGATGCGGGTCCGGTATCGAGCGAATCGTATTGGGTGGCAGGGGGACCTGGTTCTGTCCCGGATGCCAGAGATGACTACCGATGGTCGTCTTCAGGACGCTCAGATCGGCAGTCCCCTCCCTGGTCGAACACTGACCAAGGAAACGAAACGACATTTTTTACATCCTGACCGGCCTGCCTTTTCCCCCGGCCTTCCTGATTGAAGGAAGATGGCTTTCCTGTCCGTTTCGTTGTTCATTCTCTTCTCAAAATCAGCATGATAATGATTGTAAAAGCGGTCAATACAAGAAGGAGCACGGACATCAATATAAATAAGTTCGCAACACCATAATCGAGAATTGACGCAAGGACTCCTCTTACCTCCATCGGGAAGTCAATATATGTCACATTGTCCGGATAAGTGACACGGTATCTTTTGTCATACCTTCCCTTGGGAGCCGTTGTCCATGAATCCGTCCAGACAATGACTTTTATCTCACTTCCCGCCGGCATTGAACCGACAGGTATTTTCCTGTTAAACTCAGATGATGAAATCACTTTTTCATCTTTGATAATCTGGAAGATGCCCTCAAATGGCATTTCTAGAGAAATACCTGCGATTTCATCATCTTCTTGATTTTTCAGCAAAACAACAAGCAGGGAGTTTGTTTCGGAAATACTCTTGATTTCCTCTCTTAATTCATCATTAGAAATTTTCCCGATTCCCCACTTAATGGAAGCCGGAAAGTGGTAAGCAGAATGGCGGCCATATACCTCCAGTTTATTAAAGTTGGGTTTTAAGTAATCATAAAATGTAACCCCCAACCAGATTACACAAAGAAGTATAGACACTCTTATTATCAGCATCCCGATATGACGCAGGCTTTCGAGTCTGTTGCCTTTTCTTCGATGCATTATGTCCTGCCCATCGATACACTCCGATAGTCTACGAATTCACATTCCTGCAATCAACTCGTCCTGACTGCAGCCCGTCACCCACTCGGTGGATGGACGCGCAGATCGAATCGCTCCTTGCCTGTCCATGATAAAGAGGGCATCGGATGCACTCTCCGCAACCGGTCAGGAATATATCTCGTTTTTGCTGAGAGTATCCTCCATGAGCTTGCGCTCCGTGATGTCACAGTTCAAGCAGACAATTCTTGATTGTTTTCCATCTCCATCCAATATCAAAATGCCATTAGCCCTGATGTCTCTTACCATTTTATCGGGCCGAACAATGCGGAATTCGATGTCAAATCTTCTTTCTTCAACCACTTCGGGCCGGATATCTCCCAGCACTCTGTCGCGATCTTCAGGATGAATGCAATTTATCCAGGTATCGGGCGATACGGTCATGGAATCTCTTGAAATACCGTAGATGTCGTAGGTATGTTCGTCCAAAATCATGACATTTTTCTTTACATCCCAATCCCAAACACCAAAATGTCCCACCTTTAAGGCCAGGCTGAGACGTTGTTCTCTTTCCTCCATTTTGTAATAGGCCTCACGAACCGCCCGCAACGGGAAAGAACGGAAAAAAAGGAAGATCAATATTCCCGTCAGGGCAGAGCTCGCACTGATGAGACCCGTCTGCAAAATGAGGGGGAATATGGAACGGGTGATCTCAATGTTTGCCACTTTTTCGTCCACATCATGAACGGGTTCGCTGAATCTCAGCACGGGACCTGTCAGGGTTTCCGTTGTCTCGGCAACAAGCCGCTCCCGCTTATTCCTGATTGCCCGCTTCTCACGGGTTCCATAATCGAGCCGTTTTTCCAGGATCTCCCGGAGACGGACTTCCTGATACTGCCAGGATTTGGGATTTTTACTGACCAGTTCTTCAACGGATTGTGTGGCTAACAGGAGTTCGGCGTTGATGCTTCCTTCCATGTATTGATAGGCAATGATGAAGTAGCCGACAGGAATACAGATGGCCACAATGAGGCTGATGATGCCCGTCAAAACGGATGAGATGCGGCTTATGGAGTCGTTACGTGGTTTCATTTGCCGTCAATTGTAATCAGAACTCCGTATTTCTCCGTAATGGCGCGCCCTTTCTTCGAGTAGACGAATTCCAGGAACCTTGAGGCGGCATTCGGAAGCCTGTCGGTCGTGACAAAGCTTATCTCCTTGGCGAGCGGGTAGGCTCCGTCTTTAAGGGTCTTTCGGCTCGGCTTGACACCGTTGAGATCAATTACCTTCAGCGGTAATTTGCCTACAAGAACATGGGTCAGAGTTGACGTACCGATACCACCCGCAATCCGGGACACCGCCTCAATCGACTCGGGATCGGTCATGGCGATCATCAATCCTCGCCGTTGATGTGCCTTGGTGATGGCCTCGGCCATGCCCGGCGAAAGATGCTTCAGGATCTTCGTATCTGTCTCCTCGTTCGGACGCAGGATGATCCTGATGGTTTCTCCGTTGGACCATTTCAACGTCCTGCCGGCATAAACATCCTCCAGTTCCCTCGTTGTAATGGTTTTCAGGGGGGTCCTTTTTTCGGTTACGATGACCAGGGGGGTTTTGCCGAAAGGTTTGAGTTTTCCTCCCCGGGCGATTTCCTCCGGCTTTAAAGGACGAGCGACGACCGCAATGTCGAGAGCTCCGTCAAGAAGCGCCTTGATCGCGCCTGAACTGCCCAGCGGTTTTTCCATATTGAACGAAACGCCCCGAGAGACCTTGCCGTAGGCTTTCATGAGGGGCTTCATCATTTCCAGGCAGGTTCCGGATCCGTTGATGCGAATCGTGTCTCCTGCCAGTGCATCCGGCATGCCCGCACAAAATAGAAAAGCCATGAGGAGGAGATAAAAAGGGGGACGCAGGATACGAGTTACACGATGCATAATCTCCTCCTGCAAAATAGAGGACATGAATAGTTTGGAACTCCAATTTCGTTCGACTACATAAATTATATTGGTAGAGAACGGCAATGCATTTTTCGAGATAGTCCCCAGAAACAGCCCCGGTTTCCCGGGTGAAGGCCATCTGCGACAAGATGGCTGCATTGCTTATGATGGGGGGGGGATGGATCACAGGTCTTCCAGGCAGATCTTCCATCCGCTTCTTTCAAGGATCAGGCGGAACAAGGCCGTGTCAGTCCGCATGGGGATAGACTCCCGCTGATACTTGTCGAGAAAATGACTGATCTTCTGACACACGAAGATATAGGAGTCCAGGTTGCCTGCCGGCAATCTGTCTGACCCCACGTCCTGCAGGACATCGCCCATGATCCCCGTGAAATCCGGTGCCGTTATGGTTGCGATGGCCGTTGCCCGGTCATGGTCCGTGTCTGTTGTCTCGATCGTGAAGGTAATGTTACGTGCAATCATATTGGCAATCAGGCCACTGCCCAGGGAGCAGCGCATTTTATAGTCGGCCAGGGACTCCCGGGCACAATCTTGTGCGGAAAGGTAATGATAGGCCTCTTCCGTGCGGCCGCCGATGAGGGCGTTCAAGTAATTGCCCAGAGTCTCCCCGGCCGTCGAATCCTTCCCCCTCCTGATGAGAAAAAAGGTGAACAGCGAGAGAATCGTCGCCAGAATGAGTAGTGACATCATGGATCACCTTCCCTGCATCGTTTAGGGAGACGGTCTCGCCTGCCATTTCCGGTCCCGATGATCTTCACGAAAACCCGCGTACATTGCCCGTCCTGAAGAAACTCTCCACAGAAGATTTGTGACTTGCCTCCGAATCATGGTCAGAATTCTGCTATGGCTCCCATGGAGGATCAACATGCTCTGAGCCATCGTCGGACACATCATCGATGTAGCAATCCGAATCTTCAGGGGCGGTCAGTAACGAGAGTTTTGGTCACCGCCGTGACGAACGTATTCCCCTGCCCATCAGAGACCAGGCCTTTCAATGTCACGACGGTTCCGGAAAGAGTCGGTTCGTCCTGGACGGCTGTCACCTCCCAGGAGATTTCGACTTCTTGACCCGCCTTCACCGCCCGGTGGGCGACACAGGAGAACTCGAGCCCGACACCGATGCGGCCGGAAGGCTGGAAGAAATGGGTGGCCACCAGACCCGTCATGAGGGATATCAATTGGCCACCCGGGACGACCAGGTTTCCGAAACGGCTCCGGCGGGCGAAATCTTCATCGCTGTGGATCGGGTTCTCGTCTCCGGTTATGGCGGCGAATCGCCTGGCTTCATCGGCGCCTACCAGGACCTTGCGGTGGAACCGCTCACCGATGGCTATATTCTCCATACAGGGATCTCCCCTTCATTCTTCCGGAGTTGTCGAGGCGAAGGTTGCCTATCCTGACCACGAGCCATGTACCACATCCAGATTTGGATTTCTGCTCTATTGAGGGGCCCCCAAAAACCGGTCTCGTTTTCGGGAGTCAGACCGAGTGATAGGCCCCGAGGAAGCCGATCCGGATCTCTTCTTTGAGATTCCGGCATAACATGGGAGGGGGGCAGAGGCGGTACAGGATCTGTCATGTGGACCGACGTTATCAACACTCGGGCTTCCACCTTCCTGTTGCTCGTTTTCATCTGGAAGCCTGTCTTATTAAGAACTTTTCATTGCACGCCCATGAAGATTTTCGGAAGAACCATAACAAACCAGGGGAAATAGGTGCAGATCAGAAGCACTGCGATAAGGATGATGACCATGGGCCAAATCGCCCTGCTGATCTGCTCCAGGGAGCGGCCGCTGATTGCACTGGCCACGAAAATGTTGATGGCCATGGGCGGGGTAGCCATGCCGATGGCCAGGCCGATCGTCATGATCACGCCGAAATGAACGGTGTCACCCCCGATTGCGGCAATGAGGGGAAGGAAAATGGGCGTTAAAATAATCAGGGCGGACGCCGTCTCCATGAAAAAACCGGCGATCAGGATAATGACGCTCATGATCAGGTAAATCAGGAAATCATTGTTTCCGGCGATGATGAGCATGGATTTGGCCACGGCTTCGGGGATTTCATAGAAGGCAAGCCCCCAGCCGAAGATTTTCGCGGTGCCGATGATGAACATGATCAGGGCGGACGTGACCCCCGCACCGACCACCAGCTCATAGAACCGCTTGAAGGTCAGGCTCCTGTAGACGAGCCAGGCGATGAGCAGCGTATAGTCAACGGCGATGGCAGCCGCTTCCGAGGGGGTAAAATAGCCGGCAAAAATACCACCCAGGATGATTACGGGGGTCATAAGCCCCCAGAGGGAATTGAATAAGCGCTGGACGACCACGCGGGCAGGAAGCTTTTCGCTGGCGGGATAGCCCTGCCGGTTCGAATACCATATGGCATACGTGATCAGGCCGACTCCCATCATGGTTCCCGGAATGAAGCCTCCCATGAAGAGCTTGGCCACGGATTCCCCGGCGATGACCGCATAGAGAACCATGGGGACGCTGGGCGGGATGACGACTCCGATGGTTCCGGAGGACGCGATGAGAGCCGCGGAAAAATCCGTGTCATATTTTTTCTTGTTCATCTCCGGCAGGAGCGATGCGCCCACCGCCGCCGTGGTCGCCGCCCCGGAACCGGAAATCGCGGCGATGAACATGGACGTGCAGGTGGCCACGATTCCAAGGCCCCCCCGGATTCGCCCGATGGTCGCTTCGGCGATGGCCAGAATCCGTTCCGAGATGCCTCCCCGGGCCAGAATGTCTCCGGCAAGGATGAAAAAGGGAACGGCTACCAGGGCATAGGAGCTGCTTCCTTCAAAGAAGGTCTGGGGCACCATCTGCAGGGGAATGCCTGAAACGACAAAGATGATAAGTGCGGAGAGGCCCACCGCCAGCCCGACGGGAACGCCGACGAGTAGGAAGAGGAAGAAGCTTCCGAACAGGAGCCAGCCCATGGCTCAGGCCTTCCCGATTGTCTGCCGGATCCCGGCCAGAAGGTGAAGGATGATCACCGCACCCATGACGGGAAATGCAACATAGATCCAAAACATTGGAATTTGCAGGCCCGGCGACAGCTGTTGAGATTCGGTCCCCATGAGCAGGGTTCCGTAAATTGCAATGACAGCGAAGAAGAGCATCCCGAGGAGATGAACCCCGATCGCCAGAGCCTTTTGCACCGCCCCGGGAAGGCGCTGGACGACGAACGTCACCGCAATGTGGGAGCCTCTCTTGAATGCCACGGAGGCCCCCACCAGGGATGCGAAAAAAAGGAGGAAGCAGGTGATCTCTTCGGTCCAGGAAAACGCAGTGAAGAAGACCCGAAAGACAACCTGAATGGTGGTAAAAAAGATCATGGCCAGCATCAGCACGAACAGGAGTTTTTCACTCCAGCCGTTGATCCGGTCGCTCAACTGCAAAAGGCGGGAAGAGGCGGTCGCTGCCCCCTCTTCCCGTTTCTGCCCCGACGCCGTCACGGATTCCATCACTTCGTGTTCTGGATGGATTCGATCAGGCCTTTTCCGTATTTGGGTGTGTACTGGTCATAGACCGGCTTGACGGCCTTGCGGAAGAGCTTCAAGTCCGGCGTCGCCACGACCATGCCTTTCGCCTTGAGTTCTTTCAGCCAGCCCGCCTCCATCCGGTTGTCCCAGGCCCGCTCGTATTCGGCCGCTTCCTGAGCGGCTTTCTTGACGATTCCCTGCTGTGCGGGGGTGAGCTTTTTCCAGGTGCTCATGCTCATGATGATGGGTGCGGGGGCATAGGCGTGACGTGTGATGCTCAGATATTTCTGTGTTTCGTACAGTTTGAAAGCCATGATGACGTTGAGGGGGTTTTCCTGCCCGTCCACCGTTCCCTGCTGAAGCGCCGTGAGGACCTCCGTCCAGGCCATCGGCACGGCATTGGCTCCCAGGGCCTTGAACGAATCCACATAGACCGGATTCTGCATGACCCGGATCTTCAATCCCTTGATGTCATTGGGGGTATTCACGGGGCGCTTGCTGTTCGTCAGGTTGCGGAATCCCCTCTCGCCGAAGGCCAGACCCTTCCAGCCCTGGGATTCCAGATCGGCCATCAGTTTCTGCCCGATGCCTCCATCGAGGACTTTGTAAGCGTGCTTTGGATCCCGGAAAAGAAAAGGCAGATCGATCACTCCAAAGGAAGGAACAAAATTGATGATCGGACCGCTGGTGATGATTCCCGCATCGACGATGCCCATCTTCATCCGCTCCAGAAGCGTGCGCTCGTCTCCCAGTTTCGCGTTGGGGAAGATGGTGACCGTGAGGGCGCCCTGGGTGCGCTTTTCCACAAGTTCCTTAAATTTCACTGCCGCCACTTGAAATGCATCTTTCTCGTTCACCACGTGAGCAAACTTGATTTCCATGGCAAATGCGGAACCGGCAAAAATGAATACCAGGATCATCAAGACTGATAGAACTTTCTTCATCCGTCTTTCCCTCCTTGAAGGTAGTTTACCTCTGATAAAACATTTCTTTTTTGTGGACGAACCATAAGATACGATAATATTTTGTGTCAATGGAAACCTGAATAGAAAATGCGAAATGCTATGTTGATGCTTGCGGGAAGGGTGTGGATGTCTTTGTCCTGTTGGGGGAACTGGGTGGTCTTGATAGAGTGCCGTTCGTAAACTTACTCAATGATGTCTTCGGTGAGGGCATGATGAATATGATATTAAAGGCAAATGAGAAAGCATCTATCTTTTTCACCTTGAAGAGTGGGGAGAGAACGGAGGGTGTCAGAAAAGAAAAAGGGCTTAGAAGCCGCTCGGATTCCATAAGCCCCTTGATATTATCTGGTGCCGGAGGTCGGAATCGAACCGACATGACCTTGCGATCGGGGGATTTTGAGTCCCCTGCGTCTACCAGTTTCACCACTCCGGCACGGCGGCGAGATTAGCCGCCGGGGTATGCAAAGTCAAGAGAATTGTATTGACAATGCCGGAAACGCTGTGCTAGTTTCCCGTCCTCTTTGAGACATGGGGTTGTAGCTCAGTTGGGAGAGCGCTTGAATGGCATTCAAGAGGTCGCGAGTTCGATTCTCGCCAGCTCCACCATGACAAAAAAGGGGGCAGGCCAAAAGCCGGCCCCCTTCTTCTTTGCCTCCCATTGGCATCCATATTCACTCATCAATCAGCGTATCGGATGAACCTTCCATCCAACCTTCTCCGGGAATCTCTCGCGCCCGACACTGCATCTTCTTGCCGCATCTTTTCCATACCCTCCGCCTCACAGGATCTCATGTCTGTAAGCTGGCCAAGCCTACCTTCTACCTTGACTATGGGAAGCACCTCGGGCATTTATGGTCACAGCGTGTTTGTTCGTCGTTTGTACTCCACCCCGACGATGACGGAGAAACGCGGAAACTAGTCCGGAAGACGGCCATCCTCCAAGCTGCTGTAAGGCAACCCCGAAGGACCGTTCCGGCGAAAAACGAATAAAGGAGACTGCCTCATGAACATCAAGAACATAAGCGTTATCGGATTGGGAACTCTGGGAACCCAGATCGCGGTTCAGGCGGCCTGCTACGGCTGCAACGTCCGGGGTTACGACCAGGATCCGGAAATCTTCCTGAAAAAGGTGGAAGAGCTGAAATTCTTGATGCTTGCGATGGGAAAGGATCCCACCGTGCCCAAGGAAGACTGGGGAAAGGCGGCGGCCACGGTGAAACTCACAAAAGATCTCGCCGAGGCCTTGGCGGACGCGGACCTCGTCATCGAGGCCGTGCCCGAGGTGCTGGAACTGAAGCGGAAGGTCTTCGCCGAAATGGACACTCTGGCGCCCAAGGCGGCACTCCTGGCCACCAACAGCTCCTCCATCCCGATCTCCCGGATCGAAGACGCCACCAAGCGCCCGGAGAAATGCCTGAACATGCACTTTTACCAGCCAGCCTTGGGCTTTACCCTCTGCGACATCATGGGCGGCACGAAGACGTCCCCCGAGGTGATCGAAGGAGCACGGCAGTGGGTCCGCTCCCTCGACCTGACACCGCTGAAGGTCAAGAAGGAGATCCTGGGTTTCTGCTTCAACAGCGTCTGGCGGGCGGTGAAGAAACAGGTCCTGTACATGGCGTGCAACGGTTTCGTGGACTACCAGGACATCGACCGGGCCTGGCGGGTCTTCACGGGCATGCCCTACGGCCCCTTCACTATGATGGACATGGTAGGGCTTGACGTGGTCTACGACATCGAGATGTCCTACTACAACGAATCCAAGGATCCGAAGGACCTGCCGCCCCAGGCCTTCAAGGACATGATCGATCGAAAGGAACTGGGCGCCAAGACGGGAAAGGGATTCTACACCTATCCCAACCCCGATTGGGCCAAGCCCGATTTCCTCAAAGGATGAATTGACAAGAGGCCGGTCGCATCCCGGGTCTCTGGGACATGACGACCGTGAATTACTGATCTCTCTCCGGAGAGGCCTGCATACCCGCCGGCCTCTCCGGATTCTTCCTGTCCGCAGACAACAATCAACCGGACTGCTCCCAAAACTGCTCCCGCTTTTTTCACATCGAGCAAGCGGCACGGGATCGGGCGAAGAAAGACCCTCGGGCAGCCGCATCGTTTGCGGATGCGACATCCATCCCTTTTTCGCCTCCGGCAGATGCCATCATTCTCTTCCCGTGCTGATCTCCAGGCGAGAGTTTCTGTTTCGGGGAGACGGGAATGGGTGATGGAAAGCGGGCGCCGATATGGACACGATCCTCATCCGGCCTTGGAATGGCGGACCGGATCGGGCCTTGGATTGACTGACTACGGATGTTTCTGCGTGATCACTTCAACGGCCATGTCGCGCAGATCCTCCATTTGCAGACACTGGCTTTCCGTCAGGAGAGGCCCGCTCTCGTTCCTGTCGGCATAAAACAGGCCGAGGCATTTTCCCTTGATGGCCAGCGGATAGACAAGAAATGCCTGTGCTGCAACGGACGTCCGATACCATCCCGGAAGATTATGGACGATGTTGGGGGCGTTGGCGTCGGCGATGAGAATCCCCCTTCCCTGTGAAATGGCGATGTTGAAGATATCTGATGCCTGGCCGACCTGAATCTGGAACAGCGCAACCATTTCTTCCGATTTATCACCGAGTCCGAACCGCCCGACCATCTTTTTCCCGCTCACATCCCGCAGGCAGAAAATCACCCGATTGAACTCAAACCCCCGGTACATCGTCTCCAGGATCATATACATGACGTCGCTGAGGTTGTATGAGCCTTTCATGACGTCGGCAATCTCGCTTATTCCGCTCGTGACGATCCGTTTCTTTTCCTGGGTGAGGACGGCTGCGGATTTTGTTACGGGGTGCACGGTTCCGGCGGCAGTGCCTTTCAGCGGCTGCTGACCGTCGGGCGTTTCAGCGGGAGGCTCGTTCGCCTCGGTCGTGCGGTGCGCGGACAGCTTGTTTATCAGCGGGCTGGAATTCTTGTCCAGATTGACGATCCCGGAAAAATTATCGATCTTCGCGGCCGCCGAATCCAGAAGCGTCTCCATCTGCTGTACGGGCAGGGGGATGGCCTTCTGATAGCGAATCGACATCTCGGACATGGCCTCTCCCCAGCCGTCCTCACGGGCATCTGCAACAGAGGCGCAAAGATCATGGGCATAATGGGTCACGTACCGCAAGCGCTCGAGTTCCGTCATCGCCGGTTCAATGATGCCCGGCGGAGGACTTTCCATGCTCCGGACGATCATGTCCGGAAAGTTCCAGGACCGTGAAACCGCCATGCCAAGCTCATTGAACGAGATGCCGAGAATGGCGCGGGCCGCCTTGTCTTCATCAAGCCCGCTTTCCCGGATCTGCTCTTTAACCGCCTCGTATTCTTCAGGGAAATAACAGATGACGAGCAGTTTCCCGAGATGACGGAGCATGGCGCAAATGAACGCCTCTTCAGCCCGGCCCATTCTCATTTTCTCGGCCAGATCCATCGCGATGACGCCGCTCAGGAAAGACTCCATGGCAACCTCTTTCAACTCTGCTGCCTGGCTCTTGTTCTGAAGGTGCTCGAAAATCATCAGGGCCGTGGCAATCATGCGCACCTTTTCGAACCCCAACAGCATCACGGCCTTGGAGACGGTCGTCACCCTGCCCGCAAGATTCCCGTAGACGGCGGAATTGACAATCTTGAGGAGTTTATTGGTCAGGGAAAAGTCCTTCAGGATGATCTTGGCCAGATCCCCGGTGGCGGAAAGGGTGATTGCCTTCAGGGATGAGAGTTTGCTGTTGATCTCAACGATGTGGTTGGAAAATGCGGGCAGGTCTCCCTTGTGGCGCATTCGCCTCAGGAGAAAGTCCACCGTTCCATGTCCACTCCGGGCATTCGTATCATTCTCGTTTGTCATGGATGCAAATATCCTTCTTATTCCACTGTGCTCAGCCGGCCGATCCGGCCATGGCATACTCCAGCTCTTCCCGCACGAGTCCTTCCGAACAGGCCGTCAGCCGGCGCAGGGTCTTTCCCGCCTCTTCGCCCCCGATCCGTCCCAGGGCCCACACAGCCATCCCCCGCACCCGCTCGTCCCCGTTTTCTTCCAGTGCGCGCACGAGATCCCGGACATACATCGGATCAAGAGCATTTCCCATGGCCCGGGCCGCATTCATTTTCCAGCGCCACAGATCGTCCGCCGGCATATAGAACATGTGCGGCCAGACACGGCTTTCGAAATACGCCCTGTCCATGTGCAGGAGGCTGGAGAGATTGAAGAAGGGTGCCCTGGCGGACACCCGGGGATTGGGAGTCCGCTCCTGAGCCGACCAGGCGTCATTGCGGGGGCAGACATCCTGGCACCGGTCACAACCATAGACATACAGTCCCATGGGTTCCCGGAGGTCGCGAGGCGTGATTCCCTCGCCGAAATACGTCAGGTAGGATATGCACCTGCGGGGATCGATCCGCCCGTTCCCCTGCAGGGCCCGCGTCGGACAGGCGGCTATGCAGGTGTTGCGACACCATTCGGGACAGCCGTTGGAAACAGTCGGTTCATCCGGTGGAAACGCCCGGTCGATGATGAACGTCACCGGAAGAATCCAGGAACTCCCCCGTACGGCCCTGTTGGCATAGAGCAGGCAGTTTTTGCCGAAGGTCCCCAACCCGGCCCTGGCGGCGGCAAGGCGGTGAGGGAGGTGGGCAGGCACCCGGGACTCGATGCCGCTCTCTCGGAGGAAGCGTCGGAAGGCCTTGATCCGGGGGGCCAGGCTGTCCCGGGTTATCCGGTCGTCGTCCAGGTAACAACGCCCGAAATGCCTCTCCAGCAGAGGGGGGAAAGACTCCCGGAAATAACCTTCCAGGAGGACGATGACGGTCTTTGCCCCCGGCATGATCGCCCCGGGATCGGTTCCGGACAGCAGGGGCAGCCCTCTTGCCTCGGTCCATCCATACTCGTCTTTATGCTTCAGCAGATAATCCCGGTGAGAAAAGAAGGGTTCGGCGCTCGTGAATCCGGCGTCCACAAACCCCAGTCTTTCCGCTTCTGCCAGGATCTCCTCTTTCGTCAGCATTCCAATCCGCCTCCGCAATGAATGGTCGTTCGGGAACCGACACGGTATCAGCGGAATGTATATCATGAAACCGGAGCGGGGGGAACGGCGCCATTCTTGACATCACCACTCCGGATGAATCTGTGGGAAAACTTCACGATCGGCATTTCGACAACCGATTTCCGATCAATCCTGTACCCGTAGGACAGCCCCGCATGTTCGTTCCGGCCGATTCAGACTTTCGCCTTGACTTTGATTGCATTATCCATATAGAATCTATGGATAATTTGCCTTACGCAGAGGATACAGAGATGAGAACGCCATTGGAAAAAGCCAAAAGAGATCCTGAATCAACCAAAGCAAAGATCCTGAAAGTGGCCAGAAAGATTTTCGGAGAATACGGTTATCATGGAGGAACGACCCGGATGATCGCCGAAGAGGTTGGAATCGACCTTTCCACCATTCATTACCACTGGGGTGAAAAGAAAGACCTTTACGAGGCAGTCGTTCTCGACATCAACAATGACCTGGGACAGATGCTCCGGAACGTGGAAAAGAAGGCCCACGGATGTCCGCTGGACGAGCGCATGAGGATTTCCTTCGACATGATGACGGATTATCTGCTCGAGCACCCGGAAATATCGAACCTGATTCTTCTGAACTATTTCTCAAAAACGCGCATCGATTCCAGCCTCGACGTCGCGGTGCCCGAGTTCACCAGCGACATCGCCAGGTCCATGGGACTCACGAAGGGAAAGAAGGAGGTGTCTCCCAGGACCATGCTGGAAGTCATAATCGTCATGAATGCAGTGCACGGCCTCATATCCGGGGAAAGCTTTTTTCTGAAAGTGCTGAACATTGACCGGAACGCTTATACGGAACTGGTCAAGGAAACCCTGAATTTCGTCCTGATTCCCGCTTTCACGACACGGGAAGCCGGGGATTAGCGGCGAGCGGCTGAAAAAGTCGCATCAGCGGCCGGTTCTCAGGTTGCTGCCGCCGCGGGATGAAACCCCTCACCTGCGCCGGAACACGGGAAACCGTTTCTCCACGAAGGCACCCGCCCCCTCCTTGATGTCTTCCGTCATGAACAGGTCGGCGACCAGCCCCGCCTCAAAAACAAGACCATCCTCCAGAGACATTTCCACCCCTTCGTTGATGGCCCTCTTTCCCGCCTCGACGGCAAGGGGAGCGTTGGCGAGAATGCTGCCGGCCAGTTTTTTCGCTTCCGCAAGGAGGTCCGCTGCCGGAACGACTTTTTCCAGAAGTCCCATTTGAAAGGCATCCCGGGCGCTGAAGAAATCACCCGACAGGACCATCCATTTGGCCCTTCCCTTCCCCAGCAGCCTGGCCAGCCGCTGGGTGCCGCCCGCCCCGGGGATCAGCCCCAGCTTGACCTCCGGAACGCCGATGATGACATTGTCTGCGGCGATCCGGATGTCGCAGGCGGCGGCCAGCTCGCAGCCGCCCCCGAGGGCCAGGCCGTTGATGGCGGCGATGACGACCAGGCGCGAGTTCTCGATCTTCGAGAAGCAGTCCTGCATGCCCCGGGCTCCCTCGAAAACCACCCCCCGGTGACCGATGATGTCCTTGAATCCCTTGATATCCGCGCCGGCGACGAATGCCTTTCCGCCTCCGCCGGTGAGAATGGCCACGCCGATCTCCGTGCGCAGCTCCAGCTCGTCGAACACCGCACCAAGCTCTTCGACGACCGGCCGGCTCAGGGCATTCATCTTCGGGTTGCTGATCGTCACCACCGCCAGACGACCTTCCACTTCATACGTCACGTACGCTCTCTCCACGTTCAGACACCTCCTCTTTTCTTCGGTTCCTCCTGCAACGGATCTCACCGGCGGCGGGGAAAGCCCGCCGGCAGTGCTTGCGAGGGGAACGTGCAGTCTGGCGTTTTCAATAGCCTGCCAACAATCCCCATTTCAGGTTGTTCAAAAAGGGTTGGATGCAAGGCGCCCGAAATCAAGAGCCGCGAGGCGTACTTGTTGGTACGTTGAGCGGCTCGAGATAAGGGCAACGCAGCAGACAGCCTTTTTTCAATAACCTGACTACAGTCCCAGACGGACCGCCACCCGTTCCCGATGCACATCGCCATGTCCCAGCTGGAGGTCCCCCGTCATGGACCGTTTATGGTAGAGGTGCATGTCATGTTCTTTGGTAAAGCCGATGCCCCCGAAAATCTGGTGCCCCTGGAGTGTGACCCGCCGGAACGCCTCCCCGATCCGCGCCTTGGCCATGGCCGCCTCCATCCCGGCCTCCATGCCCTCGCTGATTTTCCACGCGGCCTTGTACAGAAGGTAGCGGGAGCCGTGAATGTCCATCCACATGTCGGCCAGGTAGTGCTGAATGGCCTGGAAACTGCCGATGGGATGGTTGAACTGTACCCTTTCCCGGGCATACCGGAGGCTCATCTCCAGGACCGCCTGCGCGCCGCCGATCATCTCGGCGCACAGGACCACGGAGGCCTTCTCCAGCGTATTCTCCACGACCGGCCATCCCAGGTCCGACTTCCCGAGAACGCTGTCTTTTGGCACCCGGACATCTTTAAACAACAATTCGCACTGCCGGTCCCGAACCAGCGTCTTGAGGCCTGTTTTCTCGATTCCCGGGACTCCGTTTTTCACCACGAAAACGGTGATGCCGTCCCCGGCGTTCTCCCCGTGGCCGGTTCGCCCCACCCACAGGATGGAATCGGCATGCTCCCCGTACGGGACAAAAAGCTTGATGCCGTTGAGACGGAATCCGTCCCCGGCAGGGGTCGCACCGGCCATTATGGAGGAGGCGTCCCCGTCGGAATCAGGCTCGGCAAGGGCCATCGTCATCAGACGTTCACCCCTGGCGATTGCCGGCAGGATCGCTTTCTTCTGTGCCTCGCTTCCCGCCGCCAGAACCGGCAGGGCGCCCAGAACAACCGTTGAGAAAAGCGGCCCCGGACAGATATTGAACCCCATCACCTCGAACAGGACGGTCAGATCCAGGAATGAGCCGCCGCTGCCTCCGTATTCTTCCGGGATGATCAGTCCCATCCATCCGAGCCCCGCCATCTTTCGCCACAACTCCGGAGGATACGCCTCGCCGGTTTCTTCGAATTCCCGCACCCGTTCCCTGGGGCATTCCCGAGCCAGAAAATCGCGGGCCGATTCCTGGAGCAGCTTCTGTTCCACGGTCAGATCAAAGTCCATGACATCACCCCTGTATTCATTCCTGTAATCGGCATGTCACTTTCGCGGCATCCCCAACCCCCGGGTGGCGATGATCCCCCGCTGCACCTCGGACGTACCGGCCCCGATGGCCCCGGAGATGGAATCCATGTATCCGAGGTTGATCAATCCCCGCAGTGGCGCCCACTTGGAGCCCCGTTCCAACTGGCCGCAGGGTCCCAGGATTTCCATGGCCGTCCCGGCAAGCCGGCGGCTGAGCTCCGTACCGAAAAGCTTCAGCGCCGAGGCTTCCGGTTCCGGGGCCTGTCCCCGATCCATCATCCAGGCGGTCCTCCAGTAAAACCCGTACAGTGTCTCGATCTCGATGGCCATGGCCGCCAGTTTGTTCCGGATCAGCGGATCCTTTCCCAGGGTCATCCCCTGCCGCTTCGTCTCCTTCACATAGCGGACAAGCTCCTCCAGGACGCGCCTGAACGCCCCCATCCCGACGAAGAGCCGCTCGTACTGCAGGGCAAGCATGACGCAGTAAAATCCCTGGTTGATCTGGCCGACAACGTTTTTCTTGGGGACACGGACATCGTCGAAGAACACCTCGTTGAAGGAGTGGATGCCGCAGATATTGATGATGGGACGGATGGTGATGCCCGGGGTCCGGTTGTCCACGAGCATCAGGGTCTCCCCCCTGTACCTCGGCGCATTCATGTCCGTCTTGGCCAGCACCCACCCGTAATCGGCAATGTGGGCGCCGCTGCTCCATATCTTCTGGCCGTTGAGGACAAACGCATCCCCGTCATCGTCGGCCCTCGTTTTTATGGATGCGAGATCGGATCCGGCATTGGGTTCGCTGTAGCCCAACCAGAAGCGGAGCTCCCCGGCGGCAATCCGCGGCAGCCACTCCTTTTTCATCTCGTCGCTGGCGATGAGCGCCAGGGTCGGAGCGGCGATGGCCGTGGACACATCGCCGCCCGGCGCCCGGTGATAGCTCATGACGTCGTCCAGAATGACGTGCCGGGTCATGGAATTCATGCCGCCGCATTCCTTCGGCCAGCCCAGGCTGAGCCATCCTTTCCGTCCCAGCTTGCGGAGCAGTTCGTCGTACATGTCCTTGAACGACGCCTCGATCCCGGGAAACGTTCCATACCCCGCAGGCCAGTACAGGGCCTTCTCATCCCAGTCGGGCGGGAGTTCCGTCCGCGCAAAATCCTCGACTTCCTCCCGGAAGGCCTTTTCCTCATCGGTGAAATCAAACCTCATGTCTTTTCCACCCCCATTGGTTGATGAGCTTCCCTCTTCTCACCGTCAGCAAATTCCCGGAGACGCCCATGATCCCTGTCCGTCCAGGCTTCCCCTATCTTGCCCGGGTATTCAGGACTTCTGCGCCGCGAGATCTTTGTATTGCTTTCTCAGTTCCTTCTTCAGGATCTTGCCGGTCGGGTTGCGCGGAAAGTCCTCCACGATCAGGATGTATTTCGGCACCTTGAATCGCGGCAGCTTTGCCCGGCAGTATTCCAGCATCTCCTCTTCCCCGAGCGTTTCTCCAGGCTTGGGGATGATGGCAACCGTCAACACCTCCATCCACTCCGGATGGGGAATTCCGAAGGCCGCACACTCCGCAACCTTCGGGTGCGTGCTGATGAAGAATTCCACACCAGCCGAGGAGATGTTTTCGCCGCCGCTCTTGACCATGTCCTTGATCCGGTCCACGAAGAAGACATCGCCATCCTGATTCATCTTCCCCACGTCGCCCGAGTGGAACCAGCCTCCGGCAAAGGTCTCGCGGCTTTTCTCCTCGTTTCCGAAATAGCCCTTCATGACGCCGGGTCCCCGGAAGACCATTTCTCCCGCCTCTCCGGGCGGGACATCGTTGCCGTTCATGTCCACGATTCTCAGCTCGAGTGCGGGGGCCGGCTTTCCGACCCAGTTCATATCCCCGCCGGGGATTTCCCCGATCCGCCGGAAACTCCCGCAGGTCCCCAGCGCGGTGAGTTCGCTCGACGCATAGAGGGACACCCACTCGACATGGGGAGCAATCCGGTTCCAGTTGACGATCATCTGCTCCGGAATCGTGGCGCCGAAAGAGACGCACTTTCTCAGCGACTTCACGTCACTCTCGATCCCCGATATCTGCAGCAACCGGTTGTAGAGCGTCGGAGGAAGAACCGTGTACGTCGCCTCGTAGGTTCGTATCAGCGCCGCAAGCGTTTCAGCCTGGGGCATGTAGACCAGGATGACCGTCCCGGCCAGCATGAGACAGAATGTCGCCACGGCGATGCCACCCGTATAAAACAGGGGCAGGGCCTGCAGGCCGATATCGTCCTGCCGGACATCGAGATAATATCCCGTCTGCACGGAAGAGACTGCGGCATGGTAATTCCCGTGCGTCAGCATGACCCCCTTGGGAAGTGCCTCCGTGCCGCTGGTATAAGTGATCGTGGCGATATCTTCGGTGTCGATCTCCACTTCCGGCTCCTGATCGGAGGCGTGATCGAGCAGTTCCGCCATGTCGATCCATCCGTCGGGCTTCTTTTTCAGGCCGGTGACGCCGATGTATCCGGGACGGACGCCCGGCAGACCAGACAGCACGGGATTCATGAGATCGATGAAGGTATCTTCAATGAAGAGGATCCCGGCCCCGGAGTCGTTTACGACGAACCGGATGTCATCCTCCTTGAACGTGACGTTGATGGGCGTTATGGCGGCGCCGATCTTGGCCAGGCCATAGATGAGAAAGAGGTATTGGGGACAATTCAGGGAATAGACCGCAACCTTGTCACCCTTGCCGACGCCCAGGGACAGAAGGCCGTTGGCAACCCGGTTGATCGTCCGGTTCAGTTCATCCCAGGTGTATCGAAGAACCTCTCCGCCGGGGGCGGGATAGACCAAGGCCGTCTGGTTCCTGAATCTTTTTGCGTTCCTCCGGAAGGCATCGCCCAGGGCAAATCGCCGCAGGAGATTCATTCTTCTGGCTTCCTGTTCCATGTCCACCCCTCCATGACCTGCTCGGGAAATCATGTGGAATGTCCGGGACGCCCGATTGGAAAAGGAGATCCCGCCGGATGTTCAACCCTGCCCTGTCAAAAATCGGTTGCCCCGTCTCGCGTTTACCGGTTCCGCTCACGGGCGGAAGGATCCGTGGTTTACAGGTTTCTTCCCGCATGGAACCCTTCATGTATCGCCTCAAAGGCCTTCCGGGGAGACTTGGCGTCCCCGATGATCAACACATCCCCGCCCAATCCCTTCCAGGCACCGTCCGGGCGGACCGGGCGTGTTCCGCAGGCGAGAACGACTGTCCGGCAGCGGATCAGTTCCGTCGATCCGTTTCGGGACACGACCAGTCCCTCCGGGGTCATCCTCTCGGCTCTGGTCCCCGTTCTGATCTCGACCCCATAGCGTTTCAGCATCCGCAGCGCGACCCAGCGCGTGGAGATCCCCATGTCGGCGGCGATCCGCGGCAGCATCTCGACAATCGTCACTTTTCCCGACGTCTTCGTGGCCAGGTCCCGCAACGTGTCCGTGTCTTCCGCTCCCGAGAGGAAGAGAAACCGCAGGGTCTGCGCATCGATCGTTCCCGCTTTCGCCATGTGAAGGGCCGTCTCCACGCCGACGGCCCCGCCCCCAATGATCACGATCTCTTCCCCCAGGGGAGGCACGTTCTGCAGTGCATCCCAGGCCTGAACGACATGGCCGTGTTCCATGCCCTCGATGTCGGGCCGGACGGGAGATCCGCCGGTGGCGACAACGACGGCGTCGGGCCGGTTCTCCCGGATCAGACGTCTGCCCACCGTTTTGCCCGTCCTGATCCTGACTCCCGAGCTTACGGCCTGCCTTCTGAATGCCTCCACGAGGAGCTTGAAATCTCCCTTGCCCTCCGGCGAACCGGCCACGCGGAACTGGCCGCCGAGGCCATCCGACTTTTCATAGAGGGTCACCTCGTGTCCCACGTCCGCAGCCGTCTTTGCCGCGGAAAGTCCCGCCGGCCCGCCGCCGATGACCAGGACTTTTTTCGCGCGGCCGGACGGGCCGGGCGGGTTCTCCAGCTCGTGTCCACAGCGTGGGTTCACCGTGCACTCGATCGGCTGGAGGGCAAAGATGTGGTCGAAACATCCCTGGTTGCAGGCAATGCAGGGCGTGATCTCTTCCGGTCTTCCCTCCTGCGCCTTCACCGGCAGTTCGGGATCGGCCAGGAGCTCGCGGGCAAAACCGACCATGTCGGTCCGTCCCTGGGCGATGAGCGCCTCGGCGATGAAGGGGTTGTGGATCCGGTTGCAGGCGATGACCGGCCTGGAGGTGGCACATTTCACCCCCTGGGCGAGATAGGCAAACGCGCCCTTGGGAACTTCCGTGGTCAGCTGCGGCACCCGGCTCTCGTGCCAGCCGCCGGTGATATTGAAGGCGTCGATCCCGTGTTTCTCCAGCTCCCGGGCAAAGAGACAGACCTCCCTGTTCGTGTTTCCCCCGGGGATGAAATCACTCCCGGAAAGGCGGACCAGGAGCGGAAAATCAGGCCCCACCGCTGTGCGAACGGCATCCACCACCTCCAGGCAGAAGCGCATCCTGTTCGCGAAGCTGCCACCGTATTCATCCGTTCGCCGGTTGGTCAGGGGAGATAGAAACTGATTGAAGAGGTAACCCGAGCAGCTGATGATCTCCACGGCATCGAAGCCTGCCTCCCGGGCCCTGAGGGCCGCTCGGGCATAATTCTCCCGGGTTTCCCGGATGTCTTCCCTGCTCATGGGCCGGGGCTCTTCCTTGGAAAATCCGGATACGACGGCCGACGGCGCCATGGCCTGGCACCCGATCAGGATCGAATGCGCACTCCCGCCTGCATGGTACAGCTGTGCGGAGACCCGGGCACCATCCGCATGGAGCGCATCGGTGAACCGCCTGAGTCCCGGGACGAACCGGTCTTCCGTCAGGTTGATCATGCTCGGCGATCCGCCGTACCGGTCGATGACACACCCCCCCACGACGATGAGCGCCGCACCTCCCTGCGCCCGCGCCCGGTAAAAGGCGGTCAGCCTCTCCGTCACCTCGCCGTCGGGCGTGTAATTGAGGTGCATGGCCGTCATGACGATCCGGTTTTTCAACCGGAGCGTTCCGATACCGATCCCGGAAAAGAGATGGCTGAACATGGGTCACCCTCGCAAAGGCCGCATCATGGCGGGTTGGCCGCTACTTGCCTTTCGCGTCCTTGAAGACGTCCTGATACATCTTCCTCAGCTCCCTCTTGAGGATCTTTCCGGTGGGGCTCACGGGAAGCTCGTGACCCTTGATCAGGATGAATTTCTTGGGAATTTTGTAGCCGGCCAGACGGCTCCTGGCATATTCCAGCAACACGGCTTCCGTTAACCCTTCGGCTTTGGGAACAATCACCGCAGTTACGCCTTCCACCCAGTATGGGTGCGGAACCCCGAAAACGGCGCTCACCAGAACATCTGCGTGCTGATTGAGCACGTCTTCCACGTCCAGGCAGGACACATTCTCGCCCCCCGTCTTGATCATGTCCTTCAGGCGATCTACGAAATAGTAGTTCCCGTCCTCGCCCATGCGGCCCACGTCACCCGTATGCAGCCAGCCGTTCCGAAGCGTCTCCGCCGTGTTCTTCGCATCCTTGTAGTATTCGGTCATGACCGACGGGCTCCGGAGCACGATCTCTCCCACCTCCCCCGGTGCGACATCCTGGTCGTACAGGTCGACGATGCGGATTTCCGCATCCAGCAGGGGGCGGCCGATGATGTTCCCCGCCTCGGGAAGTTTCCCGTCCAGGAACCAGGCGATGGTCCCGGTGATGTTGATTTCCGTCTGGCTCCAGTGAACCGAGAAGATCGCACCGGGGCAGAGATCCATCCATTTCCGCAGCACGTCCAGGGGCATGGCCCCGCCGAACCAGACGCATTTCTTCAGGGAGCTCAAATCGTAGGTCTCGAGGGGAAGCCCCAGGAGGCCGGCAAACAGCGTAGGCGGCCAGATCAGACTCGTGATTTTTTCTTTCTGAATGATCTCCAGGCATTCAACAGGATCGATCCCGTACGTATAGACGACGCCTGCACCGATTTTCGCAAAGGCGACGGAGATGGAGGAGGCCCCGACATGAAACAGGGGGATGTTCATCATGATCTTGTCGTGCGCCTCGATCCAGGGCCCCGCAGAGGTCAGAAAGCTGGCCGCCTGCGAAAAGTAGCTGCCGTTGGAAAGCAGGGCGCCCTTGGGCGCCGCCGTCGTACCGCTCGTGTAAATGATCGAGGCCACGTCTTTCCCGTCGATGAGGACATCCGGCTCCGTGTCCGGATATTGCTCCGAGAAAAGCGTGTCCACGTCGATCCACCCCTCCGGCAGCGCGATGCCCGCCAGGTTGATCAGTCCGTATTTTTCCACCGTCGAGAGTTCATTGACAATCGGCCGCACCGCATCGAGCAGCCCGCTCTCCACAAAGAACGCCTTGGCGTCACAGTGGTTGACCTGGTAGACGATCTCCGGGCCGCGCAGCAGGAAATTCACCGGCGCGTACCAGATCCCCGATTTGAAACAGGCCCACATGAGGATGGCCATCTGGTGGCAGTTCTGGGACAGGATGGCCAGGCAGTCGCCCTTCTTCAGGCCCATGTCCTGCAGGCCGTGACAGACGCGATTGGCCGCCGCATCCATCCGGGCATATGTAAAATCCCGGTCGCGAAACTTGAAGGCGAGTCTCTCCGGCGACCTTTTTGCCGTCCGCTTCAGGAAATCACCCACGGCCTGCCGGCGCAAACGATTCTGACTGAGCTTGTCGTCCTCTTTCATCTGGCTCCTCCTTGAGCAGATCCGTCATTGTGACCGACTGCGGCCATCCGGGTGGAAATACCGGAGGGCCGCCCAACCTGCAAAATCGGAATGACGTGGACCCTTCCTCAAAGCGAACAACGAACGGGAGGACAGGAAGGAATCAGGAATGCGTGCGGCGCACGTGAGATCGACGCAAGGGTCCGGACTGTTATTCCATGGGGCCTGGTTCGTTTCACTGGAGATGGCACTCTAATACCCTTCCAGCCTGGCGAGGATTTCGCACATCACCTCGTCCGCACCTCCGCCGATGGAGAGAATCCGGCCGTCCCGATAATACCGGGAGATGGGGGTTTCGTTCATGAAGCCCATTCCGCCGAACATCTGCAGGCATCCGTCGGCAACACGCCGGAACAGCTGGCCGCCCACCAGTTTCCCCATGGAGACCTCCCTGGTGACATCGAGACCGGCCATTTTCATCCGGACGATGTGGTAGGTCAGATGCTTCAGACATTCCGCCTCCGTAACCCAGCCCACCAGCCTGTGCCGGAGGACCTGCCTGCTCAGGAGCGGCTTTCCGAAAACGATTCGCTGCCGGATGTAATCGACGGTCATGTCGATCATGTCCTGGACGCAGACATACGTGCCGGGGAGAGTGGCAAACCGCTCATGCTGGAATTGCTTCATCTGGTAGATGAATCCCTCCCCTTCCTCGCCGATGCGGTTTTCCACCGGAATCCGGACGTCATCGAAAAACAGCTCCGCCGTATCGCTGCTCCTCAGGCCGAGCTTGTCGAGCTTCTTGCTGATGACAAAACCCGGCAGATCCGTCGGAACCACGAAAAGGCTGAAGGAGTGATAGCCCGATTCATCCGAGGTCTTCGCCAGCAGTGTCAGGAAGTCGGCCTGGGTGCCGTTGGTGATGTAGGTTTTCGACCCGTTGAGCACATAATGGTCTCCTTTTCTGACCGCTTTGCTCGCGATGGCGAAGACGTCCGACCCCGCTCCGGGCTCCGTCACTGCAAGGGCCGTCACGACATCCCCCGCAATGGCCGGCTTCAGGTACTTCTCCTTTAGCCAGGGACTCCCGAACATGTCGATGGACGGGGTGGCCAGATGGGTCTGAACCACAATGGCGGTTGACACCCCCAGCCCGTGGATATGCCCGAGTTCCTCCAGAAACACGGTGTCAAACCAGTAGTCGAGTCCCTGGCCCCCATACTGCGAATCGTAGCGGATCCCCAGGAAGCCAAGGTCCCCCATTTTCTTCAGCAGGGGGTGCAGTGGAACACTCGATTCCTCCCATTCGTCCATGAACGGGTTGATCTCCCGATCGACGAATCGCCGAACGGATTCCCGAAAAGCGTCATGCGTCTCGTTAAAATACATGCCTGCCTTCCCGGTCATGGCCATGATGATCCGTCTCCCTTCTCCTGCCGGACCGGATGACGGGCGGAATGGAAGCTCCGCTGTCCCGGTCCGCCACGGTCTATGATTTCAGCGGTTCGAAACAGGAAATGTCGTGGATATCGGCATGCTTCTCCTTGCTCCATGCTGCCTTTACCCGCGCACCCGCTTTGAGCTTCTCTCTCGCATTCTGCATGTCCGACCAGTCGACTCCCCCGAGGAAGTGAATGAATTCGCAGTCCGTCCCATCCAGTCGGATCAGTCCCAGGGCATATGGGGGCTGCCTCACCTGCCCGAAATGGCTCTTCCTGACCAGGGTCCATGATTTCAAGGTTCCTTCCTGCGAAACATCCATCCAATCGTCCAGATCGCTGTAGCAATCCGGACAGAACGTCTTGGCCGGAACGAAGACCTTCCCGCAGGTCCCGCATCGGGTGCCGTAGATTTTCTCCTCTTTCAGACCGTCGAAGAACCGCGTCCAGGTTTGACCCAGGGCCCAGCGATACGGGAGAACGACGGTATTGACGATGGTTCCGTATTCCTTTGTCATGGTGTGCAGCCTCCTTTGCCGGTCCGCTTCGTTATGCCGAGGGACGGAATATCCGCCATCCTATTCCGGGATGAGCTCGAAGTAATCGATATCGAAAATGTTTCCTTTTTTCTCCTTGTTCCAGACCACCCGGACCCGTCCCCCGGATTTCACCAGTTCCCTGACCTTTTCAAAATCCGACAGGTCAAACCCGGCGATGCGATGCTGAAGCCCCACGTCCGTCCCGTCCAGGTGCACCTGGACGGCAATGAACGGCGGTTTCAGGGTCTGGCCGTAAAACATCAGATTGGAGTAGCACCAGGTCTCGATCGTGCCTTCCTGCCCGATCTCCACCCATTCCTCGTTGTCTTCGAAGCACCGCGGACAGAACGATCGGGGAGGAATAAAGACCCTGCTGCATTTGCCGCACTTCGTTCCCATGATCCTCTCTTCCTTCAGGTTCTCGAAAAAGCGGTGCCAGTTGCGTCCCATGGCCATCTCATAGGGAACGGTCACCTGGGCTTTCATTTCTCTGGGCTTTTCCTTTGGTTTTTCATCCGCCATGGTCAAAACCTCCTTGGGTTGCACTCCTGTCAACGCTACACCTACATGTAATGCTTACAGTTTCGCCCCAACAATGGTCACCCCGTTGAACTGATCGATGCCCCCCATTGCATGTGACAATGCCAGTTCGGCCCCCTCGATCTGCCTGGCGCCGGCCTTGCCGGTGACCTGAAGGGTCGCCTCCGCCAGCCGGATCAGACCCGAGGCCCCGATCGGATTCGTGCACAAGACTCCTCCCGACGGATCGCAGGGCAGTTCGCCCGTCCTGTTGAATTTTCCCTCGAGGACGTAATCGGGGGCCTTCCCCCGGGGACAGAAACCGAAGCACTCATAAAAAATCATTTCCTGGTACGTGAAGGGGTTGTAGATCTCCGCGACATCCAGTTCCTTCAACGGATCCCTGATTCCCGCCTGCTCGTAGGCATGTTTGGCCGCCTCGGTGGCGCTCGGCCAGATCGACTTGTTGCTTTCCCCGTAGAAGAACTCCTCTCCCCTGAATCCAAGCCCCCTGATCCATGCCGGTTTTCTGCCGATCTTCTTTGCCATTTCCTCCGATGCGAGAATGACCGCGCAGGCCCCGTCCGACGTGGGACACACATCCAGCAGGCGGACCGGGTAGGTAATGATGGGGGCGTTCTTCGCCTCATCCATGCCGATCTTGATCTTGATATGGGCATATGGATTGTCCAGGGCGCTGTCGTGATGCGTGACGGAGATGAACGCCGCCGCTTCATGGGCCTTGTCTTCCGGGATGTTGAATCGATGCATCCACTCCATGGCCTGCATCGTAAAAACGCCGGGAGCACCCGCGGAAAAGGGCTTCAGAAACCAGGGATCGGCGACCGTGCTCATGGTGGCCTGCCCGTCGCCTTCGAACATCTTTTCCATCCCCACCACCAGGACGAGATCCGCCATTCCGGAGGCCACCCAGTAAAAGCCGCAGTGCGCAATGGACTGCCCCGTGCTCCCGCAGCTTTCCACCTTCAGCACGGGCTTGCCCACTTCACAGAGCGCCTCCGCAAAGTAGAGATGGGTATCGGAAATGCCCTCCATCATGGACGGCATCGTCCCCGATACGACCCCTTCAATGTCCTTCGGCGTGATCCCCGCGTCTTCGAGGGCCATCCTGACCGCTTCCCTGACCAGATCCGGATAGCTGACGTCATTTCTCCGTCCATGTCTCGTCTGGCCCGTTCCGATAACCGCCACGGCTCTTCCCATGTTCGTCACCTCCTACCCTTCCAGAATAACGACTGAATGGCATTGTCCGGCAAATCCATGGGTCCCGTGGGCCAATGCCGTCCTGACCTTCTTGTCCACCTGGTGCTCCCCCGCCCGGCCCCGGATCTGCATGGCCGCCTCGATTACCCGGTACAGCCCCCGCGACACATAGGGATTCATGGCCAGCACACCGCCGGAGGGATTGACCGGAAAGGCCCTGTACATCTGCGTTTCACCGCTGTCGATGAGCTTGCCTCCTTCTCCATCCGGACAGAATCCCAGCTTCTCGCACCAGAGCAGTTCCTGGAAGGCATAGGGCTCGCAGATTTCCGCCAGGTCGATTTCCTTTCTCGGCTGGCGAATTCCCGCCATCCGGTAAGCCCTCTCCGCCGCGACGGTCAGTTGCCCGTTCAGGAGGTCCCTGTCTCCCAGGTTGAAATGGTCCATGGAGGTCCCGAATCCCTTGATCCAGACAGGCTTGTCCGTAAACCTTTCCGCCGCATCCCCGGAAGCGAGCAGAACCGACGCCACGCCTTCCGACTTGGGGGCGCACTCCAGGGCCTTCAGCGGATCGCTGACCGTTTCCGAATTCAGGACGTCATCGACGGTGACGCGCTTTTTCATGTGGGCATAGGGATTGAAAAGGGCGTTTCCCAGGTTCTTCACGGCGACCTTGGCGCACTGCTCCTCGGAAACACCGAAACGCTGCATGTACTCCCGCATCTGGAAGGCCGCCGCCGTCGTCTCGTTGATCCCCAGGGGGCGCATGTAAAAGGGGTCGGCGAAAAAACCGGTCAGCGTGTCGTTGTCGGGATTCTCCGAGCCCTTGATGATGGATGTGACCAGTACGGTGTCAAAATGCCCGGACAGGATCCGCATGGCGGCATAGATTAAGGCAAACATCGAATCTTCCGCCCTCGTTCCCTCGATCATGAAGGCACCGGAACCGTCCCAGTCGACGGCATTGGCGCAGGACAGGCCACTGTGAAAGATATCCGAGGATGCGATCATGACGCATCCGACCTCGTTTCTCTTCAAGCCGGCCTTGTCGAGAACCTCCTTGCTGATCCGGTACGTAAAATCCATCAGGTTATCCCCGGACTCCACACCGGCACTCTGTGCGAAACGGGTAATGGCCACTTTTCGCATGCTTGAACCTCCTTGGATTTGTTGGAAACGATTCAGCGGCTCCCGACGCGGCGTGCCGTGAAGGCCATTCCCGTCAGGGTTGCCGTGCTCCCGGAGACACGTGTGTCGCGTCAGTCCGGAGCGGCCGGAGCGGCGATCACCCCTTGCCGCGGGACTGGAAGAAAAGCTTCACGGTTGCCTTCAGGGTTTCTTTTTGAGTCATGATGGCCTGGTGAGCCGCCTCCCACTCGAGGGTCGTCGCCAGAGACATCTCGAGGCTCGCATCGAGCCCCTCCTTGATCAGCGCCATGACTTCCGGGCATTTCCCGGCCAGCCTCCGGGCGAGGACATCCACGGCGGCATCCAGCCCGGCCTCCGGCACAGCCTTGTAAATCAGGCCCATGCCGGCAGCCGCCCTGCCGTCAAAAACGTCGCCGAGATAGGCCAGTTCCCTGGCCTTGGCCAATCCCACGAGGCGCGTCAGGAAATAGTTCCCCGCCGCATCGACGATGATGCCGATGTTGGAGAAGTTTTCGCAGAAGACCGCGTCTTCGGAGGCAATGACGAAATCGCACGCCAGGGCCAGGTTCGCTCCCCCGCCGATGGCGGCCCCGCGGACTTTCGCGATAACCGGCTGGGGGATTCCCCGCATGGATACGATCAGATCCTTGACCTTTCTCATTCCGTCCAGCCAGGCCGGCGCCGGATGTTCATCCCTGAACAGGGTGTAATCGGCCCCCGACGAGAAGTCGCGGCCCATCCCTTCCATGACGACGACGCGGATTCCCGGGTCGCGGCCGATGTTCCGAAAGGCATCCCCCAGCCCTTCCACGACTTCCAGGGACCAGGCATTCTTGACATGGGGCCTGTTGATGGTCACGGTGCAGATCCCGTCCTCCGTCCGCATCAATATTTCATTCTCAGTCATCCCGGCTCTCCATTTCCCCAAAAGGCCACGTCCCCCCGCATCACCATCTCCGCCGCGGGCAAAAGAACGCTCTATTTCGCGGGCAGTCCCAGCATCTCCCGAGCCTGTGCGACCGTCGCCACCTCGCGGTTCATCGTCTCGGCCAGATTCCGGACCCGCGTTACGAGCTGGGCGTTGTTTTTCACCTTCTCGCGCCTGCGGTAATAAATGTTGTCTTCCATGCCGACACGGACATGGCCGCCCATCATGATTCCCATGGCATTCATGGGAAGCTGGAACGGTCCGACACCGATCACGGTGAAGAGCGACCGGGGAGGCAACTCGTTAATCAGGGAAAGGACATTGGCCGGCGTCGGGAAAGAGGATGTCTGGAAACCCATGACGAACTGAACCATGTATGGAGGATCGATGTTGCCCTCCCGGATCAGATCCTGAAGAACCCAGTATTGTCCCGGATGATACAGCTCCAGCTCCGGCTTGATCCCCCTCTCCTTCATCGTCTTGCCGTACAGGTTGATGTCGGCGTAACTGGCGGGAAGGCAGCTGTCGAAAAGAAATCCGTCGCGGGGATTCGGCAGCGGGGGTTTCCTGTCCTTGAGCGGCATCTTCAGGACAAAGGGTCCCAGGTTCAGGCTGGCCATGTCGGGAGCGGGATCGGCATAGAGACAGCACATCCGCTGCTCCGTCGTCAGCCAGGGTCCGCCGCCGGTCGTGTTGTTGATGATGATGTCCGGACAACGCTCCCGGATCAGTCCGTTGATCCGCGAATAATCTTCCGCGTTGGACGTGGTCAGCCAGAGATTCTCCGGAACCCGGGCATGGATATGAACGGAGACCGCACCGGCCTGATAGGCTTCATACACCTGATCCGCCTGCGCCTCCGCCGTTTCGGGAAGGTTCTCATTGTACTCCCTTCCCTGGACCCCGCCGGTTACGGCACAGGTGATCATCATGGGCGGCAGTTTGCCTGCGATGGTCCTGGTCATCCATTCATAAGGGTTGCGAAAGTCCCACATGTAATCTTCCGGTTTCATGTTTTATCCTCCTCAAGGGCCATCAAGCATTCCCCGGTTCACCGGACTTTCCGGACCTTCCGTAACAAGAACCGCATCCATTGTTTTCCTTCCCATACTGCAATGGTGATACCAAACGTCGAGACGACGTATATCCTTGCATTATTAGATATTTACAAAAATTTGCCGGCTTATGGCGGCCCTCGCCTATGCCTATATCCCGGCATTTGACTATATGTAGGCAAATATTGACATCGCTCTGTGCCGCAGATATAGGTGGTGCAGGATTTCTTCAGAAGGGGGACCGGGGCATGGAAAGGAGTCTGCAGAGTCTCGCCAGGCTGACGGAGGACGAGAAGGCCATTCTGTACCGCTTTCTTGCCTTTACCGACGCATTTTCCGTCGACTGGTTTGCAGGCCGGGAAGGCATGCTTCCCTCAAGATTGCTCTCCGTGGTGACATTCCTCGTTCAGCGCCACTGGATCAGGAAACACGGCTCCGCCGAAGGCCATTACGAATGGACGGCCAACGCCCCCCGGCAGGAAATCCTGAAACCGGTGCCTGCCGAACAGATGTCCCAGTACTACCGCGAAGCCGTCGACACCTATGAGAAGCACCGCCCCCACGGAGACGAGGACGTTGTAAAAATTGCCAATCTCTGCCTGCTGGCGGGAATCGACGAGAAAGACATCGACTTGATTTACCAGGCAGCGTGCATCGAGGAGAGGGATCACAGAATATCGTCGGCCATCGGACTGTACGACCGCCTGCTGGATTTTATCGAAAAACTGCTCGACCACGTTCCGGAGGAAAGAGCGGGCAATGTACGCGCCATGTTCATCCGGACGGTCGAACGGAGAGCCTCCCTGTCGCCTTTCTATCCAAACCTGAAGAAGCTGTACCCCAGCCTGTGCAGGGCACTGGACATTGCCCACAACCTCGGAGACAAAAATTCACAGGCATCCATCCACCTGCTGATGGGACAGAACTACTGGATGTCCTTTCAATACAGCGAGGCGGAGAAGCATTTCGACAAGGCGTGGCAGCTGATCCGGAAAACGAAGAACAACAACCTGTTCCGGATGGGTTTGCAGTCACAGGGGCTGTCCTTCTGGATACGCGGCAACTTTTCCAAGGCCATCCGATACTATGAAAGGTCGATCGGCATGATCGATTCACCGGCGGCAGGCGATTTTTCAATGCTCGCCTCTCTTCAACTGGCCCTGTGCTACACCCAGGTGGGCATGCCGCAGAGAGGACTGGGACTGTCCGAGAGCGTTTACCGCCATGCGGAAAAGACGAACAACGATCCGCTGGCCGCATTCGCTCTTTCCACAACGGGCCTGATCCTCCTGGAGATGAAGGAATACAAGAACAGCCACGTCTATTTCAGCATGGCCCTGGACATTTCGAAGAAGGAAGCCATCCCCATGGCCGAGATCATTTCCGCACTCGGCCTCGCAAATATCGAGTGCATCCAGGGAAATGACGATACCGCAGCACAGCTGTTCAAGATCATCTACAAAATCAGGAAATCAAGCTGGTACCATACATTTAACATCACACCCGCCTTTGAAACGGGGTTGATGCTCTATCAGAAAGGGATTCATTTTGCGGAGCTGGCGCCTGTCATCGAATACGTCGGCAAGATTACCAAAGAACAGGTGAACCCGCTCCTGTACGGCATCATTCGCAGGCTGCAGATCCAGTTTCAGACCCAAAGCGATCCCGCAGCCCTGAAAGAAAAAATTGCGAACCTGATCGAGCTGGAAAACCACGTCCGGCAGGTCGGCGAAACGTTTGAGCTCGCAAAGATCCGGATCGAAATCGCCCGGCTGAGTCTCCGCCTCAACCAGTGGCCGGAAGCGGAAAAATATGGGAGGAAGGCCTGGTCCTTTTTGAAACCCATCGCCAGGTCCGCATACCCTTCCGACTTGATGCGCGTCATCCCCGATGAAGACCTGTCCGGGGAGAACCATCTGTTTGACGCGGTCATCGAGATGGGAGAAGCGCTCAGCAGCCAGAAAGCCGTCGCCCCCCTGCTGACGGGCATCGTCACCTTCATCTCCAGGCTGACCGGAGCGGAGAGAGTGGCCCTCTTTGTCCCGGACCATGATGCGCAGGATCTGCGGATGGTTGCTTCAAGAAACCTTGCCCAGGATCAGATCTCGGACCCGCAATTCAAGGTTCCCATGGACATGATGCGTTCCAAGATTGCAAACGGCGACGGCAAGATCGTTCACTTCAAAACGGACCATGAAAGCAGAATCGGATTTCATGACGTGATTATCACCCCTCTGCAGCTGGACAGGAAGATTGTCGGCGCCCTCTACCAGGAAAGCAGATTTTTTTCGTTCAATATGGGCGCCGATGATTTGAGACTTCTTTCGGCCATGGCTCCCCAGATTGCCGTCGCCATGGACCGCACCCAGGCACACCGGGAGATTGCGCGGCTGCATGAAGAATTGAATCAGCGGACCCGGTCTTACAATGAGGAAAAACCGGATGCCGCCCCCCTCCACGGAATCGTCGGCCGTCACCCCGCCATGCTGAAGCTCTATCAGGGAATCAGAAAGGTCGCCCCCACGCAGCTGACGGTTACGATCTACGGGGAGACGGGCGTCGGGAAGGAACTGGTCGCCAGGGCCATCCACCAGGAAAGCGCAAGAAGCAAAGAGCCTTTTGTCCGGGTGAACTGCGCTGCGTTGTCGGAGAGCCTGATCGACAGCGAGCTCTTCGGTCACGACAAGGGTGCTTTTACAGGGGCCATAAAAACCAAAGCCGGACGGTTCGAACTGGCCCACAAGGGAACTCTGTTTCTGGACGAAATCTCCGAGATGCCTCTCCAGACGCAGAGCAAGCTCTTGAGGGTGATCCAGGAGAAGGAGTTTCAGCGCGTCGGAGGCACGGAAACGCTGTACTCCGACTTTCGCCTGATTGCAGCGACCAACAAGGACCTGAAACAGGAAATGAACCGCGGCAATTTCCGGTCCGACCTTTTCTATCGTCTGAATGTCGCTCCCCTTACCCTGCTTCCCCTTCGGGAAAGGAACTCGGACATCCCCCTCCTGGTGACCCATTTCGCCAAGCTCTATTGCCAGAAATACAACCGGATCTTTGAAGGGATTCCCGAGCACGAGATGGAAAAGTTCATGAATTACACGTGGCCGGGCAATGTGCGTGAGCTTTCAAACATGATTGAGCAGTCCATTCTCCTGAACGGCCCCCGGATCACGTTCCCGGAAATCGAGAACATCGATCCGGCGGCGGATGCGGGCGACACGACGCATCAGCGGCTGGAAGATGTGGAACGGGCGCACATCATCGGAATCCTGAAATGTACGAACGGAAAGATCAGCGGCAAGAACAGCGCCTCATCCCTGCTGGGATTGAAAAGAAGCACGCTGATTCACCGGATGAAAAAACTCGGCATATCGATCGATAAGGTTTTGAAGACCGGTTCCTGATTCCGGTTGCACGATTTTTAACGGGCTGCCCCGGAGACTTCTCCGCGGAGAGCTTTCGACTCACGATTTCCGGAAAGAATCCAGGCGCAAACGATGGCACCGGACACTCTCCGGCGCCATCGCCTCACCCTCCCTCACGCCACGGACAAATCCGCCCGCAGAACAGCCTTATGGAAGACCCTGCATGAGTTTGCGGAGCTCCCGCTTGAGCACCTTGCCCACGGCGCTCATGGGCAGGGCGTCCATGAACCGGACAACCTTCGGCACCTTGTACGGCGACACCTTCTCTTTCATAAAATCGGTAATCCTGGCCCGCATCGCTTCATCACCCGTCCGGCCCGGTTTCAGGACGACGGCGCAGGCCACGATCTCCGACCCCGGCCGCTTCGGATCCGCCAGGCCGATCGTCGCGGCGTTGTCGATGTCCGGATGCCCGATCAGCACATCGTCCACCTCGCGGGTGAACACCTTGAAGCCGGAGACGCTCACCATGTCCTTCAACCGGTCCACGATGGTAAAGTACCCGTCCTCGTCCATGACCGCCACGTCCCCGGTGTAGATCCAACCGTCCCGGAGGGTGTGGGCTGTTTCCTCCGGTTTGTTGTGATATCCCAGGGAGAAGACCTGGGGCCCTCGGGCCACCAGCTCACCGGGTTCACCGATGGCGACGAGTTTTCCCGTTCCCGGATCGACCAGCTTCACTTCCGTGTCGCTGACGGGCATGCCGACGGACCCGATCTTCTTGACCCCGTCCCTGGGCAGGGCCACGATGATCGGGCTGGTCTCCGTCATTCCGCAGACCTCGATCAGTTTTCCCTTGCCGACAATCTCCTCGAACTCCCGGATGCTTTCCGCGGGAAACGCAGAAGCGCCGCTGACAAAGAAATGAACCCCCGAGAAGTCCAGGCGCCGGAACTCTTCCAGTTTCATCAACTCGAGAAAAATGGTGGGCACGTTAACGATGACGGTGGGTTTATAGGTCTCGATGGCCTTCACGATGTACTGGAGATCCCGTGGGTTGGGAATGGCCACCAGCGTGCTGCCCATCGCCAGGTTCCACATGACGATGAAATTTCCCGCCTGGTGGAACATGGGGAAGGCGGACAGCACGACGTGTTCCCCCATATGCAGCTGCACCCAGGGATTCAGCTGCATGATGTGGTGAACGATGTTGTTGTTCGTGAGGAGGGCCCCTTTCGGGGGTCCCGTCGTCCCGCCCGTGTACATCATGAGGCAGGGCGCCGCCGGGTCGATCGTCACGTCGACCGGATCGGCCGGCATGGAACCGATGGCGTCTTTGAAGCTGAGTGTCTCGATCCCGGGAATCGGCGTCAACGGACTGGCCGGGATGCTCTGGGGCAGATAATCGAAGATGGAGGCCACCACGACGATCTTCACGCCGGTTTTGCCAACGGCCTTGCTGACCACGGGAAACAGCAGGTCCACCGTGACAAGGATCTTCGCCCCGGAGTCGTTCAGCTGGTAGGCGAGTTCCTCCGCGGTCAGGAGCGGGCTCACACCCGTGAAGACACATCCGGCCTTCTGGATGCCGGCGGATCCGATGTAGCTGGCGGGGATGTTGGGAAGGTGGGAGCCGACCACGTCGCCGGTCCGACACCCCGTTTCCGTCAGAAACCGGGCGAACCGGTTGGATAGCCCGTCCAGCTCTCGATAGGTAATCTCCGTTCCCATGTAATGAACGGCCACCCTGGAGGGAACCTCCCGAAAGGCCTTTTTCAATGCATCGGCATAGGCCATGGAGGGGTATTCGAGTTTCTCCGGAACCGTTTTGTCGTAATGCTTCAGCCAGGGCTTCGCCGCGTACACATCTTCCATGTCACCCTCCTTTTTGGATGAAACCGATAGGGGTTTGCAGGAATTGCAGACGCCGTGAACTCTCACTGGCGCAGCAGCCGCGCGTCCAACCGAAATGCCGGTACGAACCGAGTGCCAAAGAACATCGAAGAGATTCAATGATAAGGGTTTTCCTGCGACGAGGCAAGGATTTCGGCCACAGGGCAACCGGGTTTTTTGATCATGCCGACAGGCCATCCGTGAGCAAACGCTTCCGGACGGCCTGTCGAGCCGTGTTTTCATGGGAAAATCACTCCGGGGTTCTCCGCGCCTCTTTTTCACGGATCAGGATACGGCGAACCCCGGAATATGCGGGCCGTGCGGACGCTGCAGGATCACAGACATGCAGCCCCCGACGATCCCGGGCGAGGATCAGGGCTTCGCGTATCCCATCCCCTTCGCGGAATCGGTGATGGCATCCAGGGCAGAGGGGTCATCGATGGTCGAAGGCACCGCATACTCCTTTCCATCCACGATCTTGCGCATGGTGCTCCGCAGGATCTTGCCCGACCTCGTCTTCGGAAGGGCCTTCACGACCGCAGCCTGCTTGAAGCAGGCCAGCGCACCAAGCTCCGAGCGCACCATCCGGACAAGCTCATCGACGATTTCCTCCGGCTTGCGCTCAACCCCCGCCTTCAGCACGACAAAGCCGACGGGAACCTGGCCCTTGAGCTTGTCATCGGCCCCCAGGACCGCGCATTCCGCGACATCCTTGTGCCGGGAGACGATCTCCTCCATGGAGCCGGTGGAAAGGCGGTGTCCAGCCACATTGATGACATCGTCGATCCGTCCCATGATGAAGATATAGCCGTCCCGGTCGATAAATCCGCCGTCTCCGGTGACGTAATACCCGGGCCTCTCCGTGACGTATTCCAGGAAGCGCCCGTCATCCTGCCAGAGCGTCGGAAGGCATCCGGGAGGCAGGGGCAGCTTGATCACCACGGCGCCCTCTTCGCCCCGGGGGAGTTCATTGCCCTCGGAATCCAGGATCTGCACATTGTACCCCGGAACGGCTTTGGTCGGGGAGCCCGCCTTGACGGGAAACGGCTCTACGCCCATGCAGTTCGCCGCGATGGGCCAGCCCGTCTCCGTTTGCCACCAGTGATCGATGACGGGCCGCTTCAGCATGTCGCTGGCCCAGTGATACGTATCCGGGTCAAGGCGCTCCCCCGCCAGGAAGAGATAGCGCAGGGAAGAAATGTCGTATTTTTTCAGGTGCTCGGCATTCGGATCTTCTTTTTTGATCGCCCGGAACGCCGTGGGCGCTGTGAACAGCACGGACACGCCGTGCTGCGAAATCACCCTCCAGAAGGCCCCGGGATCCGGCGTCCCCACCGGCTTCCCCTCGTAGAGCACGGTCGTGCACCCGTGAAGCAGCGGGGCATAAACAATATAGGAATGGCCGACGACCCAGCCGACGTCGGAGGCCGCCCAGAAGACCTCACCGGGCTTCACGTCGTAGATGTACTCCATCGACCACTTCAGGGCGACGGCGTACCCGCCGTTGTCCCGAACCACTCCTTTCGGCTTTCCCGTCGTACCCGAGGTATAAAGAATGTACAGGGGATCCGTCGCGGCGACGGGCGTGCAGGGAACCGCTTTGGCGCCGTCGACCAGGGCGTTCCAGTCCAGGTCCCTGCCTGCCGTCATGGCGGCCTCCACCTGGGGCCGCTGATAGATGACACACTTCTCCGGCTTGTGTCCGGCGATCCGGATCGCTTCATCGAGAAGCGGCTTGTAGGGAAGCACCTTGCTGCCTTCGATTCCGCAGGACGCCGAGACGATGACTTTCGGTTTGGCGTCGTCGATGCGGATGGCCAGCTCCGTGGGTGCGAAACCGCCGAAAACGACGGAGTGCACCGCACCGATGCGGGCGCAGGCCAGCATGGCCACGACGGCCTCGGGAATCATGGGCATGTAGATGATGACCGTCTCTCCCTTGGCCACACCCAGGCCGGAGAGGCCGCCGGCAAATTTCGACACCCTGTCCAGGAGTTCGGCATAGGTGATCTTCCGGATCGTATCGGTCACCGGGCTGTCGTAGATGATCGCCGCCTGCTCCCCCCGGCCGGACTCGACATGATAGTCCAGCGCATTGTAGCAGGTATTCAGCTCTCCCCCGACAAACCACTGGTAAAATGGAGCCCGGGCGTCATCGAGAACGCTGTCCCATTTCCTGGACCACTGAATTTCCTGTGCCGCTTTGCCCCAGAACGCTTCGGGCTGCTGAATGGACTCTCCGTAAACCGTTTCATACTTGCTGACTGACATTCCATCTTTCTCCTTCAGTATTGATATTTTTCCAGCGGCGCACGGGAAAAAACCGTCATCTGTGCAACTCTGCATCTGTGGACGCTTCCGTTCCATGCGGCGCCGGAACACTCGCAAGACTTCGCCGGGGCGGCATCTCCCTGCCGGGACCGCCCTGACGCCGGCATATCAACGGCCGTTCCTTCTTTTATGACGGCCGTCGCCGCGCCAATACGGAAAAGCGGCTCCTCTCTCCGCGAGCGGAGAAGGGGCTTGCATTCAACAATACAGGGGGGTGAGTCGGGTCAAAATGAGGGAGGGACATTCGGAAGCGCTTTGCAGAGACTCATGAGAAAGTTCGGAATGCCATCGTGGACTCCACCGGAGATCGGTGGAGTCCACACCTGTTCGTGCCGTCTTCACCCGGTATTTCGAACGCGGGATTGTGTAACAGAGTCGGACCCGGTGGATGTCGGATCCAACGATGGCGTGGATACTACATCATGGCGTATCGATCCGCAAGGACGGACTTCGCTTCCTGGACGATCCGCTCCATGAGTTCGGCCACCGTCGGCTCGTCCTGGATCAGGCCCGTCACCTGCCCCATGGGCAGGAGCCCCCCTACCGTATCCCCCCGTTCCGTCGCCGCCAGAATCAGCTTGTAGGCATTGGCGAAATAGGCGAGCTGCCGGGCGCTTTTCCATCCCGAGGCCAGGACACCGAAGAACAGTTTCCAATAAGGGAGGCGCAACTGTTTGGAAATGATCTGCGAATTGAAAAAGGCGGCAGGCAGGTTCAGCCTCTGTTTCAGCATCGCCCGGGAGATCCTGTTTTCCATGACCCGGCATGGGATGCCGTCGAAACGGGTGGAATACAGCGTGCTGTAGATATCCTTTTCAATGGATATCTTCTTGTAGTTTGCATGCAGGGTGCTTTCCCGGGTTGTCATGAAGCGGGTCCCCATGGCAATGGCGGATGCACCGAGGGACAGGGCAGCCGCCAGCCCGCGTCCGTCGGCCAGACCACCGGCGGCAATGACGGGAATTTTCAGCATGTCCACCAGGTGGGGGACCAGGACGAACGTCGTCGCATCCCCGCCGTGACCGGCCGCCTCGTGACCCGTGGCGATGACTCCATCGGCTCCCTGTTCCTGGGCGCGATTGGCATGATGATCGTTCACGACCGTGGAGAGCACCTTGCCCCCGTAGGCATGGACCTCGCGAATCAGCCAGTCCCCCTTCCCGAGGGCGTAGTTGATCACGGGAACCCGCTCCTCGATCAGGACGCGGGCGTTGTCCCGCGCACCGGGCAGCACCAGCGGAGCATTGGCTCCAAAAGGCCTGTCCGTCAGGCTCCGGATTTCCCGGATCGCTTCCCGTGTCTGGTCGGGATTGAAAGGCCCGGTGGCGAGGATTCCCAGGCCGCCGGCATTGGATACGGCGGCAACCATCTTCGGAACGCTGATCCAGCTCATGCCGGACAGGATGATGGGATATTCGATCCCCAGCATCTCCGTGATTTTTGTCTTCATGTTTGGACTTCTCCTGAATGATTTCAGCGCCCCGGCATCGCCGGGGTGCTGCCCGGAAACGGCCGGAAACGGATAGAAACGTGGTTTACTTTCCCTTGAAGACGGGGAACCGCTTTTCGACAAATGCGCCCGCCCCTTCCCGGAGATCTTCCGTCATGAACAAGTCCCCGACCAGACCGGCCTCAAAAACCAAGGCGTCCTCCAGGGACATCTCCACACCCAGATTGATGGCCTTCTTGCCGGCCTCCACGGCGAGGGGGGCATTCGAAATGATCGAGCCGGCCAGCTTCTTCGCCTCGGCCAGCACGTCCTTCGCCGGTACGACCTTCTCCAGAAGCCCCAACTGGAAAGCATCCTGGGCCGTGAAGAAATCTCCCGACAGCACCATGAGCTTGGCGCGCCCCTTCCCCAGCAGCCGCGCCAGGCGCTGCGTGCCGCCGGCACCGGGGATCAAGCCCAGCTTGACTTCCGGAACCCCGATGATGGCCGTGTCCGCGGCGATCCGGATGTCGCAGGCCGCCGCCAGTTCGCATCCGCCGCCGAGCGCCAGGCCGTTGATCGCGGCAATGACGACCAGCCGGGAGTTCTCGATCTTCGAGAAGCAGGCCTGCATTTTTCTCGAGCTGTTGAAGGCAATGTCCTTCTGGCCAAAGACGTCCTTGAATCCCTTGATGTCCGCACCGGCGACAAACGCCCTCTCCCCGGCACCGATGATGACGGCGACTCCGATATCCTTCCGGTCTTCCAGCTCATCGAACACCGCCTCCAGATCCGCCACCACGGGCATGCCCAGGGCGTTCATCTTCGGGTTGTCGATGGTCACGATCGCCAGACGGCCTTCCACTTCATACCGTACATACTTTCTGTCCACGTTTTTCCTCCTCTTGCATATTTTCGGATCGCGTGATCCCTGAAGTACCCTTTTCCTGCACTGCAATCAAACGCACGGCGGCGGCCGTCACGCACCGCCCTTCCTGACCAGTTCCTGGGCAATGATGAGCTTCTGGATCTGGGTCGTCCCGGCGCCGAACTCGATTCCCTTCATGTCGCGGTACATCCTCTCCACGGGGAACTCGCTGATGAAGCCGTATCCTCCAAGGATCTGAACGGCCTTGTCCACGGTTCGCATTCCCACCTGGGAGCAGAACAGCTTGGCATAGGAGGCCTCCAGGCGGACCCGTCCGCCCTGATCGGCAGTGGTGGCGGCCCAATAGGCCATGAGGCGGGCCGCATGAATCTCCGTCGCCATCTCCGCCAGCATCTCCTGAATCATCTGGAAGCTGATGATGGGCAGACCGAACTGGATCCGTTCCTGGGCGTAGCGGAAGGCGACGTCAAAGGCCCCCTGGGCGACCCCGATGGGACAGATGGAATAGACGATCCGCTCCCGGTCCAGGCCGTTCATGAGGACCCGGATGCCGCCGTTTTCCTCCCCGACGAGATTCTCCGCCGGCACTTCGCAATCCTCGAAAACAAGCTCCCCCGTGGGCGATCCCTTGACGCCCATCTTCTTCAGCGTTTTGCCGCTCGAGAACCCTTTGAATCCCCTCTCGACGATAAAGGCCGAGATGCCCTTCGGGCCCGCATCCGGATTCGTCTTGGCATACACGAGAACGACGTCGCACACGGGGCCGTTGGTGATGAACATCTTCGTTCCGTTGAGGATGTAGCGGTCGCCCTTCCGGACGGCTCTCGTCTTCATGGACAGGGCGTCCGAACCGGCCTCCGGTTCGGTGATGGCGATCGCGCCGATCTTCCTGCCCTCGATCAGGCCGGGAAGGTATTTTTTCTTCTGCGCCTCGTTCCCGTTGCGGCAGATGTTCTCCGTACAGAGAATCGCATGGGAGCCGAAGGTGTTCGCCGTGGAGGCGCATCCCCGCCCGAGCTCCTCCATGGCCAGCACGCAGGACATGATGCCCTCGCCGCTGCCGCCGTGTTCCTGGGGAATGGAGATGCCGAACAGCCCGAGATCCGCCATGGCCTTGAAATTTTCCGTCGGGAAGATCCCGTCCTGATCCACATCCGGCGCCCGCGGGATGATCACTTCGTCGACAAACTTGTGGAGGGTCGCCTTGAAAATCTTCTGGTCTTCATTCAGCTGGAAATCCATACTTTCCCATCCTTTCTTTGCGTTTGCCCGACCCGGAACCGGACGGCTATTTGCCTTTGTAAACCGGCGCCCGCTTTTCCATGAACGCCATGGCGGCCTCGATCATGTCCTCCGAGGGAACGACGGCGGCGTTCTTCTGGGCCGTGTATTCCAGGCCGGCATGAATTCCCTTGTCCCTGCTGTACAGGAACACGTCCTTCGTTCCCTGCACGGCCAGGGGTGAATAGGATGCAATCTGCTCGGCCAGCTTTTTCGCTCCTGCGACCAGAGCCTCCCGATCGTCGTAGATCCCGGTGATGAAACCCATCTTCAGGGCCTCCTCGGCCCCGAAATCCCGGCCCGTCAGGGCAAGGTCGCGGAACCAGCCGTGGCCGATGATATGAGGAAGCCGCTGCAGGGTTCCCACGTCGGCAATGAACGCCACCCTCACCTCCCGGATGCTGAAGACGGCATCCCGGGAGGCGATGCGGATATCGCAGGCGGAGAGGAGGTCGACCCCGCCGCCAAGGCAGTGGCCGTGCACTGCGGCGATGACGGGCTTGCGGCAGCGCTCGACCCAGTCCATGCCCTCCTGGGCGTTGCGGATCGTGAGGCGAAGGTCCTCCCGCTGACCGGCGTTCTTCTGGCCGTAAAATGTCGCCAGCTCACTCAGATCGGTCCCCGACGTAAAACTCTTTCCCTCCGCCCGCATCACCACGACGCGCACATCGGGATCTTCGTCGAAAGCCTTGAAATGCTTCCCCAGCTCGTCATAGAAATTCAATCCCATGGAATTGCGCTTTTCCGGGCGATCCAGGATCAGCCAGGCAATGTGCCCCTCGCGCTCGACTCGGAAAGGATCTTTCTTCTCCATAACCATCCTCCTTGAATCACGAAATGCGGAACCAAACGCAGCCAATGCAGCAAAAGACATGCCCGTCCCGCGGGCCTCCGGCGACCTTGCCCGCCGCGACGCAAGAAAGTCCCCGCATGAACGGGATTCGCGGGACAGGTAGAAACGAGAGGATGGAGGTTCTTCCGAAGCGGGACGGCATCCAGGACCCGCGGCCGGATGAGGACGATCCAATTCCCGCGGGAGGAAGACGTCTCTATGCACCAAACATCTATGGTATCAAGGACATAAGGATGGATGAAATCGAATCAGCCTATGGTTCGATTTCATCCGGTTGGGACTTCAGAATCCTGCGCAGCCTCTGCCTGGTGATGCCCAGGACATCCGATGCCTTTGTCCGGTTGTTCTTGTAGCGGGCCAGAATGCTTTCGGTATAGTTCTTGATCAGGAGATCCAGGGGCATATCCTCGATATATTTGACATTTGACCCTTCCAGGCCGTTGTGTCGCCCCGAGATCTCCAGGGGAACATCCTGCACGCCGATCTCCGGATCGTCGCTCAGGAGCACGGCCCGCTCGATCACGTTCCTCAGTTCGCGGACATTTCCGGGCCAGGGATAGCGAGTAAGAGACTCCATCGCCTCCCTGCTGAACCGGCGGCCGCCTTTTCCAAGCAGCCGGCCGTACAGATCCAGGAAATGGTCGGTCAGAAGGGGGATATCCTCCCGCCGCTCACGCAGCGGAGGAATATGGAAGGCAATGACATTCAGGCGGTAGTAGAGGTCTTCCCGGAACCGGCCTTCTTCGACACGCTTCAGCAGATCGCGGTTCGTGGCGGCGACGATCCGTACGTCCACGTTGATCTTCTTGGTCCCGCCCACCCGCTGCAGCTCCCGTTCCTCCAGGAAGCGCAGGAGCTTGATCTGGGTCGCCGGGCTGATTTCGCCGATCTCGTCGAGAAAGAGCGTCCCCTGGTCGGCCAGCTCGAAGACTCCCTTTTTCTGCTTGACCGCGCCCGTGAAGGCCCCCTTCTCATGCCCGAAGAGCTCGCTCTCCAGCACGCCTTCCGAGAGCATGGCGCAGTTCACGGCCACCAGCGGAGAATTCGCCCTCTGCCCTCCGTAATGGATGGCATTGGCGAACAGTTCCTTTCCCGTCCCGCTTTCGCCCTGGATGAGGACCGTGGAGCGGCTGCCAATCGCCACCCGCTGGCTCATGTCGATGATCGGCTTCATCGTCGGGCTGCAGGTGATGATCCTGTTGAAGCTGTAGAGTTCCTTCTTCGTCGACCGCATGTGGTCGACCTCTGCCTCGACCTTGCGTGATGCCAGGCAGCGCGCGACGATGATCTTCAGTTCGTCGATGTCGAAGGGCTTGGCGACATAATCATACGCCCCGCACTTCATGGCCTCCACAGCCCCCTTGATCCCGCTGTAGGCCGTCATCACGATGATGGGAGTCTTGGCATCCACCTGCCTGATCTTCTGCAGAACCTGGATGCCGTCGATGTCCGGCAGCTTGACGTCCAGCAGGATCAGATCCGGGCCGTTCTCCTCGTAAGACAGGAGGGCATCCTTTCCCGTCGCTGCAATCAGGATGTCATAGCCTTCCCGGGAAAGGGCTTTCCGGAGAGATTCGGCGATCAGTTGTGTGTCATCGACAATGAGAATGGTTGACTTCATGACGACTCCTGGTCATCGATTGCCTGCCTCATCGGACAGGGACAGATTGGACCGTTTTCAGGGGAAAAACGACGGTGTATGGATCTCCATCCCGGCGCTGTACAGCCGCTCCGGCTTCACGACCACGATACCGATGTCGTCAAGCCCTCGATCAATTCGGCGGGCGGATTCACATATGCTCTCCAACATGTCCATCGGGGTCCCGCATTCACGCATCAGGCCGTCAATGAACGCCACCGGCCCCTGACCGCAGCTGCGCGCCAGGGACGTCAATCCGTCGGACGTGACGAGGAAAAGATCATCCTCCCTGAACGACGCCTCTTCGGCCTGAAACAGGCCCGCCGCCCGGCCGACCATACAGTGGTTGGTCCGGCTGATCTGTACGACCTCCGCCGTCGACGGCCGGAGCAGGAAGATCATGCTGTCCCCCGCATGCAGGACCGCATACCGGTTGTCCTGCCCGAGAACCACGGCGGAAAACGTCGTCCCGTCATGATAGGATGTCTCGCGGACCAGGAGGTTGGTGGCGGAAACCAGGTCTTCGAAGCCGCCATCCATGAACGACCAGGCTTTCCCCGGCTCCATCAGATCGGTCATCCCCACCAGAAATCGCCTTAAAAATCCGGAGGATGCCTCGGGATTCCGTTCCGGGCCGTCGGCGACGGCCACGATGCGCCGCTGCCCGTCAATCAGGACCGCATCCCCGATCCCTTCCCAGTCGGCCTTCCCCGTTCCGGGAATCAGCAGAACCGACAACATGCCGGGGACATCGTATCGGACCAATCCATTCCCGTTGGATTTCGCCATTATATGCCCAGAGCCTCTTCGTAGCCTTCGGCAATGGCATCGCTGAATTTCCTGGGTGTTTTCGCGTCGCCGATGACAAGAACCTCAACGCCCAAGGGACGGAGATCCTCCACCAGGTCGTTCACGGACCTGGAGCCCACGGCCATGACCACCGTATCCGCCTCGATGCGTTCTCTCCCCGCATCCGTCTCGACGACGACCGCATCATCACCGATCTCTACCAGCCGCGTCCCGGTGCGAAGCTGCACTTCATGCTTTTTCAGGCTCTGCATAAGCACCCAGCGGGTCGAGGGCCCTACATTGGCCCCGATGCGGTCCACCATGTCGATGACCGTGATCCGGCGACCGTTGCAGATGCCGAGGGTCTTCAGTTTCTCCGATTTTTCCGCACCGTGGCAGGAGAGGAACATGAACGTCTCCGGGTCCGGAAGTCCATCCGTCGCGATCCATTCCGCCGTCTCGCAACCGACCGCGTTGCCGCCGACGATGACGACCTTCTTCCCGATGTGGGCGACATCCCCCCGCAATATATCCCATGCGTCCACCACGTGGGGCTTGTCGCTGCCGGGAACGCGGATGGCGATCGGCTGCGCTCCGGTTGCGACCACCACGACATCGGGTCGCCCCCGCTTTACATCGTCGACCGTCAGGGGCCGGCCGCAGCGGATCTCCACGTTTCTCTTCAACAGCCTTCCGACCATGCCGTCACGGATATGGAGGAGTTCCCCCTTTGCCGGCGGACCGGCAGCGACGGGGATCTGCCCGCCCAGATTCTTCTCTTTTTCGAAAAGGGTCACTGCATGGCCGAGCTCGGACGCGGTCAAGGCAAATTGCATTCCCGCCGGGCCGCCTCCGGCGACAAACACTTTCCTGCACTGCGAAGAATCTGCCGCCGGTACCGCCGCACCCTCGCGCCCGACCGTCGGATTCACGGCGCAGAAAATCCCCCTTCCCAGGAAAATGCTGTCGAAGCACCCCTGGTTGCAGGAGACGCAGCGGATGATCTCGTCGATCCGGCCCTCCCGGACCTTCCGGGGCAGATCCGGTTCGGCGATCAGGGGCCTGCCCCAGCAGATCATGTCAGCGGCGCCCGACCTCAACACCCTCTCCGCGACATCGGGATCCCCCAGGCGGTTCGAGGCAAACACGGGAATGGAGACCTTGTCCCGGATGCCCCGGGCCAGGTAGGCATAGGCGCCGGGGGGCACGGCCTGCGTCAGCTGGGGCACGAGCGTTTCATGCCAGCCGCCCGTCACGTTGATCGCGTCGACGCCTGCCTTCTCGGCCTCCGCGCAGAAGAGGGCCGACTCGTCATTCGTATTGCTGCCCTCCATGAAGTCGTTTCCCGCCACCCGGATGCCCAGGGCGACGTCGGGACCGATTGCGGCCCTCACCCTGCGGATCGTCTCCAGCCCGAAGCGCATCCGGTTTTCCCAGGATCCGCCGTAGCCGTCGGTGCGGAGATTCGTCAGCGGGGACAGGAACTGGCTGATCAGGTACCCCGTGCAGGCGATGATCTCGATGAAATCGAACCCCGCGGCGACGGCCCGCTCGGCCGCCCGGACAAAGGAAACCTGGACGCGGTCGATGTCCTCTTCCGTCATGGCCTTCGGAACGTCTCCGGTGAGCCGGCTCCGCACGGCGGAAGGCGCCAGGGCCGGCTCCCCCGTAAAAAGCCGGGCCGGGGCGTTTCTTCCCATGTGGAAGAGCTGAACGCCGAGCTTCGCCTTCGTATCCCTGTGCAGCTCGGTGTTGAGCGCCTGAATGGTCTGCATGTTGGAGTCATCGAACAGGCCGGGCATGACGGGGGCTCCGCCGACAAGATCGATCGCCAGGGGTCCGACGATCATCAGTCCCACGCCCCCGTGGGCCCGCCTCCGGTAAAAAGCCGAATACCGGTCGTTGAACGTGTAATCGTCCGTGAAATGAAGGCCCATGGCAGGCATCACCGTGCGATTCCCGACGGCCAGCCGATTGATCCGGATGGGCTCGAACAGCCGAATGTGTTTCATGATAACGGTCACTCCTGTTGCAGAACTACGCTTTCCCCCAAGGGACCTCAAAGCCGTCGGGAATCTTTCTCCCCTGCCAGACCCCATGGACGATGGCGACCACTTCCCCCTGTGCGTCTTTCAGTTCCAGGTCCAGGGAAACGTCCGCCTTTCCCTTCTCCTCCATCTCCGCCGTGATCCGGGCGGCGTCTTCCTCCGAGATCTCCGCGGCCAGGGTGACGTCGGTCAGGGCGGGACGGCGATAGCGGATGGAGACTTCCTTTGCAACGGGCAAGTATTTCATGTAGTCGAAGGCGGCCCCGAACAGCGCCCCTCCCATCATCTCGCCCAGGGCAAAGAGAGCGCCCGCATACATGATCCCGACGTGGTTCACGTTTCCCTGGATGGGCATGAGCGTCTTGACATATCGGTCCCGCATCTCGACCACCCGGATTCCCGTCCGCTTGATGGCTTCGATGCCGTTGCACGAAAAATCGGCCACCTGCCTGTACTTCTCTTCGATCATGTTCATCTCCTTTTCCAATCCGGTTTCCGCCCTTCCATCAGGGCCTTCACCCCTTCCTGAAAATCTTCGCCGCGGAGGAGGGCGCTCTGGAGCGTGACTTCCATGCCCAGGTGGGTCATGAGATCGATCCCTTCGCCTCCCCTGACGATCCGCTTGACTGCGCCCACGGCGACGGGACCCATGGCTATCATGTCTTCGGCCATCCGCTCCGCCTCCTCCAGCAGGGAGGCACCCGGACATACACCATTGATCAGCCCGAATTCAAGCGCCTGGGCCGCCGTGTACGTGCGCCCCGTCATCAGGATCTCCATGGCCTTGGAAGCCCCGACGATCCGGCTCAGCCGGGCCGTCCCTCCGAGGTCCGGAACGACGCCGAACTTGAGCTCCGGCATGCTCCAGAGGCAGTCGTCGCTCATCAGGCGGATGTCGCAGGCCAGGGTCAGCTCCAGCCCCAGCCCCAGCACGCGGTGCTGCATGGCGCAGATGATCGGGATCTCAATGGCCTCCAGGCGGTTGATGTAATGCTGGTACCGGGAAATGTCGGCCCGGATGGACGCCCCGCCGGCGGCCGAATCGGCCATGAACCGCCCCACGAGGGCGGCCAGGGAGGCAAAATCGACACCCGCCGAGAAGACTTTTCCCTCTCCCTTCATGATGATGACCCGGACCTCGGGATCGACGATCAGCTCCTCGACCATCCGCGAGATCGTCTCGACCATCTCGAAGGTGATGGCATTCCGCTGATCCGGACGGTTCAGGGTCAGGTAGAAAATGGCGCCTTTTTTTTCACCGCGTACATAGTCGTTCACATTCATCCTCCTGCTTGTCGTTCCCCGGTTTCCCTTCCCGGTTCGCCTCGTCCTCAACCGTCATGCGCGTGCGGCGCCGGCGCGGGTTCCCGTTCCCGGCTCTTCCATACTGCGCAGCCGGGAGAGAATCGCGTGGGCCCCTTCCACGATGTCGTTCACCACATCGGCGATCGGCTTCACGTCGTGAATGAGCGCGGCTCCCAGGCTGCAGGCGACGGGTACGCCGTCGGGATCGCCCTTGGCGTAGGTATCCCGGCTCACCTGTCCTCCCACGACCGTCAGGAGTTCGAGGAGCGACGCACCCCTCGCCTCCATCTCGAGAACCCGCTTCGTCGCGCTGTTCTTATAGCACCGAAAGGGGTTTTTCAGGGAACGCATTATGAGGGTCGTGTCATTTTCCGTGATCTCCAGATACCGCTTCTTGATGCTCTCGCACATGGTGCTTTCTTCCGTAACGACGAACCGGGTCCCCATGAGGACACCGTCCGCCCCCAGGCAGAGGGCCGAGGCAAAGCCCCTGGCATCGGCAATGCCGCCGGCGGCAATGACCGGGACGGGCAGTTCGTCGACGGCCCTCGGCAGGATGATCGACAGCGGGACATCATCCATCCCGGGATGCCCGCCGCATTCGAAGCCGACAATGATGATCCCGTCGACGCCGCCGGCAACGGCCTTCCTGGCAAAGCGAATCGAGGGCACCTTGTGGAACACCCTGACGCCCGCCTCCTTCAGGATCGGAACGAGGAACGCCGGATCGCTCCCCGCTGTCTCCACGGCGGCCACCTTTTCGTCCGCGGCGATCCCGGCAAAGGTCAGCGATCGCTCGCCGCGCCCGGTATCCGGCAGCATGCTGATGTTCACCCCGAAGGGCCGGTCCGTCAGGCGGCGTGTTTTCCGGATCTCCTCCCGCAGGGCTTCCGGCGAGGGGAACGTCTCCGCCGCGAGAAAGGCCATCACCCCGGCATTTGCGGCGGCGGCGGTGAACTCCGCGGTGGACAGGAGCTGCATTCCCCCCATCATGATGGGGTGGGGAATGCCGAGCATTTCCGTCAGTCTGGTTTTAAACATTCGCATCTCCCTGCCGGTGATGAACGTCCGTTCCTGAAGCCACTCCATGCCTGCCTTCCCGATGCCGGCCTCTCCCGCCGGCATAAACCGGCGGGAGAGGGGCGTCGCAAACGAGGGTCATGGCTTCTGTTTCATGGCCATTTCCCTGAGCTCCCGGCGGAGAATCTTTCCCACCGCCGATTTGGGGAGGCTCTCGACGATTTCATAGATTTTGGGAACCTTGTAGGCAGCCAGTTTCTGCCGGCAGAACGGATCCAGCTCCGCCGACGTAACGACTTCACCGGGGCGGGGAACCACGTACGCCTTCACGGTTTCCCCGCGGTAGTCGTGGGGGATGCCGACCGTGCAGGCCTCCAGCACCTTCGGATGCTGGTAGAGGACTTCGTCGATGTCCCGCGGATAGATATTGTATCCGCCGGCGATGATCATGTCCTTCTTGCGATCCACGATGTAGAGGAACCCGTCTTCGTCCATCCGGCCGATGTCCCCCGTATAAAACCAGCCGTCCCGCAGGGACTGGGCCGTCTCTTCCGGCATGTCGTAATAGCCCAGGCACTGCTGCGGCCCCTTGAAGATGATTTCCCCGGGCTCTCCGGCGGGCATGTCGACGGAACCCGTGTCCAGATCGACGATCCGGATATCCGTGTTGGGCAGCGGAATCCCGACGCTTCCCGGTTTCAGCTTGCCGCGCCAGGGCGTCATGTGGGTGATGGACGTCGACTCCGTCATCCCATACCCCTCCACGATGGAAGCCCCCGTGGCATCCTGAAGCGCCTGGATGGTTTCCGCGGAGAGCGGCGCCGCCCCGGAGAAAAATCCCTTGATGAAGGACAGGTCGGCCTTCTTGAACTCCGGCAGGGCCATGACGCCCACATAGATCGTCGGAACCGCCAGGAAGATCGACGGTTTGTATTTCAGCGTCATCTCCATCACGGCCTTCGGTTCCGGCCTCGGAACCAGAATGGCCGTCCATCCCTTGTAGATGCTCAGGTTCATCACGAGGTTGAACCCGGCCATGTGGAAAAAGGGAAATATGGCCAGCTCGCTGTCCAGTCCGTCTTTCAGATCGAAAAACCAGGCCCCGAGGATCTGATTGATGGACGAAATGTTGCGATGGGTGATGATTGCGCCTTTGGAAACGCCCGTCGTGCCCCCGGTATACGGAATCAGGGCCAGATCGTCCATTTTCGGCCTCTCCAGGGTCACTCCCGATGCGGAATTCTTCATCAGGTCGAGGAATCGGACGGTCCCGTCCGTCCTGTCATCGGGACGGTGCATTCCCTTCTTGACGAACGGGAAAAGTTGCTTCACCGGGAAAGGCAGATAATCATTGATGTGGGCGGTGATGACCGTCTTGAGGGGCGTCTTCGGCTTCAGCGCCATCACGCGCGGGACAATCAAATCGAGGACGACAGCGGCCGTCGCTCCGGAGAGATTGACCTGATGAACGATCTCCTCTTCCGTGTAAAGGGGATTGCAGGGAACGGCAACCGCGCCGGCCCGCCAGATTCCGTAATAGGCAATCACGATCTGGGGGATGTTGGGAAGGAGCAGAGCAACCCTGTCTCCCGGCGACACACCGATTTTTCTCAGTGACTTGGCAAAGATCGTCGCCAACTCGTCGAGTTCGGAAAAGCAAATCCTTTTCCCCATGAAAATGAGGGCATCCCTCCGGGGAAAACGCCGGGCCGTGCGCGAGAGATATTCCGGCATCGTCAAATCCTCGAAGGACACTTCCCGTGGGACGCCCTGCATATACTCCTTGTGCCAAAGACGCTCTTCCATCATTGCGAAATCCTCAATTTTCGGCCGCAGCCTTCGTTTCGGCCCCCTGCGAAGCGTTGCTCTTCCGCTTCATCTCCATGTCCCGGAGCTCACGCCGCAGGATCTTGCCCACGGCGCTCTTCGGCATTTCACTGATGAACGCGACCTGCCTCGGGACCTTGTACGGGCTGAGCTTCTCCCTGCAAAAGGCGATGACCTCCTCCGCCGTCAGGGTCTCTCCGGGTTTGAGCACGACATAGGCCTTGACGGTCTCCCCCCGGTAGTCATCCGGAACACCGATGGTGCAGGCCTCCAGGATTTTCGGGTGCTCATAAAGAACCTCGTCGACCTCCTTGGGATAGACGTTGAAGCCGCCGGTGATGATCACGTCCTTCTTCCGGTCCACAATGCTGAGGAAGCCGTCCTCGTCCACGATGCCGATGTCGCCCGTGTACATCCAGCCGTCCCGGAGGACGTTGGCCGTCTCGTCCGGATTCTTGAGGTATTCCTTCATGACCTGGGGGCCTTTCAGGCAGATCTCCCCGGACTCGCCGGTCGCCATTTCCCTGGTTCCCGTATCGACATCGACGATTTTCATATCCGTACTTGGGAAAGGAATGCCGACAGTGCCCACCCGGATCGGCTTGCGCCAGGGTGTGCCGGTCACGATCCCGGCCTCGGTCATGCCGTACAGCTCGAGCATCGTGGAACCGGTCAATTCCTTGAGCTGGTTGATGATCTCGATGGGAAGCGGAGCGGCCCCGGAGAAGAAGCCCTTGATGAAGGAAACGTCCGAATTCCGGAACTTCTTCTCCCGGAGAAGCGCCGTGTAGATCGTCGGGACGGCACCGATGAAATTCGGCTTCCCGCTCCGGATGGCATCCGCCAGGAGGGCTGGCTCCGGCCTGGGGATGAGGACGTTTGCAAGCTTCATCCAGATGCACAGGTGAGAACAGAAATGGCCGGCGATGTGGAAGGCCGGGAAGATGAACAGCAGCCGATCCCCGGGCTCGATGTCGTACATGTGCGCCGCCAGCTGCTGTACGTTTGTGGAGAGGGCGGCATGGGTATGAACCACCCCCTTGCTGACGCCCGTAGTCCCGCCGGAATACATCACGACGGCCGTTTCCTCCCAGCGTGCCGCGTTTTTCACGGGCGTGCCCGGCGCCTTTTCGATCAGGCTCATGAACTCGTGCATCCCCGGCTCGGACGGGATTTTCCGGAACATGTCCTTCTTGACGAGCGGAAAGAGCTGCTTCTTCGGGAAGGGCAGATAGTCGTTTATGTGGCAGGCAATGATATCCTTCAGTCCGGTCGCGGACTTGATCCTCATGATCTTGGGCAGCACGAGGTCCAGGGTCAGCGCCATCTTCGACTCCGAATTGAGGATCTGATATTCCAGCTCCCGATCCGTATAGAGCGGGTTGAGCATGACGGGAATCGCCCCCAGCCGCATGACGGCCAGGTTGGCGATGAGGACCTGGGGGATATTGGGGAGCAGGATGGCCATCCTGTCCCCGCGCCGGACGCCGAGGCCGGTCAGGGCGTTGGCGAAACGGTTCACCAGGCCGTCGAACTCCTCGAAGGACAGGCTCTTCCCCATGTAGTAAATGGCCGGCAGTTTCGGATATTGTTTGGCGCCGGCGGCCAGCACCTCGGGCATGGTTGTTTTCTGGACTTTTATCTCAGGGGGGACGCTGGGATGATTCTGTTTGTGCCAGACTCTTTGAAACGACATGATATCCCCTTTCATGATGAAGGTTGAGATATCGAATGATGCGTGGCGACAGGTTTTACGATGCCTGGGTCAGCATCGGGACCTCGGGAGCGGAAAGATTTGATACATCTGCGGTGTACCTCCATGGCGACACCCGGGTCCCAATGAGTCAACGATCCGGCATCGGAACGTACATGCTTGAATCGACCGTCAAAACCTGTTCATGCGTCTTCGCTGAATCTCACGGGTTGAATGACGAAGGTGGAAACCCTGCCTGCACAGGGCTTCCTTGCAGTATTGAGATTCCGCCCGGGGACATTCTCCTTTCGGAGGCGCCCCCGGGCGGGAAGTGGTTTACATGCCGGCCGATGAGATCAAAGGACAGCGAAATGCTTGATGTCCATCAGGTTGCCCGTTCTTTTTTCCTCAAAGACGGCCTTGACGCGGGCGCCCACTTTCACCTTCTCCGCATCGGTGCTGTCCAGGAAGTGAGTCAGGCAGGTATCCGCACCGTCCAGTTTCACAAAGGCCCAGGTGTACGGAACCGGGCGCTGTATTCCCGTGCTGGGGTCTACGAACCCGAACTGGACGATCGTGCAGACATAGATGGTCCCCTCGTCCGAAACGGGAATGATATCGTCCAGTGTCAGCCCCTTGAAGCAATGGCCGCAGACCGGCCGCGGGGGTACGTATACCCGCTGGCACCCGGGGCACTTGATGCCGACGATTTTCTTGTTGTCCCGGAGCTGCTGGAGAAAATAAGAGCCGTGCTTTCCGACACTCCAGTCGAAAGGCTGGCTGGCTTCGCCCGAAGAAATGGAAAGAAGTTCCACGTCTTCCCGTTTTTTATCGTTCATAACCTCCTCCCAATAGGTGGGTATTTCCAAGTGATTACGCTGGCTTCTTCTTTCCCAGCAGCATGACGTCGCCCCAGTAGCAGCCGCCGAAGCCCGTGGCTAAGGCGAGGTTGACGTTCCCGCCCTTGACCTGGCGGGGGCCCGCCTTGCCCATGACCTGCAGCGCCGCCTCGCCGACCCGGATCAGGGCCGTTGCTCCGATGGCGTTGGAAGACATGACGCCGCCGGACGGATTGATGGGAAGCTCGCCGTCCATGTCGGTGACCCCGTCCCAGAGGAGCCTGGGGCCCTCGCCATAGGCGCAGAAGCCGATGTCTTCGATCCACTTCAGGCCCGCATAGGAGTACGGGAGGTACAGCTCGCAGACGTCGATCTCCTTCAGGGGCTCCTTGACCCCGGCCTTCTTGAAGACCGCCTTCGAGGCCTCGGCGATGGTTGTGTTGCGATCCATGTCCACGTCGCCGGCATAGACGAAATTGTGCCGGTTCGCCGTGGCGTGAACCCAGGCCGGAACGGGGGCGATTTTCTCCGCCGACCCCTCCGCGGCGAAAATGACCGCCGCGGCTCCGTCGGTCCGGGGGCACATGTCGCTCATCCGGAGCGGATAGGCGAGCATGGCGTTCTGCTCCGAGCCGACGATCAGGTCGACCAGTTTCTCCGGCGGGATCCCTTTCATCCATTCCTGGTGAAGATGCGCATAGGGGTTGTTCAGCGCATGGAGCCGCTCCCTGACGGCGACTCTTGCCCCGTCACGCTCCGTCGCCCCATAGTTATGCATGTATTTGCTGGCCTCGATGGCCAGGCCGGCCACGGCCCCGCCGAGGGTCGGCCTTTCCCAGACCGGATGAAATGCAGTGATGATCGCGCCCGTCGTATCCGATTCGGAATTCTTTTCCCAACCGATCGCCAGGACCTTGTTGAACATCCCCGATGCAACATGATAATAGGCGCACATGGCGACGGTCGTCCCCGTCGTTCCTCCCGTGCACACCTTGATAACCGGCTTCATCACGGCGCCGGATCCCTCCGCGGACCACATATCGACGTAGTTGATCCCCTCGAAGTGGTCCATGTTACCGATCACAATGGCGTCGATATCCCGAATGGTCAGTTCCGCATCCGCGAGTGCCGTGACGACGGCTTCGTTGATCAGCTCCACCCCGTTCACGTCTTTCCGGGAACTTCGCTGATAGGTCTGACCATAACCGACAATGGCTACCCGTTTGCCCATAAATATATCCTCCTTACGCTCCCACGACATAAACGCAGTGAGCCTGTCCACAGGGACCGTTGATCCCGTGGGCAAGTGCCGTCTTTGCTCCCTTCACCTGCCGCTTTCCCGCTTCGCCCCTGACCTGAAGGGTTGCTTCGATCAGCCGCACCATCCCGGCCACGAACACCGGGTGGCTGGAAACGACGCCGCCGGACGGATTGACCGGCAGTTCGCCCTTCATTCCCGTGGCGTTCTCCCGGATGAGCTCGTATCCCTTTCCCTCGGGAGCGAACCCCAGTCCCTCGTACCACATGAGTTCCATGTAGGAATAAGCATCGTAGAGCTCCGCCACGTCCAGGTCCTTGAGCGGTTTCTTGATGCCGGCCATTTTGTAGGCTTTCTGCGCCGCCTCTTTCAGGGCTCTGGATTTTGCCAGGTCGCGGTAGCCCAGCGTGAAGGAATCCGAGCAGTGCGCCACGCCCTTGATCCAGACGGGCTCCTTCCTGAAGCGCTTCAGGCCTTTTTTGTTGGACAGGACCACCGCCGCGGCTCCGTCGCCGATGGGCGAGCAGTCCAGGAGTTTCAGCGGCTCGGCGATCTTCCGGGAGGCCATGACGTCCCCGACGGTGATCTTCATCGGCAGCTGGGCGTAGGGATTGTTCTTCGCGTTGCCGTGATTCTTGACGGACACGCGGGCGAAATCCTCTTCGGTCGCCCCGCTCATGGTCATGTAGGACCGGGCCTGCAGGGCAGCGGCCGACGTCGCGTCGATCCCCATGCCCCGCTGGTAGATGGGATCGAACATGGCGTTCGTGATGAGGTTCATGATGCTTTCGGACCCCTTCATATGGGAAACCACCAGCGTCGTATCGAACGAGCCGGAGAGAATGCGCATCATGCCGTAAAGGGCGCCGAACGTCCCGTCCCCCTCCACCGTGGAGACGTCTTTTCCCCAGGAGCCGGCCGCCTCCTGAACGGCCATGGACGAAATGGTCCGGCCATCCCAGAAGTCATTGGACACGGTGACTACGTTGTCGATGTCGCCGATCTCCGCGCCGGCATCGGCCAACGCCTTGGAGGCCGCTTCAAACACCATTTCCTCGAACGTATCGATCTTGCTGCGGGTGCAGGTGGTCTGACCTACACCGACAATTGCGATTTTGCTCATATCTCCTCCATAACTCCCTATGCCGGCGTAAAGTGTTTGATGTCGGCGATCGAGCCGACGCGCTCTTCGGCAAACACCGCTTTGACCTTCATGCCCGTTTTCAGCTTTGCAAAATCCGTATCGCCGATCAGGTGAAGAATGGCGCCGTCGGCCCCGTCGAGCTTGATGAGACCGTAGGCCAGCGGAGCTTTCCGGGGTTGCATTTCGTAGCTGTAATGAACCACGGTGAAGGACTCCAGGACCCCCGTGTCGCTCACCTTGACCCATTCCGTTGTCGGGACGAAACACTCTCCGCACGTCTTGACGGGGGGAACATAAACCCGGCCGCACCCGGGGCACCTGGTGCCCCAGATTTCCTTGTTATCCCTGATTGCGATCAGAAAACGGCTGCCCGTCTTCCCGACGTTCCAGAGATAGGGAACCTTGATGCGGCCCGAATAGACCATGTTCTCAACTTTGTCTTTCCAGTCGGTCATACAAAACCTCCATCCTGCGGCCCGGCTTGGGTTCTCCCGAACCGGGCCGGCCGTATTTCCTGAGTATGAACACGGCGCTCGCGAATCCTCACGCTGAACCGGATTCGCGAAGACGCGCCTTCACCGCATGGCCGTCACTTCTTGGGCAGACCGAGCATCTCCCGGGCCTGGGCGACCGTCGCCACTTCACGGTTCATGATCTCGGCCATCTGCTTGACCCGCGTTACGAGCTGGGCGTTGCTTTTCACTTTCTCGCCCTTCTTGAAATACAGGTTGTCCTCCATGCCGACGCGGACGTGGCCGCCCAGCATGATGCCCATGGCGTTCATGGGAATCTGGAAGCTCCCCACGCCGATCACGGCAAACATGGAGTTGGGGGGCATCTCGTTGATGAAGGACAGGACGTTGGCGGGGGTCGGGTAGGAGGACGTCTGGAACCCCATGACGAACTGGATCATGTATGGAGTATCGATGTTGCCCTCCCGGATCAGGTCCTGCAGCACCCAGTACTGCCCCGGATGGTAGATCTCGACCTCCGGCTTGATCCCTTTTTCCTTCATGGTCTTGGCGTACAGGTTGACGTCGGTGTAGGAGCAGGGGATGCAGGCGTCGAACACAAAGCCGTCTCTGGGGTTGGCAATGGGGGGCTTCCGGTCTTTCAGGGGCATCTTCAGCATGAAGGGCCCCAGATTCAGGCTCGCCATGTCCGGGGGTGTGGAGGCGAACAGGCAGCACATCCGCTGCTCCGTCGTCAGCCAGGGCCCACCGCCCGTCGTGTTGTTGATGATGATGTCGGGGCAGCGCTCCCGGATCAGCTTGTTGATCCGCGCATAGTCCTCGGCGTTGGCCGAGGTCATGGAGAGATTATCCGGCACCCGGGCGTGGATGTGGACGGAAACGGCGCCGGCCTTGTACGCCTCGTAGACCTGGTCCGCCTGCTCCTCCGCCGTTTCGGGCAGGTTCATGTTGAATTCCTTGCCCTGGACGCCGCCGGTAATGGCGCAGGTGATCATCATCGGCGGGAAATTCCCCGTCACGTTCCTGGTCATCCACTCGTACGGATTTCGATAATCCCAGATGTAATCCTCCTTCTTCATATTGCACCTCCGGTTGTTTGATTTTGTCGAGCACACTCCGGCGGCTGGCGCCCGGAGCCCTGCGGGAAACACCTTGACAGCGAAGTCAAGAGCAAGGGGCATGCCGTGGATGGAACGACGGCCCCTCAGCGCGTCTTTGCACGGATTCTCGAATAGATGTGGACTTGGAGGGAGGGATCTTTCGGGAAAGGAGCAGGCGGGGGCGTATGAATTTAAACCACCCCTACGGGATCCGGGCGGATTGGCCCGAGGAAAACGAGGCTAACAGACTGAAAACAAAAGATTATCAAAAATATGGATGAATACGGCCCACAAAGTGGGTGGAAACGATCCACTACGCTACAGGCAGGGTGATTCGGAAATTTGTCCCCCGTTTCTCGTTACTTTCAACCTCGATCATTCCGTTATGATCCTGAACGATCCGGTGGGATACGGCCAGACCGAGGCCCGTGCCGACCTTCTTGGTCGTAAAGAACGGATCGAAGATTTTATTGAGGTGATTGACGGGGATGCCGACTCCGTTATCCTTGAAATTGATCACGATCCGCTTGTTCTGATCGGGATGGTTCTGTACGGTTGTCGCACTGATGACAATCTCGCCCTGCTCGCCGATTGCATCAATCGCATTGAGCGTCAGATTGAGAAACACCTGGCGGAGCCGCTGCGGGTCCGCATTGATGGAAACGGCACGGCGGTCGAAATCCTTCCGGATGGTGATCTTTCTTTTTACGGCCTCCTTGTTCAGCAAGGCGATCGTCGAGGACAGCAGGTCCATGACGTCGATGTCTTCCATCTGCAACTGCAGCGGCTTGGCGAGATCGAGGATTTCCCTCAGCATCTTCTCCAGTCGATCGACCTCCGCAATGATGCTCTGCAGATCCTTTTTCTGGGGGCTGTCCTCCTCGTATTCCATCTCCAGATTCTGAACGGTCGTGGCGATTCCGGACAACGGATTGCGAATCTCGTGGGCAATCACGGAAGCGACATGGCCGAGAGCGGCAAACTTTTCGACCCGCACCAGGTAATCGTCCATTCGCTTTTTTTCCGTGACGTCCGTGACTTCCGTCACGACGCCCAGCGTTTTCTGATCCGCATCCACAATCGCAAAACAGCTCAGGTTCAGAACGAGCCTTTTGCCGTCGTTACGCAGATATGTCCTCTCATAATGGCTGATGTGCTCCTGGCGCTTGAACACATTGTAGAGCCGGGTCCTCTCATTATCGTCAAGATCGGACAGTTCCTGGGCAAGGATCTTGCGGGCCTCGTCTTCCGAAATCCCCAGGATCTCTTGCGCCCGGGGATTGAAATGAAGAATGTTGCCCATGATGTCGCTGATGACGATGCCGTCGACGGAGCACTTGATCACCCCTTCGAGGAGAACCTGTTTCTCATTCAGCTTGTTGTAGAGACGTGCATTCTCGATGACGATGGACGCCTGATTGGCAAAGATGACGAGGGCCTCGATTTCATCCTGGGTGATCTCGACGCGCGTCCGGTAACGGTCCGCGCCGATAAAACCCATGATCTTCCCCTTGTGCTTCAAAGGGACGTAAATCAGGCTCATCCGCTCCTGCCCCTGGCGGATGTGAATCTGGTTGATGGCCCGATCCAGGGCGGTGGCATGGGGATCATCCGCCGCGTTTTGAATGAACAGTGGGATGCCCGATTGAATCACGCGCGTCTCATAGCAATCATGATGCTCGATGCTAAGGGGAGTCCCCCGGGCATGCCGTTCCCCCTCCGGCGTGAACCCTTTCACGCATTGGCACTTCAGCTTCGCTCCGTCTTCACTCAGGAGCATGATGACCGCCCGGTCGAAATGGAGGGCGGCCATCGCACGATCCAGAATCTCGTGAAAAACCTGTTCGAGATCGGGGGCTTCGGTCAACAGGGATGTAAGGTCGTGGATGTGGCTGAGGAGGGTGTTTTTCAGGGCAAGCTTGTCGGTCAGTCTCTGGTTTTGAGCTGCGCGCTCCGCACTCACACCCCGCATGGCGTACCTCGCTACGGAAGCCGCTGAAAACAAATTCAGGGCGGGAAGCCTTCCGCCGGAAGATTTCCCGCCCCTCCCTGAGATCCGGAACTGCCGTCCATCGATACCGCACTATGAAACGGATGGCAACTCCCGTTCGTGAACAATCACCTTCATTCTGCTCTAAACTGCGAAACTCTCCTCCGGAATCTCGATCATGGAGAGATCTTCGCTCTTGATCGCCTTCACGGCCGCATCCACCTCCGGCAGGACGTGGTTGATGAAGTACTTTGCCTCCTCGACCTTGCCGATGTAGAAAGCCGCCTCGGAGTCGCTCCCGGCCAGCGCCGCGAGTTTCGCCTTGTCCCCGGCGTCGATCTTCTTCCCGGCGCAGATGGACTCGAGCTTTTCCTCGGCAATGCCGGCCTCCCACAGGAGGAGCCAGGCCATCACGATCTTGCCCATCATCATCATGAACGGGTACGCGTTGCTGATGGGTACCATGAACTTCCCGGATTTGACGCTGCCCGAGAAATACATCGCCATCTCCGCCAGGGTGTTCACCGCCTGCTGGACGTCGGCAGCCAGCGGTTTCAGGGTTTCATTCGCCTGGCACTTCGCCACGACCGCGTTCATCTCACCGAGCAGGCTCATGAAATAGAGGCCCTTCTTCTGACCCAGTTTCCGGCCCACCAGGTCGAGCGCCTGGATGCCGTTCGTTCCCTCGTAAATCGAGGCGATCTTGATGTCCCGCATGATCTGTTCCACGGGATATTCCGAACAGTAGCCGTACCCGCCGTAGGTCTGGATGGCGATCTCCGATACCCGGAAGGCGATGTCCGAGCAGTAGGCCTTGCAGAGCGGAGTCAGGATTTCCAGGAGGCCTTTGTACTTCTCGCGGTCCGCTTCCGACTCCATGCCTCTCTCCCGGTCGTCACAATAGGCCGCGAAGTACAGCAGAGCCCTCATCCCGCTCACATGGGCCTTCATCCACAAGAGCATCCGCCGGACATCGGCGTGCTGGATGATCGGGACCCGTGGGGCCTCCGGATTCTTCATATCCATGAGCGAAGATCCCTGCAGGCGTTCCTTCGCATACTGGAGGGCGTGAAGGTAGGACATGGATGCGGCAGCCAGCGACTGGAGCCCCACACCGATGCGGGCCTCGTTCATCATCTGGAACATGACCTTGATTCCTTCCCGCTCTTTGCCCAGGAGCTCCGCGTAGCAGTCGCCGTTGTCGCCGAAATTCATGACGCAGGTGGCGCTTCCGTGGAGTCCCATTTTATGCTCGATTCCGCCGATCGAAAAATCGTTGCGGCGCCCCAGCGTCCCATCGTCGTTGACGATGTACTTGGGAACCAGGAAAATGGAAATGCCCCCCGTCCCCGGTGGATCGCCTTCAATCCGGGCCAGGACAGGATGGATGATGTTTTCCGTCAGGTCGTGATCGCCCCCGGTGATAAACTGTTTCGTTCCCTGGAGGCGGAACGTGCCGTCGGGCTTCCGTATCGCCTTGCATTTCAGGGCGCCCACGTCGGACCCGGCGGAAGGCTCCGTCAGCGCCATGGTGCCGCCCCAGATCCCGGCGTACATCTTTTCCATATACTTTTTCTTCTGGGTGTCCGTCCCAAAGACTTCAATGAGGTGGGCGGCCGCCTGCGCCGGCTCCGGATAGACAAAAAATGAAAAGTTATGGATGAACCACTCCTTGGCCGCCAGAGTGATTACGTAAGGAAATCCCTGGCCGCCCGCCTCCTGCGATACACCCATGTTGATCCAGCCGCCGTCCCGGTATACATCGTAGCAGCGGCGGAAGGACGGCGGCACATGGACCTGGCCGTCTTCCAGCCGGCAGCCTTCCCGGTCCCCCGTTGCAAGGGTCGGGAAGATGACGTCCACCGCCATGCGCTCCGCTTCCTTCAGTACCATCTCGAAGGTGTCCTGCGAGAAGTCCGACCACTTCGACATCCCGCACAGGTCTTCCGTCTTCAGCAATTCCTGCAGGACAAATATCTGGTCCCGTCGATCCAAAATCAAACTCGCCATATCTCCTCCACAAGACAGCAGGCATCCAGGCTGTCCGCAATTGCCTCCCGTTCCGTTCCGCCGGCGGCAGACATCCGCCGGTCGGCCGTCGCGTCTGCCAGGGCGCGGCATGCCGAAATGGACATCCACCCGGGAGTCGTGTTCCTGAACAAAGCGGCGTCGCCGCTCCCGAAAACTGCACGGGAACGGCGACAGGAGGGTTCCTAGGAAACGGCCGCCACGAAACTTCCCATAATCTTGACGGATCCGAGACCGTCGGCTGACTGGACCTCACAGCGAATCCGCTTCTCGCCCGCCTCCTCGAACTTCTCGACGACCTTGCCGGTCACGATGATCGTCGCCCTTGCCTTGGAGTTCGGATCGTCCAGATCCATGGGTTCCGTCATCGCGGAGAACCGGACGCCGAATTTGCGCAGATTCTTGTCGTCGATCCACTCCGTGATGGCTCGCCCCGTGATGCCCATCACGAGCATCCCGTGGGAGATGACCCGCGGCATGCCGAACATCTTGGCGAACGTCTCGTCGTGGTGCAGGGGATTGAAGTCTCCCGAAGCGCCCGCATAGCGGACCAGGTGCGTGCGTGTAAGGGGATCCGATGTGAATGTCGGCATGGCATCGCCGACGTTGATGCTGTCGTACGTCAATGCTTTCGTCATGGCCTCCTCCTATCTCTCCACCAGGGTCGAGCGATTCCGGATCACGACCTCGCCCCGCTGATTTTTGATTTCCGTCTCCAGAACCGTGAATTCCATGAACTTCCCGGGCTTGCCCTTTTTCTCCTTGTCGTACATGTCGACCACCTTGGTCACTCCCGTCATGACGTCGCCCGGATAAATCGGCGCCAGGTATTCGTATTCCTCCTCGCCGTGAAGCAGCCGTCCTAGGTTGATGCTGAGCGCCTGGATCATGGGCATCAGTCCCGCCCCACCCCACAGGGCAAAGCACGTCGCAAACGTGGGGGAAGGGATGACGTCCTTGTACCCCGCCGCTTTCGCTGCCGCGCTATCGGCGTAGATCTGCTTGATCTGGCTCTTGTTCTCCTTTTGCGAGACAGCCATGGCGAACTCGGCGATCTTTCCCCTTTCCAATTCGAAGACGTAAGGGGGAAACTCCATTCCCAACTTAGTTTTGTCTGCCATGTGAACCTCCAATTTTGTTTGATCTTCTTGCGTATTTTTTCACCGACGGGAACGGGAGGGCGCTTGCGCCCTCCTTCCCCTCGTTATGAGAAGAGTCCCGTCTTTTCGAATCCGTCGATTTCCTCCTCGCCATACCCCAGATCGAGAAGGACTTTTCTGTTGTGCGTTCCCGCCTTCACTCCCGTGTGACCATATGCCGGGGGAGTTGCCGAAAACTTGATGGGGCAGGCAGGTTGTCTGACCATGCGGCCGTCGGGCAGGGCGACCTGGGCCACAAGCTCGCGATCCCGTACCAGGTCGCTGTTCAGCGCCTCAGACAGGGACAGAACGGGTTCCATGCAGGCATCCGTCTCCGCAAAGATCGCTTCCCATTCCCGGCGTGTCTTCCCCGCCAGGATCGCCCGCACTTCTTCCTTCACCTTCGCACAGTCCGGCGGCACCACGCCGCCGGCAATCAGGTCCGGACGGCCGATGGCCCGGCAAAAGGCGCTGAAGAACTGCGGCTCGATGCCGCCGAAGCCGAGATACTGGCCGTCCGACGTCTGATAGAAATCGTAAAGGGACCCGCCGTTCAGGATAAAACCTTCCCGTTCCAGTTCCTCCCCCGCCGCCAGGCAGGCCGCAGCGGCCATGGCATTGAAGGCGACGGCCCCATCGGTCATGGATATGTCCAGATACTGGCCCTTCCCCGTCTTCTGCCGGTGGATGACTGCGGCCAGGATGGCGATGATGGAATAGTTGGAACCGGACGCCACATCGGCGATCTGCATGGACATCGGAACGGGTCCCGACTCTTTTCTCCCTGCATAGCCCATGAGCCCCGACAGGGATAAGAAATTGATGTCGTGGCCGGCCCTGTCTTTCATGGGCCCCGTCTGGCCGTACCCCGTCAGGGAGCAGTAAACCAGGGCGGGGAATTTCTCCGCCAGATGATCGTAGGCCAGGCCGAACTTCGCCATGACCCCGGGACGAAACTGCTCGATCATGATGTCGTAATGATCGAGCAGGCGATGGACGACCTGGATCGCCCTCGGATCCTTCAGATTCAGCGTCAGGGACCGCTTGCCGCGCCCCAGGTAGGCCGAGGCGACGGAAAGGTCCGTTCCCGGCAGGAACGGCGGCAGGAAAGCCGTCAGGTCCGGCCGGCTTCCGGAGACGACGGACAGGACGTCCGCTCCCAGGTCGGCGAGCGTCATCGTGGCATACGGCCCCGGCAACAGCGTCGTAAAATCGAGAATTTTCAACCCTTCCAGGGGTCCCGGCATGGAATGGCTCCTTCTACAGGCCCATAAACCGGGCGATGATGGTTTTCATGATTTCATTCGTGCCGGCGAAGATCCGGGTCACCCGGAGATCCCGCCAGGCGCGGGAGATGGGATACTCGTCGCAGTAACCATAGCCGCCGTGGAGCTGCAGGCACCGGTCGGCGACGCGGTTGGCCATGTCGCTGATCCAGTATTTGGCCATGGACGTCTCGATGATGATCTGCCGCCCTTCCATGTGGTCCGCCACCAGCTTGTCGACAAAGGTCCGGCCGATCTTGATCTCCGTGGCCATCTCCACAATCTCGAACTGGCTGTGCTGAAACTTGGAAATCGGCTTCCCGAAAACCGGCCGCTCCTGGCAGTACTTGATGGTGAACTCGAGCATGAACTCGGCCGCAGCGACGGCTCCGATCGACAGGACCAGGCGCTCCTGCTGGAGCTTCTGCATGAGCTTCAGGAAGCCCGTGCCCTTGTCCCCGAGTCGGTTGCTCTTCGGGATCCGGCAGTCCGTGAAATACAGCTCCGACGTATCCTGGCTGTGCCAGCCGGCCTTCTTGAGCTGCCTGCCCTTCTCGAACCCGGGCGTGCCGGTCTCGACGAGGAACAGATCCACTGCCTTGTGGGGATTGCTCTCCGCCGGGTCCTTTGCGGCCACGACGCACAGATCGCAGTTGATCCCGTTCGAGATGAAGGTTTTCTGACCGTTCAGGACGAAAGAGTCCCCGCTCTCCGCTGCGGTCATCTTCATGGCCGCCAGGTCGCTCCCCGCATTGGGCTCCGTCATGGCAACCGCCGTGATGCAGTCGCCGCTTACGCAGCCGGGGAGGTACTTCTGCTTGTGCTCCTCGGAACCATAGGAAAGAATGTAGGGAACGATGATGTCGCTGTGCAGCGCGGCGGTGAGCCCCCAGAAATTTGCCCGGGCCATTTCCTCGTTGACGATCACCGAGTACAGAAAATCCGCCCCCGGTCCGCCGTATTCCACCGGAACCGACGTCCCCAGGAATCCCTGCTGCCCCATCTTCTGCCACGCGCTCTTGGGAACGATGCCGGCCTCTTCCCACTCTTCGACGTGAGGGATCAGCTCGTTCGCGACAAACTTGCGCAGGGTATCGCGAAACATTTTGTGTTCATCCGTGTAATTGAGAATGTCCATACGTTGTCTCCTTGACGAAATGCCGATGGTTCAGAATGCAACGTCAATCGCTGCGGATACCGTATCTTTCATGTCCGGGTTGCCTGCCGGGGCGAAGGGGACAAGCCCCTTCACCACCGGCAGGACGTAACGGATGGGAACTATTTGCCGAGTTTGCCGATGATGGAGATGGCGCACACATTCTGGTGGGGGAAGCCGCCCAGGTTGTGTGTCAGGCCCAGGCGGGGATCCTTCAGCTGGCGCTCCCCTGCCTTACCCTGCAGCTGCAGGTACATCTCGTAGATCATCCGGAGCCCCGAGGCACCGATCGGATGGCCGAAACACTTGAGGCCGCCGTCGATCTGGGCCGGCACCTTGCCGTCCCGGTCGTACATGCCGTCCAGGGCGTCCTTCCAGGCCTGGCCCGGCTCGGAGATGTGGAGATCTTCGTAGCTGACCAGTTCCGTGATGGAAAAGCAGTCGTGGAGCTCGATCATGCTGAGCTCTTCCTTCGGATTGGTGACGCCGGCCTCTTTGTATGCGTCGGTGCTGCACTTGCTTGCCGTGACGAAATGGTCACCGGCCCACTCGTTGAAGCCGCCTTCGTAGCCGTTGCTGACGGACAACTGAACCGCCTTGACGGTGATGATGTCCTTTTTCCCGAGCTTCTTGGCGATTTCCGGGGTCGTGACGATCGCGCACGCCGATCCGTCGGAAACACCGCAGCAGTCAAACAGGCCCAGGGGCCAGGCAATGATCGGGGCGCCCAGGACCTGGTCCATCGTAACCGCCTTCCGCAGGTGGGCCTTGGGATTCAGGACACCGTTGGCATGGCTCTTCACCGACACGTGGGCAATGGCCCGCTTGATGTCCTCGTTCTTGATCCGGTTCTTGGCCACGTAGGCCGACGCGAGCTGTGCGAACAGGCCCGGCGCCGTGCAATTTGGAAACCACTGCCAGACCAGGCTCCCCGACGTAGCCCCCCATGCGGGGAGGCCGCCGTACCCCGTGTCCTTCAGCTTCTCGACGCCCAGCGCCAGGCAGATGTCGTAGGCGCCCGAGGCAACGCCGTACACCGCCCCCCGGAAGGCCTCCGTTCCCGTGGCGCAATAGTTCTCCATCCTGGAAACGGGGATGTTGGGCAGCCGGAGGGCAACGCTCATGGACGGCGAGCCCTTGCCGACATTGACCTCTTCCATGCAGACCCCGAACCAGGCCGCCTGGATTGCCTTCTTCTCGATCCCGGCATCGGCGATCGCTTCCTGAAAGGCCTCGACCATCAGGCCCTCCGCTCCCATATCCCATCGCTCTCCGAACCGGCTGCAACCCATACCGATGATCGCGACTTTGTCTCTAATTCCCGTAGCCATGGTAGTACCTCCCCAATCGTTAGAATTTGAACAGTTTGCCGATGAGCTGGGATTTCATCATGTCGCCGCTCACCTTCAGTTTGCCGGCGGAGAAGGCCTTCATGCCGTCCAGCTTGCCGGTGATCAGATCGACGAAGTCCGCGTCGGCCATGCCGATGGTCGTGGTGGCACCGTCGACCTTACCCGTCGATACCTTGCAGGCGCCGTCCTTCACGATGACATACCAGTCGCCGCCCGTCGGTCCGGAGATGTTGAACTGGAAAACCACGTCCTTGCCGGCGGCCGCGGCTGCGTTGAAGGCAGACGGCATCTTGTCGAAGATCCCCTTGACGTCCATTGCGCCACCGCCCTTGGGTGCCTCGCTGCCCGCCGGTGCCGGCGGCATGAGGAACGTCATGATGGCCGCGTTCAGCTCCGCGTAGTACTTCGCACCGGCCATGCTGTTGATCTTTTCCCAGTTGTCACGGATGTCCTCCGGCGTCGGCACTTTCCCGCCTTCGCCGAGCGTGGTCCCGGGGCCGGTCATGATGGCCGCGCGGCTGTAGTACCCGGCGCCCACGTTGAAAACGCTTCCGTTCTCCTTGCAATCCTCGGAGCAGAGATAAATCGTGAGACCGGCGACGTAATCGGGGCTCATCTTCTTGAACATCTCCGGCGGCATGACGTCTTCCGTCAGCCGGGACGCTGCAATCGGCGCGACCGTGTTGACGTGGATGTTGTACTTCCCGCCCTCCGCCTTGAGTGTGTTCATGAAGCCGACGAGCCCGAGCTTCGCCGAGGAGTAGTTGGTCTGGCCGAAGTTGCCGTACAGGCCCGCTGCGGAGGTCGTCATGACGATCCGCCCGTACCCGTTTTCCCGCATGGCCTTGAAGGCCGGGCGCGTCACGTTGTAGGCGCCGTTCAGGTGGACTGCAAGAACAGCCGCCCAGTGCTCCGGCTCCATCTTGAGAATGCCCTTGTCGCGGAGGATGCCCGCGTTGTTGATGAGGATGTCGACCTTGCCGAAAGCATCGAGGGCCGTCTTCACGATCCCCTCGCCGCCCTGTGGCGTGGCCACGTTGTCGTAATTGGCGACAGCCTCGCCGCCCAATGCCTTGATTTCATTGACTACCAGGTCGGCAGGCCCGGCTGCACCCGCTCCCGATCCGTCCCGGGCGCCGCCGAAGTCGTTCACCACGACCTTCGCACCGCGGCGTCCCAGTTCCAATGCATAGGCCCGTCCCAAACCGGCGCCGGCGCCCGTCACGATGGCCACCCTGCCCTGGAAGTCGACCTCGGGAATCCAGTCGGTCTCCGGTACTGGCTTCCAGAAGTACTGGGAGAAACCTCGCATGGTATCGACAATGCGCCTGCGGAAGGACAGCTTCACGGGCATTCCGACCTTGAGGTCATTCAGCTCGCAGTCCGTGAAGTCGGCCACGAAACGGCCGCCGCCCTCGAACTGCACCAGGCCGTAGATCGCCGGGGGATCGACCGAGAAAGCCAGCAGGTCGCCCGTGAAGCTCTTGATCCGGGCCGGAATGCCGGCGAATTCGTAATCTTCCATGGGCCCCACGTGGCCGCAGGCGGGGTTCACGCAGATATCCGCCGGCGGGAATTGGGGCGTCCCGCAGGCCGTACACTTGCCGCCCACCATGCCGAGGATCATCTTGCGGTTCCGCCAGAGGGCCGTCATGGCCGTCTGGATCGGTGCCTCCGCCCGGATGCCCGTCTCCGGAGCAAGCAGCTCACGGAACTTGAGGAACTTCATGTAGTTGTCCGTTGTTTTCTTCTTGGCCAGCGAACCCTTCACGCCCAACCGCTCGGCGAGCTTCGTGATGTTCTCCGTCACCTTGAAGTACATGGCGTCGCATCCCTGGCCGAAGCCGGCCACGAGAATGCCGTCGCCCGGTTTGGCCGTCTCGAGGGCCGACACGAACATGACGAGGGCGTGGGCCGCGCCCGTTTCCCCGCAGACTTCGTGCATCGTGTCTACGAGCTTGTCGCCGGAGGCGCCGAGCTTCTTGCCGATGGACCGGTGCTCGGCCTTGAAGATGCACGGGAAGACGAGCTTCTGGACGTCGTCCATGGTGATCTTCAACTTCTTCATGAGTCCATTGACTGCCTCGGGGATGAACTTGGAGTAGCCTTCCTCACGGAGCCAGCGCTCTTCCCAGGTGTAGTCGAACTCGGACCAGGAACCGCGGAAATGGTCCGCGAAGTCGTAGGTAACGCTGTAGGAGCCCTTGAATTCGGCCACGACGTCCTCGCTGCCGACCATCAGGGCGGCCGCGCCGTCGCCGAACCACATTTCGTAGAAGCCGGCCGGCCTGGTGTGGCGCTTGTCCGAAGCGGCGACCAGGATGGACTTGCGGCTGCCCGCTTTCACGACGTCGAGGGCCGTCAGGAGACCCGTGGTCCCGGCCCGCTGGGAGGACGTGAAGTCCGCCGTGTTGATGTCGCTCCGCAGGTTCAGCGCCGTCGCCAGGATTCCTGCGTTCTGGCGGTCACTGAAGGGGAGGGTCGTCGAGCAGAGATAACCCGCGTCGATCTTCTTCTTGTCCTTGCCGATCAGGCAGTCCTGGGCCGCCGCGACCGCCATGGTAAGGCTGTCTTCGTCATAGTTGCACATGGAGCGCTCGCCCTGGGCCACGCTGATGAGCGCCGGAGCGAACCAGCCCATGGCCTGGTAGATCGCCATACGGTCCATTCTCAGGCGAGGGATATAGGCTCCAAATGATGTGATCCCGATCATTGTTTTACCTCCTTCATTCACGTGTGTTGCTTTCGGATTTTCGAATCGTTCGTCCCGAAGGATCCCGCCTCAGAATTTGAACAGCTTCTCCAGGAGCTGCGACTTCATCAGGTCTCCTTCTATCTTCAGCTTCCCGGACGTGTAGGCCTTCATGGCGTTCATTTTTCCGTTCATGAGGTCGATGTAATCAGCGGATGCCATCTTCAGCGTGCAGCCGGGGGAAGCGTGGACACCGGCGGCCACGGTCAGGGCACCGCCCTTGATCTCTGCATACCAGTCGCCGCCGCCGTCGCCGGCGATGCAATACTGGAAAACAACGTCCGTCGTGGCCGCACCTGCCTGGAATGCACCGGGCATGGCGGCGAAGACATCTTTCACCGCGGCGAATCCGCCGCTGCTCTTCGGGGCTTCCTTCTTCCCCTCCAGGGCCGCGAGGACATCCCCGAGGACGAGTTCGTTCAGGTCCGCATATTCCCTGGCACCCTTCAGATCGGCGATCTTCGGCCAGTTGACGGACACATCCTCGACGGTGGGGATCTTCGTGCCGCCGCCGAGAACGACGCCGGGGGCCGTCATGATGGCGGCGCGATTGTAGAAGCCGGCGCCGCAGTTGTAGATGTGGCCTGTGTCCGCGCACTCCTCAGAGCAGAGATAAAGGACGATCGGCGCCACGTAGTCCGGCTTCAGTTTGTCGAGCATGTCCGGAGGCAGGACGTCTTCCGTGAGCCGCGATGCCGCGATCGGGGCAATGGTGTTCACCTTGATGTTGTACTTCCCGCCTTCCAGCTTCAGGGTGTTCATGAAGCCCACGAGGCCCAGTTTCGCCGAGCTGTAGTTCGTCTGGCCGAAATTGCCGTACAGGCCCGCGGCCGATGTCGTCATGACGATCCGCCCGAATCCGTTTTCCCTCATGGCGCCGAAGGCCGGGCGCGTCACGTTGTAGGCCCCGGTGAGGTGGACATCGAGAACGATCTGCCAGTTCTCCGGTTCCAGCTTGAGGAGTCCCTTGTCACGGAGGATGCCGGCGTTGTTGATGAGGATGTCGACTTTCCCGAAGGCGTCGATGGCCGTCTTGACGATGCCCGCACCGCCTTCCGCGGTCGCCACGCTGTCATAGTTGGCTACCGCCTCTCCTCCCAGCGCCTTGATCTCCTCAACGACCTTGTCCGCCGGGGCGGCCGCGCCGGATCCCGAGCCGTCACGGGCCCCTCCGAAGTCGTTGACGACGACCTTCGCTCCACGTTTGCCCAGTTCCAGGGCATACACACGGCCCAGGCCACCGCCCGCACCGGTTACGATGGCCACGCGACCATCAAAACGAATGCTGCTAGCTCCCATAGTCATTCTCCCTTTCTGTAAAATGCGTGCTGCAAGCGTTCTGTTATTCTTCGGACGGCTCATCCGGAGGACAAGCCGCCCTTGTCATTCCCGCGCGTAATCCGATCCCTGCGCAAAGGCCGGGATATGGATGAACGTCAGCGTCTGCTTGACCAGTTGGATGTAGTTCTCCCGGTTCATGTTCACCATGGGACGGAACAGGCTCTCCCCGGACACGAAATTGTGGATCGAATTCATCAGGGCCAGGACTTCCAACCTCACATGAGGAGGAACGTTCCTCTTGTCTTTCGCCAGCCCCATGGATCGGGCAACATCCGCCGTGAACTCGGGGATTTTAAAGTCGAGTCCGTCGCCTTCCCGCGTCATGCCGAAATAGCGGAACAGGATCAGGTTTGAGCATTCGGGGTGATCAAAGAGGTAATCCGTCATCATCTCGATGGAAATGGACAGACGGTCGTTCCGGGGCATGCCGTGGATGATCTTTTCGACTTCGATGAGTTTTTTACCGAGGTCCTTGCAGATATCGAGAACGACGGCCTCGTAGAGATCGCCCTTTTCTCCCCAGTGATAATGAAGCGTAGAGATGTCGATGGCGACTTCCCGGGCAATCATGCGGGTCGTCGTGCCATGGAAACCGTATTGCCCGAAGAGCTGGCGAGCCACTGCCAGAATCCTCCCTTTCATCGACGTGGGATCTTTCCGGGCTTTCTCAAGAATCGTGGCCATTGCAGGTTCCCATCAACAGTTTCCAGCGATCCGTTCCATTATCCTGTTCCACCAGGCTATTCCATATGCCTGTTCCATCAAATGATGGGTAAATTATTCTGAAAGGATTTTCTTGTCAAGAAATTTGTACAAGAATTTTTTCAGCAATCTATCTATTCGTATTCTTTGTTGTAATCTGGACAGTGGTCTGTAGGTGCCGGCAGGCCTTCCCTCTTGTAGCAAAAGATGGGAGGCCGCAGCGTCGGTGTTCGTTATGAGACTGGGCCCGCCCGGAGGGATCAGGATTTTCGCCCGGCAGAAAGGGTAACACGTCCATACAGACAAAGGTATGCTCAACGGCAGAAAGGAACAGAGGACCGTGTGCGGAATGCCTGAGGACCTGTCCGTGTTTCGTTACAACCGGCGACCCGCATTTTTTCCGGCCTGCTGCCCTCGGGGAAGTCCCCTCCGTTTCACGAGGATTCAGCAATGAGGCACTCATCCTGCGCCTTATGCGATTGACAATCTTCATGGGCTCCCTTATGGTGCAGCAAATCCAACAACCATTCAGGAGCGAAACTCATGAACAAATGTTTCGAAGGTTGTCGTCGTATCCTTTATTCCTTGATCGCGCTGGTCGTCATTTGCCCGGCACTCCCTGCAGTCTCTTACGAGCGGGAGATCGCCAACCTCTCATCCATCCTTTCTGCAGAGATCGTGAAGTCCGGAAAGAAGAGCATTGCCGTGGTCGACTTCACCGATCTTCAGGGGCGTGTGAATGAACTGGGGAGATTCATCGCGGAAGAGATTTCCGGCAATCTGACGTCGCACTCTCAGGGTTTCGATGTCCTCGACCGCAACCATATGAAGCGTATCATCGAAGAACAGAAGCTCTCCCTGTCCGGCTTGATGGATCCCAGCGCGATCAAAAAAATCGGCAAGCTGGCGGGTACCGATGTCATTATCACCGGAACCATCACCCCGTTCGGGGACAGCATTCGCGTATCCTGCAAGGCCATCGATACGGAAACCGGAAAAGTGACAGGGTCTGCACGCGGGGATATTGCCAAAACGGTAACCATCGCCGATCTCTTGAAACTGGGCATTTCCGGTGATTCTCAGCCGGCTGCGGTTCCAGACCGGCCGGCGAAAAGGACGGACCGTGCCGTCAGCCCCGTTGTGGAAAGGAAAAGGATTGCTCCCGGGAAAATAACCTGGGATTTCGAGACAGGCGATCTGCGTGGCTGGCAGAGCACGGGTACTGCCTTCAATACTCAGCCGACATATGGCGACAACCCGACAGCCCGTCATCGCGGCCAGCCCTCCAACCACCAGGGTGATTACTGGATCGGCGGCTATGAGAACCGGCATTCTCCCACCGATCAACCTGGACGGATCCAGGGCGACGGACCCCAGGGAACCCTGACGTCCGATCCGTTCATGATCAACAATTCAAACATCAGTTTTCTGATCGGCGGTGGGTGTGACATCAATACGGAGCGGATCGAACTCATGGTAAACGGTCAGGTCGTCCAGAAGGCAACGGGGAGATGCACGGAGACGATGGAGCGCATAACATGGGACGTCACCGACTATCAGGGCCAAAATGCTCAGATCAGGCTGATTGATTTCTCCAGCGGTGGTTGGGGACACATCAATTTCGATGACGTGAGATTCCGATAATCTTATCGGCCCATTTTTATTGACGAAACAGGCATTGGGGCTACTTATCCCTTAAGGATCAGCCGGAAGGCTGGTCCTTTTTTTATCCCGAGTTGGGGATTTTGTGGGGACAGATCGAGAGCCGGAAAAAAGGGGTTACGATGATCATCGTAACCCCTTCATTATATATTGGCGTCCCCACAGGGAGTCGAACCCTGGTTACCGGCGTGAAAGGCCGGTGTCCTAGGCCACTAGACGATGGGGACATCCTGTCTGGTAAGAGGCGCCATATATCCGGATGGACTGAGGTTGTCAAGGAACAATTGATCGGCGTGCGATTGAATGGGACGGATTTGAATCTGCAAAATATCTTGTGACTTTATCGTCCCCTCTTTTGTATATCTATACAAAAATCAGATCAAAACGACCCGCAAGGTAATATTCATTCCATGAACGAAGATTTCAGCAAATACAAATTTTTAATTTATTTAATGGAAAATACAACCAGAATCAATGTTCCTTGTGATTTCACGGAAAGAGTAATGAGCGGGCTTAATAAGCCCAGTTACAAATTTTTAAATATTCTCATACAGGTTTTCAAAGAAACAGGCTCAATATCGTGGTCCACTTTTTGTCGTCAATGTATCAAAGGATATGAGTCTTCTTTCTGCTTTTTGATTTCCGGTCTTTTTTTCTTCTTCATTGGAACAATTCTGTTAACTAGCATATTTCACTTAGGATACTTATCAACTACAGTTATTTCTATAGCATTCCCGGCCATCTTAATCATAGTGGCGGCAATCTCACTAATAACGGCTGGATTAATGGTTGCGGCGCATTTACCAAGTGCATCTACTTATGCGAAAGGTTCTATCATGGTCTATGGAATCATGATCATTACGAATACTCTTTTAATTAATTTTACCTTTAAGACAACTTTTGGGGCTTTTTTCCCTCTGACATTCTTTGTAACAGGTATTTTGATGGGAATGGTTTTATTGAGGGTTTTAAAAGATTATGCTCATGATTCGCTAAGTTACAAGCAAGGAGGGCAGTGCGATGCCTAAATGTAAGAGGGTAAAAGGATTTACACTTATTGAAGTTATTTCCACCTTAGTCCTGATCGGTATCCTCACGGTTATCGCTGTCTCAAGGATAACATCCACTGATGAAATGAACCAGAAAGCAATGGCGGAAGCGATAAAAAGCCATATTCGATATGCCCAGATGCGAGCTATGAATGCAGATGCCGATACAAGCGCTATAGCTACATGTGCTTCATCATTCGGAATTAGCATGTCAGGAAACAGCTATTTCATGTTCAGAGATTGCGACAAAACTAAAAAGGTGGTTTTTCCAGGGGCGGAGGATGATTTCGTTAGCCTCAACAATATGACTCTGTCAGCAGCCAGCGATATAACCTTTGATAAGTGGGGAAGACCATGTTCCGATTTATATGGGTTGACCCCATCGGCTAATGATATAAACCTTACCCTAGGAACAGAACCGATTAAAATAACAAAGAATACGGGGTACGTACCATGATAAAACCCAATAAAATCAGAAAACCGGGAAAAGGATTCACTTTACTCGAAGTTATTATAACACTCATTATTGCGGCTATACTAGCGGGCTTTCTTATCAGCTTTATGGGAACCGCTTTGACAAAGGGTGGAGATCCAATAAAGCAAACTCGAGACTTGGGTACCTCTAGCGGAAACATGGAAAAAATTTCTGCAGACTATGCCTCCTACTTGTCTAATACTATTAGTTGGGACACCTTCAAGCAACAGTGTGGGAATTATGGTAGTTGCACTACGGTACAAAGTGGCAGTGCTATATATAATGCAAATTGGGAGACGATTCAGGTAACGGTTACAACAGGAAATCAGATAATCGTATCCTATTTCATGCAATAAGAAAGCAAAGAGGCCTGTTATGATAAGAAAATTACATCAGCAACAGGGATTCACCCTGCTGGAAATGATCATGGTCCTGATAATCGTAGCGATTCTAGCTGCTATCGCTGGTATGGGAATCGTAACTGGAGTTCAGCAATATCTATTTACAAAGGATACTGCTGCTGTCAGTGAAAAAGCACAACTTGCAATGGCTAGGATTGAGCGAGAATTGGTTGAATGCTACGACTGCTATGGAACGAGTGGGGCCATGCCTATGCCATTTCACAATATAACTTTTGGACCTCGATATATGCGATTGAATTCAGGTAATATCGAGATATCGAGTGATAACGCAAACTATGACAAATTGATGGACCAAGTAGGTTCTTTCAGCTTGATTTACAATGCAGATAATAGCGTCACTGTAACGTTTCAATCATCTGTTCAACCGGGTGGTGCATCAATACCAGCATTTGTAACCATAGTATATCCGCGAAACACACCATCTTAATAGTGGAATTACAATTGCCAAAAGCAAGGAGATTCGTCATGAACCACACGGAAAAAGAAAATCTTTCAGTCCTATCCGATCGAAGACAGAACAGCCAGAAGGGTGCTCTTATGATCGGATTGATCATTACTATGGTGATCTTATGCGCTCTTGGTGCTTCTATTGTATATGTTTTCTCCAGTTCGACATTAAACCCGATATCAGGAAATTATGCACTGCGAGCTTATTATAATGCGGAGGCAGGTTTCCGCTACGTTACAACACTCTATCGGAAAACTGGTGACAAAACTGTATTTAACACATACTTGAGTACCGGTACTCCTCCAACAATTTCTCTGCCGGGCGGTGGAAGCGCCAAAGTTTCAATTCTTAACTTCGTTAACAGCGCATCTACAAGTTCTACGGCTAATGGGCAACAAGAAATAGCTCGTGGAGGCAATCTTCTTCTTGCGGATGCTAGCGGTTTCGATGCGGCAGGTGGATTTTTCACCATAGGTACGGATACATATCGCTACAGCCAGAGAGTAGTCAATCAGTTACAGGGAATATCAGGTTTTAACTCTACGATCACGGTGGTTAATGGTGCTACTGTGAAACCGAAAGAACACATAAGAATTACTTCTAAGGGAGCTTACGGCAGCGGTTTTTGGAATATAAGCCGAACAGTTACTTATAATTGGCCATTAAGTGGAATTCCCGGAGGAGGAACGGGAGATCCTCAGGTCATAGATATGTCAACCGTTCATGGGGGTTCTCAAGGTAATCCAACGGGTCAGTTTGCAATGGGCACCCATCGAAGCGGAAATACTGCTTTACAAATCACACAGATCGACGGCCCAAATTCACCCAATCCTGAAGCCTATGGCACCCCGACTTTCCCTTCAGGGACAGACAATCCATTATATCAGGCTTGGACAAACACAGGTGGTTATTTAAGTTACGATTTGCAGGTTAAAATTGCTGAACAGCACAATCAGCAACCTTCACAGTACAATCCATCAACACACTACAGTTGGGGTGATGTAGTGTGGTATGGTAATGATACCACATATTACGAACTTGATCGGCAGTGGAGGGACTGGATAAGAGTTTATTTTGTATACGGCTTCGGAGTTTTCTTCAGGATCAATGTATTAACACCGCAAACGACGGCTTATGGTCTTGCTTTCTTCCGTGGCCAGAGAGAAGTCGATGATGTTCCACTTACTATGATACCGCCAGGTCTCCCCGACCACACGCCATCAATTCTTCTCTTCGCAAGAGATGGAAATCAAGCAAATGATACCAATTGGCTTGCTTACATGATGCTGAACGGTGGGGTTCAACATCAGACAGATAGTGCGTATTTAAGCTATGCGGTTGATCCGTATGGCTTCTTAAAAGATTGGTCCACTGTCATGGTTCGGGTGGTCGAGGCTGCCTCCATAAAACTGGCAGCGGAAACCGTGGCTTCGGAAATTAATGTTGGCGATACGATAACCGGCGGGAGCGGTACGGCAAAGGTAGTGATGAAAATCCACGACAGTGACGGGAAGGTTGTATTATTACTAAACAATGTTGAGGGCACATTCAGTCGACCGTCAAGCGTTGGCAGCTATCCTACGACTTCAGCTTGGAGCAACGGCATCGATTGCACGAATGGCTATTGTCCCAAGGATAACTATATCTGGGCTTTCCTTGCCGATACCAGTCCGCATGGTAGTGACTCAACAGCAACCAATAATATACGGCTAGAAGAAATCCCGGTGCAGAACGGTGGTACAATAAGGTGGGCACCCACCGATATTCAGGCATGGACGAGCACGGATGATCATTTTACTCTTGTGCAATGGGCGCCCAGTTTGAATCTCGCAGTCGATTCATCTCTCTGGCGCATGGGTGCAGGAAAGGAAGCAAATGCAATTCTTCGCTCGAAAAAGTATTCAAGCGCCAGCGCCGGCAGTCAGCCACCAACAAACACCACTTACTGGACAGGAGTATCTACCACCACATGGTCCAATACAATTGAGTATACGACGGGTAACATTGTTAGTTATAATGGATACTTTTACAAATGCATGCAAAACACCTCTCTGACCGGTCCAGCATTAACGAACACCACCTATTGGAAGCAATTAACCACGTTCCCCACGTGGAACAGTTCAACAACTTATAATATTGGTGATTCGGTTACCTATTCTAACTGGTTTGGAACTTATAGATATGCCTGCAGGCAAGATAATACATCTGGGAATAGCGAAAAGCCATCGACTTGGGGAACGAGCAACTATTACTGGCAACTTGTATCGTCCAGTTGGGCTAATTGGAGGAGCGATAGAAATTATTCACGAGGTGATTTTGTTGACTCAAATAATGGCAATAGTTTCTATGTGTGCATATTGGCCGCTACCATAACTGGCCCGGATATAACAAATCAAACCTACTGGCAGCAGATCAGTCCATGGTCGGGTACCAGTTCATATGCTGTTGGTGATTTCGTAACCTATGACAATCTCTGTTATAGATGCATTAAAAGCACGACTCCTACTACAAGCACCGATTTCCCACCAGAACTCGGCATCATTGCAAAAGGGGTCACTGCGGAGCAGTTTTTTTACGATGATCTGGCATACCGTGTTCTTTTTGGTGCTGGTGCTGCAACACCGTATGTTTCACCGGTACAGCAGTAAGTTCAAGGAATTGACAAAAGACCCTATTATGGCCAAGAGATCAGCATGGTAAAGATTGTGAACAAGCATATTAACCCGTCCCCAAGGAGGTAGTTTAAAATGAAACGTTTTTGGGTAGTTATGATTGGCTTAGCTTTTCTTGTCACGACAACGGCATTTGCACAGCCGCCGGCAGTTTCCTCAGAGAAAGAAACCACTCCTGTCAAGAAAACTGCCGTCACGGATGTAAAAGTTAATGAGAAAAAGGATGTGAAGAAGGATGACAAGAAGAAAAAGGATTCAAAAAAGCCCAAAGTGGTTGTCAGATGAAATGAGGCTAATTCTTTATATAAGTACGTGTATTTAAGGGGTTGCCCTGATGCTTTCGGATCGTCGCCGGAAGATGGAGAAGAATGGCGAGGCGTTGCAATCTGAGCTGCGGGAAGCTTTTCCAAGCCGTGGGGGGGGGGCCTGCCTCCCACCATCCGGGAGGCAACATGAGGACGCGGAACGGGTTATCAAAGAGCATTTTGTGGTGCTAAGAACTTTTCGAGAGGACACATCTGTCCGTAATCACATCACTATTATTTCGAAACTGTTAAACTTGAGCTAGAGCATTATTGGTCCGGCACCAGATTCTATGTTATAAGTTAGAGGGAGAAGAAGCGATACAGATCGTCCGGCGTATTATACTTCCCATCAGGTCCGGCGGAAATCACAAGGCCATAATTCTGTTCAGCTCGCATATAAAGGTAGCTATTCCCCCACGGATCTTTTACATCTCCACCTGGTATCGACTTGTCGCTCAAGGTATCAGGAAGCGTTCCTTTTGCTATGATTCCTCTCTGATACACTGAGGTGATGATTGCACTCATTTCATTCTCTGCTCTTTGTTTTCGAGCAAAATCATAAAGCGTTAACCACCACGTCCTTCTCCATGAGCGCTCAATGTTTTCAAAAACTGTGTGAGCCGTAACAAGGACGGGGGCACCTTCTTTAAGTATGTTCATTTCCTCGGGTGAAAGATTTCTTTTATCCATGACTCTTCCATCTCGCGACAACTGAATCATTTGCCCGTTCCTGAGATCATTCCAACTACTAAAGGTTGATCTTATTGCTGTTTCCGGATCGGTAACATTCAGGGCACCAACAAGGACGGCCGCATTGGTGATACCGATTTCAGGCTGATAATCAACGGAAAAGATCGTTCCCCGAACACCGCATGTAGCGTTTGGGGTCGACACCTCCATCTTGAATGTCGATCCGGATTTGAATCTATTCAAGTTCGCCGCAACGATGTTGCAGAACATTCTACCCTTGGTCACAAAGACTTGGATCCGGCTTGTCGTTTTTTGTTTTTCTTCCAGTCTGACCGTGCTGTTCTTCGCAACCCTGACGATCATCCCATCATCCATCAGGATATCGACAGTAGATTCAGCGCCCGTCTCGATGATGACTCTTGAGCCCGCAGCAATGACGGTACCCTCACTCAGCGGTATCCATTCTCCATCAATTTGGAAAGAGGGGGCATTGTCTATCACATTGCCTTTCGAGTAGTCGGCCTGGTACTTCATATTGGCACGGCCTTCCACTCTCGTTACAATGTATTCGTTATCGTTGATGATTCCCAAGCCTGGTATTGGGACGGTAAAGCAAAACGCGACGACGATCAATAGTATGATCAAGCCGGCTCTGATTATGAATGTTCTCTTTTTTAATAGATCTTTTATCCCCGAAGCTTCCGTCGGTGCCTTCTCGCGCCGGTCGAATCCCTCCTCACGCCGGTCGATCGCTTCCTCACGCCGGTCGATCCCCTCCTCACGCCGGTCAGACCCCTCATATTCGGTCAGGGCTTTCTTACGCCGGTCGTATTCCTCCTGACGCCGGTCAGATTCCTCCTTACGCCGGTCGTATTCCTCCCTACGCCGATCGAACCCCTCACGCCGGTCGGACACCTCCTTACGCCGGTCCACCCCCTCATATTCGGTCAGGGTGCTCTTGCGCCGGTCGAATCCTTCCTTACGTCGGTCGTATCCTTTTTCCCGAAAGGATTTTTCGCAGGCGTCCGATAATTCCTGCATGGACACTTCGGACTCTCTCGACATAAGGCCCCCTTGCTTTGAGGGCTGCGATTTTGGCTGCGGGGATGTATCTTCCTGATTTGATTTTTTAGATTCCATGGGGCCGTGCCTCCTCTGGAAACTCTCGGTGTGTCAGGAGGGAATTTTTTTTACACGCGGCAATGTACTGAAAATGACGGCGGGAGTCTAGGTGTTTTTGTCCCGGATTACAAACATATCATGTATGTCGCACTATTCGAAGGCAATGCCAGCATGATAAACCGACATCTCGAGCCGGATCGACTCAGGCGGGTCATTCAACGCAGGAGATGTTTCTCAGATGCGATACCGCAGATGACCAGAATACTTGGAAAGCTGCTGATGAGGAAGGATTCCTGAACAATGTTGACCAAAATGTTGGCCAAACACTTCACAAAACGAAGCGGGGACAGGTTTAAAACCTGTCCCCGCTTCGTTTGTGGTTTATTTGGTGCCGAAGGCGGGATTTGAACCCGCACGGGTTGTGCCCACTACCCCCTCAAGATAGCGTGTCTACCAAGTTCCACCACTTCGGCATGATTCGTTTTTTCGTTCCTTCTCCGGGGAGTTACCCCTCCCGGAGCCTTTGTCTCACAGGGTCGCAAGACTACAGGGTCCGCCGTTTTTTGTCAACCCGAAAACCGTTCGCGGGCAGGCAGCCTGTCTACTTCGCGGCCGGTGCGGGCGCCGGTGGAGCCACTGGTGTCTGTGCTCCCTGCGGGGCAGGCGGCGCCGGAAGCACCGGGGCCGGCTGAGCCTTCTCAGCCACCGGCCGGGCGCCCTTCACGACGGAAGTGGCCCCCTGGAAAGACGGATGGGAAAGTACGAGGGACGTCAGCATGAAGATGACCGCCACACCGGTGGTCATCTTGCTCAGGAAAGTCCCCGGTCCGCTGCTTCCGAAGACGGTCTGGCTGGACCCCCCGAAGGCGGCTCCCATGTTGGCGCCCTTCCCCGCCTGGAGAAGCACCACGGCGATGAGAACAAAGCACATCACGATGTGAATGATACTGATCACGGTTTGCACGGAAGAAAGCTCCTTTTACCCTTTTGAATAACGTATGATCCTTGAGAAGGACTCGATATTCAGGCTCGCCCCCCCCACAAGGACCCCATTAATCTCTATGCTTTCCATCAGCCGGTCGATGTTGTCCGGCGTTACGCTTCCTCCGTAGAGGATCCGGAGATCGGCGGACTGCGTTTCTCCGAACAGGCCCCGGATGCGGCTCCGAATGAAGGCATGGGCCTCTTCGGCCTGGGCCGGGGTGGCCGTTCGCCCGGTGCCGATGGCCCAGACGGGCTCATAGGCGACAACGCATCGGGCTATATCACCGGCTTCCAAATTCTTCAACCCCGCATTTATCTGCCCCTCGATAACGGGGAAAGCATCTCCCGCCTCCCGCTGGGCCAGGGTCTCACCGACGCACAGGATGGGGGCCAGCCCCGCCTTCAGGACCGCAATCAGTTTCCGGTTGATCCACGCATCCTCTTCGCCGAAGAGCCGCCGCCGCTCCGAGTGCCCCACGATGACATAACGGCAACCCGCATCAGCCAGCATCCCGGCGGACACCTCCCCCGTGAAGGCGCCCTTCGGCTCGTCGCTGACATTCTGAGCCCCCAGGCCGATGGGGGAATCCGTCAGTGCCTGGGAAACCGGCCAGAGGGCCGTGAACGGTGGTGCGATCACGATCTCCCGATCGATGGGCTCCGGGAACAACTCCCGGAGATGCCGGGCACAGGCCACCGCCTCGCCTACGGTCATGTGCATCTTCCAGTTCCCGGCAATCAGGGGTTTAGTCATATCTTCCTTTTACAGTTTTCTGCCGACGTGAATGGCCAGGTCCCGCATGCGGCAGGCGTAGCCGCTTTCGTTGTCGTACCAGGAGAAGACCTTGACGAAGTTCCCGTCGATGACGCTCGTCAGCGGGGCATCCACAATGGACGAATACGGGCTGCTGGTGAAATCCACCGAGACCAGTTCCTCTTCGCAGTAGAAGAGGATCCCCTTCAGCGGTCCCTCGGCGGCTTCCTTAAAAGCTCCGTTCACCTCGCTGACAGTCACGGTCTGCCCCAGTTCCGCCACGAAGTCCACCACCGAGACGTTCGGGGTGGGAACGCGCATGGCCAGGCCGTCCATTTTGCCTTTCAGCTCCGGGATCACCTCGGTGACCGCCTTGGCGGCGCCGGTCGTCGTGGGAACGATGGACATGGCTGCCGCGCGGCCGCGACGCAGGTCCTTGTGGGAGCCGTCCAGGAGGCGCTGGTCCATCGTATAGGCATGGACCGTCGTCATGAAACCCCGGCGGATCTTGAACCGGTCATGGAGGACCTTCACTACGGGGGCCAGGCAGTTGGTCGTGCAGGAGGCGTTGGAGATGATGTGGTGCTTCGCCGGGTCGTAGGATGTCTCGTTGACGCCCATGACGAAGGTTCCGTCAATTCCCTTTCCCGGAACGGCGAGGATGACCTTTTTCGCGCCGGCGGCGAGATGCCCGGAGACCTCGTCCTTCTTGCGGAACTTGCCCGTCGACTCAAGGACGATGTCTACACCGAGTTCCTTCCAGGGGAGGTCCGTCAAGGGGGAGGAGACGTTGGTAACGACGATCTTCCGGCCGTTCACCACGATGTCTTTTCCGTCCACGGCGATGTCGGCCCCGAACTTGCCGTGGACCGAATCGTACTTCAGGAGATGCGCCAGGATATCGGGCTTCGCCCGGGAGTTGATCGCTACGATTTCAATGTCGTTTTCGTACCCGAGGCAGGCCCGGACGAGGTAACGCCCGACCCTGCCGAACCCGTTGATCGCTGCCTTTACCGCCATGATCGTACCTCTCTGTTTCTTCGTATTGCCCGGCGATCCGGATGAAGGGCAGGATTGAAACCGTCCGGATTTTTCAACGGCCCCTTCTCGCCCGGCGGGCGGATGATACCCGCCGGAGCCGTCCAAGTCAACCCGTTTCTTCCGGAATGGGAATCGAGCGGAATCAGGAAAGATCTCCAAAGATTTCCGCAGAGAAGACGTAAATGCGGGTCCCTTCGTCCCGCCAGGCCTCGGGAGGAAGACCGGCTTTATGGCAGGTTTCCCTAAGGAACGTTTCGGTATCCCATCCATACTCAACGGCCACCTGGGGCAACAGCAGACCGGACCTCGGTCCCCGGACCAGGTACAGTCCGTGGACACCCACGCGGATCTCCCCGACATCCCGAATCTCCTTGAGCGGGGTCAGGACGGAGATCTCCACGGACAGGTCCTTCAACTCCTCTTTTCGGAGGGCCGGGAAGCGGGGATCCTCGAAGGCCGCCGCCAGGGCCATCCGCTCGATCGTCTCGTGCAGCGGCTTGATCGGCTGGATGTAGCCGATGCATCCCCGGAGTTGCCCCCGTTTTTTGAGGGTCACAAAGGCACCCCGCTTCTCCCGGAGGATCGGGGTTGCCTCTTTGACGCCGGGCAACTCTTTCCCCTCCAGTTCAGCCTTGATCGTCGACAATGCGAGATCGAGGAGGTCCTTTCTTTCCTTTTCCGTCAGTTCCATGGCTTTCCTGCTCCCCGGGGACTTGTCCGTGGTCCCCGTTCGTCATGACTCACGAAGCGGCGAAGAAGACCGCCGAGGCGTATCCCACCACCTCGCGCCGGTCGCCCGTCACATCCCCCGAGTTGGCGTATTTCAAAAGCTCCGCCCGGTCCGCCCCCAGGGCCCGGGCTGCCATCATTGCCACCGCTGCCGGACCGCCGCCGCAGGCCTCGCAATTGTGACGGGCGAGATCCTCGAGCAGCCCGTCCGGCTCGAAGTTCTTCAGGTGTTCGAGAACGACGGAATCCAGGCGCACGGCCTCTGTGTGCGAGTGAAAATGCGAGAGGTCGGAGCTGCCCACAACGAGTGTCCGTTGTCCCGCAACGGCTCCGGCGATCACCTCCGCCAGCCGTCGGCATGTCCGCTCGTCCTGGGTTCCCATGACCAGCGGCACGAACGAGAACTCCCCGAGGGCCACCTGCAGAAAGGGGAGCTGAATCTCCAGGGAGTGCTCCTGCGCATGGGCGGCGGGGATCTCGGCGACCGGGCCGTCCGCGGCCAGGAGTACCTCCGCAAGTTCCTGGTCCACCGGCGTCACGCCGAGTGGGGTCTCATAACCGGCCCCCCGCCAGATCGCGACGCCGTCGAAGTGCATGCGATGCGACGGGGAGATGACAATCACCTTCTCATAGGCCGCATCCCGGATCAGATTGTAGGCATGGGCCGCAACCTGGCCGGAATAGACGTAGCCCGCGTGCGGGGCCACAATGCCGATGACGCGGCCCGGAATCTCCCGCTCAGGGACGTTCCGGAAGTACGTCTCGATATCTCCCCGCAGGGTCTGGGGCTGGCCAGGATACCAGGAACCGGCCAGGATCGACCGCCGAATATCTTTCTTCATGGCAATCGCCTCCCGAAGAGGACGGCACCGGGCGCCGCCCCGTATTACCTGAGCCGCCAGACCACGCCGTCGGGCGTATCGGAGACCTCCACCCCCATTTCCAGGAGAAGCCTGCGAATCCGGTCCGCTTCCGCCCATTGCGCCGCCTTGCGCAGGGTCTCGCGCTCCTGGATCATCCGGAAGGCCTCCTCGGTGAGCAGCTCTTCCTCGAATTTCATGACCCCCAGCACGCCGTCCACCTTCCGGAGGACCTCCAGCAC
>PHBD01000068.1 GCA_002841865.1 Deltaproteobacteria bacterium HGW-Deltaproteobacteria-19
GGATCATGTTCCCCTGGAGGATGTAATCGTTCAACCGGACGGGTTTCCATGGACCTTCCGCCCCGGCTCGCACCGCCACATTCCCTTTTACAAAAATCACGTGTCCGCTTACGGGCAGGCCTTTCAGAAGCACGACAGGGATGTTCAGCGTCTGTCCCGGATGAATCAGGTTATAGTTTTTCAACCGGTTGATTCTGCCTATCTTCGGCCAGTTTGACGGATCTTCGAGGTATTTCTTGCAGATGTTGACCAGGTTGTCGTTTTTCACCACGGTGATTTCAACGGTTTTCCGGTCCGTTGCATATGCCGGGAAAGGAGATGGAAATATCCATGCAACAAGGAAAAAGGGGATCAGCAGGAGCGTTTTCCTCACGGATAATCCGTCCAGGCACCGTGTTTGTGCAGTTTTCTCCTTTTTATGTGGAAACATCAGAAACCTCCGGGCCGGTCATCCTTGATTTCACAGGACGGTCCATGCCCATTTCCTTTTTCAGGCAATCCTTCTTTCGCAAAGATGCCAGAATCATGCCTCGATTTCGCGAGTGTCCGGTTCACTGCCGAACGGTTTGACCGGATCGGTCCCCCGGGGTTGCCCATGGCTCCGGGATGCATGGTCGGCCAATGAGCATGGGGTTTTCGGAACATGTCGATTTCCTGGATTATTTATCAGGAGTACATCGGGATCGGAATGCGTTATCCCGCACGACAGCGACTGTGAGACAGGTGAAGATGGGGGCTCGTATCACCATGCCGCACCCGTCCCCATAGCGGACCTTCAGATCCTGGTCCTTTATTGAATATCGGACGATAACCCGGAATTCTTTAACCGGCAGGGAATTTATTTCAGGGTGCCGGTATTTTTTTCTGAAGGGGGCATTTACAGCAAGCAAGCCGACATACCATATTCTTCTTTGCCTGGCGGCGGATTCCTGCCCGCTCATTCACTTGACGCGGAGATTCAAATTCCCTATAGTTCATCGGCTTTTCCGGAAATCCACGGCGTCGCACCGGGCGACCGGAGGACCCGGAAGCAGGTTGGAATTTTCTGAAGGAGCCCGCAATCATGACCGAGACGAACACCCCTCCGCCCACCGATTTCATCCGTGACATCATCGATGAAGACAACCGGACCGGCAGGCACGACGGCCGGGTCGCCACGCGCTTCCCTCCGGAGCCGAACGGCTACATTCACATCGGCCACGCCAAGAGCGTCTGCCTGAATTTCGGCATCGCCGTCCAGTATGGCGGAACCTGCAACCTCCGGATGGACGACACGGACCCGGAGGGGGAATCCCTCGAGTTCGTCGAGTCGATCATGAGCGACATCCGGTGGCTCGGATTCGACTGGGAAGACCGCCTGTTCTATGCCTCCGACTACTTTGAAGCTCTTTACGACTTCGCCTGGCGGCTCATCGAGGACGGCAAGGCCTATGTCTGCAACCTGACGCCCGACGAGATGCGCGAATACCGGGGGTCCTTCACCGAGCCGGGCACGGAGAGCCCCGGCCGGAGCCGCTCCATCGAGGAGAACCTGGACCTGTTCTCGCGGATGCGGGCGGGGGAGTTCGCCGACGGGGCCTACACGCTCCGGGCGAAGATCGACATGGCCTCGCCGAACATCGTGATGCGGGACCCCATCATGTACCGCATCAAGCGGGCACCCCATTACCGGACCGGCGACGAATGGGTCATCTACCCCATGTACGACTTTGCCCATGGCCTCTCCGACGCCCTCGAGGGGATCACCCATTCCATCTGCACGCTGGAGTTCGAGAACAACCGCCCCCTTTATGACTGGTTCGTGGAGCAGCTCATCCCCGGCGACCGGCCCCAGCAGATTGAGTTCGCCCGCCTGAACGTGAGTTACACCGTCCTCTCCAAGCGGCGCCTCATCGAGCTGGTGACGCGGGGGTTCGTGAACGGCTGGGACGATCCCCGCATGCCCACCGTGGCCGGCATGCGGAGAAGAGGCTATACGCCCGCGGCGATCCGGAACTTCGCCGCCGCCATCGGGGTTGCCAAGAACGATAATCTCGTCGACGCCGGGCTTCTGGAGTCCTGCGTCCGTGACGACCTGAACGAAACGGCACACCGGGCGATGGCTGTTCTCCGGCCCTTGAAGGTCGTTCTCGACAATTACCCGGAGGGGAGAAGCGAGGAATTCGATTGCGCGAACCACCCCCAGAAACCGGAACTGGGATCCCGCAGGGTGCCTTTCTCGCGAATCCTGTACATTGAGCGGGAAGACTTCGAAGAGATCCCCCCGAAGAAGTACAAGCGCCTGGCGCCGGGGAAGGAGGTGCGCCTCCGGAACGCCTACGTGATCCGGTTCGATCGCCTTGTAAAGGACGAGAAGACAGGGGAGATCCTGGAGCTTCACTGTACCTGCGATCCGGAAACGAGAAACGGCCCGCCGGCCGACGGCCGCAAGGTGGATGGAGTCATTCACTGGGTATCGGCGGAACATGCCGTGCCGGCGGAGGTGCGGCTTTATGACCGGCTCTTTGGGATCCCCGATCCCGCCGGGGAGGATTACCTGGACCACCTCAATCCGGATTCCCTTCAGGTCCTGAAGGGCTGCTTCGCGGAGCGGTCCCTTGGAGAGGCGGCGGCCGGCAGCCGCTGGCAGTTTGAGCGGATCGGTTATTTCTGCGCGGACGAGAAGGATTCCCTTCCCGGGAAGCCCGTCTTCAACCGGATCGTGCCCCTACGCGACACCTGGAGCAAGATCGCGGCCCGGAAATAGGAAGCGGCAAACAGATTGGAGACGGGCGGAAGCCCGTACTCCGACTTCTAAAGAGGGGCGGAATTCAAATCCGCTCCTCTTCCTTTTTCCCTTTTATTCAACAGAACCAGCCGAAGATCTGGGGTCGGATGGCTGGAGGGTGACTTCCCTCGCGCTCAGGAGCGTTTTTTCGACCCTGCATCGTCTCGCTCCGCTGCAAAGTCATAACTCGCGCCTGGGGGCGCTCAGACAGATGACTTTGCGGGCGCTACGCTGCGACGGCAGGGTACCCCGAAAAAGCCGCTATTCACGCTCCGGGAAGCCCCCCTCCCCGACCGACGTTCGCGGGGGCGCGACCGGGGGTTTCCAGAG
>PHBD01000069.1 GCA_002841865.1 Deltaproteobacteria bacterium HGW-Deltaproteobacteria-19
CTTCTGGGACATCGTCGTCGCCAACCTGACCGTGGCCCGGCTCATCCTCGGACCGACAAGACTCCTGCGCCCGGCGTTCATCCGCCTGCCCCTGGACCTCAAAAACGATTTCGCCATCACTCTTCTGGCCCACACCATCTCCCTCACCCCCGGTACCGTTTCGGCGCAAGTGGCGGAAGATCGGCAAAGCCTGCTCATTCACGCCCTGGACCTGGACGACGAGGCCCTGCTCGTGGAGCGCATCAAACAGCGCTACGAAGCGCCCCTCAAGGAGATTTTCCCATGTTGACCACAGCCATCATGGTGGCCTTTTTCTGCATCGCCGTCGCTCTGGCACTCAATTTCTGGAGACTTTTCGCCGGGCCGACCCTTCCGGACCGCATCCTGGCCCTGGACACCATGGCCATCAACACCATCGCCCTTCTGATCCTGCTGGGCATCCATCAGAATCTGACCGAATTCTTCGAGGCAGCCCTGCTCATCGCCATGATGAGCTTCATCGGAACCGTGGCCCTGTGCAAGTACCTGTTGCGCGGAGATATCATCGAATAGGAGAGCCCCATGCTCAGTGAAATGCTCATATCCCTCTTTCTACTGATAGGCGGCGCCTTCGCGCTCATCGGGTCCATCGGCTTGGCCCGCCTGCCCGGCCTGTTCACCCGCCTGCACGGACCGACCAAGGCCACGACCCTGGGTGTCGGCGGCATCCTCATCGCTTCGGTGCTGCACTTCAGCGGACAAGAGCATGCCCTGAGCCTGCACGAACTGCTCATCACCCTGTTTCTTTTCGCCACGGCCCCGGTCAGCGCCTATCTCATCGCCCGTTCGGCGTTGCACCTGCGCGGTCCTGGCGGCCCCAAAGACGAGCCCTGATATGGGACAGCAAGGCAAAATAGTCGCAAATTTCGCCCCATCGAGCAAAAGGAGACGTCGATTGGCGTATCAGACTGTTGAGTTGATGCCTTCAAACGGCGTCTTGACCGGGGCGGAGGGGAGGAATAGGTTGGGGCACATTTTTTAAGGCGGCCCAGCGCAGCAATCTTTTCGACCATGGCAAGGAGAGACTCACATGGCAGTATTCGTGGCGGACCATCCACTCATCAAGCACAAGCTCGGACTCATGCGCAAGCATGACATCAGCACCAAGAATTTCAGGGAACTCGCTTCCGAAGTCGCCAGACTACTGACCTACGAGGCCACCAAGGATCTGGAGACGGAAAAGAAGACCGTGCAGGGATGGGCCGGACCCGTCGATGTGGACGTCATCAAGGGCAAGAAGATCACTGTCGTTCCGATCCTGCGGGCCGGCCTCGGCATGCAGGACGGTGTGCTTGATCTGGTTCCCGGCGCCAAGGTCAGCGTCGTCGGCTTCTACCGCAACGAGGAGACCCTCCAGCCCGTGGAATATTACGTCAAGCTGGCCAAGAACATCGGCAAACGCATGGCCATTATCCTTGACCCCATGCTCGCAACGGGCGGCACCCTCGATGCCACCATCCGCTGCCTGAAAAATGCGGGCTGCACCAGCATCCGCGGCCTCTTCCTGGTTGCGGCACCCGAAGGGTTGAAGCGGATCAGCGAAGCGCACCCGGATGTGGACATCTATGTTGCGGCTGTTGACGAGCGCCTCAATGAAAACGGGTACATCCTGCCGGGCCTGGGTGACGCCGGAGACAAGATTTTCGGGACGAAATGATCCGTCCTCGTATTTTCCCGGTTTTGAAACGCAGAACGCCCGGTCAAAAAGACCGGGCGTTCTGCGTTTCAAAGACACTGAAAAAAAACAGTCTATTCCCTTGCTGCAAGCCAATCGAGTGCGGCTTTGAGATCAAGGCTTCCGGCATAGATCGCCTTGCCGGTGATGACCCCGGCCAGACCTTGCTCGCGCAGGGGGTGCACGGCCTGCACATCCTCAAGGGTGGAGATCCCACCTGCGATGAGCACGGGCAGGTCCGTCATGGCCAGCAGTGACTCAAGGGCCGGAATGTTGACCCCGGACTGCATGCCGTCGCGGCTGATGTCGGTATAGATGAAGAACGCCGCTCCGGCGGCTTCGAGTTCCGGCACCACGTCGGCTACGGTCTTGCCAGCGTCTTCGACCCAGCCCTTGGTCTTGAGCTGTCCGTCGCGGGCGTCCAGGGACACGCCGATGCGGCCCGGATAGGCCTGGCAGAGTTCGCGGAAAAGGGCCGGGTCTTCGAGAGCCACAGTGCCGATGATAAGGCGCGTCACTCCGGCTTCGAGATATTTGCCCGCGATCTCGACGCTACGAATCCCGCCGCCCAACTGCACCGGGATGGAGACCGCCGAACACAGCTCCCGAATGAGCTCCATATTGCGCGGAGTACCGCTGAACGCTCCATCAAGATCAATGACATGCAGCCACCTGGTGCCCGCATCGACCCACTGCCGGGCCATGGCCACCGGGTCGTCGGTTTTCTCGCCGGCGCTGAAAGCAGTGCCGGGCGCCGTCGGACCCATGATGATGTCGCACTGTTTGAAAGCCTGCTCGAAATCCTGCGCAATCAGGCGGCGGATCTGCTGGGCCTTGAGGTAATAGGCATCGTAGTAGCCTGCGCTCAGCACATAGGTGCCAATCAGAATGCGGCGCTTGACCTCGGCACCGAAACCTTCTGCGCGGGTCTTGCAATACATGTCCATCAGGTCGGTATATTGCGCAGCACGATGGCCGTAGCGCACGCCGTCATAGCGGGAAAGATTACTGGAGGCCTCGGCTGGTGCCAGCACGTAATAGACCGGGATTGAAAGCTTGGTATTGGGCAGGCTGATATCGACGATCTCTGCGCCCAGCTTGCGATATTGTTCAATCGCATCCTGTACGACCTTGGCAACGGTTGCATCCAGACCTTCAGCGAAAAATTCGCGCGGCTGGCCGACTTTC
>PHBD01000070.1 GCA_002841865.1 Deltaproteobacteria bacterium HGW-Deltaproteobacteria-19
CCAGTGTCCTGACCTCGTACTTCCCCTCCCTGGCGAATCCCAGGAGCTGCCTTGTCAGGTTGGCCCCGCGTTTCACGTGCTCCTCGATACGGGTCAGCCGCTGGGAATGCGGATGCCCGGGACCATATTCCATCTGCATCAGGGAAACGTTTCCCTGGATGCCCATGAGGATGTTGTTGAAATCGTGCGCCACCCCTCCGGCCAGCTGCCCGATGGCGTCCATCTTCTGGGACTGAAACAACTGCTTCTCCAGTTCCCTCCGCTCTTCCTCGGCCTGCTTCCGTTTCGTGATGTCCGTCGCGATTCCCAGATAGCCGGTGATGTCGTTCCTGTCGGAATACACGGTCGTCACCACAAGCGAAACGGGAAACGACGAACCGTCCTTGCGGACATACGTCCATTCGCGGGTCTCCGAGCCTACCCATTCCGATATGGCCGCGATAACACGGAACCCTTCCACCGGACAGCCAAGTTCGGCAGTCAGCTCACGGCTCCGTTCGCTGACTTCAGACTCCAGGTGCATCTTGAGAGGGGTGTACCTGCCGACCACCTCTTCCGAGGAGTAACCGAGCATCCGTTCAGAAGCGCGATTAAAGACCGTGATCATGCCCGTCGGATCCGTGGCGATGATCGAAAACTCCGATGTTGCCTGAAGGATGTCGTTCAGAAATTTCCTGGAACTCCTCACATTCTCTTCCGCCTGTTTCCGCCCGGTGATGTTCTCGATCGTTCCTTCATAATAAAGGCTCTTTCCCTTTTCATCTTTCACGACCCGGGAGTTGACCGAAATCCAGACGGGGTTGCCGTCGTTCCGCTTCAGCACGATTTCAAAGTCCTCGATGACTCCCTTTTCATCGAGGATTTTGCGATACCTCTTGGCATCCTCGGGATCTGCCAGCAATTTGGTGTCGATACTGGAAATGCTGTCGATCATTTCCTGTGGAGACCCGTACCCGGCGATGCGCGCGAATGCCGGATTCACACTGATGAAATGGCCGTCGGCCGTGATCTGGAATATTCCCTCCACTGCATTTTCAAAAATGGAGCGGTATTTTTCCTCACTCTTTTTCAATTCGTTCTCGATCTGCTTGCGCGTCCCGATTTCCTCCCTGAGAAGCCTGTTCCGTTTGAGGATGATGATCATGGAGGCGGACACGGGAATGAGAACGGCGATAAACAGCAGGATGGACCCATACTGGACCTTTCGCAGGTTCTCCTGCTGCCCGGCAATGGCCCGCTGCATGTACATGCCGGTGCCGATGTAGCATTGAAGCTCCGGGATACCCACAACATAGGCCAGTTTCTCCTGCGGTTCGTGGACGCCCGGCAAGTGATAGTAGTATTTTACAAACGATCCTGACGGCATGGCCTTTGCCGCCCCGACAAGCTCCCGGATGATGAACAGGCCGTGCGTGTCCGTGAGATCCCATTGATTCGTCATTTCCTTGGCCGGCTCGAACGGCTGAACCAGCATGACGCCGTCATAAGAACTCATGAAAACATAGTTGTTCCCGTATTGATCCTTATAAGTCATGGTGCGGACCAGCGCCCGCACATGTTTCAGGGCTTCCCCGGGACGGACCTTCCCGGAGCGGACCTTTGTCAGCACAGGTTCCACTGCGTTGCGGGCGATCGAAACGATCTGAACGAGATTCTGCCTGTGCTGGATCTCGACGAGCTCGAACTGGGAGTTCATCCAGTACTGGTAAACAATGAAAAGCATGCCGATGGAGAGTCCGGCTAGGAGAATCACGGCTAGGAGAGGTTTCAGCAGGAGGTATTTATCTTTCTTTTTTTGTGTATCTGTCTTCACCCGCTGCATCCCTCGTTTTTAAGGAAACAGAATGTCGGAAGAATCCGGTCCTGCATGGAAAGAACCGTGTTCCAACACTCAACAACGTTCTTCATGAAGGATTCCCCTCGCCGTCCTGCCGTTCATGCCGTCCCGCGGATGGAGCGAGGGCCTGGTGAATGATCACGGACATTTCTCTCATGCTGTATGGTTTCTGGATGAATCCCCGGCATCCCGCCTCCATGACCTTCTGCACCTCTCCCTGCAGGCTGTAACCGCTCGATAGAATCACCCGGACTTCGGGATTGATGCCCATGAGCATCTCCAACACCTGGGAACCGCTCATCCCGGGGAGGATCATGTCCAGGACGACCAGGTCGATCCGATCCCTGTTTTCAAAGTATAAGGTTACCGCGTCCTGTCCGCTCGCCGCCTGATACACGGTGTAACCGAGCATTCTCAGCATCTGGGCCGCCGGTTCCAGGATCATGGGTTCGTCATCGACCAGCAGAATCCCCCCGCTCCCGGCGAGAAGCCCCTGGGCCGGCTCTTGTCGCTCCTCCTCAACCTTCTCCACGGAGGAAGGAAGATAAATGTTGAACGTGGAGCCCCGTCCGGGCTCGCTGTAGGCATTGATCAGCCCGCCGTGGTTCCGGACGATCCCGTAGGCCGAGGCCAGGCCGAGGCCGGTTCCCCCCTCCTGCGCCCGCGTTGTGAAAAACGGCTCGAAGATCCGTTTCAGCGTCTCCCGGTCCATCCCCACGCCGGTGTCCGAAATCGAGATCCGGACGTAACTTCCCGGCTTCGTCTCGAAGGCCCGGGCGTCTTCTTCCCGCAAAACCACGTTGCTCGTCTGGATGTGCAGATACCCACCCTTCGGCATGGCGTGTCCCGCATTGATGTATAGATTGAGAAGCACCTGCTCGATCTGTCCGGCGTCCGCCTCCACCGGGTGCACGTCTTCCTGCAACTGAAAATCCGCATCGATCTCCTTCCTGGTTTCGATGAAGAACTGAGCGCTCTTCCGAACCAGGTCGTTGACTGCCAGTGTCCTGACCTCGTACTTCCCCTCCCTGGCGAATCCCAGGAGCTGCCTTGTC
>PHBD01000036.1 GCA_002841865.1 Deltaproteobacteria bacterium HGW-Deltaproteobacteria-19
CTTCCCCTTGATCTTGTTCCGCGTGATCCCCGGGGTGCTCATCGGCACGATGATCAGGCTGAAGCTGTTGTGCTTCTTCTCGTCCGGGTTCGTGATGCATGCAGTCACCATGAAGTCCGCCACCGAACCGTTCGTGATGAACATCTTGTTCCCGTTGATCACGTAGTCCGATCCGTCCTTCACGGCCCGCGTCTTGTATCCCGACGCATCCGTTCCCGCGTTCGGCTCGGTATATCCACCGGAGCTCACCCAGTCGCCCGCGCAGACCGGCGGCAGGTACTTCTTTTTCAGCTCCTCACTGCCGTACTGGAAAATCGACTCGCAGCCGAAGCACGCCGCTACGACATTCAGGCCGATCCCCATGTCCACCTTCGACAACTCTTCCGTGATGATCGCGTTCCCCAGGCTGCCAGCGTTCGCTCCGCCGTACTCCTCGGGAATCCACGCACCGACCAGGCCGTTCTCCGCCGCCTTCTTCCGGATCTCCGGCGTGTACTTCTCGTGCTCGTCGCACTCCTTCGAAATCGGCGTGAACTCCGCCACCGCGAACTTGTACGCCATCTCCTTCAACATCTTCAATTCTTCGGAAAGCTCGTAATCCATCGCAAACCTCCTTCTTCAATTGGAAGGCCCGGTAGGGCCTCGATCCACCGATGGTGGAGTGTCGACCTGATATTGCTGCCAAAGCGGCTGTCTCCGCCTGAACCGGACAGACGGGTTTTTTGCTCAACAGCAGTTCAGGGGAAGGGGGACAGATTAAAATCTGTTCCCTTTCCCTGTGGGAGGCTGTTCAAAAGGGGTTGGATGCAAGGCGCCCGAAATTCCGAACCGCGAGTCGTACTTTTTCGTACGTCGAGCGGTGCGGGATGAGGGGAACGCAGCAGACGGCCCCTTTTCAACAGCCGTCATTCTAGAATCCACCAAGCGCCCACTGCTTATTAAGCCAGTGCATCTTCTTCGCTTCCTCCAGGAGCCCGTCCCGGAAATCCGGATGGGCGAGCTTCACGATCGCCAGAACCCGCTCCGGAATGGAGAGCCCCTTGAGGTAGGCCACGCCTTGCTCCGTTACCAGGAAGGAGACGTCCGTCCGCGGCACCGTCACGATCTCCCCGGGAGTCAGGGTGGGATTGATCTTGGATTGCAGTTTCCCGTTCTTGTCCTTGTACGTGGAATGGAACGCCAGGATGGACTTGCTCCCCGCGTATCCAATCGGCGGAAGGCCCTTCGTGGAGCGGTAGTAGGCGCCCCGGACAAAGGCAAGCTGACCGCCCGTTCCGGAATACTCATGGAAGCCGATGGACTCGGAACTGACCTGTCCCTGGAGGTCCACGCCCAGGACCGCGTTGATGGAGATCAGATCCTTGTTCAGGGCGATCACGTTGGGATCGTTCGTGAAATCGACGGGGTACATGGCCAGCGCCGGATTGTGGTCGATCCAGTCATAAAGCTTGCGGCTTCCGATGGAAAAGGCCCAGACGATCTTCTCCGGCAGGAAGGTCTTCTTGCGGCCTGTAATGAGACCGGCCTCGTGAAGCTCCATGATGGCTTCCGTGACCATCTCCGTGTGAATCCCGATGTCCCGGGCGCCGCTGTCTGCCAGGAGCCGGAGCACCGTGTCGGGAAGACCGCCGATGCCGATCTGGAGGCAGGGGCCGTCCTTGGGGATCAATTCGGCGATGTGCGCGGCAATGGCCCGGTCGGTGTCCGAGGCCGGTGCGGAGGGGATGGTGATGAGTTTGTCCGTCTTGTTCTCGATGACCCGGTCCACCTGGGAAATGTGGATGCACTCGTCATAGCCCCCGTAGCACCAGGGCATGTCCTCGACCACTTCCACGACCCGGATCTTCGCCTTTTCGAAGACGGCCTTCTTGAAATTGTTCAGAGGTCCGAAATTGAAATACCCGTGTTTGTCCATGGGGGTCACCGTCTGGACCGCCAGGTCCACTTCGATGTCCTCCCGGTAGATCCGGGCGCTTTCCCCGAAATTGTAAGGAATGTGGGTCCCCCGGTTTTCGGCGATGTAGCGGCGGGTGTGCCCGAGGATGTGCCAGTTGGCTGTCCAGAAACTCTTCCCTTCCGGATCTTTCTCCATGATCTCCAGGGGAGTCAGGTGGCCCAGCATGCGCACCTTGACGCCCCTGACTTCCCCCGCCCGCGCGGCCAGGGCCCGGTCGAAGGCCCGGGGCATCTGGACTGTACCGTAGTCCACCCACATACCGTCCTTGACCAAAGCCGCAGCCTGTTCCGGGGTTGCCAGTTTGTTACCGTACTTCGACATCACGAAACCTCCCTCCTGTTATACTTGCCCCCATGCGCCGACCAGGCAGAACGAAGGCAGCGCTTTGCTCGGCTGCAAGAGGCAAGCCACATGGAGGAAGAGAAACAATACGAGCCATATCAAGGTATTCATCAACAGGGAACACCTCTGAGGGCGATTCTGCCCTATGCAGATCCGCCCATATCGGCATTTATGCATACTCGCGGCAGGACCTTATTCCGCCACGCCACCCAGAATCTCCCGGGCGATGATCATGCGCTGGATCTCCGACGTGCCGCCGCCGATGCTCTGGAGCTTGGCGTCCCGCATCATCCGCTCCACGGGAAATTCCTTGATGTACCCGTAACCGCCGAGGATCTGGACGGCCTCCGTGGTGATCCGCATGGCCGCTTCGGAAGTGTAGAGCTTCGCATAGGCGGCCGTCAGATTCATCTCCCGGTGCTTTCCCTGGTCCGCCAGGAGGGCTCCCTTGTAGGTGATGAGGCGTCCAAGCTCGATCTCCATGGCCATGTCGGCCAGCTTGGCCTGGATGAGCTGGAAGGCGGCGATGGGTTTCCCGAACTGGACCCGCTCCTTCGCATACTTGAGCGCCACCTCGTAGGCCCCCCGGGCGAGTCCCAGCGACATGGCCCCCAGGCAGACCCGCTCCGTGTTCAGCCCGCCCATCAGGACCAGGAATCCCTTGTTCTCCTTCCCCAGCAGGTTCTCCTTGGGCACCCGGCAGTCCTCGAAGATGAGCTCTCCCGTCGGGGAGCCCCGCCATCCCATCTTCTCGAATTTTTTCCCCCGGGAGAAGCCCGGGAACTCCTTCTCGATGATGAAGGCCGACACGCCATGGGCCTTCTTTTCCGGGGCCGTCTTGGCATAGACGACAAAGACGTCTCCCACGGGGCCGTTGGAGATGAAGATCTTGGACCCGTTGAAGAGATAGTGATCGCCCTTGTCTTCCGCCCGAAGCTTCATGGACATGACGTCCGATCCGGAGGAGGGCTCCGTCATGGCCAGGCCGCCGATTTTCTCGCCCCGGCAGAGCGGAGGAACGTATTTCGAGAGCTGCGCCTCTGTCGCGTTCCGGCGGATGTTGTCCAGGCACAGGCAGGCGTGGGTCCCCCAGGAAGCGGCGGTGGAAAGGCAAACAGCGGATAGCTCTTCCGTGATGATGCACAGTTCCGTGTATCCCGCCCCGGCACCGCCGTACTCGACGGGCGCCGTCAGGCCCGCCAGTCCCATGGCGGCGAGCTTTTGGAAGCTTTCACTCGGGAAGCGCTCCTGCTCGTCGATTTCACGGGCCAGGGGTGCGACTTCCTTCTCGGCAAAGCTGCGCATCGTCTCCCGCAGCATCTTCTGTTCATCGGTGAAAGGGATCATGTCGGCACCTCCCGGGGGAATAGTGAAGGGACATGCCCCTTGCGGCATGTCCCTTCGTCCGTCCAGTTACAGGAACTTCATAATCGCGTCCTGACAGCCTCCCCATCGTACCGGAGGCTTTGCCTCTGCCCGCCCCGGTCGGGAAAACGCCGGGACGGGCAGGGAATCATGCTTCGTTAGAAAGTCTTCTTCTTGATGAGGCCCCGCTCGCGGCCGGCCTTCTCCAGCTCCTCACGGAATTTCGGGTGGGCGATGGCGATCAGCGCCTCCGCCCGCTCCGGCTCCGACCGGCCATAGAGGTCCGCAACACCCCACTCTGTCACGATGAAGCCCGCGTAATGCCTCGGCACCGTGACCCGCGATCCCCACGTGGTGTAGGGTACAATTCGTGAAACCGTATCGTTCAGGGTCGTCGACGGCACCAGGTTGATCGCCCGGCCGCCCTTGGACCAGAAGGAGCCGACGACGAAATCCAACTGGCCGCCGGAGCCCGTCCGCATCAGGTTCCCTACGGACTCGGAGCAGATCTGCCCCGTCAGGTCCACCTCGATCGACCCGTTGATGGCCACCATGTTCTCTTCCTGGGAAATGATGCCGATGTGGTTTGCGTAGATAGTGGGACGGAATTCCACCATGGGGTTGTTCCCCAGGTAGTCATAGAGCTCCTTGTCGCCCATCGTGAAGGCCAGGACGATCTTGCCGGGGTTGATCTTTTTGTACTTGCAGCTGACGACGCCCTTCTCGACCAGCCGATGGGTTCCCGCCGGTGCCATCTCCGTGTGGATCCCCAGATCCTTCAGGCCCGAGTGCTCCAGCAGCTTGCTGATAGCCGCCGGTACGGCGCCGATGCCGACCTGGATGCAGTCGCGGTCGCGGAGCAGGCTGACGACGTTCTCGGCCATCTTCCGCTCCTGCTCGTTTGCTTCCGGCGTGGGAACGGCGATGACCGGGTTGGGATTCTCCACGAAGGCCGTGAAGCGGCTGACATGGAAGTTTGTCTGGCCGTACGTCCGCGGCATGTTGCTGTTCACTTCCGCGATGATCCATTCGCACTGGTCCATGATGTGCTCAGTGTAGAACGTGTCGAGACCGAGGCTCACGAAGCCGTGCTCGTCCGGCGGCGTGACCTGCAGGACGATGCCGGTGCGACGCGGGAATACCCTGTTCCGGTGGGCGTTCTTGATGGCGATGTCCGAGCTCTGGGCCGGCCAGAAATTGGACCATTCCGACTTGGCCAGTTCCTGCAGGTGCGGTGTGCTGTAGAAACCGCAGACCAGCTTGAAGGTATCGCGGTACTCGGGCTTGAAGATCTTGTAGGGCCTGAGGACGAGGGCAAAGCAGTACTCCACATCCTTCAACTCGTCCTTGCGGTCCGCAATGGCGTCCATGATTGGCATTGCGGGTTGCCCCAGAAGCAGAGGCGTCCAAAAACGATCACCCGATTTGACGATCTTCGCCGCTTCCTGCGCTGACATCAGCCTGCTCGTGTAGACTTCCTTCCAACTCATGAATATCCCTCCTGTTGATTTTATTGCGCACGGCCCCGCCGGCAGCGGGTATTACTATCCCGTTGCAGACGTTCCCGTTTGGCTCGCAAAGAAAAAAAGACCTGCCGTGGCCGACTCCGGCCTCCGACTCCCCCTGGAGAGACTTCCAGCCGCATCCCTGGTCATCCAGACCCGCCTGAACCGCCCGGGGAGAGGCGACACTCCCCTGCCCCGGGACGGATTCAAGGAGGGATGCGGAAAAACGTTGTAGCCGGACTAGGCCGGTTTGAAATACTTCAGGTCCATGATATGCGCCTTCCGGTCGTCGCTCCAGACCGCTTTCAGGCGCATGCCGTTCTTGACCATTTTGCGTGTTTTTTCAAAATCCGAGACATCGAAACCGCCGATGAGATGCAGGAAATCGACGTCTGTGCCGTCCAGGCGCAGCAGCGCACTGATGAACGGCGGCTCCGTCGGCATGCCGTAATAACGGTAATTCACATAGCTCCACGCCGTGAGTGTTCCCGTCTGGGCCACCTCGACCCATTCGTCGGTATCGATGAAGCAGCGGGGGCAGAAGCTCCGGGCCGGAACCAGGATCCGGCCGCACTTGGTGCACTTGGTCCCGAATATCTTCTTTTCGGCCATCCCCTCAAAGAACCGCGTCCAGACAGGACCATATGCGAGTTCGTAGGGAAGCCGGATTTCCGTCATCAACGTCTTGTATTCCTTCGACATGGTATTTTCCTCCGTCAGTATTCTTATAATTCGGATCCCACGATCATGACGCCGTTGAACTGGTCCACACCGCCCATGGCGTGGCTAAATGCCGTCTTCGCCTTGGGGATCTGGTGTTCCCCCGCCTTGCCCGTCACCTGGAGTACCGCCTCGGCGACCCGGATCAGGCCGGTGGCACCGATGGGATTCGTGCAGAGCACCCCCCCGGAGGGATCGCAGGGCAATTGGCCTTTCTTGTCGAAGGTCCCCTTCAGGACCATATCGGGAGCCCCGCCGGGCTCGCAGAAACCGAAGCACTCGTAGAAGAGCATCTCCTGGAAGGTGAAGGGGTTATAGACTTCCGCCACGTCCAGATCCTTGCGGGGATTCTTGATCCCGGCCTGATCATAGGCCTGCTTCGCCGCCAGGACGGCTCCCTGCCAGAGCCCCTTGTCGCTGTCGCCGAAGAAGTACTCCTCGCCCCGGTAACCCACGCCCTTGACCCAGGCAGTCTTGCGGCCGAGCTTCTTCGCCTTGTTCTGGGAGACGAAGATCATGGCACAGGCCCCGTCCGAGGTGGGACAGACGTCGAGAAGCCGCACGGGATAGGTGATGACCCGGGAGTTCTTCACATCATCCGCGGTCACCCGGATCTTCACGTGAGCATAGGGATTTTCGAAGGCCGCGTTGTGGTGCTCCACGGAGATGTGCGCCGCCGCGTCACGGATCTTCGCTTCGGGAATCCCGTAGCGATCCGCCCACATCTGGGACTGCATGGAAAACACCCCCGGCGCTCCGGCAATGAAATATCGCTGGTAGAAGGGCTCGGCAACCGTCGTCATGGTGGCCTGGGCATCCCCTTCGTTCATTTTCTCGTGACCCACCGCGAGCACGACATCGGCCATGCCGGAGGCCACCCAGTAGTAGGCCGTGTGGGCAATGGAGACGCCCGTTGATCCGCAGGTCTCCGTTTTCAGGATTGGTTTTCCGACCGCCTGCATGGCGTCGGCAAAATAAAAATGTGTCAGGGCCACTCCTTCCATCATGGAGGGCATCGTTCCCGAGACCACCCCGTCGATGTCGGAAGGTTCCAGCCCGCTGTCCTCAAATACGCGCAGCACGGCCTCGCGGACAAGTTCCGGATATGCCACATCCATGCGCCGGCCATGCTTCGTCTGCCCGACTCCGATGATTCCTACCGGTCTTCCCATAACCCCTCCTCCTATACGCCAATGATGGCGACGGCATGGCACTGCCCGGCGAACCCATGGGTCCCATGGGCCAGGGCCGTCTTCACCTTCTTGTCCACCTGGTGCTCACCCGCCTCGCCGCGGATCTGCAGGAATCCCTCCGCGAGCCTCTGCAGCCCCCGGGACACGTAAGGGTTGTTCGCCAGGACCCCGCCGGAGGGATTGACCGGCAGGGCGCCACTGATTTCCGTGGTCCCCTTGTCGATCATCTTGCCGGCACCGCCGGGCTTGCAGAACCCCAGCTCCTCGCACCAGAGCAGTTCCTGGAACGCGTAGGGCTCGGTGACTTCCGCCACGTCGATTTCCTTCTTCGGGTCCTTGATACCCGCCATCTTGTAGGCCTGGGCGGCGGCGGTTCGGAGCTGCGTTTTCAGGAGATCCCGGTCACCGAGGAAATACGTGTCCAGGGAGGATCCGTATCCCTTGAACCATACGGGCTTGTCCGTCAGCTTCTTCGCCTTCTTTTCGGAGGCCAGGAGCATCGCCACGAAACCTTCCGACTTCGGCGCGATCTGGAGGTCCGTCAGCGGGGCGGCGGCAGGAGCGGAATTGAGAATGTCCGCCACGGTGTACTTGCCCCGACGGTGAGCATAAGGATTGCGGAGGGCATTGCCGAGATTCTTCACGGCCACCTTCGCGCACTGCTCTTTCGTAACTCCGTATTTCTCCATGTACGCCTGCATCTGGAAGGCCGCCGACGTCGTTTCCGTCAGCCCGAGATTCCGGTGATAGAAGGGGTCGCCGAACATCAGCGTGCAGGTGTCGTTCTCCGGGTTCTCCGAACCCTTGCAAAGAGCCAGGAGCAGACAGTTGTCATATTGGCCGGTCATAATCCGCATGGCGCCGTACATGAAGGCAAACAGGGATTCACCGTCCTGGCGTGAGGCGTTCTTCAGGAAGGCCCCCGTCGTTTCCCAGTAATACGCGTTCGCGCAGGAGATGCCGCCGTGGAAGATGTCCGACGACGCCGACACGACCGTTCCCAGGTCGTCCCGGGTCATCCCGACCTTGTCCAGGCATTCCCGCGTCACCCGATAGGCCTGGTCATAGAAGTTGTCCTTCGATGCAGGCCCGGCACTCTGTGCCACGGATACAATCGCTACCTTTTTCGACATAGACTTCCTTCCTTTCCATCCGGGGTTGAATCCGGTCAGCTCATCAGCAGTTCCCTGGCAATGATGAGCCTTCTCATTTCCGACGTGCCCGCACCCAGGGTGCCGAGCTTCGAATCCCGCCAGAAACGCTGGACCGGGTATTCGAGGCAGTACCCGTAACCGCCGTGGACCTGGACCGCCTCGGTGCACACCTTGTCGGCAGCCTCGGCTGTGAACAGGATGGCCGCAGCAGCCAGCTTGTGGACCTCGGTGCCTTTGCCGCCCCGCTCCGCCTGGCCGGCGAGGATGCAGGCCTTGTAGCACATGAGCCTGGACGCCTCGATGAGCGTGTACATGTCCGCCAGTTTTGCCTGGATCAACTGGAACGAAGCGATGGGCTTGCCGAACTGAACGCGCTCCTTGGCATACTTGAAAGCCTCTGCGAAGGCCCCCTCCGCAATGCCCAGGGCAAAGGTGGAGAGGAACGCCCGCTCCACGTCAAGGCCACGCATCATGACGGCGATCCCGCCGTTCTCGACACCCAGGACGTTCTCCGCGGGGATGCGGCAGTCCTCCAGCAGCAGTTCGCCCGTCCGGGAACCACGGTTTCCCACCTTGTGCAGGGCCCGGGACACGGAGAATCCTGGCAGGGTCGTGTCCAGGATAAAGGCGGTGATTCCTTTGGGACCGGCTGCCTTGTCCGTCTTGGTATACAGGATAATCGTGCGGGCATCGGGCCCGTTGGTGATGAAGGTCTTGCGTCCGTTGACAACGTAACAATCTCCGTCGCGCCGGGCCGTCGCCTGGATGCTGACAGCGTCGGAACCGGCATTGGGCTCCGTGAGTCCCAGGGCGCCCACATGTTCCCCGGTGCACAGGGGGGGCAGGTATTTCTTCCGCTGGGCCTCGTTTCCGTTGTGATAGAGGTTGTGCATGCAGAGGTTGGCGTGGGCTCCGTAGGAAAGGGACACGGCCGGGATAACACGTGCCAGCTCTTCCACGACCAGGGCGCCCGCCAGAACGTCCGATCCGGCGCCGCCGTATTCCGGCGGGATGGTAATACCCAGAACACCCAAGTCACCAAGCTTCTTCCACATGCCCTCGGGCCACTTGTCTTCCAGATCCGTTTCTTCCGCGATGGGCTTCAGCTCCCTGGCAGCAAACTGGGCCACGCTCTCCCTGAGCATCCGATGCTCGTCTTTCAACTCGAAATCCATCGACCCCTCCTTCCCGGCCCTCCTGATCGCAAGGGCATCCGGTAATCCTTTTAGTGATTGCACAAAAGATGCCATGGACTTTTCCACAGAATCATTTTTTAAATCAGTATCTTGCGACCAACCGAATGAATATTGGTCATGCCCGGGAAGTCGTTATTCGGGCAGATGCTCGCATGTGGACACAACGGTTGACAGTTCAGCCGTCTTCCGTTACGATGCCGCCGGCTTCGGACGTCGGCCGCATGAAACGCATCCCAGGGCTTCCATGCTTCCCCTCATGAACAGGAGAACCGGCCATGTCTCGCAATGATCCGCTTTTACAGAAGATATCCGAGGAGCAACAGGATTTGCTCTTTCGGTTTCTGCCGTTCACCGATGCCTTCTCGATTGACTGGTTCTCGGGCCTGGCCGACATGCCGCCCTCGAAGCTCCTGTCCACCGTCCGGTTTCTCGAGAGTCAGCAATGGATCGCCGAACGGGACGGCCAGCCGGGGATTTACTGTTGGACCCGGAAACTTCCAAGGGAAGAACTGACGTCCCGGGTGCCCCCTTCCCTCTGGCACCAATATTGCCGTTCCGCCGCCGACATGCTCCGGCGGAACCTTCCCGGTACCGCCGAGAGCCTCCTCCGGACTGCCAGGCTGTGCATTCAGGCCGGACTCCGGGAGGACGACCTCGAATGCATCCTCCTGGCGGCGCTTCACGAGGAGGAGAATCACAAAATCTCCTCCGCCGTGGAACTCTACGATCGCCTTCTCGAGTACGTCGAGTCCATTGCCCGGGAGGCGGCAGGGGGTCTGTCCCCGGAGTTGAGCCGAATCCTTATCCAGACCATCGAACGGCGGGCCTCCCTGTCTCTTTTTCACCCCAATCTGAAGAAGATCATCACGTTCCTGTCAACGGCGATGGATGCGGCCACGAAGCAGGGCGATCCGAGAGCCCTTGCCTCCCTGCATCTCCTGATCGGCCAGAACTTCTGGATGGCCTTCCAGCATGAGCGGGCGGTGGAGCACTTCGACACCGGTTGGAGCATGATCGACAAGGGGGAAAAGGATGCCCTGTACCGCCGGGGACTGCAGCTTCAAGCCATGGCGGCCTGGATCCGGGGCGACCTGAAGGGGGCCGTGCAGGCCTATGAGGATTCCCTGGGAGAGCTGGACTCGGTGGCGGCGGACGACTTCTCCCAGCTCATCGCCCTCCACCTGGCCCTCTGCTATACCCAGGTGGGCATGCCCCAGCGGGGGCTGGGCATCACGGAGGCCATCCACCAGCAGGCGAAACGGGCCGAAAACGGACCTCTCCTGTCCGTAGCGCTGGCGACGACGGGAATCATTTTCCTGGAGATCCGCCAGCTCAAGAACAGCCGGACCTACTTCGACATGGCCCTGGAGGTCGCCCGCCGCGAGGGCATCCCCATGGCCGAGGTCATGGCCGGCATCGGGCTGTCGAACATCGCCTGCCTGGAGGGCGACCTGGATACAGCGGCGGAGCAATTCAAGACCCTCTGGAAACTCCGCAAGTCAAGCTGGTACCACACCCTCAACAGCCCCCACGTCTTCGAGGCGGGCTACGTGCTGCACCGCAAGGGACGCTCGCCGGTGGAACTGGAACCGGTCTTCAATTTTCTCTATTCGCTGGGAAAGGACCACGTGAACCCTTTCCTGTACAGCATCATCCGGCACCGCCAGATCCTCCTGATCGAGCGGGGGACGGCCCCGGTGGAGAAAGTCAGCGAACTGCTGGAAATAGAGAAGTCCCTCGGGGAGCTGGGGGCCGTCCTCGAACTGGCGAAGCTGCGCATCACCCTGACGCGGTTGTTCCTGCAGACGAACAACTGGAGGATGGCCGAAACGTATGCCCTCAAGGCCTGGGAAGTGGCAAAATCTGTCGCACGGGACGTCTTTCCCAGGGAAATCTTCCCGCTCCTCCCCCAGGAGGACATCACCGAGAAGGACCGCCTGTTCGATCTGGTTGTCGAGATGGGAGAAGCCCTGACGAACCAGAAGAACATCGAGCAGCTCCTCACCAACGTCATCACGTCCCTCACCCGACTCACCGGAGCGGAGCGAGCCGCCATCTTCATCACGGGAAAGGATCCCCGGGATCTCGAAATGGTGGCCTCCCGGAACCTGTCGCAGGAGACCCTCCGGGATGAACGGTTCAGCGATACGATCCAGCGGATCCGCATCGCCACGGAGGATCCCGGGGGCCACATCATGCAGTACGACATGAGCGGACCCGACACCATCGACTTTCGGCGGGTGATCATCACACCGCTGACCCTCGGCAAGAGCGTCATGGGCGCCCTCTACCAGGACAGCCGCTTCTTCTCATTCGACATCAGCGCCGGGCGGTTGAAGCTCCTCTCCGCGCTGGCCTCGCAGATCGCCGTTTCCATCGACCGCGCCCAGGCCTATGACGAGATCGCCCGCCTCAACGACCGCCTGCTCCAGGAGAACGTGTATTACCGGGAGGAGACGGAGGAATTCCGGCCCTTCGGCGACATCATCGGCACCAGCGAGATCATCGTCCGGATTCATCGCCTCGTCGCGAAAGTCGCCCCCACGGTCTCCACCGTCCTCATCCACGGTGAGACCGGCGTGGGGAAGGAACTGATCGCCCGGGCCATTCACAGGGAAAGCCCCCGGCAGAAGGGCCCCTTCATCCGCGTCAACTGCGCCGCCCTGCCGGACAGCCTCATCGACAGCGAACTCTTCGGGCACGAGAAAGGGGCGTTCACCGGGGCCATCAAGATGAAGGCCGGCCGCTTCGAGCTGGCCAACAACGGCACCATCTTTCTCGACGAGGTGTCGGAACTGCCGCCCGCGACCCAGAGCCGGCTGCTTCGAATCCTTCAGGAGAAAGAGTTTCAGCGTGTGGGAGGAACCCGGCTTCTCTTCTCGGACTTCCGCCTCATCACCGCCACCAACAAGGATCTCCAGAAGGAGGTCGAGAAAGGGCGATTCCGGGATGACCTCTTCTACCGGCTGAATGTCTTCCCCATCTCTGTGCCCCCGCTGCGTCAACGCAAGGAGGACATCCCGCTCCTGGCAGGCCATTTTCTCAAGCTTTTCTCCACCCAGTACAACCGGCCCGACATCAGAATCCACGAAGCGGAAATGGAAGCGCTGAAGACCTACGCCTGGCCGGGAAACATCCGGGAACTGGCGAACATGGTGGAGCGGGCCGTGATCCTTGGAGGTTCGAGGATCCGGTTTCCAGAGCTGGCGACAGGAACGATCCCCGTGGCGGCGGGGGAAGAGCCGCTCCCCCTCCAGGAGATGGAGCGCCTGCATATCCTCCAGTCCCTGAAAACGACCAAGGGAAAGATCGGCGGAAAGGACGGCGCCGCCGCTCTCCTGGGGCTCAAGCGGACCACCCTCATCAACCGGATGAAGAAACTGGGGATTACCCTGGAGCGCAATCCCTCCAGGAGCGAGTGAGAAAACCGGGCAGGAGAGATCCCTCCGGCACGTCGCTCGCGGAGGGGCAGGCACAGCACCGGAACGGCATCCTTTCAAGGGAGGAGCACCATGAGAAAGCTCAATCCGGCCTACGTCAGGACCGTCCGGGAGCATGCCAACCGGTGCCCATATTTCCGGCATCTCTCCATGGCGATCCGGAGGTTGGGCATCGGATACGCCATCATGGACATCGACATCAAGCCGGAGCACATCCAGGCCTTTGGGTACGTCCACGGCGGCGTTTTCGCCTCGGTCATCGACACGGCAACGTACTGGTCAGCCTTCTGCGAACTGGAGGAAGGGGTGGGAATCACGACTGTGGACCTGAAGGTCAACTACCTGGCTCCCGTCCAGGCGGGAAAACTCACCGCCGAAGGACGGTGCATCAGGATGGGCAAGACCCTCGGGCTGGCAGAGGCGACCATGAAAGACGCTACGGGCCGGATCGTCGCGCATGGGACATCGGGGCTGATCGTCCTGCCCGGTTTCGGCCTTGCCGGTTCACCGCCCCTGCCGCCGAAATTTCTGGAATCGGAAGAGAAAGGGAGGATAACGCGACGGTGAGCCCGCCGGGAGACACGATTACGGGACCGCACCGCACCCGGAGCCGTCGGAGACGGAATTTCCGCGGCCTCCTGCGGAATGGAGAAAACTGTTGACAGGAGAAAAAGGCCGCTTTATATCACGGGTCGCTTCCAAGAGAAGGGGGATCGTTCAACGGCAGGACAACGGACTCTGACTCCGTGAATCGTGGTTCGAATCCACGTCCCCCAGCCATAGAACATTCAAGGGGTTGCAGATCACGGTCTGTGACCCTTTTTTCTTTTTGCTACCCTATAGCTGCCCCTATATGGCTTTCCGATTGATCACCTGTGACACATTCTGTTCCTTGCAAGGCTTTCATCCCATGCCCATCGGATAAACACCTATGGGGACTCCGCCATCCTTCTGAAGACAGATCCCGTCAGTTTGTATCTGCAATTGAGACCAACGCCGATTGTTTAAAAATGTGGGCTGCTTTACCTTACAATCGAAAGAAGAGAAAGGAAGGTGCCCAGACCATGATGACAGAAACAGGGACAATCGGCGTGAGGACAAGCGGACGGCTGGAATTCAGCCCCCAGAAAAATATTCTGGGAAGAACCACAACCGATTACCCGCATGGCGGAAGGGGAGTCGTCAGGGGGGCAATGGATACGATCATTTAAGGCTGTACCGGAAAGAGAGGAGGCTTATCATGAAGGCGACAAAGACATTGGGAAGGAAAGTTGAGGGCAAGCATCAGGCTCATAAGGTTGGCGGGATCTGGGTTGATCCCATGTGCTTCCCTTACATCGGCAAGTAACCGGCGGAACGAAAAGACATAACGCATGAAAGAAGGAGGAAGGGTCATGAAGAAGGTAGACACTACAAAGCGTGCGAAGGGTTTGACCAAGAAAGCCATTGCCGGCTGGGTCGACCCGATGGCCACCCCGATCGAGATCCCCAAGGGGCTCTGAATATATCTCTTTTCTCTCTGAGTACCTTCTTCGCATTCTCGGGTGGGGCAGGAAGGCCCACCCGGGGATGCAAGAAGGCTGAACGAAAGGTGAATGGGGAAAACACTTCCGGCTGGAAAGGCCTGATAATAAGTTAAGTTCGACTGAATATCCAGGTGTCGGCAGTTCATTTCTTCCCTGGCCAACCATGAAATACAAGGGGTTACAGAGATCAATCTGGAGAGTGTCAGATAATTTGCGTAAATGACTCTTCCACATTTTCAACAGGGCATCCGATCGCTGTAAAGGATTGCGAACTGGTTTGATGCCTTGCCCCAGTTTCTCGCCGGCATAGTCCACTTTTTCTGAACGTTTTCATCATTGTAACTATTCCCCTGTAGAGACCCCCATTAAGAAAATAACATCAAGTAAACCAGTCTTCTAAAACAATATGGGAGATGGCATCGGAAAAATTTTGACGGAGGACTAAAGAATTGCAGCCTTCCTTTCGATAGGGACAATAGGAAGTCTGCTGTGAAGAATCATGCCCCAGAAGAGTAAGAGATGAAAAAGACAATTCAAGCAAACCAACTGAAAGTTGGGATGTATGTCCACCTAGAGAAAGCATGGTTTCAGCACCCCTTTCTATCCAGCAGCTTTCGAATCGAGTCGGAGAAGCAGATTGCAAAGATTGTGGATCGTGGAATCCAATCGGTAATAATTGATCCTGAAAAGAGTATCATTCCGAAGGAAAGGATAAAGAGCACTGCTGATTCCCGAAAGCTTACCGGCCAGAAGCAGGAGAGCGCTGATACTCTTCCACCCTCGAAAGAGCAGTTACAAATCCACCAAGCCATGGAAGAGATCGTCCACGATCGGAAAATTCCTTCCGAGGAGAAAGCGCGGGTTGTCCAGGAGATGTCCATTGTCATGATGAACAATCTCATGGAAAAACCGACCGCTGCAAATATTCAGCAGGTAAAAAAGACCATCGCCAAGATCGTGGACCTGATCATTCACAACAATTCGATAACGTCGCACCTGGTACAGATTACATCACATGATTTCAATACATATGCCCATTCGGTGACAGTGGGCCTTCTGGGTGTCTCGCTCTCAAAGGTCCTTTTCTGGAACTCCGACAAACACGATCTACATGAGCTGGGAGCTGGATTCTTTCTTCACGACATAGGAAAGGTACGTGTCGATGCAGCCATCATTAACAAGCCCGGGAAACTGACAGAGGAAGAGATGGATATCATACGTAAACACCCATCTTTCGGGTATCAGGTCCTTCGGGATACTGACCAATTAACCGACGAATGCAAAGAGATCACCCTCCAGCACCATGAGCGGAACGACGGATCGGGTTATCCACGGCGCCTCAGAGGGAATGATATCCATCTGTATGCCAAGATCTGCGCCATTGCGGACGTCTACGAGGCGTTGACAGCCGAACGGCCTTACAAACTCCCGATGAAACCATTTGAAGCACTCCGCCTGATGAAGACGGAAATGTCCCATCATTTCCAAAAGGATCTTTTTGACCGTTTCGTTCTGCTTTTCGCCAACGGGTGAGTTTGAGGTGTCGCAGCAGCGCATGACAAAATGAATGTCTTGCAAGCCTGTGTTACTTCAGCGATCATAAAAAATTGTACAACAAACAGTCGGCAATCAATGCTTGCACCGGCCGCATCAGCCTAGGATCTCCCGGATCTTGCCGGAGAGCTGCTCGACGTGAAAAGGCTTCTGGAGGAACCCGTTGCAGCCGCGGTCCAGAATGTCCTGGGCCTGCCCGTTGACGCTGTATCCGCTGGAAAGAAGGATCCTGATTCCAGGATCGATCTTCCGGAGACGATCGAACGTCTCTCCTCCCGAGATTCCCGGCATGATCATGTCCAGGATCACCAGGTCGATCTCGTCTTTCTTTTCCATGAAGACGGCAACGGCCTCCTGGCCGCTCCCGGCTGCATATACCCGATACCCCAGGGACTCAAGCAGTTCCCTGGTCACTTCGAGAACCATCCGTTCATCATCCGCCAGCAGGATCCTTTCCCTGCCACCCTTGATGGCTCCTGTTTCCACCTGTTCCCTGACAACTTCTTTCCCCGACGCAGGAAGATATATGACGAACGTCGTCCCCCTGCCCGGCTCGCTGTCGACATGGATGATGCCCCCGTGCCCTTTGATAATACCGTAGACCGTCGCCAGCCCGAGGCCCGTCCCTCTCCCCATCGTTTTCGTCGTGAAGAAGGGGTCGAAAATCCTCTCCTTCGTTTTCGGGTCCATTCCCGTACCCGTATCCGCGACCGTAATCCTCACGTATTTTCCAGGCACTGTGGCATAGGGAACCGTTTTTCCATCATCCAGAGCCACATTACCCGTTTCCAGGAAGATCTCCCCGCCTCCCGGCATCGCCTGCCAGGCATTCACATACAGGTTCATGAACACCTGATCCATCTGGCCCCGGTCCACCTCCACGCTCCACAGGTCTTTCCCGTATCTCCGGTGGATGGATATTTCTTTCTTCGTTCTCCCGAACATGGTGGAGGTCTTCCTGACAATGTCGTTCATGTCGGAGGGTTTCACCTCGTACCTTCCCCCCCGGGCAAGACCAAGGAGCTGCCGCGTCAGGTCCGTCCCGCTTTTCACCTGTTCCTCGATCCGCCTGGCTCTCTCGTAATGGGGATGGGATGGTTCCAGATCCAGCAATATCAGGGAGGCGTAGCCCTGAATGCCCATGAGAAGGTTGTTGAAGTCATGGGCGATGCCGCCGGCAAGGGTACCGATGGCCTCCATTCTCTGGGCCTGATTCAGCTTTTTTTCAATTTCCAGCCCTTCCGTGATGTCCTTGAGGGTGCCGACAACACCAGTCACACGACCATCGGAGTCCCGGTTGAAGGCGCTGTTCATGGTGAAGACCCGTTCCTTCCCGTCTCTGGTCAGCATGACTCCGGTGTGGTTGGTGACGGTTTCCCTGTCGTCGCGGATGCCCCGGAACAGCCTCCGGTAGGTTTTTCTATCCTCTTCCCTCGTGAATTCAGTGAAATACCGGCCAACTATTTCTTCCGGGTCATGTCCCAGAATGAGCTTCCAGGACGGATTCGCATACGTGATGGCCCCCGTCAGATCCATCGTGTAGATGATGTCCGGTGCGTTTTCGCTCAGGGTTCGAAAGCGTTCCTCGCTTTTCCGCAGAGCTTCCCCGGCCTGTTTTTGATCCGTGATGTCGAGAAGGGAGGCGATGCTAGTCATTGTCCCGGGAATCACATCCGCGCTGAGGGCAATATCCCTGATCTGCCCGTTTCTCCCTTTGAATCGGAATTCATAGTATTTCTGCGAGGCGTTCCTGTCCACCCTGCGCAGGCGGTGCTGCATCAGCATTCTTTCCAGGTCCTCCTGAACGGCAAATTCCGTCCAGCTTTTCCTGCCCTCGATTTCATGCCTCGCATATCCGGACAACGTTTCGAATTTCGTGTTGACGAAACTGATGGTTGTATCCTCTTCGACAACGATGATTGCGGTTCCCGAATTTTCGAAAATTGTCCGATACCGGGATTCCGATTGTCTGAGCGCCTCCTCTGCCCGTTTGCGCTCGGTGATGTCGGTCACCAGGTATACCGCTGCCGGTTTCCCTTTCCATTGCAGCCTGGCGGTTGCGGAAAGAAAGATCCATACCGGCCTGCCTTCCGCGCCAATGACCCTGAATTCGTACAGGGCAGGGACGTCTTCCCCGAGGACGCGCTTCCAGTATGTCTTTACGACAAAATCGCGGTCTTCTGGCCAGACACTGCCATCGAAAGGGTGACCTTCCAATTCCGCCACCGTTCTCCCGAGAGTCTCGGCCATTCTCTCGTTTACAAAAACATAAACCCCGTCCTGCAAGATGAAGAATCCTTCATTCGCCTTGTCCAGCAGGCCGCGGTATTGCTCCAGGACTTCCGCGACCATCTCGTCCGCCTGCCCGGCAGGTGAAGATTCATCGATCCTGAGGGCGAATAACTGCCGGCGAAGTCCCTCAATCTCTTCAATCAATTGTTCTCTGGTTTTTTCTTCATCTTTCACGGAAATTCCTCGATCCAACAATACCTGTGGAATGCCCTCTAATGATTGAACAGGCTGGCTTTATCGGAACAAACGATACCGGGCGCGATGACGCCGGGAAGCCCATCGGTCATGATACGGTGAAAGAACCTGAAACAGTTTCCGGAAGATGTCAAGCAATCAGCATCGTGGCCAGCATCGCTGAAGTCTGCCTGACCTGGTCGTCCCCCGGCAGCCAGCAGCAAGGCAAGGCAATCCGCCTGCTCCCGAGCATGGAGTTCACTTTGCCACGGTGTTTCCGTATGTACGGAAGAGATGAAAAGGGGACGCCGGGCAGCGAATTTCATCATTGTCAGCGCCCCTCTCTGCACAACATATGGACTCATAGAAACAACATTCCGTCCCACCTGCCGGATCTTCCATACGACCTGCCATGGCAACCAATTGTTTTATAACGATATTATCCGGCAAAAGGGGTGGCACTTTCTTTGCGACACTCTACCAGCATCACGGCATTTCCTGTCCGCTCAATGCCGCGTATGATAATCTGTGCGCCGATACCCTGTTGACGCAGAGGGCGGCGGTTCCATGAAGTCGGATTGTTACAGCTGGCAATGCAGGAAGCACGACTCTGAATATCAAACAAGGAGGATACGGCATGTCAAAAAAGTATGATGTCATCGTAATCGGAGCCGGAATCGCCGGCCTGGGTTCGGCGGCCATTCTTTCCCGGGATTTCAAACAGAAGGTCCTTGTCCTGGAAAAGAACCCATTCATCGGCGGTCGCGTGGCTTCCTTTGTCGGCAAGGGCGACAAGATGTGCATCGACGGTATGGAACTGGACGCGAATGGTTTCAAACGCGCCCTCGGCATGGTCGGGTGCTGGATCCCGAAGTGCACACCGGACCTGGAAACCTGCTTCAAGGAAAAGAAGTTTGACGGATATACGCTCGACACAGGGCACGGGCTCTTCTGGGGAAACAAGGGCAAGATCCGCATGCTCATGGACTACATCAGCAAGCCCGTCGACATGCCGTGCAACGTCGGGTTTGCCTTCGTCGACTACAAGAAGGGCAACAAGGCTTACCAGGTGGCGAAAGGCGAGCCCTACGCATGGATGAGCAAGGAAGGCTTCCGGTCAACCATGGTCGCTCTTCGGGACATGGCCATGATGACCTTTGAAGATATCGCGCAGACTGCGCACATGTCTTTCGAAGCATGGATCCGGGCCAAAGACGTTCACCCGGAGGCATACGACTACATCAAGGTCCTGGCGGCATCCCAGACGGGTCAGGCGGACCTCAATCTTACACCCGCGCCGGACGTCCTGGGGCACATGTCCACCGCAGGTCCCATCAGGATGAACCTGGTCGACGGCTCCTGCGCGTCCGTCGCCAATCCCGGCACCATGGCCTTCCCCCTCCTGATGGAAGAGGCGCTGAAGGAAAACGGCGGGGAAGTGCTCAGGAACACCCCCGTTGCGGAAGTGATCATCGAAAAGGGCGCCGTCAAGGGGGTCACCTACAAGACCGCCAACGGCTTTGAGACGGCCTGCGCGGACAGGATTATCTGCACCGTCCCCTCCAAGCAGATGCTGAACGTCATCCATCCCCGTTACTTCCCCCAGGGACTCGTCGACATGGTCCAGAAGGAATTCTGGGGCGCCGGCATGATCACCGGCCTCGGCAACATGAAGTCCGACATCTGGGCGGACCGGGGGATCGAAGAGAGAAGCTTCATCTACATGCCCGACGTAATCGGCGCGGAAGAGGGGTACAGCGGCTGCATCGACATGGTCCTCTGGAACCTGGCCTCCGTCACCAGGGGAAGCAACTCCAATCCCACACTGACCAAAGAAACCGGCTCGGCGCCGGAGGGCGTGCACGGATGGATCTTCTCCACCGCCATGACCCACGAGGAGATGAGAACGCCGCAAAAGGTCTCCCGGGTTGTGGAGTGGAACGAGGCATGGTGGAAGAGGACCTTCGGCAGGGGCAAATGGGAATCCGAAATGGATCACCTGATCTGGATGTGCCACGATCACGCCTTCGCCTGGATCCAGCCGATCGGGCAGGACCGGATCGATGTGAAATCCCCGGAGATCCAGGGCCTGTACTTTGCGGGTGACCAGTACGGCAAGCGCCTGTGGGGTTGCGGCGTGGATGCGGCGGCACTGAGCGTGACGCTGTGCGTCGACACAATGATGGGATCAAACACCGAGGAAAAGGTCTTCCCCTTCTACCATCGCGCCATGCCAGCCCCGAAAAACGCCTGGTAACGGGCCGCCCGGCGGGCGTCGACGGAGGCAACATGCGGGCTGCCTTTTCCCGATGACTCTCTGCGACAGAATCGGATGGAATGAGGCAGCCCGCAGCTATAGAAGAACGGGGGACAGATTGAAATCTGTCCCCCGTTCACGTTTCTTCAGTCCACGAGCATCAGGCAGTAGAGATTCTGCGTCTCCGACTTGTCCTTCAGCGTGGTGATGGAAAAACCGTTGTTGCGGGCGGTCTGGAAGACATCGATCCCGCACGACTCCATCGAAGGCCGCGTTTTGGCGGGCAGGCGGCACGGGATCCCTTCCACCTTGCCGCATTCCTTGCACAGCACGCACGGACCCGCCAGCATGACAAACGCCTTGTAGTAGCCATCCTTGAACAGTTCCCCCTCAAGTTTCACCAGTGCATCCAGGTAGGCCATCATGTTTTTGCCCCGCTCCTTCGAGTAGGGCGCCTCGGCATGAAACAGGATAAGCCGGCTGTACGAATCGAGGGTTGCCCGCGTTTCCTCCGGGGTGGGGGTATGGGGCGGGCAGCTGTACCGGTTCTTGTACGGACACCCGTACAGGCACTTGAACCGCACCCACGGGGCGGTCACCACCGTATGCGGCGCCGTGACGACGGCGTGCGTGCCGCCGGCCTGGATTGCCTTGTCGCAATATTTCTGAAGATCCGATGAGTCCATACCCTTCCCTCCCCTGGATGATGGAAGGCAGCATAATGTTGCCGAATTGCCGCTGTCAACGGAATTCACTCCCGTCCCGGCCGCTGGGAAAAACCAGGCAGGATGAAAAATGATTGGGAAAAGCCCGTCCGCTTCCGTATATTGTCCCGGCATACTGCGAGGCGTTCAGGACGGTCAGGAACGGAGCATGAGAAAAACACGTCACAAGGATCTCCGGGCATCGTGATCAATCGGCTTTCAACCAACGGGCGTCCCGTCGCTGCGCTGGCCCTGCTGGCGCTGATCTGGGGTTACAACTGGGTTGTCATGAAGAAGTCCCTGCAGTTCATGGGACCCTTCGACTTCAATGCCACCCGGATGCTCCTGGGCGGCCTGATTCTTCTTGCCCTCATGGCCGGCAGGGGCATGTCTCTCCGGCCGAAGCAGGTCCCTCTCACGATCCTGCTGGGGCTTCTCCAGACGGCCGCCGGAACGGGACTGATCATCTGGGCGCTGATCAGTGGCGGGGCGGGCAAGACATCCGTCCTGGTCTATACCATGCCCTTCTGGATCCTGCTCTTCGCCCGGCCGATCCTCGGCGAAACGATCCGCGGCACCGACTGGCTTCCCGTCATGCTGGCCTTCACCGGGCTGGTGCTGCTCCTGGAACCCTGGTCCCTGAAGGCAACGCTCATGAGCGAAATCCTGGCCGTCCTGGCGGGCGTCTTCTGGGCGCTCAGCGCCATCGTCATCAAGTGGATGCAGCGGAAGCCGGACTTCGATCTCGTGTCCGCCACGGCCTGGCAATTCATCTACGGCTCGGTTCCCCTTGTAATCGCCGCCGCCCTCGTCCCCTCCCCGCCCGTACAATGGACGCCCTATCTCGTCACGGCGATCGCCTACAATGCCATCCTTGTCTGCGCTCTGGCTTTTCTGCTCTGGACGTACATCATGAACAAGCTCCCCGCCGGTGTGGCGGGAATGGGAACCATGGCCGTCCCGGTGATCGGCATGACTGCGTCGATTCTGGAGCTCGGGGAGCGAATGGACGTCTCGGAAACGGCGGGAATCTTCCTGATCCTGACCGCTCTTTCCATCCTGACCTGGCTGAAGGGACGGGATGGACTCGCCGTTATCCGGGAATGACGGGGAATGGCACGGCACGACTCAACGACGGCCCTTGAGGAATCGAACATGAAAGACGTCATGACTGACCCGATCCGTCACCCCTCGGCGGAATTTTCCGCCCGGATGGTCCCCGTGGAAGAGGATGTCTCGCTCCGGGTGCTTCAATACCGGCCGCTCCGGGATATTTCCGCAGACCCGCTGGTCTTCGTGCCGGGTTTCGCCTCGGCGATTTTCGGCTGGATCGACTTCCTCAGGGAGATTGTTCCGCTCCGGCCGGTGTATTACATCGAATCAAGGGAGAAGACGTCGGCGTGGATCGACCGGAAAAGCCTTTCTCCAGCGGACTTCAGCGTCGAGCGGATAGCGATGGACCTTGTGGAGGCCTGCAGGGGGCTCGGACTCGACGGCCCGGGGAAGATCGTCGCCGGAAGTTCCCTCGGGGCAACCACCCTGATCGAGGCACTCAAGCATGGACGGCTCCGGGCAAAGGCCGGCTTCATGATCGGGCCCAACGCCGACTTCAAGGCCCCCCTGCTCATCAAGGCACTCCTGTTTCTGCCCGCCGGCACTTATCACCTCGTCAAGCACCTCGTCCTCTGGTACCTGAAGACCTTTCGGATCGACGCAGTCCGGGAACCGGAACAGCTCCAGCGCTACCGGGACACTCTGCTCACCGCCGATCCCCACCGCCTGAAGAGGACCGCCCAATCCGCCATCGGCTACACGATCTGGCGGGACCTGGAAACGGTCACAATTCCCGTCGCTCTAACCCTGGCGTCGACGGACAAGCTGCACGCTGAAGAAAACATCCGGCGCCTGACCGGGGGACTGCCCCGGTCGACGATCATCCCATGCGAATCGAACCTTTACATGCACTCCGCCGCCCTGGCCGGAGACTTCGAGCGGTTCGTGGCAAGCGTCAAATAATGGGGTGCGGATTTCAAATCCGTTATTCACCTTCTTACTTTTCCTTTCCGGCCAAGCCGAATCCCCTTTCCCGTTTTACTAAGCGTGTCGGCGCGGGGGCTGCCACGGGGGCTTCCGCCGTCGCGGACGTTTTTTCCCGCGATCCGTCATCGACGGTCTGTCAGGCTGGAGGGATGGGAAAAAAGTCCCAATTGCTCCTCTGGAAACCCCCGGTCGCGCCCCCGCGAA
>PHBD01000037.1 GCA_002841865.1 Deltaproteobacteria bacterium HGW-Deltaproteobacteria-19
GTGGCTCGGCCTGAATCCGAAGTTCACCCTCGACGAGCTTCGTTACCAGGTGGGCGACGCGAAACCGGCCGTCCTCATGGCCGTCCGCACGTTTCTCGGAAACGACCTGGCCGGAACCATCGAGGCCCTGAAAAACGAGTTCCCCTTCCTGAAGAAGGTCCTCGTCATCGGCGAGCCCGTCGCAGGAACCGAAAGCTTCGCGGCCTTCACCGGCCGGCCCCGGCCTGAACTGGACGCCGCTCTGGCGGAGTGTTCCGCCCGGGTGACGGAAGCCGATGACGCGCTCCTCATGTACACATCCGGCTCGACAGGCAAGCCAAAAGGCGTCGTCCACACCCACCGGAGCATTGTGGAGAACATCAAGGTGGAGGTCGTCAAGTTCCACGTCGGGGAAGACATGCGTGCCCTGCTCCACTTCCCCATCAACCACGTGGCGGCGGACGTGGAGATCGGCTTCGCCGCCATCCTGGCGGGCGGGTGTACCGTCTTCATGGATTCCTTCGATCCCGTGGGCTCCCTGAAAATGATCGAGAAGGAGAAGATCACCATGTTCGGGCAGCTCCCGGTCATGTTCCTCCTCCAGATGCGGCAGCCCGAGTTCTTCCAGACCGATTTCAGTGCGCTGAAACTCGTCGCCTGGGCCGGCGCCGCGGCCCCGAAGGTCATGCTCGACGTCCTCTCCGGGATCTGCGCCCAGACCGGGGCCATGCTGATCACGGGCTACGGCAGTACGGAGGTCTGCGGGTTCGTCACGTTCACCGAGAAGGGCGACGACATGGAGACCCTCATGAAGACGGCCGGGAAGATCGCACCGCCCTTCGAACTGAAGATCGTCGACGGGCAGCGCCGGGAGTTGCCCGACGGCCAGATCGGCGAGATCGCCGTCCGGGGACCCTTCATGTTCAAGGAATACCTGAATAATCCGAAGGCCACGGCGGAAGTGCTGGACAAGGACGGCTGGTACTACACGACCGACCTCGCCCGGAAGGACGATCGGGGCTACATTTTCATCACCGGCCGCAAGTCGGAGATGTTCAAGACCGGCGGCGAGAACGTCTATCCCCGGGAGATCGAGGAGATCCTGGAGGTCCAGGGAAAGGTGCTCTTCTCCGCCGTTATCGGCGTCCCCGACGAGATCTACCAGGAGGTCGGCTGGGCCTTCGTCATGCCCATGCCGGGCCAGGAAGTCACGGAGGATGAACTCCGGGAGTACTGCAAGGGAAAGCTCGCCAACTTCAAGGTCCCTAAGAAGTTCATCATCCGTCCGCTCCTGCCTCTGTTGGCCAACGGCAAGGTGAGCAAGCTGGCGCTGAAGGACGAGATCCGGGAGATGATGAAGGGCTGACGGGCCGCCATAAAACTGGTGCGCAGGGGCTGTCACGGGATGCAAGGGGGACGGGTTAAAACCTGTCCCCCATTTATTTACTCCTTGTCCGGTCCCACCCACGGAGCGGAGGGGCCGATGACCAGGAAAGGGGCCGGGTTGATCGAGCCGCCGCCGAGCCCCATGTACCCCATTCCAATCATGATATGGTCATTGATCCTTCTCAGCTCATCGTGCATGGAATGAACGGCCCCCGAGTTATACGGGCTGTAGTCGAGATGGAACGACTCTTTTCCGTCAATGAGTGACTTGCCGAGATAGGTGTTCATCTTCCGGGTTCGGGCAATGACTTCGCTGCCGTCTTTCCCCTTGGTCGAGAACATATTGTATCCCCATCCCTTGTCCTTTTCAGCGATGGCAAAAGCCTTGCCCACCCATCGCCCGGGTCCGAAAAAGTTGTGCGTGAAATAATCAGCGGACATGGCGAGGATGCCAACCGGGAGCGTTTTTGCGTTGTATTCGCCCTTCACGTCCTCGAATTTCGGCGCCGGGGCCGCGTAAAACAATTGGAAGATGGCTGCTTTGTCGAGCTTCCCGATGTCCTTGTCCGTGGCCTTGGCGGGATCGACCCCGAGGATCTGTTCCATCGTCTGCCCCTTGTAGGGTCCGCCCTTCTGCCAGATGTTGATTCCCGTCAGGGCAAGCTGGACCACGACGAGGGTAAGGATGACGACGAGAACGATTTTCAGTGCCTTCAAGAGATTTCCTCCAACAGGTTATCTGCCGTAACCGGAAGGGAGACACACTCGGGTGTCTCCCTCGAGCGGACTTACGTTCGCGGGGACGCGACCGTTACATGCATTCCAATAATTTTTCTATGCGACCTTGACCGGTTGCCGGCTGATCATCAGATTGCAGACGATCGTCTGGACGGTCTCGGCGCGCTGGTTGAGCGTGGAGATCTTCATGCGGACGATGCCGCGGTCCGGGTGGGAGCGGTGGGGTTTCGTCTCGAGTACTTCCGCCAGCGCCCGCAGCGTGTCGCCGGGACGGACCGGCAGCAGCCAACGCAGTTCGTCGAAGCCCGGCGATCCCAGGTTGTTCGTCAGGACGCCCGTCATGAGACAGAGCCGGAACGTCGCCGCAATCGTGTGGATTCCGCTGGCGATGAGCCCTCCGTAAATTGAGTTCTTCGCCGCCTCGACATCCATGTGAAAGGCCTGGGAGTCGAAATGAAGGGCGAAATCGATGATGGCGCCCTCCGTCATCGTCAGCCCGGGCGATTCGAAACGATCCCCGGCGTGAAATTCATCGAACAGCATCAGGAAAGAGCCTCCCGGATCTTTTCCGACAGCGCCTGCAGCGTATAGGGTTTGTTGATAAAACCCTTGCATCCCCGGCTGATGATCTGCCTCGCCTCCCCATCGATGCTGTAGCCGCTGGAGAGAATGACGCGGACCCCGGGATCCACCACCTTGAGCTGATCGAACGTCTCTCCGCCGCTCATCTTGGGCATGATCATATCCAGCAGGATCAGGTCTATTTCGTCCTGTCGGTCGGAGAATACTTCCAGCGCCTCTTTCCCGCTTCTCGTCACGATGACCTGATAGCCCAGGTGCTCCAGCATCTCCCCGGCAACCGTGGCGACGACCTCCTCATCGTCCACGATGAGGATCGTCTCGTTTCCCTTTCTCGTTTCTTCCTTCATGATTCTCTCGGTCTCCCTTGTTGCCTGAACCTCGGAGGCAGGAAAAAAAATGTGAAAGGTGGTGCCTTGCCCCTTTTCGCTGTAGACTTGGATTGCGCCGCCGTGGCCGGTAACGATGCCATAGACGGTGGCCAGCCCCAGCCCCGTTCCCCGTCCCATCTCCTTCGTGGTGAAGAATGGCTCGAAGATTCTCGCCTTGGTCTTGTCGTCCATCCCCATGCCCGTGTCGGTGACCCCGATGCGGATGTAGCGACCCGCGGGGAGACCCAGAGACCGGGCCTCTTCCCCCTCGAACACGATGTTGTATGAGTGCAGGTACAGGCTCCCCCCGCCGGGCATCGCCTGCGAGGCATTGACGTACAGGTTGAGGAGAACCTGCTCGATCTGGTTCTGGTCCACGTTCGCCGACCATAGCCCGTCCTGAAGATGCGCATGAATCGCGATCTCTTTCCTCGTCCGCCCGAACATGGAAGATGTCTTCTGAATGATATCGTTTATATCCGTCAGAGAGACCTGGAATCTTCCGCCCCTTGCGAATCCGAGCAGCTGCCTCGCGAGATCGGCGCCGTTTTTCACCTGCGACTCGATCCCCTTCACCCGCTCCCGCACCGGATGTCCTTCTTCGAGTTCCTGCAGCATCAGGGAGGCATAACCCTGGATTCCCATGAGCAGGTTGTTGAAGTCGTGGGCGATGCCACCCGCCAGGGTTCCGATGGCCTCCATCTTCTGTGCCTGAAGCAGCCTCTTCTCCAGTGCTTTCTGGGCGGATATGTCCCGTACAAAGCAAAGCGCCGCGGGCTTGTCCCTCCATGTTACCGGGATGGAGTTGATCTGTGCGTTCAGTTCCCTGCCTTCTTTGTTAACAATCCGGAATTCATACATGGAGGGCGCATTTTCCCTCATCAGCCTTTTGAGATACCGTTCATAGACAAGACGGCGGTCATCAGGATGAATGAACTCATTGAAAGGCCGGCTGGCGATCTCGTCCCGCGGGTACCCAAGGACATCGACAGCCACCCTGTTCGCAAACTTTAGCATTCCGTCCTGAACGATAACGATCGCATCCAGCGCGTTTTCCACCAGCATGCGGTATTCTTCCGCCGAACCTTTCAGTGCACTTTCCATCTCTTTTCGTTCCGTGACGTCCGTGACGACGCCTTCATAAAACAGGATCTTCCCGCCTCCATCGTGTATGCATCGCACGTTGCTGGATACCCAGATGATTTGCCGATCTTTCCTGTATACCCTTGTCTCGAAATTAACGACTCTGTCCGTTTTCTCGATGATCTTCCGGAGCTCTTCCCGCTGACCGGGATCGACGAAGTGCTGCCCGGCCATATCTCTGACGGACCGCATCATCTCTTCCGCTGAAGCATATCCGAAAATCCGGGCCATGGTGGGATTGAGCAGCAGGAATCGACCATCCGTCGTACTTCTGAAAAACCCCTCTACGGCATTCTCAAAGAACTGCCGATAGGCGTCGTCATGATTGTGTGCTTCGGGAGGTGCAGCTGGAAGATCGTCTTTATGCATTTCTGCTCCGCGGAAAGTCTCTGGAATTTCCTATATAGGAAACACCCTCCGGCGTCAAACGCACCTTGAGGCCATTTTCAGGACAGCGGATTCGTGCTAGGAACTGCAATAAAAAGAGGGGAGGAACCCATGAAGAGTGTTTTAACCATGATCCCGGCGCTGCTGCTTGTCCTGCTCCTGGCGGCCTCTCCCTGTCAGGGACTGACGGCTGACCAGGTTTTGAAGCTGAAAAAGGCCGGTGTCAGCGACAGAACGATCCAGCTCATGATCGAGCAGGAGCGGGAGGCAAAGGAAAGCCCGTATGATACGATGGGGGTTCGGGAAATCAAGGACAAGGACGGCAAGACCGTGGTTGTCCATTCGACGGGCCGGTCGAAGATCGATCCCGGCGAGGAGGAACGGAAGAGAGTGGAAAAGGCTTGGGATATCCTTCGGAATATCGTCGTCGACGACCGGAGGAGAGAACCGGCGGCCTCGACCTCCACAACGGGCTCGACAAATCCGTAGCCAATTTTTCCACTTCAACTCGCTATGGTAGAAGCGACGCCCTCCGATTCGATGATGCTCCGAAGCCTTGCCATGTGCCTGACCGCTGGCGGCTTCCCGCGAAAGGCACCGGCACTGCGTCCGATCTGGCGCAGCTTTGCCCTGCCTCCCGCATGATACGGAAGCAGGCTGATCTTCTCAACGCCCAGACCGCGTGCCAGCGACGCGATCCTTTGAATCTCATCCTCGCTGTCGTTCACGCCCGCCACGAGGGGGATCCGGAACCAGGTCCGGACGCTCTGTGCAACAAACCTTGCATTTTCGAGGATGAAGGCGTTCCCGACGCCGGTGTATTGCCGGTGTTTTTCATTATCCAGCATCTTGATGTCATACAGGACCATGTCGACGAGCGGGATTACCGCCTGCAGGACGGACCGGTCGGCGTGCCCGGATGTGTCCAGCGCCGTGTGCAGGCCCATTTCCCTGAACCGTCGGAGGAGGCTGACGCTGAATTCGGGCTGCATGAGGGGCTCCCCGCCGGACAGGGTCACCCCGCCGCCGGAGGTTTCATAGAAGGAGCGATCCCTCTCTACTTCATCTGCAATGTCCGTGACTGTCACTTCCCGGCCGGCAATGGAGAGTGCCCCCGTCTCACAGGTCGCAACACACCGAAGGCACTGCGTGCATTTCCTCCAGTCGATGCGCCGGCCCTTCCCTTTCGCGATGCCGATGGCCCGCTCCGGGCAGGCGGCCAGGCAACGGCCGCAGGTGGTGCAGCGGTTGTCCCTCAGCAACAACTGCGGCGACCGGTCCTGTGACTCCGGATTGGCGCACCAGGCACAGCGGAGGGGGCATCCCTTGAAGAACACCGTCGTCCGGATCCCCGGCCCGTCGTGGACGCTGAACCGCTGGATATCGAAGATCATCCCCTTTTCGCCCAACGTCCCGCTCCCGGCAGCGTCTCAGCCCTTCCTGGCGATGACGAGATTGTCGTAACCCAGTTCCTTCAGGATCACCGGGAACAGCTGGAAGGCCGGCTTGACCACCGGCAGTAGCTTCAGCATGGCGGTGATCTTGCCGCCCTGCTTGACCTTGCCGCGCGTGACCGCCGCGACGGGATTTTCCAGGCCGTGCCAGAAGCTGTGGGAGAAGTCCGCCGCCTGCTTCGACCAGACGTCTTCCTGCAGCTCGCAGGGCCCCAGGCGATAGGACCCGTAATAACCGGGCCGCTCCGGCGGGCTCTTCAGGTCGATGGTGATCTCCGAATCCGGGTCCGTGTAAATGAAGCGGATGATGATCCCCGCCTTGGCCATCTTGGTGCCTATTTTCTCGTCCGTCAGGACCCGGTCCATGAAATATCCATAAATTTGATAGAGATGCTCCGCATCGCGATAGTAGATCCCCATAGTCCTCCCCTTTCGTTTCCCTTATCTCATTTTCCCCGACGCTGATCGAAGCGCCGGCCATACAGGACGCTGGCCAGGGTGATCCGGAGCATCTGCACGGTGCCGCCCGCCACGCCCCAGGCCCGGGCGTCCCGAAGCATCCGCTCGACCGGAAATTCCTTGCTGTATCCATATCCGCCGAAGATCTGCATGGCCGTGTTCGTCACCTCGATCACCATCTCGTTGGCGAAGCACTTGGCCATGGAGGCCTCGTAGATCGACGGCAGGCCCTGCCCCGCCCCGGATGCGGCCCGGTAGACCAGGAGCCGCGCCGCGTCCAGCTTCATCGCCATGTCGACGGTCATGAACTGGATTGCCTGGAACTCGCAGATGGGACGACCGAAGGCCTGGCGCGCCTGTGCATAGGCGATGGCCTCCCGGAGGGCCCCACCCGCCGTGCCGAGGCACATGGCGGCATTGCCGCACCGCTCGATGTCGAAGGTCCACATCAGCCTGTTGAAGTCGCCTTCCTTGATGACGACGTTCGCCTTCGGCACCCGGACATCCTCGAAGATCAGCTCGCAGGACGGCATGCCCCGGAGGCCCAGGAACTCTTCCTGCTTCCCGAAGGTGAAGCCCGGGGTCCCCTTTTCCACGAGGAGGCCGCCGATGCCCTTGTAGCCCGAGGTCTCGCCGAAGCGTGTGTAGACCATGTAGTGGCTGGCGTGGCCGCCGCCGGTGATGAAGATCTTGCGGCCGTTGAGAATGTACGAGTCCCCGTCCTCCACGGCCTTGGTGGAGAGGGCCGTCAGGTCCGATCCGGCCTCCGGCTCGGTCATGCATACGGAGACGCTCCGCTCTCCCCGGCAGACCCCCGGGATGATCGCCTTCTTCTGTTCCTCCGTCCCGAACATGTCGATCACCCGCACGGGCCCCACGTTGGACTCGAAGACGGGCGCTGCGATCATGGGGCTGAACTTGGCCAGTTCCTCGATGGCCAGGATGGCGTTGATCGCCGGCTGTCCGCCGCCGCCGTGCTCCGCGGAAATGGTCATCCCCAGCAGTCCCATGTCGGCGTATTTTTCCATCAGGTCGTAAGGGAACTCGCTCGTCCGGTCGATCTCCGCGGCCCGTTCCCGGAACTTCTCCCGCTCCCCCATGGTCCTCAAGGTGTCCAGGAGCATTTTCTGTTCGTCGTTCAGCAAGAAATCCATCCTTTGCACTCCTTCTTTGAATATTTTTGCGTTCCCGTCAGATCAGGCCGATCAATTCCCGTATGTCCGGAAGATCTTCCAGCTTGAGAATCATCTCGATGATCCGTTCCGTTCTTTCCCGGTCCCGGTGTCCGGCAAAAAACCGGACCTTGTCTGCCAGGTCGTCGGCCTCCATGGGGTCCCGTGGATCCCCCTTGGGAACGTCCACCTGCCGGACAAGCCGCCGGCCGTCCCTGAGCACGATCTCCACGCGGCTCGAGGTCTTCTCCGGGTAGATCCCGTTCAGCACCTCGTCCATCCGGACGGTGACCTTGTTCGACAGGGCCAGGAGGGATGTATCGGCCATCCGCTTCTCCGTGAGCTGCATTGGCCCCAACGCCCGGTCGAGGATGCATGCCGCGACGACATAGGGTATGGAGAATTGGGCAGAGACGAAGGTGTCCCGTTCCGAAACGCCCTTCCCCACGGCGATGGCCGCCATCCCGTAGGTGAAGACCTCGACGGCCTCGATGTCCCCGGGATCCGGCGCTTCCTCTTTCATCAGCGACAGCGTGGCCTGTGCCGCGCCATGGGTGTGGCGGCAGGCCGTGTAGGGTTTGAAGTAGATGTCGCTGATCGTGTAGCGCCCGCCGAGCCCTTCCGTCAGCTTCTCGAACTTCGGCTCCGCCCGTGTCGTGATTTGGGTGAACCCGCCCTTCAGCTCCGACCCCTCGAACACCTGCCGGTCCCCCGTGATGCCGGAACCGGCGAGGCCCGCCGCCATCAGTCCGGCCAGCGCGGCCTGGCCGCCCTGAACGATCTTGACGGTGAACCCGCCCATGAGCTGCTGCGCCATGGAAATGGGCGCCAGATAGCCCGCGCACCCCAAGGCGTTCAGCATCCCCCCGGCGTTATAACCTTTAAGGCGTGCTGCCGCAGCGGCCGCCCCGAAGGTCCCGCAGGTTCCCGTGGGCAGGAAGCCGCCCAGCGTGTGCCAGGGGTGCATCGCCGCCGCCGGCCGGTTCGCCGCCTCGTACCCGACGACGACGGCCTCGATGATTGCCTTCCCTCCCAGGCCCATGTCTTCTGCCACGGCCAGGGCGACCGGGATCACCGCCGTGCCGGGATGGTTTCCGCCGAAGCGCAGCCCGTCCTGTGCCTCGATGGCCTCCGCTGTCGTCCCGTTCAGGAAGGCCGCGTGATGAAGATCCGTCCGGAACCCGCAGCCCAGGACCGTGGCCTTCGGCGGCCCGCCCAGGGAGCGGATGTATTCCACCACGCCGGAGACGGCCTCCAGCTCGAGCGAACCGTATACATTGGCGACGTAGTCGAGGAGGCACAGCCTGGCCTTGTGAACAACCTCCGGAGGGAGTGTGTCGAAGGATACCTCCGCCAGAAATGCCGCCAACCGTTCGGTGTGATCCATGAAAGACCCCCCTTCAAACATATCCTTTTGCTTCGTAAATCTTGATCATCCGGTGCGGATCGAGGATCTCCCGCATAACGCGCAGTTCATCCGCCCGGGGGGGCTCCGTCTCGTGGACGTCGTCGGCCACCTTCAGGTCCCAGCCGGTCAGGCTCCGGATCTCATCGACCGTGCACCCCGGATGGAAGCTTGCCAGGTAGGCCTCCTTCGTTTCCGGGTCGAAGCGGAGGACCGCCTTGTTGGTGATGATTGTGTGCGGACCCGTCCCGGCCGGCAGGTTCCACTTTTCGCGGGCGCCTGCGCCGTCGATGTATCCCGGCGTGGTCATGAAGTCGACCCTTGCGGGAAGCCGCCGCGGATCGTGCTGGGCGATGATGAGAACCCGCTTCGCAAGGGACCCGATGGGGTTGGCGCCCCCGCTCCCCGGGAGGCGGCTTTTCGGCTGGTCGTACGGCCCGATGCAGGTCGTATTGATGTTCCCGAAGCGGTCCACCTGGGAGCCCGAGAGGAACCCGACGTCGATCCAGCCTCCCTGCAGGAACATCCCCATGATGTCGACGAGCCCGCCGATCATGGCCGCCCCGGGATTGAGGCAGGCATCGCCGACGGACAGGGCCGGCCGGCGGGGCCGGGCGTCGTAGACCCCCGACTCCTGCATCATGACCGCCCGGGGGGCGTGGGTATACTTGGCGACGTTGGCCGACATGGTGGGAAAGCCCGTACCGACGACGACGACGTCGCCGTCCCGGATTTCCCGCGCCCCGCAGCAGGCCATGAGTTCCGGCTTGATGTAGTCGTTGGGGTGCTCTGACATTTCCTTCCGCCTCCTTGGAGAAGGGACGGATGAAAATCCGCCCCCACGCCGCTGTTTATCTGTCAGCCTTCAACTTCTCAGTACTCGTAACTGACCGGGTAGCCATAATCGAACCGGGCCTGCAGCCCTTTGAAGCGTGCGTATCCGAACCGGTCGATGAAATGCTGGATGTAGGCCGTCCGGTCGGGAATGTCGTACACCCATTCCCTGAGGAAGGCCTGGAACCCCTCCACCGTGCCCGAGGCCTCCTTGTAGAGATAGCCGAACCCCATATCGAGGTCATAGAAGCCCGGCGTATAGCCCGGGTGCGAAGCGAAGGGCTCCTCCACCACGGCGACGACCTTGAAATCCGGTACGATGGTCCGGGAGGGGTCCTTCCCGATCACCTCCCGGCTGACGATCCGTTCACAGGAGACGATCACCTTCTTCGAGGCATTGGCGCCGTACTTGCAGTCGCCGCCGATCCCCCAGATCTGGGCGTTCCCGTTCTCGTCGGCCTGCTGGACATGGATGATCCCGACGTCCGGGTTCAGGGCCGGAACGAGGAGAACCGGCTTCCCGTCGAAGGGCGATTCGATGAGCCTGTACTTGTTCTCGCCGAGGAATCCCCGGACGTTCATGAGGTCCGTCCCCAGGAGGTCCCTGACGGGAACGAAAGGCATCCCCATCGCCCCCGCCATGAGCATCATCGGCAGCGAGAGGTTCGTATATTCCTCCACCTCGATCCGGTGCGGGACACCCTTTTCGAGGGACCGCCGGTAGCAGCGCGCGAGGCCGTAAAGGCCCAGCGAGATGAAGGTGGAGATGAAGCGCTTCACGACGCCGGCACCGATCATCATGTCGAAATCGTCGGCGGCGTTCCCCCGGGTGATCGTCAATCCCGATTTCCGCTGCCGGATGATTTCGTGGACGGCGGAAAACGGCGTCCTGCAGATGTAGCCCCCGATGTAGACGAAATCACCGTCATGGACATGGGCCGCCACGGCATCCTTCATGGTCATGACCTTGCTCACGACAAACCTCCAAGCTTCCTTGCGTTTTCCAAACGCCGCTACACGGCGTATTCCATGCGCTGTATGATCTCGTTCTGTGCCGTGTCGCTCAGGTCGACAAACGTCACGGAATAGCCGCTCATCCGGATGACGAGATCCCGGTATTGCTCCGGATGGGTCTGGGCGTCCCGGAGGACGTCGGAGTCGATCATGTTGAACTGCGCCTGGACGCCACCCTTTTGGAAATACCCGCGGATCAGCGCTGTCAGGATCGCCGGATCCAGGCGTTTCCCCGAGAAGCGCATGTTCAGGTTGACGCCGTTGGTCGCCATGACCAGGGGCAGCTTCGTCACGGAATTCATGACCGCCGTTGGCCCCCGGAGAGCCCGGCCATTGGAGGGCGTGATCCCGTTGCCCAGGATGTCGCCGGCGCTTCGGCCGTCAGGGGTGGCACCCGTGAAGGACCCGAAGGCCAGATGGAATCCCACGGAAAAGACTCCCGGCCAGAAGGCCCCGCCCCGGTAATTCCGAAGCGGCAGGAGGCACTCGCAGAAATGGGCCATGACCTTCGCCGCCATGGCGTCAACGGCATCGTCGTCGTTGCCGTACTTTGGCATCTTCTCCAGGAAATACAGGCGCTTCTGTTCCACATCCTGCCAATCGTCGGAGAGCCACCCGGTGAGTTCGCCCATGGAGCAGAATTTGTTCTCGAAGACGGCTTTCTTCACCGCATAGAGGCTGTCGGCGATGTTGGAAAAGCCCATGAGCTGGACGCCCGTGGCATTGTAGACGGCACCTCCCCGGGTGAGGTCCAGTCCTTTTTCCAGGGGGCCGTCGATCATCGCCGAGGCGAAGGGCGAGGGAACCAGCTCCGCGACGGCCTGGTCGAGGGCGGCCATCCCCTTGACCATCTGCCCGAGAAAGTGAGTGAACTGCCGATCGTAAGCGCTCCAGAGATCTTCGAAACCGGAGAAGGACGCCGGGTCGCCCGTCTCGATCCCGGAAGGATAGCCGAAGATGTTGTCGATGCCGTTGGACAGGGCAAACTCCAGGCACTTGATCCCGTTGAACTGGACGGCGAAGGTGGAGCAGAAGGACTTTCCCTGGGCGCTGGGTTCCAGGCACCCCACGACCCCGTAGTCCCGGGCGTCCTCCAGTGAATGTCCCGCCCGGACGAGGGCCGGCACGATGGCCTCGTCGTTGAAGAAATGAAGCGGTACGGCGTCTTTGGCGTACCCGGCGGCCCGCAGGACGAAATCCTCGGGCGATCCGCTGCAGAGCCGGACGCCGAAGTTGGGCTGCACCGTCCGAACGTCGGCGAACGCATCCAGCCCGATCATGCTGAGGGCATTCGTCGCGTCTTCGCCCCGGATGTCCATCCCGCCGACGGTGACGTTCTGGGTCGTCTTGCCTTCCGTGCCCTCCCCACCGGGAATGAAGGCCTCTTCCAGGACGTTCCAGATCTCGTTGGTCTTGATGAACAGAAGGGCCAGAAGCTCCCGGGCCTGCTCCGGCGTGATCCGGCCGGCGGCCAGGTCCGCCTCGTAATACGGAAACAGGATCTGGTCGATTCGGCCGAGGGAGATGGAGTTGCCCCCCGATTCGATCTGCGAGATCAGGTGGATGAAATACACACCCTGAACAGCCTCGCGGAAGGTGCGGGCCGGATGCGCCGGGACCCGCTCGCAGACCCGGGCGATCTCCAGCAGCTCCGCCCGACGCACCGGTGTGGCCGCCCGGTTCGACATCTCGCGGGCCAGCGCGGCGTAGCGGTTGGCAAAAGCAATCGAAGCGTCCAGGGACCGGATCACGGCCTCGTAGAAGATCCCTTTCTCTTCTTCCCGCTCCGACGCTGCCAGGGCGTCCAGCCTTTTCCGGGCATCCGCACTCACTCCCGTCAGCCCCTGCCGGAGAATCCGGGAGTGGTTCATGGTGAAATGGCCGATGCCGTAAGTGATCTCCAGCATCATGGTGAAGATGTACTTGTCCATGTCGACGGACACGTCCTCCGGCACGAGGGCCTCGAAGCGCTCCTCCGCTGTCCTTCCCTCCCAGAAGGGCAGGATATCCTCCCGGAGCTCCCGCTTTTCTTCCTCCGTGATGAGGGCCTGCTGGAGCACGCGCCGGTCGAAGTTCTCCAGGTCTCCCGCGATCCAGCGGCTCTTGTTTTCCGGGAAAAGAGGCGCTCCCTTGAGCTTCGACGTCCGGCAGCCCACGATGAGTTCGTCCTCGCGGATGACGACGTCGATGTTCTCAAGTACATGCTCGAAGGCGAGAGACATGCGGGTCAGGGGATGCCGGTCCCAGTGGCGGGCCATCGCCTCGGTAAAATACCGGGCCCGCTGGATGCACACTTCCTGGGGGGCGTGGACGATTTTCTCCCGCAGACGGCCGACGCGCGTCTCCGGCACTGCATACAATGGAACGGCCTGGGCTTTCATGCGACCCTCCTTGAGGCCCTCGCCTCTACTAATAAATCCCTGCCCTCCGATTCAGACACGGACGACCCTTTCACGCGGGGTTGTGCCCGATCACCGCTTTGATTTCCAGATACTCCTCCAGGCCGTACTTGCTTCGCTCCCGGCCGATTCCGGACTGCTTGTAGCCTCCGGCGGGGGCGTCGATGTCGAAGTCGGCGCCGTTGATGAACACCTGGCCGCTCCGGATCCGCTTCGCCGCACTGCGCGCCCTCTCGATATCCCCGGACCACACCGACCCGGAGAGGCCGTAGACGCTGTCGTTGGCGATCTCGATGGCCTCTTCTTCGCTGCGATAGGGGAGAATGCAGAGTACGGGTCCGAAGATCTCCTCCCGGGCAATGACCATGTCGGTGCGGACATTGGAGAAAACGGTGGGCCTGACGAAGAATCCCTTCGGCAGATAATCCGGCTGTTCCGGTCCGCCCGTCACCAGGGTTGCACCTTCCCTGATTCCCGTCTCGATATAGGCCCGCACCGACTGCTGCTGCTGGCGGTCCACCATCGGTCCCAGGAAGACGCCGTCCGCGAAGGCGTCGCCCATGACCATCGACTCCGCCGCTTCCCGGGCCAGCACGACGACGTCCTCCTGCTTTTCCGCAGGAACGATCATCCGGGAAAGGGCGGTGCAGGTCTGGCCAGAATTGAGGTAGCACTGGTGTACGCCCTTGCGGACCGCAACGGGGAAATCCGCATCCTTGAGGAGAACGTTGGGGGACTTTCCGCCCAGCTCCAGGGTCACCCGCTTGATCGTCTGCGCCGCCGCCCGTGCCACCAGGATTCCGGACTGTGTGGAGCCGGTGAGGGACACCATGTCGATTTCCGGATGGGAGGCGATGGCCTGCCCTACCCGGGAGCCGGCCCCGGAGACGAGGTTGAATACCCCCGGGGGGAGTCCGGCCTTCTCCAGGATCTCGGCGAGAATAAAGGCATTCAGCGGAGCGAGCTGGCTGGGCTTGAGGACCATCGTACAGCCGGCGGCAAGGGCGGGGGCGACCTTCCCGATGATCTGGTGGAGGGGATAGTTCCAGGGCGTGATGAATCCGCAGACCCCGATGGCCTCCTTCACAATGCGGGTCCTGCCCATGTCGTATTCAAACGGATAGTTTTCCAGGATGGGAACGAAGCTGTTCAATGTGGCAATGGGCAGGCCGGCCTGGATCATCCTTGACCAGGGGGCCGGCATTCCCATTTCCGCGGCGATGGTGTCGCCGATCTCGTTCTGCCGGGCGGCCATGGCACTGGAGATCCTTGCCATCAAGGCCGCCCGCTCGGCGACGGTCGTCCGGGACCAGGCCGGAAACGCCTCCCGCGCTGCACTCACGGCCCGATCGACGTCTTCCTCGTTCCCCATGGCTATGGTCGCAATCGCCTCTTCGCTGCAGGGATTGACCACCTTCACGGTGCCCTTCCCGACCGGCTCCACCCACCGCCCGTTGATATAGAGATTGAGCCGCTCCTTCACGTTCGCTTCGGACTGCATGGCATTCCCCTCTTTTCCCTATTTGATGTCCATGTGGTTCAGCAGGATCGCGTCACGGACGCCCACCGGCAGGATCCGGTTCAGGAAGAGAAACAGCGTGCTCATGAAATCCACCTGGTTGTGGAAGGCCGGCCGGTCTTCATGGAGAATGCGGGCGATCTTTTCTGCTGCCTGGATCGGGGTCGGCGCCGTCTTGATCAGGACGTTGTCGCGAGAGATGAAGCGCCGTGCCCTCTCCAGGTAGGGTGACCCCTCCGGGGGGAGCTTGTGGATCTTCGCGGCGAACGTCGTCGAGACCTGGGCCGGCTCGATCAGGGCTACCCGGATGCCAAAGGGCTCAACCTCATAGCGCAGGGACATGACCATTCCCTCGATGGCGAACTTGCTGGCTGAGTAGATCGACTCGAACGGAAACGGGATCTGGCCGACCAGGGAGGACATGGCAATCAGCTTGCCGCCTCCTTGTTTGCGCAGTGCGGGCAGGAAGGCCTGGAAGATGGCCGCGGCCCCGATGACGTTGATCTCCAGGCACTTGAGAGCCGCCTCCAGATCGACCTCCTCGAAGGGACCGAAAAAGCCGATCCCGACGTTGGAAAGGACCGTGTCGACCCGTCCGTACTTCGCCAGCACCTCGTCCCGAAAGCGGTGAATCCCCTGGCGGTCGGTGATGTTGAGGGGGATGAGGTAATGCCGCCTGGCGGCAGGCCCGGAGATTTCGTCCAGCTCTTTCTGAAGCGTGTCGATGCCTTCCGCGGACATGTCAAACCCGGCAACCGTATCTCCGGCCTTCGCCAGCATCCTTGCCACTTCCCGTCCCATCCCGTCCGCCAGCCCGGTAATGACGACCACCTGTCCCATGCTCTCCCCTCCTTTGTCCATTGAGATGTTGCTGCGTTCCGTAAACGTTCCGGTTCCTTCCCATCATGCCGTGGGTCGGACATCAGTCTCCCGCCGGCATTTGGCAGGTCTTCAGCTGCTCCATGGAGGTTCTGAAATCGGGGTAAATCAGCCTGTAGCCCGTTGTCTTGAGCTTGGTGTTGTCCACGATGTAGTCGTCGTAGAGGTAGCGGACGGCGTCGTATTCCAGGTCGGGGATGCGGCCACGGCGGGCGGAAAGCCGGCCGTCGACGCGGGCCACGATCTTGAGGAGCCCCAGGGGAAGATGGAGGGAGGGCGGTTTCGTTCCGAATGTCTCAGCGGCCAGGATCAGGGCCTCCTCGACGGTTGGATACGTGTCTTCCGCGATGTTGTAGGCCTGTCCTACGGCGTCGTCCCGGTGGGACAGGTATTCCACGGCAGCCGCCACGTCCTCGGCCCGGATGTTGGAGAGTCGCTGCCGGCCGTGACCGGGAATGGCGGCAATCGACGAGGGACGGGAGAACGCCTTTCCCGCTCCGTCGGCGCAGCGGGGTCCATAGACCGTGCACGGCCTCGTGATGACCGCGGGCAGCCCCTCCTTGACTCGGCGCCACACGACATCCTCCCCGTTTCTCTTGCTCCGGCCGTAATCATCCTGGGGAGACCGGGGACCGTCTTCGCGAAAGGGAATGCCCCGGTACGGCCCGTAGACGCTGGTGGAACCGACGTGAACATACCTCTTCACATGGGCCTTCAGGGCCAGCCCCGTCAGGTGTTCCACACCGGAGACATTGGTGGGCTCGAGCTGTTCGTAGGGAGTGGAAAAATTGCAGATGGCGCCCAGGTGAAAGACCCTGTCCACGCCGCCGGCGAAGAGCGGCGGCAGGGTTTCCGGCTTCGTCAGATCGGCGGGGACGTATTCGACGCCCAGACGGTCGAAGAAGGAGGTGTCCCTGCGCGGGCGGGCGGTGGCGCGGACCCGAACCCCCAGGGATACGAGGTGCTCAACGAGATGGCTGCCCATGAATCCGGCGGCCCCGGTAACGAGTGTGATCCCCGTGTACGCCATGGTCCCTCCTCCGCTGGCGCGTGATACCACTGATGTCCTCCTGCCTATTCCTCCATACGCTCGAGGATTTCCTGCCGCGCCCTTTTCAGCCACTTCACATACATGGTGTTGAATTCCTCACCGAGTTCGGCGACCAGGCGCACATATTCCCCCTGCTCCTGCCAGCGTTCGAGAAGCTGCCGGCGGCGCTGCAACTGGTTCTCGTAAATCCGGAGCTGATTGTCGATGATGGACAGGGCCCGCTCCCTCTTTCCGAAGCCGAAAAAGATGAACCGCATGAGAAAGGGATCGCGGAGAAACATCCGCGAGTCTTCATCCTTCTCCAGCCACCGGTTGAACTCTTCGCGCCCCGCGTCCGTCAGGGCATAGAGTTTGCGGTGAGGACCGCCCTTTTCCGATGGCGAGATGTCCGCCAGGGTGATCTGCCCCTGCTCCGTCAAGGCCCGCAGGTTCGGATAGATCTGGCCGTAGTTGATCGTCCACATGTGGCCGAAGTGGCGCTCGATGTGTCGCTTGATCTCGTAGCCGTGCATGTTGCGGTAGTGCAGGAGTCCCAGGATGGCGTAGCGTACGGACATGGGCGTTACCTGAATGGATCGTCCATTTTGTTCTGCCGGAATCGCGACAGCGACCCGGCATGTCGACGCTGCAGCAGAGAAAGGCTGCGAGATAGCTTGCCGTTGGAATGTATGGCAAGAAGGATATATATTAAATTTATATAGGTCAAGGCGAATTATTCGCCCTGTTTGATTCCGTTCTCTTAACTTGTCGATCTGATGGGTTGATGACGGATTGAAAACGAGACGCCCGGCAAGTTGTGCGTCAGCTTCCCGGCCATTGCCTGTCAAGCGTACCGTCTGACGAGGGTGATCGTCAACGGCAGTGTTGTCTCGACAACTCCTCCCGGATTGCCAGGCCTATTCGCTCCAGTGTGTAAGGCTTCCGTACGTAGGCACCGGCACCTGACTCCAGGGCTTTCCGGACCCGGTCCGTTTCGGAGAATCCACTGATGATGACTGCCTTCTGATGCGGATTGATCTCCAGGATGCGCCGGTAGGTTTCCAGGCCGTCGATCCCCGGGTCCATGATCATGTCCAGGACCAGGAGGTCGGCCTTTCGTGTCCTGATGTATTCCACCGCCGCCTCCCCACTGGATACAGCATCGACCCGGTAATTCAGCTGGCTCAAGATACTGACGGCCAGATCCCTTTGCACCTCCACGTCGTCCACGACGAGGATCCTCTCCCTCCGTCCCTGGTATTGATCGAGGCCCGACTCCGGCCGCTTTTCCTTCATCTCCTCCCGGGTTATCGGAAAATACAGCGTGAAGGTGCTCCCCTGCCCCTCCGTGCTAAGGACGTCGATGTATCCCTCGTGATCCTTGACCGTTCCCCAGACGACCGCCAGGCCCAGGCCCGTTCCGCTCCTGCCCATGACCTTTTTCGTGTAGAAGGGCTCGAAGATCTTGCCCAGGTCCGAAGAGGAGATGCCCCGGCCCGTGTCGGACACGGACAGGACGGCATAATCCCCCTCTTTCATCTCGTCATAACCCCGAATGGGCGTGTCGATGTACCGGTTCTCCGTCCTGATCGTCACTTCCCCCGCGTCGGGGATGGATTCCAGCGCATTGGAAACGAGGTTCATGACCGTTTTTGCCAGGTGGTTCGGCGAGCCCTTGATGCTCAACAGTTCGTTGTCGAGTTCCGCCCGGATGGTCACCCCGGGATGACTGTTCTTCAATTTCTCCACGTCGGGGCTCTTCAGGCAATCGACGACAATCCCGTTCAGCTCCAACACCTCCGAGACGGCCACTCCCCTCCTGGCCAGCGTCAGCAAATCCTGGATGATCGCCGCGCCCCTCTCCCCCGACGTCAGGATGTTCTCGGCATAGCGCCGGAGCGGGCTCTCCTCCGGCAGTTTTCCCAGCAGCAGTTCCGAATAGCCGACGAGGACGCCCAGGACATTGTTCAGGTCGTGGGCCACGCCGCCGGCAAGGGTCCCGAGGGCCTCCATCTTCTCGGCCCGGTTCAGACGCTCCTCGAGCCCCTTTCGCTCCGTGTTGTCCCGGATGCACTCGATGGCGGCGATGATTTCACCCCTTGAATCCCGAAGCACGGAGGCCGTTGCCGACAGGTGGATGTCACCGGGCGGAAGCGCGGGTGTAAAGGATTCGCCGAACAGGATGTCGCCCGACTTCTGGATCGACGTGTATTTCGCTTCCATCCCGGGATCGGGAGAAAGCGCCAGATCGATCAGGATGGGTCTTCGGTCTCCGTAAAAAGGAATGGAGTATTCGTTGTTTCCCTTGCCGAGCATCTCTTCCTTCGGGATGCCCGTCATCACCTCCATGGCCCGGTTCCAGGCGATGACCCTGCTTTCCCGGTCAATGACCAGTGTGGCGTCCGGGAGAAATTCGATGATGTCCGACAGCCTCCGCTGCGATTCCTGCAGTTCGTTTTCGGCCCTTTTTCTTTCCGTGATGTCGCGCCAGGTCGTGAAAAGAAGCTTCTTCCCCTTCACCGATACGGTTGTCAGCATGACATCCAGATGGACTTCCGTGCCGTCGAATTTCCTTCGCACCCACTCGAAGCGGTTGGATCCGTCCCGATTGGCGAGATCGATCATCCGTTTCGCCTTCTCCACCGAGAGCGAGCCGTCGGGCTGCCGCTCCGGAGAGACATCGGCGGGCTTGAGTTGCAGGAGACGAGACTTGTCGGGAGAACCCGTGATTCTGAGAGCCGCTTCGTTGCAGTCGATGTATCGATCGCCGAGCATGAACAAGTGCGCATCGTCGGATCTTTCATAGATCAGCCGGAACAGCTCTTCGCTTTCCCTGACTTTCTGCTCCGCCAGCAGCCTGGCAATCGCCGATCCGATATGGCTTGTTATGGCTTCAAGAGCCCGGCGGCTGTTCTCGGGCATCCGGTCGAAGACCCGCGATGCGACGTTCAGGCTTCCAATGATCTCCTCCGAGCTGTAGATAGGAAACGCACCGACGGACCGGATCCCCTCCCTGTCAATGGCATTCATGAAGGCCAGCGACTGCAGATCGGCATAGTCCAGGTAAACGATTCTGCCCTCCATCACGATTCGAACCGGCTCCGAATCCGGACCGTAGTACTCGACACGTTGGACGTATTCCTCCGACAGTCCCTGGGCATGACGCAGGCGGAGGCCTCCTGAAATCGGATCGAGCAGATAAATGCCGCCGCCGTCGCAATCCGCCATCTTGAGACAGGCCTCCAGGCAGAGCCTGAGGGCCTCTTGAAGAGAGGATGTCTTTGTGAGGTCGAAGGCCAGTTCGCTCTGGAGGTTCAGCATGCGGTCCGACCGCTTGCGGTCGGTGATGTCCTGGATGATCGAGATGATGGAATCGACGGCGCCGTCTTCCCCCCGGATCGGCGTCGCCGAGACCTGAACATCCACCAGGGTTCCGTCCTTACGGATGCACTGCTTCTCGGTGATTCCGGCCCGCATTTCTCCGTCGAGCATGCTCCGGAACCTGGAAAGCTCCTCCTGGAGGGAGTTTTCCGGAACGAGATCCTGCCATCTGATTCCCAGAAGCTCTTCCCGGCTGTACTGAAGGATGCGGCAGACTTCATCGCTGACCTCCATACAGTGACCGTCAGGACTGACGATCGCTGCACCGAGTTGCTGCAGATTGAAAAAATGCAGGTATCGCTCCGCAGAGGTCTGCGGTTCTTTCACCGGGCCCTGATCGCTCGCTTCCGGTGATGCCAGTGCCGCGATACGCTTTTCGGCAGCCTCCAGCGCTTCCAGAAGCTGTGTCCTTGTCATTTCCTGCTTATCCATGTCATTTTCACACCGGGGGGATGATGTCGGCTACGGACTGCAACCGGCTTTGCGCTTGGCGAACATATGGGGAAGGTGCCTGCGTGTCAACACATCTTTACAAAGGATGGATCGACCGGGAAAGGTCGCAAAACAAGAAAGGGGGCGACCGGCGCCCCCCGATCCTTGTCAAGTGAACTCTTTTTACGCTTTTCTCATCTGGAAAGACCCCCGGGCGATGCAGCACACGGTCCCGTTCTCGTCCTTCAATTCGAACTCCTTGGCAAAATCCGCCTTCCCGACGCTGTCCGCGGTTCTCTTCAGTTCCGCGATCTCACTCTCGGTGAAGGCCGCCTCGATGGTCATGTCGCTCATGGCCGGTCGCTTGTATGCGATCGAGGCCTCTTTCAGGATGGGATAGTATTTCTTCAGGTCGAAGCAGGAGCTGAAAAGAACGCCCCCCGTGTAGTCCGCCAGGGAAAAGAGGGATCCGGCATAGACCATGCCGATGTGGTTGACGTTCGGCTCTTTCGGCAGCCGGACCTTCACGGCTCCCGGGTCGAACTGCTCGATCTTGACCCCCATCTTGCCGACGATCTTGATGATGTTCTCCAGGGCGGCTACGACTTCCTTCTTCGATTCAGGGATGGCCATCGGTTCCTCCTTTTCGGGCATGTTGGAGACCTTCATACTACAGGGATGCCATTCTTCCCATCATAACTTTCGGCCTCGAATCTAACCCGCGACGCTACAGCCCCATCATTCTTCCCACGGAAATTATCTTTTTGTATTCATCTTGATTCATCGTTTTGTCTTCCACGAATGTTATTCTTTTCTTCATGCCACCCTTGTCTCGGAAATAGGAATAACTCCCTTACATGCTCAAGATAACTGAAGGAGCTCGCGATGACGAAATCCTTTCGCATAATCGATAAGGTACACTTTCATGGCTGTTACTTTAACAATGACGGAGTTTCCGTGTTTAACACTATTGAAAGCATTATGTCGCGCCATGACCCCACGGGGGACTCTTGAATACTCACTTTCCAATAATATCTTTGCAATCCCGCTGTACTGGATTCCACTGATTTCCTTATCGGTCTTTGGTTCTGGATTCTTCTGCATCGTAATGGCGACGTGTGGATTCGCTTCAATGTTTTTAATTTTTCCGCTATCACTTGCTGTATTGAAATAAATATCCAAACCGGAACTGGAAAAATATACGGTCGAAGCATCAGGTTTTCCATCCGGACCAACGGTTGCTATTGTACATGAACGGCACGTATTCATGTAGTCGGAAATTACTTTTTCAAGATTGCACATAATTACCTCCTCTGGAAATAAGTGACAAACACTTCATTTCTGCAAATCCTTCAAAGTTCTCATATCATCGTTGCCACAAGAATGTATATATATTATGACCTGCCAAGTCGATTAAGAATCTCTAATAGATTTTTCAGATATAATTAATCTTCTGGTCTTATTGATTATTACATTGTAAATAATATCAAGAGAGCCTGCAATTCACATAGGAGGTCAAGCATGGAAGGGAAAACAGTCAGTCAAAGCAATACAGTCATGGCCCAAGTGATGAATCCTCAAGATGCGAATCCGGCTGGGAATGTCCACGGAGGAGTTATCATGAAGCTAATAGATACTGTGGGCGGAGTTGTTGCCATCCGACACGCAAGATCTATTGCGGTCACGGCCTCTGTAGACCGGCTGGACTTTCATCATCCAGTTTTCATCGGAGACCTTGTAACCCTGACGGCCAGCCTGAACTATGTAGGTAAGACATCCATGGAAGTCGGCGTGAGGGTCGAGTCGGAAAATCCAATCACCGGCCAGAGACGCCACACATCTACAGCTTATCTGACCTTTGTGGCGCTGGACAAGAATGGTCGTCCCATGCAATTGCCCCCCTTGATTTTAGAGACAGAAGAGCAGATGCGACGCAACCAGGAAGCGAATATCAGACGAGAAACACGCCTTGCTGAAAAAACAAAAGAAAAGGAATGTCCGACCAAATCGGGCAATACATAAGGAGCAGATTGTTTGCGTCATGACCTACGGCAACGCCGGAGGTCATGACGCCGTCCCTCTTTCGGATGTCTGGCACCAGGCTTTTTTGAACCGCCCGTACGAAGGTGTTTCAGGCTGCCGGATCGTGCTCCGGGCGAATGAAGTACTTGATCTCCTTGGCATAGTTCCTGAGATCACCCGGAATTCCGTTCAGGAGACGCCGTAGTCCTTCCCGGTGATGCGGGAGGCGCAGATCAGGCCCGCCGCCACCGCACAGTCCATGGCCACGCCGTACCCCTTCACGGTGTCGCCGGCGAAGTACAGCCCTTGCACGCCGGGGGCCTCGACGGGGGCCTTCAGGGTGCCCGCCTGGGTCTTGGATTTCGCCACGCCCTCCAGCTTCCAGGCCGTCGGGAAGAGGGCCCAGTCCATGCTCTTCTTGAACCCGGGGTAGCGGCGCTCCAGGTAGTCGATGATGAGCCGGCAGGCCTTGACCATCAAATCCTTGTCCTTCGCCTCCTTTTCCGTCACCGGGGCGTAGGCCGTCATGAGGTGCCTTCCGCCGGGGGCGCAGGCGGGATCCGTCTGGGACTGGATGTTCCCGCACATGTAGACGTTGTACTCGAAGCCCTCCTCCTTCG
>PHBD01000003.1:0-124529 GCA_002841865.1 Deltaproteobacteria bacterium HGW-Deltaproteobacteria-19
GGGGAGGGGGGCTTCCCGGAGCGCGAATAGCGGCTTTTTCGGGGTACCCTGCCGTCGCAGCGCAGCGCCCGCAAAGTCATCTGTCTGAGCGCCGCCAGGTGCGAGTTATGACTTTGCAGCGGAGCGAGACGCTGCAGGGTCGAAAAAACGCTTCTGAGCGCGAGGGAAGCCCTTCTCCCACATGCCAGCCTCCATCTCCGCCTGATTCTCTATAAAAAAAAAATAAGGAAGGAGCGGATTTGAGATCCACCCCCCTCTCCCGTGCTCATGAACGAGGGCAACGCCGCAGACGACCGCTTTTCAACAGCCCGCCCCAAAAAAAAACCCCGGCCCATAGGCCGGGGCACCTTCCAGAATTCCGCCTGCTTTATATAGGCTGAACCTTCACGGCAGCGGGGCCTTTCTTGCCCTGCTCGATTTCAAAGCCCACTCGCTGGCCCTCCTGGAGCGTTTTGAAACCGGTTGACTGGATGGAACTGTAGTGAACGAACACGTCTCCGCCTTCATCGTTCTCGATGAAGCCATACCCCTTCTTCTCGTTGAACCACTTAACCTTACCCTGTGCCAAAGTACTTCCCTCCTTTCAAACGAAATCCCCCCACCTTCCGGTGGAAAAAAAAAGGCCACGCCTTCCCGCAGCCTTCTGCGGGCAGCCCGTGACCTAAAAAAAGCGAAAATCTTGAATCACTACCTGACCTTCATTCCGGTTTATAGATACCCTGTCAATACCCTATTATCGCCACCGGTGAAAAATGCGGTATCATCGAAACGACATAAATGCAAGTTTTTTCATCCCGTCGACAACGATTCCTGCGGAGCCGCCGTCCCGCATCAGCAAACAGACAGCCTCTTCCGGACAACCTCCAGCAGGAGGCGTTCCCTGCCGCCATAGAAGTGGTCCGCACCCGGGATGAGCTCGAAGTCGGCCCCGGCCCGCTGGGCCTCCTCCCGCACGAGCGCCTGATCGAGATAGGGATCCCGGTCGCCGGCGGTTACGAGCCGGACGTTGCCCGGCCAACCGCTGAAGTCGAATTCCATGAATCCTGCAGGAGGCGAGACAAGAATGGCCGGGAAGACGATCCCCGGAACCGCCAGAACCCTGGAAATCACCCAGGCCCCGAAGGAATAGCCCGCCAGTTCGGTGTTTCCGAATCCCTCCCCTGCCAGGAACGTGACCGCCGCCAGGACATCGTCCCGCTCTCCCCGGCCCTCGTCGTAGGCTCCGCCGCTCCGGCCGGCGCCCCGGAAATTGAAGCGGAGAGTCGTGAAGCCGGCACCGCCGTAAGCGACCACGAGGGTTTCCACGACGTTGTTGTCCATGCTGCCGCCCATCTGCGGATGGGGATGACAGATCACGACAGCCCGGTCACCGTCGTTCCTGGCCAGCCGGCCCTCGAGCGGGATGTCTCCCACGGGGAAAAAGACGGTCTCTTCTTTCATGCTTCCTCCTTCAGAGGGACGGGTCCCCGCCCACGAGTCCATAAAGATGGCAGGCAGTGGGATGTCCGTTCTCCCGATCCACCAGGGCGGGTACGTCCCGGCTGCAAATCTCCATCCGCCGGGGGCAGCGGGGATGAAACACGCAGCCGGACGGCGGATCGACGGCGCTGGGAGGATCCCCCGGCAGGACGATCCGCGCCTGGCGGCGGGAAGGGTCCGGATCGGGCACGGCCGACAGTAGGGCCTCCGTGTAGGGGTGCAGGGGGTGGCGGTCCAGGTCGGCGTTCCCGACCAGCTCGACGATCCTCCCCAGGTACATGACAGCGATGCGGTCGCTCATGAACCGCACGACTCCGAAATCGTGGGTGATGAACAGGTAGGAAAGCCCGAACCGCTCCTGGAGATCCTTCAGGAGATTGAGAATCTGCGCCTGGATGGAGACGTCCAGGGCCGAGACGGGCTCGTCGGCCACGATCAGGTCGGGCCGGAGGGCCAGCGCCCGGGCGATGCCGATCCGCTGCCGCTGACCACCGCTGAATTCGTGGGGATAGCGGGTCGTCTGCTCCCGGGATAGCCCCACCGTCTCCGCGAGGCGCTTCACTTCCCCGGGGATATCCGCCGCCGGGGTGCCGTGAACCGCCAGGGGCTCGCCGATGATGGAGCCGGCGGACATGCGGGGATTCAGGGAAGAATAGGGATCCTGGAAGATGATCTGGACCCGGCGTCGATAGGCCTGCAGGGCGTCTCCCTCCAGGGAGGAGATGTCCTGTCCCTCGAAGAGGATCCGGCCCGCCGTGGGCTCCTCCAGGCGGAGGACCAGCCTGCCCAGGGTGGACTTTCCGCAGCCCGATTCGCCCACCAGCCCCAGGGTCTCCCCCCGCCGGATCCGGAGAGACACGCCGTCCACTGCCCGGACCGTTCCCTTCCGGCCGGGAAACCCGCCCTGCACGGGATAGCCCTTCCGCAGATCCCGGATGTCCACCAGCGCCTCCGGCGCTCTCCCCTTTTCCATTGAAACCACAGATCCCCCGCTCATGAGCATTTCCAGCAGCGCACCCGGCGGCCCGGCGCCAAGGCGGTCACGGCAGGTTCCTCCCGCCGGCAGATCTCCATGACCTCGGGGCATCTTCCGGAAAAGCGGCATCCCATCGGCAGCGCATCCAGGGACGGCACCGTTCCGGCGATGGCGGGCAGGCGCCCTTCCGCCCCGTCCGTACCCCGCGCCCGTGGGACCGAGGCCAGGAGCCCCGCTGTGTAGGGATGGCAGGGGGTGGCGAACACGTCCGCCACGGTCCCGTACTCCACCACGATTCCGGCATACATGACCGCGACGAACTGGGCCGCCTCCGCGACAACCCCCAGGTCATGGGTGACAAGAAGAACCGACGTGCCCGTTTCCGCTTTCAGGCGCCCGATGAGGTCCAGGATCTGGGCCTGGATTGTCACGTCCAGGGCCGTCGTGGGCTCGTCGGCCAGCATCAGCCGCGGCTTCAGGCACAGGGCCATGGCGATCATCACCCGCTGGCGCAGGCCGCCGCTGAGCTGATGGGGATAGTCGCGAATCCGGCTCTCCGGGGATGGTATGCCGACCAGGCGAAACACCTCCACGACCCGCTCCAGGGCCTTCCGCCGCGGCAGCCTCTCGTGGACTTCCAGGACCTCCGCCACCTGGTCCCCCACCCGGAACACGGGGTTGAGGGAGGTCATGGGCTCCTGGAAGATCATGGAGATCTCCCGGCCCCGGATGCGCCGCATCTCCTCCTCGGGGAGGGCCAGGAGGTCGCGTCCTCCGAAGAGAATGCTGCCCGCGGTGATTCTCCCCGGCGGCGGCACAAGGCGCATGATCGAAAGGGCCAGGACGGTCTTGCCGCATCCCGACTCGCCGACGATGCCCACGGTGTCCCCGGTGCGGACGGACAGGTCGACGCCGTCCACCGCCCGGACGGTCCCCCGGGCTGTCTCGAAATGGGTGGCCAGCCCCTCGACCTGCAGAATGTTCTCTTCGGCGGGATTCACGCGGGGGCGCTCCAGCGCTTCAGGACCTCAACCAGGAGACGGACGCCGATTCCGGAGGCGCCCTTGGGCGTCCAGGGCCGGTCCTTCTTCAGCCAGGAAGCCCCGGCGATGTCCAGATGCGCCCAGGGTCCCTCGCCGGCGAACTGTTTCAGGAAAAGGGCCGCCGTGATGGCCCCGCCGCTGCGCCCGCCGGTGTTTTTCCAGTCCGCCACGTCGCTCTTGATGAGCTCCACGTACTCCTCCCAGAGGGGCATTTCCCAGACCAGCTCCCCCGTCTCCGCTGCGGCGGCCCGAATCCGGGCGTTGAGGTCCGCGTCCTTCCCGAAGAGGCCCGTCCCGAGATCCCCCAGGGCGACCACGCAGGCCCCCGTCAGGGTCGCCATGTCGATGAGCGCCGCCGGGCGGTAGCGCTTCCTGGCATAGGAGAGGGCATCCGCCAGGATCAGCCGCCCCTCCGCATCGGTGCTCATGATCTCCACGGTCTGGCCCGAAAACGTCGTGAGCACGTCGCCGGGCTTATAGGCCTTGCCGTCGGGCAGGTTCTCCACCGCCGGTACCAAGCCGACCACGTTGAGGGGCAGGGCGATGTCCGCCACGGCCTGCAGCACCCCGAGGACGGCGGCCCCGCCGGCCATGTCCTCCTTCATCTCGCCCATGTTTTCCGCGGGCTTGAGGGAGATGCCGCCGCTGTCGAAGGTAATCCCCTTGCCCACCAGGACCACCGGGGCCGCCCCCCTCTTCCCTCCCCGGTACTCGACGGCGATCAGCCGGGGCGGTTCATTGCTGCCCCGGGCGACCCCCAGGAGTGCGTTCATGCCCAACTTCCGCAGGTCCGGCTCGCCGAAGACCTTCACCGCGAGCTTGCGGCCGGCGGCCATTTTCTTCGCTTCCTTCGCCATTCGGTCGGGGGTCATCTCGTTTCCCGGCGCGGAGACGAGGTCACGGGTGAAGCAGACGGCCCGGGAGACCGCCTCCGCCTCGGCAGCCGCTTTCCGGATGGCCTTCCCCCGCGCTCCGTCGGCCTCCATGATCGTGAACGACTGCAGGTCCCGGAATTCCTCCCGGTCGACGGTCTTGTAGGGCAGGTAGCGGTACAGGCCGAGGAGGACTCCCTCGACCGCCGCCGCAACGATCCGCTCCGGCTTCTCCTCCGGCAGGCCGATGTCCGTGGAGGCGGCGAGGTCCTTCGCGTCCAGCCTCCGGGCCTCCCGGGCGGCCGCGGCGAAGGCTCCGCGGATGCGGTCGAGGGTGACCTCTTTCCGCTTCCCGAGGCCGACCAGGATCAGCCGCCGGGCCGGCAGGGCCTTCCCGGTGTAGAGAAGCGCCGTTGCATGGAGCCTGGCCTTGAAATCGCCGGCTTTCAGCAGTTCGGTGACGAGCCCTCCGGAGGCCCTGTCGAGGAGGGCCGCGGAACCGGCGGGTTCCTCACCCTCGAACAGGAACACTGCGGCGGCGGGCGTGACGAAACGTTCGAGATTTCCTTTTTTCATATCGATTTTCATGCGAATCTCCTGGATGGACGGGATGAAAACGGGGCAACTCTAACACAGGCGGCCCAAATGTCAACGCCGGGCGATTCCGTCCGGCCGATCGTCCCGAAGGAACAAGCGGTCAATATTGCCTTGCCGGATCGGCCCGTTGTGGTATCCTCCCCGCGTCCTCACCGGATGAAAACGAAGACGCAAAGGAGGGCCTCCGGTTGAAAACGTTCCGCATCTTCATCCTTGTCATTCTTTTCACCGTCTTTTCAGGCCTTTCCTCACTCGAGGCCGACGGGCTCCCCCGCATCATGATCCTGGCAACCGGGGGAACCATCGCCGGCACGGGCACGCGCTCGACCCAGACCGTGGGCTACGCGGCGGCGAAGATCGGCGTGGACGCGCTGATCGCCTCTGTACCCGAGCTGACCGGGATCGCCCGGGTGAGCGGGGAACAGGTGCTGCAGCTCGCCAACGAAAACATGACTCCGGCGGACTGGCTGAAGCTGGCCCGGCGGGTCAATCAACTCCTGGCAAAGAGCGACGTCGACGGCATCGTCATCACCCACGGGACGGACACGCTGGAGGAGTCGGCCTACTTCCTCAACCTCACCGTCAAAAGCATGAAACCGGTTGTCCTCACCGGCGCGATGCGGCCCGCCACGGCCATCAGCGCCGACGGGCCGATGAACCTCTACCACGCCGTTCTCCTGGCGGGATCGCCGTCCGCCGCCGGCATGGGCGTCCTCGTGATGCTCAACGACCAGATCAGCGCCGCCCGGGAGGTGTCCAAGACGAACACCACCGCCGTCGACACCTTCCGGACCCCGGATTTCGGCTTTCTCGGGTACATCATCGACGGGAAACCCCTTTTCTACAGGGCCACCACGAAGCGCCACACGGCGACCAGTGAATTCGACGTCACGAACCTCGACACGCTCCCGGAAGTCGCCATCCTCTACGGGTATGCGGGGGAGAACCGCACCCTCCTGGACGCGGCCGTCGCCAGTGGAGTTTCAGGGGTTGTAAATGCCGGCACCGGCAATGGAAGCATGTCCGGTCGGATGCAGACCGCGTATCGCGAGGCGAGGGGAAAGGGCGTCGTCATCGTCCGGGCATCCCGGACCGGGAGCGGCTTCATCGCGCGGTCGGTGGAGGCGAAAGACGACGCATATGATTTTGTCGTCGCGGGCAACCTGAATCCCCAGAAGGCCCGGATTCTCCTGATGCTGGCCCTCACAAAGACGAAGGATACGAAGGAAATCCAGCGGATGTTCATGGCCTACTGATCGCGGAGGGCCGGCCGGACACCCGATGGGGGAAAACGGGGACGGATTTGAAATCCGCCCCCAAATGCCGTAAAAGGGGACAGGCTTGAATCCGGGAACGGAGAAGGATTTCGAATCCGTCCCCGAACCGCGACGGCGGCATCCCCCGTGACAGCCCCCGCGCCCCGGGAAAGCGGTGGCCGCCGAATGATTGGAATCCATCCCCCTGTGCAGGCAAAAACATGAGCAGACTCACCCTCGATGAATGGCTGTCGCGCCTGGAAAAGAACCGGCGCTTCATGGAGAACGTTTCGGCCCTGAAGCGGATCCCCGCTCGGGAGGCCCGGTACGTCGACTATCCCGGCTGGGTCCACCCCCGCCTCCGGTCCGTCCTGGAGGCCCGGGGCATGCGCCGCCTCTGGAGCCACCAAGGCCAGGCGGTCGACCTGGTGCGCCAGGGGAAAGACATCGTCCTGGTGACCCCCACGGCGAGCGGCAAGACCCTCTGCTACAACCTCCCGGTCCTCCAGCGGATCCTCGAAGAGCCGGAGACCCGGGCCCTCTACATGTTCCCCACGAAGGCCCTCGCCCGGGACCAGATGCACGAGGTCCACGGCCTGATCACGGACCTCCGGGAGGACATCCGCACCTTCACCTACGACGGGGACACCCCGGACGACGCCCGCCAGGCCATCCGCCGCCAGGGCCACGTGGTGGTGACGAATCCCGACATGCTCCACGCGGGCATCCTGCCGCACCACACGAAGTGGCAGAAGCTCTTCATGAACCTCCGGTTCGTCGTGATCGACGAGCTTCACGTCTACCGGGGGGTCTTCGGCTCCCACCTGGCCAACGTGATCCGCCGCCTCGTCCGGATCTGCCGGTTCTACGGCGCGGACCCGGTGTTCATCTTCTGCTCCGCCACGGTGGCCAACCCGCGGGAGCACGCCGAGGCCGTCCTGGAGCGGCCGGTGGCCCTCCTCGACGAGAGCGGCGCCCCCGCAGCCGCCAAAACCTTCATCCTGTACAACCCGCCCATCGTGAACCGGGAGCTGGGCATCCGCCAGTCGGCCCTCACGCCGGCCCGGCAGCTGGCGGGGAGCCTCGTGGAGGAGCGGATCCAGACGATCGTCTTCACCACCAGCCGCCTCAACGTGGAGGTTCTCACCCGCTACCTGAAGGACCGGTTCAAAAAGGGGAAGCCCCTGCCGGACACCTTTGTCACGGGCTACCGGGGAGGCTACCTGCCGAACCTGCGGCGGCAGATCGAGGCGGGTCTCCGGAGCAGGGACGTCATGGGTGTCGTCAGCACCAACGCCCTGGAGCTGGGCATCGACATCGGGGATCTCGAGGCCTGCATCATGGCGGGCTACCCCGGCTCCGTCGCCAGCACCTGGCAGCAGGCGGGCCGCGCGGGCCGGCGGGCCGGCCGGAGCCTGGCGGTCCTGATCGCCCGAAGCGCCCCCATGGACCAGTTCATCGCCGAGAACCCGGACTACTTCTTTTCCCGCTCCCCGGAGCACTGCCGCATCAACCCGGACAACCTGCTGATTCTCCTCCACCACCTCAAGAGCGCCGCCTTCGAGCTGCCCTTCGAGCGGGGCGAGCGCTTCGGCCGGGAGAACATCGAGGAGCTCCTGGACTACCTGACGGAAAAGGGCGTCCTCCACCAGGCGGGAGAGCGGTGGCACTGGTCCGCCGAGAGCTATCCAGCCGACGAGGTGAGCCTCCGGAGCATCAACCCGGAAAACGTGGTCGTGGTCGACGCGAGCGAGCAGGGGAACCCGCGGATCATCGCCGAGGTGGACTGGGACGGGGCCTTCACGGCCCTTCACGAGGGGGCCATCTACATGGTCGAGTCCCAGCCGTACCAGGTGGACCGCCTCGACCTGCCGGGCAAGAAGGCCTACGTGCGGAAGGTGGACGTGGACTATTTCACCGACGCCATGACGTACACGAACGTCCGGGTCATCGACCGGTTCGTGGAGAAGCGCGAGGGAAGCGCCATCGTCGAGCACGGGGAGGTCCAGGTCGTCCGGAAAGTGGTGGGCTACAAGAAGATCAAGTTCTACACTTCGGAAAACCTTGGTTTCGGGGACGTCCACCTGCCCGAGAGGGACATGCACACCACGGGCTACTGGTTCACCATCCCCCGGGACCTCCTGGATGCCCTTCCCTACACGCGGGAGGAGATCATCGACGGCCTGACGGGGCTGGCCTACGGTCTCCACCACCTGGCGGCGATGCTCCTGATGGCGGATCTCCACGACATCGACCGCTGCATCGGCGACAAGAGCGGCGAGTGGTTCGTCCGGCACACCGGGAGCGGCCGCGTAATCACGTCCTCCCCGCCGGGGGCCGACGAGGCGGAGCCCGCCCGGGAGGACGCCTTCGATCCGACGGTCTTCCTCTTCGACGCCTACCCCGGCGGCATCGGGTTCTCGGACCTCCTCTACGCGGAGCACCGAAGGCTCCTGGGATCGGCGCAGACCCTCCTTTCCTCCTGTCCCTGCCTCCACGGCTGTCCCTCCTGCGTCGGCCCCACCCTGGAGGTGGGCAACCGCGCCAAGGAGGTGGCCCTCACGGTCGTGAACCGGCTGCTGGAGCAGTTATGAGCGTCCGCAACCGCCTCCAGCGCCTCACCGGCGAGGCACCCGTCCCCACTCCAAAAGAGGAGAAACCCCAGGTCACGGAGCTGCGGCGGCGGATCGAAGCGATCATGGATCGGCGCCGGGAACCGCCCCCGGTCCGGGCGGACCGGTTCCCGCCGCTAGGTGAGATTGTCTCCGGGGAAGAGATCGAGACGCCCCACGGCTCCTTCTTCGTGGTCCGCGAGGACATCAGCGGCGGGTCCTGCCACGGCCACCGGCGCGTGGCGGACCTGTCGGGCCTCGACATGGCCCGGGCGGCCATCCTGGGCAACGTGCACGGCCTGGCCGCCCTGGACATCGGAGACCTTCTGTTCCTCGACACGGAGACGACGGGCCTCGCCGGGGGGACCGGCACGGTGGCCTTCCTGATTGGACTGGGCTGGTTCGAGGGGAGCCGCTTCGTCCTCCGGCAGCTCTTCCTCCGGGACTACGCGGAAGAGCGGGCCGCCCTGGCCCACCTGACGGAGCTGGCGTCATCGCGGAAGGCCCTCGTCACCTTCAACGGCAAGGCCTTCGACATCAACCTCCTGGCCGCCCGGTTCGTCATGAACCGCCTCCCGAACCCCCTGGAATGCTTCCCCCACCTGGACCTGCTCCACCCGAGCCGCCGCCTCGTGGGGCGGCGCCTGGAGAACTGCCGGCTCGGGACCCTGGAGGCGGCCCTGCTGGGGCTGCTCCGGGAAGACGACCTCCCGGGAAGCGAGATCCCGGAACGGTACTTCCGCTGGCTCCGGACACGGGACGGCCGGCTTCTGGGGGACATCTTCCGGCACAACCGCCTGGACATCATCTCCCTGGCGGCCCTGGCGGTCCACCTGTCGGAGTTGATCCTGCCGGAACCACCCCCGGCGGCCGATCCGCGGGACCTCCTGTCGGCGGCGCGCCTCCTGGCCGACCGGGGTGAACGGGCGGGAGCGGAGGAAATACTGGGACGGCTGACGATGCACGGGTCCGGCCTTCACTCCCGGGAGGCCCGGGCGCAGATGTCGCTCCTCTGCAAGCAGGCCCGGCGGCGGGACGAGGCCGCCCGGCTGTGGCGGGAAATGCTGCGGGACGACCCCGGCGACGCCTTCGCCGCGGAGGAGCTGGCCAAGGACCTGGAGCACAACGAAAAAGACGCCCCGGCGGCCCTCGCCGTGGTGGACCGCTGGCTCGCCCGCGGATCCGGAACGGAGGAGGAGACGGCGGCCTTTCTCCACCGCCGGGAGCGCCTCCGGCGGCGTGCCGGATTGCCCACCCCGTAATTCTCACCCCTTAAATACCGATGATTTTATTTAAGATACCTCTCGATTCGACGAACGTATGGATGGTGTTGAACATCTGCGGCGCCAGCCTCTTCATGAACCAGAATACCTTTGAATCGGACCGGGGAAAGGCTCGGTGGCATGTGACCGGTGTTGGATTCATGGGCTGCGGTACCGAGTGAGCCGGCCAGTACAAAAGCGCCATAGGACGATGGTGGGAAGCCTTTGGCCTTCAATGCATCGCGCGCAGCAATCCAAGCTGCACCAAAATCGCCGCTTCGAGCCTTCTTATGAAAAACCTCCATGAAGCTCCGGGTGGCCACGTCTTCCACGGGCCAGAGGGTGCTCAGCACTGCGGATGCGCCTCCAAGATAGAAACTGCGCACCAGACCCAGCATCTCATCTCCTTCGATGACCTGTCCCATTCCGGTCTCACAGGCAGAAAGCACGACCATCCGGGCAGACAGTGGCTGTTCAAACAGCCTTTCGGCGGTGAGTGGCGAAGCGTATTTGCCGTCGGTGAGGAAAAGCGCAGACAGAAGGGGGTAAAACGGGTCGTAGAGAGCATGGGATGCCAGATGCAGAACATCAACTCCCCTCCCGACCTGGCGACGCAGCTCTTTCTCTGTGGCCTGACTGCCGAGCAAGGGTGAAGCGCCATAGCAACGAGACACCTCTATGGCCTCTTCGCGCGCCCCTGGCAATGGGGGCAGGATGCCACCAAAAGCAGGATCTCCCACCACGACGGCGCGAGGTGTTGCCGCTGGCGGGATCGAAGCACGGGCCACCCATCCGCCGGTGGGAAGCACTGCCACCGGAAATGAAAGATCCAGTGCTCCCCAGGGGATAAAATGGAAATCCCCGCTTGGCACAAAGTAGACAGAACGGAATGAGCCCCATGAATGCGGATCGAGTGCATCCGAGAGATCCTGCAACGTTGAACGCTGCACATCTGCGTTGCGGCCCGGGATTGCATCGTTGAAGTTCGAAAGTCGCTTCTTGAGCACCCCCGTTGTCACAGGCAGGTCTTTGAGCTTGACTTCCCTGCGAGTGATTACAAGCAGCCTTAGAGGATCACCACCCTGGCCGGGCAATGCATACACAAGAGCAGTATCCGGTGGCAGCATCGATTGAGCCGACTCCAGACTTACTGCCGATACAGCCAGGACATCCGCCAGGTCCGGGTCACGCCGTCGAAGGTCGAGAATCAGGGCCAAACGCTTTTCAAGCAGACGTCGCTCCCGTGCGGCATCGACAGGGTCGCGGTTTGAGATCGCATTCTTGCGCCTTCGCTCCTCAAGGATCTCCCTGTCGAGATCCCGAATCCTGCCGGTGATCGCTTCCTGCCGGCCTGTAGCGACCATTCGATTCGCCAGCAATGAGACAAACGCTCTGGCGCGTCCGCGCTCCAGGTCTTCGAACAGACGGGGCATGTCTCCATTGCGCAAGTTGATGCGCGCCAGGCCGGCGTTCACCGCTTCCTTGCCAATGCCGAATTGAACCTTGGCATCATCAAACACAAGCGTACCAGCCAGAAGGTCGATCACATTCTGAGCGCGCCTGAATTCCCGCTCAGCTTCATCCCATCGACCCAGGACAATCAGGGATTCTCCCCGCAATGCACTCAGCCGCCACTGATAGTCGAAGAAGCCTCCCTTTTCTGCGAGCACGAGGGCCTTCGCTGCCTGGGCTTCCGCGAGGTCGGGTCTTCGGGCAGCAATCAATGCATGTGTCTTGAAGGTTTCGATCAGAACTTCGCCGGAGCGGGAGCCAAGGGCGTCAAAGAACTCCCTGGCCCGGGCAAACATGATCTGTGACCGTTCGGACATCACATCGGTTGCAAGCAATGCCGTGCCTAATGTGGCCAGGCTCATCCCGCGGGCCCAGAACACCTCCTCCCAGGGCTGGAAGTAGAGTCCATACAAAGGATGCCGACCAACAAACATCACGTTGTTCATGGTCTGGTTGGCAAGTTCCAGCCAGGGTATTGCCTCCCTGTACCGAGCCTTGGCCATCAGTGCGAGACCGAGCACGATATCGGAACGCACCTGCGCAGCAGTGACACGTGCAAGCTCCACCTGGTCGATCGGGGGTATCGCGTATGTCGAAGGAAAGCGCCAATCGCCGAGGGCGCGGATGACCTGCACTGCATCTTCCGATGCCCCGTCCAGATCGCCTGCCCAGTAGCGCGCTTCGGCACGCAGGGCGCGTGACCCGTGGTTCTTTCCCGTGGCTGCCAGTTCATGGCGCTGGGTACGTGCAGTCTCTTTCTCGGCCAGATCCGGGCGTCCTGTCATAAGCAGGGTCAGGACACGAAGGTACGAGGCTTGCCACAGAAGGGCAGGATCGCCCCTTTCATCAGCCAGGACCTTGTCCAGATACCCCAGGGCCGCCTCTCCTTTTCCAGAAAGGAATGCGAGCAGTCCCTGCTCGAATTCCAGGGTCACTGTAAAGTTGAAATAGTGCTTCGAACCCGCCTTGGCGGGTTCATACTTGTATGGCGGAATGTAAATGCTGGAAAGTTCCATCTTCAGCTTTGCAGAAGGAAGACCGGAGAGGAATTCAGCCTCGGTTTTTCTCAGGGCAAGACCTCTCACGCTGCCACTGCGCACTCCCAGCAGGACTTGCCTGCTATGCGTTGTACCGGATGAGAGGGTTGCCTGCACAAGGGGTTGTTCTTCCTGCTCGGGGAGGACCGTGGTAGACGGTGCATACGGGACCAGTGGTATCGGAAGGAGGGGCACGGCACACCCCCATAATACCAGCATGGTCACGCACACCAAAAACATCCGGCTCATTGCTGACCTCCTGAGCATCTGGAATGTTATCAATCAATAACTCACTCAACTCCCAGTTGACAATCCCCGACGTTGTGCTTAGTTTATGCGAACTTTCCAACCAAGGAGACCCCTCCGTGAAAAACATGTATCGCTGCAAGAAGAAAGGACATCTGATTTCCGAGTCTTGCACTGAGATGACCTGCGAATGGCGGCTTTCAAACGAGAACTTCCTCAACTGTACCTGGGTCGCCTGCAATTACGGGCCTTTTACCCTGGAAGAGGTGGGCGAGATGATGGGCGTCACCCGGGAGCGGATCCGCCAGATCGAGGCGAAAGCCCTCAAGAAGCTCCAGCACAAGAAGCGGCGCGACCAGTTGAAGGACTTTGCGTCCCCCGACAGCGACTGGGAGATGCCCTGATCGTCCCGGCACACAACGTCCCGCATTCACGCAGGGATGGCACCGGGAGAATAGAAACGACGAAGGCCGGCCGGGTTTGACCTGGACCGGCCTTTTTCTGTTCCATTGTCGAATCCGCCGTTTCCCTGCCTCCGGTCCGGCCGGCTCAGCGCCGGAGCCTCGGGTCCAGGGCGTCCCGGATCCCCTCCCCCAGCAGGTTATACCCCAGGACCGTCACCAGGATGGCCAGCCCCGGATAGAGGGACAGCCACCAGGCGATGTCGATGTTGTCCTTCCCGGCGGTGAGCATGTTTCCCCAGCTCGGTGTGGGCGGCTGGACGCCGATCCCCAGGAAGCTGAGGGCCGATTCCGTCAGGATCGCCCCCGCCACGCCCAGCGTGGCCGCCACGAGGATGGAGGCCATGGCGTTCGGCAGCAGGTGGCGGAAGATGATCCTCGCATCGGAGGCGCCGATGGCCCTGGCCGCCAGGACGAAGTCCCGCTCCTTCAGGGAGATGAAGTCGGCCCGGACGAGCCGGGTAATCCCCATCCAGCCGGTGGCTCCGATGATGATCATGATGTTCCAGATGGACGGCTCCAGGAAGGCAATGACCGCCAGGATCAGGAAGAAGGTGGGGAAGCACAGCATGATGTCGACGAAGCGCATGATCAGCGCGTCCACCCACCGCCCGTAATACCCCGCCGCCGCCCCGAGGAGCGTCCCGATGACAATGGCGATTCCCGTAGCCACGAACCCCACCTTCAGCGAGATCCCTGCCCCCCAGATCATCCGGCTCAGGACGTCCCGGCCGAGGGGATCCGTACCCAGGGGGTGCTTGGCCGACGGGGGCTGGAGGATACTCTTGAGGTCGATGGCCCCCGCGTCGTAGGGCGAGATCCAGGGGGCCAGAAATGACAAGACAAAAAGAAGGACCACCACCGCAAGCCCTGCCACGGCCAGCCTGTTTTTCCGGAAGCGTTGCCAGAAGTCCCCTGCCATGCCGCCCCTCCTCACGAGACCCGGATGCGGGGATCCGCCAGTGCGTAGGACACGTCCGCCAGGAGGTTCCCCAGGAGGGTCAGGACCGCCCCGATGAGGAGAATCCCCATCACGACAGGGTAATCCCGGGACATGACGGACATGTAGAAAAGCTGTCCCATGCCGGGGATCGCAAAAATGGTCTCGAAGATGACGCTCCCGCCGATCAGGCCCGGTACCGACAGACCCAGGATCGTGATGACCGGGAGCAGCGCATTCCGGAGGGCGTGCTTGTAGATCACCGTCCGCTCCCGGAGCCCCTTGGCCCGGGCCGTCAGGATGTAGTCCTGGCGGATTACCTCCAGCATGTTGGACCGCATGTACCGGGAGAGCCCCGCAAGCCCCCCGAAGGCCGAGAGGCCCACCGGCAGGATCAGGTGCTTCAGGAGGTCCCACAAGGCCGCGCCCGGCGTCATGTATTCATAATTGAGGGAGCGGATCCCCGAGATAGGAAGCCATCCCAGCTCGACGCCGAAGAGGATCATCAGGAGCAGAGCCAGCCAGAACGTGGGCACGGCGAACCCGACGAAGACGAAGATCCCCGCCAGCCGGTCGAACCAGGAATCCTGGCGGACCGCCGAGAGGACCCCGAGGGGGATGGCCACGGCCAGGATCAGGCCCATGGACAGCAGGTTCAGAAGGATCGTGATGGGCAGGCGCTCGAGAATCTTCCGGTCCACCGGCCGGCGGTCCTGGGAAAAGGACGTCCCCAGGTCCAGGACGGCGATCTTCTTGAGCCACAGCCAGTACTGGACGTGAAGGGGCTTGTCCAGGTCGTAGAGGGCCATCAGGCGCTCTTTCGCCTCGGCGGAGGCCCGGGGGTTCATCTGGGTCTCCATGTCCGTGGGAGACCCCGGGGCCAGGTGCATCACGGTGAAGCAGATGATGGTGATTCCCAGCAGGAGCGGGATCATGAAGAGAAGTCTCTTGGAGACGTAGCGGATCACGGCCCCCTCCTCACCGCTCCCGGAACCGGCGATACGCCCAGCAGTGGAGGAAGAAAAAGATCGCCGCCGGGCCGCCCGTTCCCAGCAGTCTCCGCACCATCCGGCGGACCGACACCTGCCGGTCCACCTTCCGGTCCGCCAGGTAGATCCCCAGGAGCCCCCGGATGATCATCCGGTGGAACGGGGCCTCGGGAAGCGCGCGGACCGCCTCCTCCGCCCGGAGAAAGAGCCATTTCATCCGGTCCAGCATGTCCGCTTCGCCGGAATAGTAGGAGCAGAAGTTCAGGTCGCCGCCCTGGCGATCCTCCTCCTGGTCCACCAGGTAGTCCAGGAGGATGTGAAGCGCCTGGACCCAGGGGAACAGGGCTTTCTCCACCTGTCCGGCCCGTTCGGCTGGAAAGTTCTCCCGGAAGGCCGACGAGACGAGGCAGAAGATCCCCAGGGTTGAGCCCGTGGCCGCGGCAAACTCGTACCAGCGCAGGTCCGGCACCCCGTTCCTGTGCGACTCGAACCAGGACAGGAGCCGCGGGAGCCGCTCATCGAGGCGAACGTGCTTGTGGACCTGGAGGTCGCCGTACAGGCCCTCCAGCCGGAGCAGGCCGGGGGCGATGGCGCCGTAGGACGGCACGCGCCGGAGCGCCTCCTGGCATGTCCGGACGAGGTCCGCCAGGTATCCCCCGTCGTCCCGCTCCGCATGGAGGCGATACCAGTCGGTCCGTACGGATCCCGGAACGAGGGCCTGCGGCATGGACTCGTGGAGGGCCCGGAAATCCTCCGGGTCCTGGGAGGTGCTGCGGTCGCAGAGGTTGTCGAGATAGTCGCTGATCGTCTGGTAGGCCACGATAAACCTGACGGCCTCCTCGAAGGCGTCTCCCGCCAGGAGGGCGTAGATGCCGCCTCCCTCGCAGTGAAACGATTTCGTTGCGATGCTCAGGAGGGCCTGCCGACGCAGTTCCGGATCCGGAATGGCCCCGGCCCGGGCGGTCCAGATCTGCAGGTGGCGGTGGACCCGGGGGCGGACGTCGAGGAAGATCCGCGTCGTCATGGCAGCGAGGTTTCCGGGGACGGTCATGGCAGGACCCTCCGCGCACCCCCTTTCACAGGGGACCTCGCTTCTCCCGGTGGATCTTCCGGGCGTTCTCGATGAGACGCGAGATGATCATGGAGGGCAGCATCCCCGCACTGGCGGCCTGCTCGAAGAAAAAGGACGAGGGGGCCATGCCCGAGGAGGAATTGGGATCCGTGACGAGGATCCGGCCGTCGGTCGTGTAGAAGCCGTCGATCCGGCCGTAGGACCGGAAGCCGAGGGCATGGAAGGCCCGGAGCACCTCTTCCAGGATCCGCTTGACCGCCTCCGGGGGGATGGTCTTGGGGGGTGTGAATTTGCGGCAGCGGCCCGGCATGTACTTGTCGTCGTAGGTGTAGAAGTCGCTCTGGGGATGGATTTCCGTCAACCCCAGGGGCTCGATGACGCCGTCCTCCTCGAGGACGATGGAGGAAAACTCGACGCCCTCCAGGAATTCCTCCACCAGGACCGCGTTGTCCCACCGCAGGGCCTCGATCATGCCCGCGTCGAGGGAGGCCTCGTCCCGGATGATGGTGACGCCGATGCTGGATCCCTCGCGGGTCGGCTTGGTGACGCAGGGCCACGGCAGGGCCTCCCGGATGCGCCGGAGGACTCCCTCCCGGTCCGACTCCCACTCGGCCCGGCGGACCATCAGGCTCCGCGGGACGTCCAGGCCCGCCTCCCGGAGGATCATCTGCTGGATGTGCTTGTCCATGCCCAGGGCCGACGCCAGGACGCCCGGTCCCGTATAGGGGATCCCGAGCAGCTCCAGGAGACCCTGGATGCACCCGTCGTCGCCGTACTTCCCATGGAGGGAGATGAAGGCGAAATCGATCTCTTTCCGGAGTTCTTCATAGGTAACGGGGCGCGCCTGCCGCTCGAGCTGCTCGGTGATGTCGACGGTCGTGTTCTGCGGGATGAGCTGCCAGGGTAGGATCCACAGGCGGCCCCGTTCGTCCATGAACAGGGGAACCCCTTCGTAGAACTCGGGATCGAGGTTGTCGTGGACGTTCCGTCCACTGTTGAGGGAGACCTCCTTTTCCGAGGAAAGGCCTCCCATGATGATGCCGATTTTCAGTTTGTCCATGTGTCTTTCGATTTAGCCGCCCCTGCCGGGGCCGGCCCTTTCTTTCAGGAATCCCAGATAAAGGTGACGCCGCTGTTGGGGAAGATCCACTCGTCGTCGGCGATGGTGAGCGTGGTGGCTTTGCCCTGCTCCCGGGCGACCCGCGGGTACGGGTGCTTGCCGGCGAAATAGCTGACTTCCCGGACGCGGCGAAGGTTTGCCTTCTCGTAATTGAAGGAAATCTGCAGCCCCCGGGTCGGGTAGGCGACGAATACTGAAAACAGGTTGTTTTTCTTTGACTTTTTCGTGGCGATCTCGAAGGCGAAGCGCACCGGACGGTTGAGCTTCTTCTTCAGAAGATCGCCGCCGCACCAGACCTCGAAGCCCCGGGGAGTGTTCTCCGCCCGGAGGATGGGGACGTCCTCCCCGTCGATCGTGACCCGCTCGATCCGGAAGTCCCGCTCCGTCACCGCCTCGTCGCCCAGGTTCAGGAGCCACCGGTACTCGCAGCGCTTCTCCTCGAAGAGGGCCTCCAGCTGCTCGTTGTTCATGGCGCAGCCGATCATGAAGACGGGCTCCCGGAGGGCCTTCGTGTACTCCACCCGGGTCAGAACCCGGAAGAACTCCCCCCGTTTGCGCTTCCCGTTCTCCGGAGAGGCCTCGGAGACCTCGATGTCGTAGCGGAAGCGGTCCCGGAGCTCCAGCTGCCGGTCCTCCTTCCCGAAGAGGGTCTCGAACATCTCCGAGAAAATGGCGTCCCCCATCTCCTCGCTCTGGGCCCGGGTCTGGAAGCAGTGGCGGATGATGCTGTCGATGCGGGCGACGGACTTCTCCTCCCCGGGGATGTAGATCCGCCGGAGGCGCGGCTCCACCGCATCGGCCCGGCCCTTCTGGACGAAGACCCGGGGAGCCCGCTTGCCGAGGGCACACAGGACGTCATAGCTGATCGTGTTCGTCCGGGCGGCGATCTCGTTGGCGGAGATGTACTCCGCCCCCTGCCGGCCCATGAGAACCACCTCGTCGCCGATCCCGCAGTCGGGGATGCGGCTCACGTCGACGGTGCACATGTCCATGGAGATGCGGCCGACGATGGGCGCCCGCCGGCCGCGGATGAGGACTTCGCCTGCGTTCGACAGCATGATCCCGTACCCGTCTCCGTAGCCCACAGGAATCGTGGCGATGCGGGTGGGGCGGTAGGTGATGTAGGTGCGGTTGTAGCCGATGCTGTAGCCCTCGGGGAACTCCTTCAGGAGGACGACCCGCGTCTTGAAGCTCATGACGGGAGACAGGTCCGCCTTGTCCTTCGTGTCCGGCCCCGGGTAGATGCCGTAGGTCATGATGCCCGGCCGGACCAGGTCCAGGTTGTATTCGGGGAAGTTCAGGACGGCCCCGCTGTTGGACATATGCTTCAGGGGAATCCGGATCCCGTTTTCATCGAGCTTCGCCAGGAGGTCCCGGAAATGGGTCCACTGGCGATTGTTATAGTCCACCAGGATCTCGCTGGAGGACAGGTGGGTGAAGATGCCCTCCAGGTCCAGGTTCGGCATGTCCAGGACCGTGCGGATCAGGTCGAGGGCCTCGTAGTGGATCGTTCCGCCGCGGCCCATGCCCGTGTCCACCTCGATGTGCACGGAAACGCGGATGCCCGCCTTTCGGGCGCTCCTCTGCAGCTCCCGTGCGAAGGACGCGTCGGACACCGACGGCGTGAGGCCGTACTTGACGATCTGGCCGATCTCCGAATCCGGGGAGGGGCTGAGAATGACGACCGGGGAGGTGATGCCGCTGGCGCGGAGCTGGACACCCTCGTCTGCGTTGGCCACACCGAGCGCCCAGGCGCCGTTCCGGAGGGCGACGCTTGAGAGTTCGAGGGCGCCGTGGCCGTAGGCATCGGCCTTCACGACCTGCATGATCCGGACGTCCGGGCCGACCAGGCGCTTCAGTTCCTCCCAGTTCCGGGAGAAGCTGTCGAGATCGACTTCGACCCAGCTTCTGTATTTCTGCTCTTCCATGACCTGTTAAGATCCGTGTCTCTGCTAAGGGATATTTCGCTACCTTCGGCAACGGAAGGGACGGGACGGCTCCGCGCAGCGCCCCGACGGCGGGACTGGAAGAAAAAAACGCGCGGACGGTCGTCGCTACGCCGCGCCGTTCACTTTCTCGTCATGGTGAAGACGCCGTCCCACTCGCCCTCCGGCGGTTGCTCCTTGAGAGACTGACAGCGGGAAATATAGAGTTCCGACGGCGCATCTCTGTGATTGATATTGAGGACCTGACGGAACAGGGCGATTGCCTCGTCCCAGCGCCCTTCCTTATACCGGGTGAGCCCTTCCTCGAAGACATTGATCCATCGCTCCCAGCGGTCGGCGTCTTTCTGCTCCCCCAGGAGTTCGTAGATCTTGACCGGGAGCTTCTTGCCCTTCACCCGGACGGAATCCAGCTCACGGCAGATGAATCTGTCCTTGACGGCCTCGTACGTGAACTCGCTGATAACGATGTTGGTCCCGTATTCCTTGTTGATCCCCTCGAGGCGGGAGCCCAGGTTCACACTGTCTCCCATGACGGTGTAGTCGAAGCGCATCTGGGAGCCCATGTTGCCGACGACCATGTCTCCCGTGTTGATGCCCACGCCGATGTCCATCCGCGGGCGGCCTTCGGATTCCCATTTATTCTGGAGTTTCCGCAGTTCTTCGAGCATCTCCAGGGCGGTCTGGCAGGCCCGCTCGGCGTGGTCCGGCTGATCCAGCGGAGCGCCCCAGACGGCCATGATGGCGTCGCCCATGTACTTGTCCAGGAGGCCATTGTACTTGAATACCAGGTCCGTCATGGAGGTGAGGTATTCGTTGAGCAGGTGGACCAGCTCTTCCGGCGAGAGCTTCTCCGAGATCGTGGTGAACCCGCGGATGTCGGAGAACAGGACGGTCAGCTTCTTCTTGTCCCCGCCGAGCTTCAGCTTGGTGGGATCCTTCAGCATCTCGTTGATGACCGAGGCCGTCAGGTAATACTGGAAGGCCCCGCGGATCTTCTGCTTTTCCCGCTCCTCCGTGATGTAGCGGTATATGGTGACGGCCACGTATACGGTCAGGATTGACAGCACCGGGTAGATCAGGTTCAGCCAGAGGTTCATCCGGGTGAACAGCAGGGTGTTCACGAAGACGAAGCCCGCCAGGATGACGGCGCTCAGGAGAAGGCCGCGGACAGCACTGAACCGGGGCAGCACGAGGCCGACCAGGAGTCCGAGGCCGATGATGCTCAGGAAATCCACCAGCGACGTCCAGGCGGTGCGTTCGAGGAAGTTTTGCTTCAGGATGTTGTCGATGACAGTGGCATGGATCTCCACCCCGGGATAGACGGAGCTGAAGGGGGTTACCCGGAGATCATAGATCCCGATGGCCGTCGCCCCGACAATGATGATCTTGTCCTTGAACGTATCGGGATCCAGCCTCCCATTCAGGATGTCGGAGATCGAGTAGTGGGGAAACGTCTTCCCGGGACCGAGATAGTTGATCAGGATCCGCCCCGCCTCGTCGGTGGGAATCCGGATATCGGCGATCTGGACGCCTTCCACTCCGAAATCGGCAAGTTTGAGGACCAGGGGCTCTGCGTCGAAATACTGCTGCAGAAGTGCCAGCGACAGGGGGTTGTAGAAGTTGTCTTCAATCTTGATGACCAGGGGAGACCATCGGATCACGCCGTCCGCATCGGGAAATGCATTGAAATAGCCGCTGTTCTGGCCTGCCTCCGATACGGCCGGAAGGTTCGGCTCCGCCGTGTAGGCATGAATGAACGCGTTTTCGTCGGGCTTCACCCCGGCTTTGGCCTCCACCATCTGGTACCGGGAACTGGCGATGAAGTCCAACCGCTCCTCCGCATCCTTCTCCGTGAGATGGGCCACGTCCCTCTTGGAGAGATGGAAGAAGTACCCCAGGGAGACGTTTTCCGCCTTCTCGACGGCCCGCGCCAGGGCTGCATCCGTGTCGGCGCCGGCCCGCTTGCGCTCCAGAACCTTCATCACCGCGGGGCTTGCCGCTCCTCCCGCCTTCAACTCCTTCGCGAGGGCACCCAGGGCCTGGAGGCTCGAGTTCTCGTCAGGCTCGGCGAACACGATATCGAAGCCGATCGCCTTGGCCCCGTCCTTCTTCAGCATTTCCACAAGGCGGGCCATGGTCGTCCGCGGCCAGGGCCAGCGCCCCAGTTCGCTCAGGCTCTTCTCGTCCACCGTGGCAATGACCACCGTATCGAGGGGCGCAACGTTGCCCCGGGAAACCATGCGCAGGTCCAGGGTTTTCAACTCCATGAAATGGAGAAAGGACGGGTTCACAAAGAAGAGAGTGACGATTACAAAGATGACGGCAATCGTGATGGTCAGGGGGGATATTGTGAAGAGCTTCCCGAGTTTATCCTTCATGGCCCTCCCTCCGGCAAAGATGCGGCGAGCATACCAGACCGCCCCCGAATGTCAAGGGAAAGGCTTGACAAGCCTCAATCCTTGGGGTAAAGACGTCCTCTATTTTTCAGCCATTCAGACGCACCGTGCCGATGTAGCTCAGCTGGTAGAGCAGGCGATTCGTAATCGCCAGGTCAGGAGTTCGAATCTCCTCATCGGCTCCAGGGAAATCAAGGGGTTACAACTTCAGGGTTGTAACCTTTTGTGCTTTTTGGAGCCCATTGTAACCGTTTTGTAACTGTCCGGCCTGCTGATCGCTGAATTGCTGCCGCTTCCGGGCCGCTTCCTTCAAGTCCTCCTGCGAGACGATGTTGTAGCGGTCGAACACGCTCCGGGTCTTGTGACCAGAGATGGTCATAGCCACCCGTTCGGGGATGCCTGCCCGAATCATGTTCCTAACGCCACTGCGCCTCAGATCATGAAAGAGCAGTCCCGGCCTGCCTATTTTCCCGCATGCTGTTGCCCATACCTTGCGGAAGTCGCCAATAGGCATGCCCCTTCTGTGGAAGACGTGAAAACAATCCATCCTCCGATTCCGGTACACAAACTTCATCATTGCCAGAAGGTCAGACTCCATGTAGAGGGTCCGTCCCTCTCCGTTCTTGGTCTCGCCGGGTTCCAGCCTCACGATACCGTCCTTAAGGTTCACGTGGCTCCACTTTAGTCCGATAACCTCTTCCCTTCGCCATCCGGTGAAGTAGGCAAAGGTCAACACGGGCTTGAGGTAGTCAGGCAATGCAGCAAGCAACGCCAGATAGTCTTCATGCTCGATGAAACCCTTTCGGACGTTGTTCTCCTTCAGCATCAGGATGAAAGGAACCTGTGCGATCTTCGGTGGTGTGCACTGGATTGCGAGATTGAAGGCCCGCTTGAGCGCTGCCAGTTCACGGTTCACCGAAGCGTTGGCCATCCTCTCGGTAAGACGCTTGTCGATGTAACCCCTGATTCGGGAAGTATCGACATCAACAACTCTCATGCCTCCGAAGACCTTGGATAGCAGAGACACACTCCACTCGACCTTACGCAGAGATCACTTACCGTTGATCCGGTAGTCCGTGAGCAAGTCATCAAACAGCTCGTCAATCTTGACCCGCTCAAAGCAAAGCCCCGGCAACTTCCCTTGAGAGATTTCACCTTCCCGAAGCTTCAAGAGCCTCTTCGCTACCTCCATTTTGTCACTGTTGCTAGACTCGGCAAAAGCCTTACCGTTCCGATAATACTTGATCCAAAGGGTCTTTCCGCGCCTATATATGCATCAATAATCCCGCCGCATTCCTCAAATCCACCCGGAACCGACGATCTACCCAACCCTTGGTCTTCCCCTCATGTCCCGCTCGGATCGCTGATCCTTGCCCGGGAATCAGGGCTGGCGCGATCTGTTGCTGGAAAAACCGGCGATGTTTTCTTTCGGGCGCTTCGATCATGCCAGTGTCATGCCTCTCGTCTACACAAGGCGAAGAAGCGTTATGTGTTCGGAACATCATGATAGCATATCATTATAATGCTTGCTTTTTTGATAATCAGGTAGTATCGGTCCATCAATGTGTCGGTTGTGCTTCGGTGTTGGACGCTAAACCAGACTGAAGGGAACTGTCATGCTCTGAAAATCAATGAACCCCGCTTTCCTGTGAAGGCGGGGTTTTCTATTGGTGATACTCAGTAATCCCCATAACGATAATTCACAATGACACTGGTTCTAAAGGAGGGGCTCATACAAATGGGTAATATTAGAGTTAATGATCAATTTCAGTCAGATAAGGAAATCGAAGCCGCTAAAATGGAAATTATGGACTTAACCAAGATTGCTTCGACATTCCCCCAGATAGAAAAACCAAGCATCAATCGTGAAACCATAATTATGACACTCGCCGATATGCTCAGTAATGACACAGAAGTTGTCATTGTCAACGGACCAGATGGTATTGGCAAAACGACTCTACTTTCCCAGTTTGCTAGGGAATTCCCCAATAATTCATTTAGCTTGTTTGTCCGCTCGTGTAGTCGATATGCATATGACTCTGTGATGCTTATGAGAGACCTTTGTAACCAGATAGGATGGGTTCTCAAGAAAGGCACCTACGGCGGTGGAATAGACGTTGATCTTGGGCAATTATTTAATGGACGGCTTTATGATCTTCAAAAGCAAGCTAATTTAGAACGGCAAACATATTACTTCATTGTTGATGGATTAGAGGAGATCCCCGAAGAGGATTGTCATGAGAGAGATATGATCCTGAATCTTCTCCCATTCGGCATCCCTCGTTTCCGGTTTATTTTATCAGGACCACTTGAGTCTCTGAATAAACGATCGCAGAAAATCAATGGAATAGTCCCTTTCATATTGATCGGGTTCACTTTTGAAGAAACGCGCGCATATTTTGAGGGTCTCGTTGATGATCGCTCACAATTGGAATTCATTCATAAAATGTGTAAGAGGCAACCGGGGAATTTGGCTAGCATGCGACGGTTATTACAGTCAGGTAAAAGCCTAGATGATCTATTGGAAGAATTTCCTAAATCGCCTCCAGAGTGGTTTGAATTAGAATGGCGAGTTGTTGAAAATGACGATCATGTGTTGCGCCAAGCTCTAGCTATTCTTGCATTTGATCGACGCTATCATTCCATAGAAAGCCTTTCTAGGCTGTGCAAAACTGATCCCGTCGAACTAGAAAAGAGACTAGCACGCTGTAGTTTTGTCGAGCGTCGAAATGAGGGCCATAGTATAGAGTATGTCTGCGATGTATTCAAACGCTTCGCCATGAATAGACTGTCTACAATACGTCGAGACGTATTAGATCTAGTAATCTCCGAGCTATTGGTAACTCCTGAAAGCGCTGATGCGCTAACAAATTTACCCAGTGTTCTCCATGAGGCAGGCCGATATGATGAATTACTTAATTATCTTTCTCCTATGCACATTGGTCGCCTTATTGATTGTGGAGACTCATGGGTTCCACTTCATCAGAAAGCAGAACTTGGTGTTGAGACTGCTCTTAGCCTGTCACGCGATGGCGATCTACTGAGATTCGGACTTCAAAGAGCTATGATTGCGAGCATCGAGAATGCTGAACCATGGCGTTCTGAAATTGAGGCTTATGTAGCGCTTGATGATTTCTCGGCAGCCCAAGCTCTAGTCCAACGAATGGTTACGAAAGAAGATCGCCTTCAGCTACTTGCGGTAATCACGAAGGCAAAAAAGATGAAGTCTATACCTATCGAGATAGAGTTAAATGACCAAATCCATCAACTTTATCGCATGATTGACCGCAAGAGTCTCGGTGACCGAGGAATCGAGATTGCTTCGGACTTACTCTATACGCATCCTGAACTGGCAATAGAACTTGTTCAGGAGTGTGCCGGCAAAGAACGATCAGAGGACAGACTAGATTTGGCCCTAGCAAAGCTCTCTGTTAATGCATTTGTGAAGAGACAAGAACACCTTGAAAATATGATGTCAACGCAAGAGGCTCTTAGTGCAAAGGTAAAGGATCCGAAAATTCAAAAATTCATAAACACCATATCAATCTTCTTTGGCGAATACACCGCTGAAGGAATTGTAAACGATGTGAATAAATGGGAAAAATCTGCAGATCGAATTTATGCACTGACGGCATGGGCTGCTGTTAATGCAGAACGGCCGGACTCCGCGATTGTCTTAGAACATGCTTTGAATACAATTCTTAAAGCAACAACATACACGGCCAATGCCAAAGTTTATAAAGACTTAGCTTTGCCACTGGTGCATATGCCTGACCTAGGGCAAGTAAAGGTGTTCATTGGTAGATTTGATGGATTGAAAGGTCCTATCGAATCTGCAGGCCCAACTGTTGAGTATGTGGCACTCCAAGGAACTTTAGCCGAGGCAGAAGCACGATATGACAAAAATGCCGCCGCTGATCGTTTACTAGATTTATTCATCTACTTGGATTCCTTAGCAGATCCGGGAACAAAACTAGAAGCTTTTGCTATTTTGGCATGTGCTCTAAAAATAATAGATCAAGATAAGATGTTTGAAGGGAGTCATGGGATACATTCTGCTACACTGGATGGCTTAAAGACAGTGGTCGATGAAATCCTTATGACCACGGCAGACCATTATAAAGCTGTTCGCCCTGCGATTGCGGCATTAACGCGAAGTGATAAGATAATTGCGCTGGAAGTTATTAACAGGCTAAATACGTTAACATCACGGGAGTCGGCACTTGTAAGATTTATGAGTGCCGCAGCTGCAGAGCATCCTTCAGAGTATAATTTTTCAATGCTGGCAAAAGCATATAATAGAATTAGAACCATACCAAAACGTGCGAAGGCAACGCATGCGGTCATAAGGGGATTGTTGAGTCAAAATAAGAACATGTCTGTCTTCATTACTAATTTAACGGATTTGGCTCCGTGGGTCATGGACATTCCTGATGCCGAGGAGAAATGCCAGGCCATTTGCGAGCTTTATGAGATCCTCATTGAGCATAAGAATACTATTTCAACTTCAATACTTGAAACATTGCTTAAAGAACTGGAAATTGTCTGGGCTAAAATTGATTCTGGTTGGGCTAGGGTAAATACTGGTTTCAAAATAGTTGCCATAATGGCTAAATGTTCTCCTGATGTGAGCCGTGATTTCTTGGCAAAAACTATAAAGGAAAGAAATGAAATCATTTTGGATTGCAAAGATACGGCAATGAGCTACATCTTTTGTATATATCTTACTATCCGTTGCTTTAGTGGTTTGATAAAGCGCAAACTCTATAAAGAGGAAGACTTTCAAGTACTTGAAGAACTCATAAATAACATCCCCTCCATCGGTGTTCACGCTGCGATATGGAGCAACCTAGCATTGAAGTGCCTCATTGCAAATGACAAAGACCGTTGTCTGAAAATTGTATCAGATCATGTTCGCCCGATATCAGATTCTGATCTCATTGGCGATGAAGAGACGCGGTGGCGTGTAATCACATCCGTTGCGCCAACTTTATACAGCTGTCATCCAGGTTCGACCAGACAGTTGTTAAACAAACTACCAATGCCTTACAAAGACGAGGCTTATTATGATATATGTTCATTCCTGATTAACAATGAAGTTCCCTCCGAGATTTACGATTATGCAAACAAATCATCCAATAGAATCGATTATGACATATTTATTGATGTTTACGAAGCCATGATGAATTGTGAAGCAGATGATATAGTATATCACACATTAAAGTCACTTGTGGATAACATTTATAAACGTCTGCGGAAAGAATTCAGTAAAATTCAGATTACAGATATTCTGCAAAAGTTAAAGACTCTGATTGACATTAAATTACCTAATCCCGACTACATAAAGCACGAGGGGTACAAAATTCTTGCAGAGGCTCAAATAGCAAGATTGGAACGTGACAAGAACTCTTGGGATAATTTCATATCGAGGGCAAGGTTAATTCCTAATATCGCTGACAGAGCTTTTGTTCTGATGGCAATAGCCGACATTATGCAGAAGCCGGAAAAAGCTTCTACGCTGTTTAAGGAAGCGAGGGCATTAATTACAAAAATGTCTTCTTTTGAGGATCGCTATAATCATTATAAGCACTTGGCTGATATATGTGCCTATACTGACAAGCAGTTGAGTAAGGATTGCCTGCAACAAGCATGGAATGAAACAACGCCAATGGACCTCGCAGATCTTCCGAAATATCGGCGTCGTATTATTGATTTAGCCCATAGAATTGATCCCGAGTTCGCGGCTAGCTTAGCATCTGAGTCCGATGATGATCCTGGGCGGGAATTTGCTAGGAGGCAGGCAAAAGAGCGTATTGAACTACTGAAACAACGAGAACAGGTTTCTTCCGGTGATAAGGAAACATTGAAATCAGAACAAGATAACGAACATTGTAAAGAATTGGCGAAGATGATGTTAGCTGGACTCAATTCCAACAGAATTAATCCAGTTCACATTGAGTTAACAAGGCCTTACATAAACCAGGCCAGTCGAATGAATCTGCAGGATGCGTTTGATGTGTTCGCTTGGGTGATTGAAAATGCCGTACGCCGGTATTCGGATACTGAGCATGTTAACACTTTTCTGCGTCCTCTTCACGAAGCTTCTAGGTTGTCCGCCGAATTAGCTTTTAGGATTGCAGCTCGTATTCGCTCTATTAATGACTCGGGAATCTCAGCAACACGCCACACAGAACTATCCATTACTAATGTCATTCACACAGGGGAACGGGAAAAAGCCTTAACTCTTCTGAAGGAATTTGCACTTAAGTCATCTGGCTTCATCAAGATCACAGACCCATACTTTGGACTTGATGAACTTGAGATAGTTAAGTTGATTCGGAGTCAGAATTCGACTGTGCCAATCTACATCGTTACTAGTCGAAAGCATCAACAAGATGCTCACGTCCCGCAACCTTGGGATGATGCATATCAATCGCATTGGCGAATGGCGATTTCCGATTCTGATCCAGGTGAAGTCACTCTGATAATGGTTGGCAGGGGTTCGCTAGGGCAACATCCGATTCATGATCGTTGGTGGTTGTCAGAAAATGGCGGAGTCAGAATAGGGACCTCCCTAAACTCAATTGGTTGCGGGAGAATCTCCGAAGTATCTCCGATTTCAGAGACTGATGCGCATGCTCTCATGGTAGAAGTAGATCAGTGCATCTCAGGCCAAATTGTCACACGCATTGGTGAAAATATTCGTCATTCATCTTTCAGGCTCTAATTATCAAATAGAGAAGCCCTTAAACAAGATAACCCGTCCCAAAAACCGGTCCAGATTTGCGATGATAAGGCCAGTTTCAATGCCGCGAGGGATGCAGTCAAGAGGATAGAGATGTGTAACCCTTTTGTAACCGTCAGACCCGAAAATAAGCCAATAGAACCCAACGTATTCCAACTTGCCCCTCGTAACCCATCGATCTGCAATCGGTTATTTTTTTACTGAGAAAGCGCCTGATTGCCAGATTCGTTTCGTAATCGCCAGGTCAGGAGTTCGAATCTCCTCATCGGCTCCAGGGACAGCAAGGGTTTAGCCGGTTGCATGCAGGTTGCTGATGTGTACGTCACCAACATTTGGCTTGTAACATTCACGATCCCTCACAAATAACGCTTGCATATCTTTTTCGTATGGCCTTAGTATTCCTCTAATATTTTAACAATCTTGCAGGTTCTTTCCTTTTAATCAGGGAGGCTTTATGGATCGGCCCGACAGCCCCGTTTCTCGGAAGAGGACGGGGCTTTTTGTTTCCTGGTGTTTCCGCCCGGGGGGCATGTTTCTGAACCTTCCTGCCGTTTCAAAATGGCCGATCGTCTCTTTTGTGCTCCTGATGTTCCTGGTGGGCTGTTCCGGCTTCAAGTACGCGGAGAAGGTCGATCCGGCCCGGCTCGACCAGAAGGTCCAGAAGAAGTCGTCGCGGGTGCATGCACAGGCGAACGACTGGAGAAATTCAGGGGTAATCGTCCAGAGAAACGCTTCGTATCAGATATCCGCCCGGGGCCGCTGGCGTGCCGGCATTCTATGCGGATGGACGAGCCCCTCCGGAGTCGAGACCCACAGATCTTCCTGCCCGCCCGTCAATAACGTCGTCCGGAAATGGAGCGCCGGCGCTCTGATCGGCAAGATCGGCGAGAATGGCGAGCCCTTCGGGGTGGGCTACGAGTATCTTTTCACCCCGAAAGAGGAGGGAACCCTCTATGAAAAGAACATCACGGGAACGGGAGTTCACACCCAAGCCGTGGGGATCGGCGCCGAGTGGAAATCCGAAACCACCATGGTCGACATCTTCTTCAAAAACAACGTAGTTTACGATATCAAATCAAGGACTTCGAGCAAGACGAAGGTGCACTATTAAGTGATCGGCCTTCCCTCCGGAACCCGGCCCGGATCTTCCAGTGCCGGCGCAGCCGCCGGTCACAGGCATAACGACCATGAATCCGACTCTGCCTGGTAGCGTAAAAGGCAGATGCGGCCGTCCGCGGTCTTCACCTTGAAATAGTTGACGACGGCCCTGCCGCTATCCAGACCGCCTTCATACCAGCGGTCGGTGATTTCGAGTATCTCGCGGCGCTCCCCTTCACAGGTGAAGGCGATGGGGCGCTCATTCGCCTTGAAACCGCTGTAGCATTCCACTGATATTTCCTTGAATTCCGGATTCGTCATCTTCCGCACCTGTCGATTCCATCAGGGAAAAGCTATATCGGTCCGGGCTGTCCCGACTATAAAGCCTTGTTTCAAATCACTACATCACGTATCCGATCAAGCATCAAGCCCGTTTGGCCGACTACGGCCATTTCGGATTATTCCGGACACTGGTGGTCAGATTTACTTTTGCACTGGAAGGGAGACATCGACCATGAAGACGGACCGTAACCACGCCAACCGAACCCGATACCGGCCCGGCCAGGAGAAGGGTCACTACGAGAGCTTCTTCCAGCGGGCGAACCACCCGTCACGTCCCCTGGCCTTCTGGATCCGCTACACCATCTTCAGCCCCCAGGACCGCCCCGCGGATGCCATCGGCGAGCTCTGGGCGGTTTATTTCGATGGCGAGACCGGCAATCACATAGTGGTGAAGAAAGAAGTGCCCATTCGGCAATGCGACTTCGGCAGGGAGGCGTTGTCGGTTAAAATCGAGGATGCCCTTTTGAATGATGATGGACTGAAAGGCGAGGCGTCCTCCGGCGGCCACCAGATTTCCTGGGACCTCCGGTTTTCAGGGCAAATGGACCCGCTCTTCCTGCTGCCGCTCGGCTCCTATGAGGCCGGCTTCCCCAAGGCGAAAAGCCTGGTGGGGCTGCCCATGGCCGTCTACAACGGCGTGCTCGCCGTGGACGGCCGGGAAATTGCCGTCGACGACTGGGTCGGCAGCCAGAATCACAACTGGGGAAGCAAGCACACGGACCAGTATGCCTGGGGCCAGGTGGCGGGCTTCGACACCCATCCCGACAGCTTTCTGGAGATCGCCACCGCGCGCGTCAGGATCGGCCCGATCTGGACGCCTTTGTAAGGCGTAACGTATTCGGCGACAAATGGGATTATGCGAGACAAGACGGGATGTGATGAGCGAAATGGGACATATTATATAAGAATGTGGCCGTGTTATACTTTTTGGGCCGCGCGCATCGCACCTCAGACGTCCTGTTACCAACAGTTATGTCGCAGAATACGTTAATCTGAAAACCAGTGCATAGAGAAGTGATATCGGCGACAGATTTGTTTTGCGACTGCTAGCGATTTTGCTGCTATGAATTTTGGATCCCACGTCTGATCTGTAAGGCCCTTATTGACAGGAGATTAATCAGCCGATGAGGCTAATGCACAAGCAAAAAAGAAAATGACCCATAATCCGAGATAAACAATAATCATTATTGTGTACCAGTTGAGAAACACACCAGATATTGCCCATATTTTATAAACCCAATATGCCTGGGCTAGCACTGGAAAGAATATGCTCACTATAGCCGATAATAAACCAGCAAATTTATAAGCAATTATCACTGTAATGCCGTGAATGACTATGCCGAGTCCAGCAATGGCCAACCGACTCACGCCGCCCAACAAGCAACCCAAAACACCAGCCCCAGCTTTCATAGGATTAGCGCTCATAGGCCACCTCCTTTTACGCTATCCATATTGACAAAGGATTGAGATAAAAACAAGATCGCCGAATGAAGTGAGGGGAATGATCACTTACTCGAATTTGTCACTCCAATTCATCATCATATAGAAAAGCAGCGACTCCAGTATCGCCTGCGGCGGGTCAATGAGACCCTTAGGAAAATATCCTGACGCTGAATATATAATTTCTCCCGATTCAACATCAATTACTCTTAGCGTCGCCGATACATATGACGTTATCTGTAGGCGCTCAGGTATCCATTCACTTTTTGAGCAATCTAAACCCATGAAAGGAATCATATGAGGATTACGGCCTTCACAGACGGATCTGTGGGTGCGAATTATTGATTCATATTGGCCAACTCCACCGACAACCACACCCTTGACGCCGAGTATTTTCCCTATCTTTATGGCTTGATTGTCATTCACCAAACCACTTAACAACAATTTTTGTTCATCTAAGACATTATTGAGGCGTGATCTCTCAACAACCTTGAAACCGGCTCTGCCCAAAATAATGCTCGCCAAACCCTGAGCGATTTGACCCGAATTCGGGGCGTTCGGAGCATCTGAAAAGGGCAGCACGGCTAGATTATTATACCTCGCAAAATCGCGGCTCCTCACGAATTTACTGATCTGAGGATAGACGGTGGTGTCTTCAGTACCAGGGTCTGCATGTCCTGTAATACATATAGGACCCAGGAATACTATTAATACAATGAAGAAAATTCTAATCATCGTCATCATGCATACTCTTTAGGCGAGGTTTTAGTTGGCCGCTGTTCCAATTCTGTCGCTATTATTCATGGCAAAATCTGCATACAAACACACATGATTGAGATAATTTCCGAGCGCAACAAAATCGATTTGATGCTTTAGAACATCGTCCCCGTTCAAAACAATGGTGAGATTTTCGCAGAATGTCTTCTCTGAACAAGCAGCAATAAATGACTTTATGATCTCCTGCATAATCAATTGCCTCCCCTGCTTAAGTCTAGTAAAGCCCGATCCAAGAACAGGTATTACAAGAGGTTCTTTAAGGCCTCTTTGTCCGATAAACACCCAGAGCTGTCCCAATGACTGTAGGAGATCCTCAAATGTACCCTCTGCCACACCGTGCTCATTTATATTAGCAATAGCCACAAAGTATCCTGTTCTCTTCTTTGGGTTCAGTCTTACGACTTGGCCAATCGGATATCGTTTTGTTTTGCCGACTCGTCGCCTAGGTAATTCTTCACATGGAGTCCCATTCAACTCAGCATCTAGTTCCTTGTCCAATAATATCGCATCTCCATAATATTGCTTAGTAAATTGTCCCTGTACGCTTTTTTCTGAAATTAGATTTCTGGATATGTGTGTGTCAAACGTCGTGTTTGAGCCAACGATAACGGCACCCTCAAATGAGAATATGTTTCCAATAGCAATTGATATGGCTACATCATGATCTTTTAACTTTTCCGTCACTCTTAAGATCGGTCTACAAATATACAAAGCTATTAATCCTCCAGAAAGAAAAAACACCCACCTATAATTCTGAATAAGCGTTGGAAGTTGAGTGTCTTTAAAGAAGCGGTCTGAAATCACTATACACAGCCACAGCGCTCCAAATGAACTTAATAAAGAAGAAAGCCCTTTTAATGATGTTATATTTAGAGCAAGCTGCTTTAAATAATAAAAAGATCTATATATGTTCACAGTCCGAGGCTCTTATATATTTCTTCGTTATAATAATAAGGACCAGTCTTTCCTTCTGCCCTCGCTGACTCTTCAAAAGACGGCCATTTTTCCAATGTAAATTGCATTATTGCCGAATTGAAACTAATGTGTATTGCTAGAGCTTTGGTAATAATTGGCGGACATCTTTCCGAGTCCATTGATCTCTTTCCGTTCAGGTTCACAACAATTATAGACATTTGCCGTCTAATGGCCTGCTCGATCTCCCATCTCACAAATTTATACAGATACCTCGTTTTTTCACCGACAAGCAAAACGAACACCTTCGAATTGCGCAGGCGCACGGATAGCTGTTGTTTAATAGACTCCTCTGTACTTGTATCTCTCGCAGTATTCAAATCGTGGGCGTTATAGAAATTGAAAGGCATATTGTCATTTTGTTTCCATGCCGTCATAAGGCGATAATAGCGTATGTCTGAATCTCCATCGAACGAAACAAAAGTCTTGTTTTTATACGACATAGGAATCTCCTTTCTCAATCATCGTCTAGGCATAGCTAGTTGAACAATCGTAAATGATTCGCCTCCGTATGCATTATTTACGATAAGTCTATAATCTTCTATACGATCATATTCGAGTCCTTTAAGATCTTTCCATCGGGTTCGAACTGAAATGATCCTCTCTTCTTTTAGACTATCGAAAAAATCTCTAGTTTCCCAAGATCCAGTCCATTTCTGTAATACGTTTTGCCCTGCCCTCAGGTTAATCGCGTTCTCATGTAAAGTATTCCTATAAGATGACAATTCATTCTTACTGTCAGTGTCTAATTGACCAAGTGCCTCCCTCTTCTCTAGTCCTATAACGGCTGCGATTATCCAGTCGCGTAACCAGACATCATTGGCCGGCGTAATACATAGAGCCAATAGCATCGATGGCAGAAAGAATTGCGACGGCTATCAATATTACGTCCTTATTATCCTTTAAAAATGAAGAGAGTGAATCCATGTTATCGCCCACATGATGTGCAATAATATTTGAAATGGGTTGGAAGCCAAGGGCAGAAGAAAATTGTCGTGCTACTTTGCAATTTCTTTCATAGTGTTAGGCAAATATCGGCATTCTCATGCACGCATCATATTTCTTATCTTCAGATTTTAGATTTCATTTGTCTTGAAAGAGAAAGATTTTCATATACACAATATTCGTGTATTGTTACCTCTCTAATTCTCTCCCGTACCAGATCACCTTTCCATTGACGCGAACGTGGTCAGCGGGCGCTTCGATCGGTTCATACTGCTTATTGTCGCTGATGATGCGAAGGCGGCCTTCAGGGAAGAGGATCTGGACGCGCTTGATCATAATCTCATGGTTGATGGAGATCGCGTAGATGCCGCCCTGAGGCGCAATGGAAGTCTTATTGTGATCAACCAAGACCAGATCACCGGAGAGTAGCGTGGGTTCCATGCTGTCCCCCTGGACTTTGATCAAAGACATGTTCTCGGGTTTTCCCTTCCTCGTGATCCAGTCCTTCCTAAAGGCAAGCATCAAATCCACGGCGTTGTCGGGCGAAAGACCACCTCCAGCGCTGATTTGACCTCGCACCTGTCGGACCAAAACAAAGTCCTCAGGTGGAAAATCCGGCACCGCTGATTGATCGCGAGTCAATGAAAATGGCTGCCCCGTTCCCGAGAGCAGCCATTCAAGCGTGCATCCGTAGAGATCGACTATCTTCCTTGCATTCTCCGAATTGGGCTTGTTGCGGCCGTACTCAATGTTCTGGTAGGTGCTATAATTTATTGCTAAGGCCTTCGCTGCCTCTTGTTGGTTGAAACCACGCTCTTTTCGAAGCCATATAACTCGCTCCGAGAGCTTCTGAGGCACGCCTTCATTTTTATTCTTCTCGTTCATTCTCTCCCAAGCCAATGTCCGAAATGGATGAACAACGTGGGTGTCAACGTTGTTCACAAACGTTGTTCGCGTTGTTCATTCTATTATTCGTTAATGTATTCGATATCTTGCGTGTTGTTATTGCCGGATATGGCCTCGCAAACGTTGTTCTCCCAAAAAGGCCTTGACTGTTCATCTAATTGGGAGTAATAGGTTCAGTAAATAAGCTAATCCTCCGTAAAAAAGGGAGACCCTTCATGGGCAACAGGAAGCCCACCCCGTCAATAACCAGGAAGCCGAAATCAATGGACATGAGAGCTGTCGACATCCGGCTCGCCCTGCTTCGCGCTGGCGTAACCCAGGCTGACATCGCCCGGAGGGTCGGCGTCTCACAGACCGCCGTCCATCGGATCATCGAAGGGATGAATGTCTCCCACCGTATCCGGAAGGCCATTTCCGAGGCCATCGATACCCCTCTGGGGTTGATCTGGCCCTCGGCCTATTTATTCGGCGGCCCGAGGAAACCGGGCCGGCCGAGTTGTAAACCGGTGGAAAGAAGAGCTGCCTGACTGACTTTTGGTTGTCTTAACCAATTTTTGGCGGTCCTGCAATGTCAAAAAGCAAAAAAAGAATAGACATTCACCAGCTTTCCATCTTCGAAATCCTGGAAAGCGCCCAGTCCTCGGCCCCGGTGCATAACAATCCACCCGGGAGCCTGGATGTCGACCGACAGTTCCGGGAGGTCGTCAGCGAGGCCCTTCGGAAGTGTCCCCTCTCCCGCTACCAGGTGGTGGCGCGGATGAGCGAGCTGGTCGGCCAGGACATTACGAAGACGATGCTCGACAGCTGGACGGCGGAATCCAAGGAGGGTCACCGCTTTCCGGCTGTTTTTTTGCCCGCCTTCTGCGAGGCGACGGGATCCCAGGAGCCCCTCCGGCTCTTGGGTCAGCTCGTGGGCGTCTTCGTCCTCCCAGGACCCGAGGCCCTCCGGGCGGAGATCCGGAAGATCGAGGAGGAGATCGAGAAGAAGCAGGCGGAGAAACGGAAGCGGATGACCTTCCTCAAGGAAATGGAGGCAGAGCGATGACGGCGAGAGAGATCGCAGAAATGATGGCCAGGACTGAACCCAGGATGCTTGTCCGCTGTTGGCAAGACCTCGCTGGGCGGCTCCTGGAATGGACGGAGTGGTTGATCGACAGCCCCGCCCTGGCGAAGGCTATCTGGGGCTTCCTCCTTTTTGCAACGGGTTATTTCCTGGGCGTCATCGTCAACGTCCTGAACAGGTAGGAGATGATGGAACAGACGTACACGGCGAAACAGGTCGCAGAGATCGTCGGCGCATCACGGGTCACCATCATGCGCCGGGCCAAGAAAGAGAACTGGACCTTCGTTACCAAGAACGGAAAGGGCGGCCCTCAAAACGAGTACCCCCTCCCTTCTCTTCCGGCCGACATCCAGGAGGCCATCATTAATAAGGAAGGCGCCCGCCCGGAACTGCTCCCCGTCCTGACGCCCGCAGCGGCTGCCAAGGCGGTTGAAGTCCTCCGGCAGGAAGGAAGCCCGGCGCCGGCGCCGATGGAGCTGCCCACTATGACCCAGGCCATGACGGAACCGCGTCCCTCCTGGACCGCCGAGACGGCCATCAGCGAGCAGGATCTGCAGAACGAGCGGGTCCGGAACATCCTCGCCATCCTCCGGGAGGCGGAGACGGTCCCGCGGATCTGGACGAAGGGCAAGCGAAAGTGGATCGAGGCCGTGGCCTTCAAACACGGTGTCACCTGGCAGGCCATCTACCGCTGGATGAAGAAATACGACCAGCGGGGCATCGCCGGCATCTGTCACCGAAAATCATCGAAGGACCAGCCCCGGAAATGGACCCCCGAGGCGGTGGACTTCTGGATCTCCCTCTGTGCGAAGCGGGAGCACCGGGCCATGAAGCGCCGAGACCTGTACGATATCCTCGTGGTCGAGGCAACACGGCGGGGCTGGCGGATCGGCGGGTACGAATCCGCCAACTGGTGGTTCGATAAACGCTGGAATCCCCTCATGGAGGCCATGCAGAAGGGCGGCCTCCGGGCACTGGACAACGTCTTGCCCCCGGTCCTCCGGGATTATTCCGATCTGGCCCCCTTCGAGATCATCGTTGGCGACCAGCACCGGTTCGACCGCTGGGTGGTGGACGAGGAGACCGGCGAGGTCTACCGGCCGGAAGGCTACGTCTGGCAGGATCTCCGTACCCGGGTAATCTACGGCGCCGCGGTCGACCGCCGGTACGACGCCTGGCTGATCGGCCTGGCCCTCCGGATCGGTGTCGCCTGCTACGGCGCCTTCACCAGCGTCTACACCGATAACGGAAAACCCGAGTGCTCGAAGTTTCTCACGGGGATCCTGGCGAACCTCCGCTCCCTGGGGATGGAATGGGAACGCACCTCCGAGGTCATGATGGACGTCCTGGACCTGGACGGGGAGGACATCGCCCCGAACATCATCCTCCCGGGGACCCACCGGAAGGCCGTCGTCAAGAACGCCAAGGCCAAGATGATCGAGAAGACCTTCGACAACCTGGAGACGATCATGGCCAGCCGCCTGGCCCTCCCCGGGCACACGAAACGCCTCAGCGACGATATTCATGCCCAGGACATCGACCAGCAGGAAGCCCAGGCCCTGGCCAAGTCCGGCAAGCTTCTGACCGCCCGGGAATTCGCCCTGGCGATGTATCGGGCCTGCGATCACTACAACCGGACGAAGTCCCACCGGGGCGTCCTTCGGGAATGGTCCTGGAAGCCGCGGCCGAAAGAGGCCACCCCCTACGACTGCCTGAAGGCCTGCTACGAGGAGGGATGGCGCCCCCGGATGATCTCCTCCGAGGCAGCGGACCTGATCTTCCTGGCCCGGGGCAGCCGGACCGTCCACATGGGCCGGATCGCTTTCGACAACGATTTCTACGAACACGACGCCCTCCTGGAGCTCCACAAGGAGAAGGTCGACCTTCGGTACAACCCCATGACGATGGACGAGCTCCACGTCTTCCGGGGCGGCCGGTACCTCTGCACCGCCGTCCCGGTGGAGCGGTCCAGCATGAAGGACATGGACCTGGCGGCCCGTAAGATCGCCGAGAAACGGGAGCGGAGGAAACGCTTCGCCGAGGAGTTTAAGAGGATCTCCTCCCTGGCCCCCGACTTCCGGGAATACTCGAAGGTCCCCGAGATGGAACGGGCGGCGGCGATCATAGGCGAGGACCGGAAGCGCCGGGCCATCGAGCAGAAGGAATTCCACCGGCCCCTGACCCAGGAAGAGCTGGACCGGGCGGTCGAGCGGATGGAGCAGGGGGTCCCCTTGCCGGTAAAGACATCGAAACCCCTGCCGGGCCGTCCGACCTACTTCCTGGACGACTTCAGCCGGTTCGAGTGGATCATGAACTTCCTCCAGGCCGGGGGCACCCTGGCGGAGGAAGACGAGGCCTTCCGGACCCGCTATATGGCGGGCCTCACGGAAGGACAGCGGGATTATTGGGACTCTTATGTATCTTATGGAGGCTGAATGAAAAACGAATTTATCGACACGGCGAACGTCAACAAGTTCCGGTCCCTCTGCCAGGAGATGGAGGATCCCTCCTCCCTGGCGGGTCCGTCCCTGGCTATGGTCACTGGCCCCGCGGGGCGCGGGAAGACCGAGGCGGCCAAACACTACGCCGTCCATTCCAGCGCGGTCTACATCCCGCCCTTGAATACCCGGACCCCGGCGATGGTCCTCCGGGAGATCACTTTCGAGTTGGGGAAGGTCCGGCCCGGCCGGTCCGAGAGCTGCCTGTCCGTCATCGGCGAGGAGATGGCCAAGGAACGCCGCCTGATCTTCATCGACGAGGCGGATCTCCTGCCCATGACCATCCTGGAGATGCTCCGGAACCTGAACGAGCGGTATGCCTGTCCCCTGGTCCTGATCGGCGAGGACGAGCTGAAGGGGAAGATCGAATCCCGCCGGCGTCTGGCCAGTCGGATCCGCCGGCGGATGGAGTTCTCCCCGGTGACCCAACAGGACGTGGCCTTCTTCTTCAAGCGCTGCCTGGAACTGAAACTGACGCCGGACGTGGCGGCCCTGATCCACAAGCACGGCCGGGGCGACTGGCGGCCGGTCCTGACGGCGGCCATCGGCGTCGAGCGGGCGCTGAAGGCCTCGGGTCTCGATGAATGCACCCTGGAGCTGGCGAAAGATGTCCTCCGGAACGCCTAAAACCGGCCTGGCCCGGCGCATGCGGGAGTGGATGAAAGACCGCAACGGGGTTTTTACATGCCGGCAGATTTGCGACAGCCTGAACATTCCTCCCGGACTTGAAAGAGGAAAGGTCCAGAGTGCGCTTCGGGAATTCCATATCCGGGGCGAACTGGTCCCTGTTCAGGACAAACGAATTCGGCGACAGCCTGTTGTACGCTACCGCTACATGCCTTCCAAAACATTCGGGAGGCGGCCTTCGGTGCTTCGCGGCAAAGTCCTCAAGGCCATGCGGATGATCAGCTTCCATGAGCCTTTCGCTGTGACGGACATCGAGCGAATCAGCGGAGCAAGAACGAACTACATCCAAAGGATTACCTGCCGCCTCCTTGAAGAGGGGTATTTGAGGCAGGAAGGTTTCCGTCCCCACCCCTCCGGTAATGGAAAGCAGCCTCTGTACCGGATCATCGACACGAACCGTTTCCGTCTGGAGGTCATGGAATGAATGCCGCGACGATCCCCGGGACGACCTTTCCCTTCCCGGTCCACGAACGGAAGGGGCCGCCTCCGATTCGTTCGGATGCCCAGGCGAAGCAGCGCCGGGGGCTCCTGGCCAAGATCCACATTGCTTGGAAGGAAATGGGGCTCAACGAGGGGGAACGAGAGATGATGCTTCGGGCCTTCAAGGTTTCCACGGCGGCGGATCTTACACTTCAGCAGCTGGAGGACCTGGTGAAGCTCCTGAAGCATTACGGCTGGAAACCCGTCAAGACGCGGCGTCCCGCCGGCAGGGCGGAACACATCAAAGCCCTTCGAGCCCGTTGCCTGGAGCTGGCCGGCGAGATCCGGAACGGGGAGAAGCGCCTGGCAGGCCTGGCCGAGCGGATCTGCGGGACCGGGCAGCTTGCCTGGTGCCGGGATGCCGGCAAGCTGGAGAGGCTTCTGGCTGTCCTGGGGAAGATCAAGGAAACAGAATCGGCGACAACCTGACCGGAAAGGGAGGTTTCATCATGACGGAAAACATCATCAACAGCTCGGACAATCGGATGCGGCTCCTGGGGAAACTGACGGAGCATATCGGCGCCCACAATGCCGTGGGCATGGCGGAACTGTATGAGGCGGTCTTCGGCCGTCCCTGGAACCACAAGATCAACGACACCCGGGATCTGCGCCATCTCGTGACGATCCTGCGGGAAGAAGGGGTTCCCATCTGCTCCGTGTCATCCCAGAGTGGCGGCGGGTACTACCTGGCCGCAGCGGGAAGCGAGCTGACGGACTATCTCCGCCGGGGGGAACGGCGGGCACTGTCCATCCTGTCCAGGAACGCCCGGATCAAGAAGATCTCTCTCCCCAACTACCTGGGGCAGATCAAGCTGGGCATGGAGGGGAAGCATGAAGAAGCAGCCTGAACCGATCGGGAAGGTCAAAAGTGAAGCCGAGGAGCTGCTGCTGGCCATCGCCGTCTCTCAAACGGGCATCGATCTCCTGACGGAACAATTTAATGGGGAGATCGAACGCCTGAAGGCCCACTACGAAGGGATGATGGCCCCGATGAAGGCCGTTGTGGAACGGGACGGGAAAGCCCTCCTGGGCCTCATGAAGGCGAACAAGGCGACTCTCTTCGATGGGACGGACGTCATTCGCCTGGTCAACGGTACCCTGATCCGGGAGGCCGGCGACAAGGTAACCATTCCCAAGTCCGCCTTGGCCAAGTGTGAAGAGTTGGGCTTCACGGAAGTGATCAAGACCGTCAAGAGCCTGGACCGCGACGCCGTCGAGAAATGGCCCGACGAGCGCCTCTTCCTGATCGGCGCCACACGGAAGCCCGGCGAGAAATTTGAGTACGAGCTGAAACGATGAAATTTCGGTGTCCTTACTGCTCTAAGGAATGTGACTATCTGGAGATCCGGCTGGAGGGAGATCTCCTAACCATCATCAAGATGCAGGTCGTCTTCGGCAAGCATGCCCACCTGGTCTGGACCTACACAGAGCTTTTCGGTATCCGGCCCATGCGGTCACGGGCGAAGAAGATCAGGGTCCTGCAGGAAGAAATGAAGAGCCTCTTTCAGGCGGAAGCCTTCACTTATAACCGCCGGACATATCGGATCAGCACGCAGGGAATCGCTGAGGCTCTGAACATCATCGTCCATCGCCATTTCGATGACCCCCTGGAGAATCACAATTACCTGAAGAAGATCATGATCACGATCGCTGAACGGGAGGCCCGGGAAGCCGGGCGATCAGCGGAGCAGGGACTGAAAAAGAGGGAGGAAATTCAGAGGACTGGAGGAGGGCGGAAGAAAGAGAATCTCTCTGTGGAAGGACAAGAGAGGCTTTCATTCATCAGCTGGGACATGCCATCGGCTGTTCTTACTGACGAACAAATCGAAGAAAACAAACGGCGGGTCAAGGGCCTGCTGTTGTCTCTGGGTGGCTGATAATGGAACCCCTGTCGGGTTCTGCAATGCAAAAGAAGGTGGTCACTTTGCCCCTCGGTCAAAAAACCAATGGAGACATGACACCACTTCCAGAAATCCGCTGTCTGCGATGTCACCGTTTGCTCATGAAAGGAAGGATCAGGAAGGTTGAGATCAAGTGCCCAAAGTGTGGCTGCATACTTTTTCTTTCCGAAACTGCATGTTACTCCGTTCCGTAGGCCGTGGGTGAGAATAACTTAAAATCTTCGACTACATGAAGTTGACTTATATCAATGTCCTTAAAAAAGTGTGCGTCATCGACGATATCTTGCATCCGCAGCCCATCTATTTGTGACGCTATATGATAAAAGACAAAAATTGTTGCTGGCTCATTCAATTGTGCTCTTATTAAGTCATAATATAATTGTTTGAATTCTACATTATTAATGTATACATAATTCAAAAGGTGGATAAAAATATCGATGAAATGACCATAAAATACATGTATCTCAGAGTATAATCCTTTATAAGCATTTATAATTGTATCCGGATTTTTATAATCATCAAGATCTTTACTAAGTTCGGCGCGTTTCCTTTTTAAGTGTTCAAGAATAATTCCAAAAGAACGTTTACCCTCTTGGCTGCTAACACTACCGCCAAAGCGGGCTCGAGATATATTTATATCATCTATGACTGATTCTAAAAGGTTTAGTAATTGAAAAAATGTGTTTTCAAACCGCTGAAGACTACTGGTCTTATTTTGAATCTCAAGTTCCTGTTTCTGTCCTTCTAACTCTTTCCGTGTTAGCTGGAGTTCTTCCCTTTGAAGAATTAGTTCTTTTCGCTGAAGAAAAATTGCATAGATAACACCAGCAAAGGCCAATCCGGAGAACAAAGCATTCACAGCACCGAACATGTCTCCGAACGTGCCGCGCTGCGGCCAACCTTCTAGAATAGGACATGAAACGATCAAACACCAAGAGGCTGCCCACAGTCCACACACAGAAGTGGCAAGTAATACTGGCAAGAACCATTCCTTCTTGTTCGATTTTTCTTCCATTGATTGGTCCGTCGAAGGAGATTCAATTTCCGTCATTTGAGTAATGGCCTCCCCCGCTTTGCCGGTTTACCTGCCCATACTTGCTCTCAGTTCTGCCAGTGCCTCGGCAATCTCCCGCCCCTTGTTTTCGATAATGCGGATCAGGTCTTCGGGTGTCCGCTCGTCTACTTCCGGCTTCCTGTTCGGGTTCACGGCCTTAAGGTCGTAAACTGCATCCTCAATCTCCTGGGCCTTGGAAGCCAGTTCCCGCGCTTCGCGTGTTAGTTCCTTGGTCTTCCCATCCGCTTCCATGATGGCTTTTTCATCGCGCGGGGTGGCCTTTTTCAGGTCCTTGAGCCGTTCATTCCATTGTGCCGCTTGCTGGCCCTTGGTCGTGGCCTGCTCTTTAAAAGGCCGGGCCTCCTCAGCAGCGACACGCTTGCGTTCGTCGATGTCCACGGTCCAAGACAAATCACTGTCGGCCCGTGTCGGCAACAACTCGAAAAATCTATCGAAGTGATTGATCGTCAGAGGTGTTTTCTTGCGAACCTTGATGTCCGTCAGGTCGTAATACCAGATTTTTTGTGTCTGCTGGCCCTTGGTAAAGAAAAGAAGGTTCGTTTTAACACCCGCGCCTGCCGCCGTAAACACGCCGCCCGGCAGACTGACCAAGCACCACAGATCACAGTCATCAAGCAGTTTACGCTTGGTTTTGACGAAAGCATCTTCATTGGTGCGGAACAGAAGCCCCTCGTCGAGAACGATACCGCACCGGCCTCCATCTCGCAGGCAGCGGATTACATGCTGAAGAAATAGCACCTGCGTCGCGCCGGTCTTATAGTCAAAGTTGGTCTGGGCTTCCTTGCCTTCCTTGCCGCCGAAAGGCGGGTTGGTCAGGACCACATCGAAGGTCTGCGGCGCTCCTTCAAATAGTCCGCCGTATATTTCCATTCCCGTTAGCGTGTTGCCGTGCCAGAGGTTCGGCTTGTCTATGCCGTGCAGGACGAGGTTTGCGAGGGCGATGGGATAAATAAGGTTTTCTTTTTCCCTGCCCCAGAATGACCTCTGTTTGAGCGTTTCCAGTTGGTCAGCCGTGGCTTCGTTGCCGAGCTTTCCCGTGATGTTCTCGAAGCTCTGGGCGAGGAAACCACCTGTCCCGCACCCGGGATCATAAATAGTCTCATCTGCCTTGGGGTTGATGACCTGGACCATCGCCTTGATAACTTGGCGCGGGGTGAAAAACTGCCCGCCGTCGTTACCCTTCTCGCCCATCTTCAGGAGCAGTCCCTCATATACTTGCGACAGTGTGAAGACATGCGTCTGATCCACCGCCTCGGCGGTTAGCTGGTCCACCTTGTCCAGCACATCCAGAAAGTTCCGCTCCGTGTCGATTCGCACCCGCTCGACGCCTGTCATGATCTCGCTGATGACTTTCTGGCGTGGGGAGGCATCAGATAGGTTCTTCAAACCTTTTAAGTGCGGCAGCAATTCTGTATTGACGAAGTTGAAAAAGGCGTTTTGCGGTGAGTCTTGCAGTTCGACTCGCTTGTTGGTCTGCCCCTCCAGCAGAGTCTCCGGCGGTGCCGCCCAGTCTCGCCAGCAATAAGGCGCTACCAGCGAGGCCCTGAAAGGCACACCCAGTGCCTCGGACTCCTGTTCCTCGCGTTTTTCTTTCTCGTCGAGGATGCGCAGGAAAAGAATCCAGGTCAGTTCGGGGACATATTGCATAGCCCCTGCGCAGTTGCCGCGGCGCATGATGTCGCAGATGCTCTTGACCGCCTGATCAACCGATTGCTGGGTGGCAAGTCGTTTTCCGTTACCGTTGTTATTTTTCTTTCGTCCTCGTGCCATATCAAATCTCCCCGTCGAATGCCCGGCGCATTAGAGCCGCCGGCAGGGCGTTGATTGTTTGTAGCTCTTCTTCAGCTGCCATACGGCCTTTCTCCACTATCGCCATCTGTCTTTTGAGTAAACCCGCGATGCGCCGTTGTTCCGCAAGAGGTGGGAGGGGGATTTCGAGTTGTTCAAGGTCATGTCGGCTTATTGCTTCAAATGTGCTTCCTGCACCCTTCTCAGTTAAATGACTCTCGAAATGGCGAATGGCAAAGAGAATGAAATCGCGATCTGAATTGCCTCCGCACCGAATCGCCGCGAGTCCTCGACCAATGCAGCATTTCACATCGGCGACGTTGGTTGGCCCTACCGGTGCCCTCACAGAAATAAGAATATCGCCCGGAAGGGCAACCTTTTTCGGCTCAACGCACCAAACGCGTGGAACAGGGTTCAAAAGGCCAAAATCTGCCTTGCCTTGAAAGAAAGGTAATCCTTCGGGAATCTTTCGATAGGTTGAACCAGGAGGTGACTGCCCAGCAATTATATCGCATACCTCCCCCAGCCTCCCCCAGCGCCAGCCCTCGGGGAGTTTACTTTTTGCTTCTTTCGCCTGTTTTGTGTCCACATTCATGCGGCGAACATCCTCGTTTTGGTTTCTCGGAGTAGTTCATATGGTTTACCTGCGGCTTGTAGCGCTGCCAGCCCACCAGCCAATTTGACTTCCGGTGTCTGGAATATCTGCGGATTCTCCAACCCCTCGGTACCGCCTCGCTCGAACTGGCTGGCAATGGCGCGGATCGTGTCGGCGGTTCGTTGCGACAGGGTTTTCATCCAATCTTCATTCTTATAGGTAAAGGCCATTGTGCGATCTTGGCGTGTACGCGGGTTCATGCCCCAGCCAAGTTCGCCCAGTACGTCATAGAGGTCATAATCCTTCCTGTCATCCACCATCTGTACGACGGTCGGCGAATAGCCGGATGTTACCAGGGCGTCGATGAGCTCCCGGCGGGAGGGCGGGTCAATCCAGCGGCCTCGGAAGTCGTCCAGCGTGTGAACCTCCTGAACCAGCCGGGCAGCCAGGCGGGCCTTGTACTCCTCGACGGGAATGGGCGTGGCCTTTCCGTCCACGTCGGTGACGATGTAACGGCCGGCGTCGGTGATATGAACGTCGAATCCCTCGACGCTGATGGTCGGTTCCGGCGGCGGTGGTGGTTCGGGACCGGGGCCTTCACCGCCGGTACGCGGTTGCTTCGTGATGAAATCTTCTCCGAAAAGGCGCGTTGCATCGGTGTAGTCATACACACGAAACATCAACTTCCCTGTTGGTGTGTTGATGCGAGTGCCTCGTCCGACCATCTGGTAAAAGCTGATAGGGCTTTTGAGGTACCTGAAAAAGACGATGTTCAGAATGCAGGGGACATCCACCCCTGTGGATAGCAGGTCCACCGTGGTAGCGATGAAGTGGCTGCGTGTAGAGGCCCGCAGGTCCGGGAGCTGGTCATTGCCGCTGCTGGCAGCGGTGCACTTGAAAGCATAATATTCCAGGCGCTGTTTGCCATGCTTGGCTGACCATTGGGCGTAGAGATTGTTCATGCAGACAGCCACATCGTCGGCATGACGGTCGCGGGCGCAGAAAATGATGGATTTCTGCTCGGGACCGCCGGTATCAATCAGATACTTGAAAAGGTCCTGGCACATAGCCAAGACGCGGTCGGGCAACAGGATGCGATCTTCATATTGGGTTTTCTGGTAAATTTCTTCTATTTGTTCTGCGGTTATGGGCTGGCCGGTGATGGCGTCCACGGGACTACGGGCGATGATCTGTTCTTTGGTGATGCCGGTGTCGTCGAGGTTGACACGGCCCTTCTGAATTTCGCAGGCGGCAAGGTAGCCGTCCTCTATGGCCTGGGCGATGTCGTATTCATAAGCCGGTTCGCCGAAATAGGCGAGGTTGTTGGCTGTGATTTCTGCGTCGGCCAAAACTTCCTTCTCGATGCCGTAGGGTATGGGAAGATCAACGTGTTGGGCTATTCCCACAATCTTTGCCTGTCCTTCGGCGGCCAGCGGCAATTCCTCCAAGGAAGCTGTTTTGCGCTCCTCCGTCTGCCGCTTGAGGCGTTCCACCAGTTGCCGGGGGGTTGCGGTGAGACCAATATGCACAGCGTTCTTGTTCCGTGTGAGCACTTGAGACCACTTGCCCCAGGCTGAACGGTGGCATTCGTCGATGACCACATGTGTGAAGTAGTCCTCGGGGTAGTACGTGGTCAGGAAGGTGGCGTCGCCGTTTTCGTTCCCGATACCGAGCGTCTGGTATGTGGCTATGTGGACGCGGGCGTTCTTGGCGTTGTTCGTGCCGTCCGGTTTGCGGAATACTTCGGCTGCATCTGCACCAAAGGCATTCTGGAAGGCCTTGAGGGCCTGAGTACGGAGTTCGTCACGGTCGCAGACGAACAAGGCGCGTGTCATTTGCCCGGCGTCGGATATTCTTTTGAGCAGGTTTACGGCGATGAATGTTTTACCGGAGCCAGTGGCCAGTGCCAACAGCGCCCGCTTGGGTTTTCCAGCCATTTCGCATTGAGCAATCCTTTCCATAACGGCACGGATTGCTGCGTCCTGGTAGTAGCGTCGGGTTCCTTCGCCGCCAGGGTATCGTTGCAAGAGCGGTCTGGCGGCCGATGATTCAAACGTGTAGCCCATGCCCTTCTCATAGCGAGCACGAAGCTCGGCTGGGGAAGGAAAGTCCGCCATAGGCTTCGGTGCGGAGGTCAACCCCGAGAAGCAATCAAACTCGACGAACTGATGGCCGTTGGACGATAAGATAAACTTAACGTTGTGCTGCCTGCATTCAGCATAGCCTTTGGCTTGATCAAGGCCGTGACCGGGTGGAAGGCTTTCTTTCTTGGCTTCAATGAGGGCCAGAGCGACGGGCTGTGTATCGACATTCACCTTGACGCGTAGGACGTAGTCGATCTTCCCGCGCGAGCGTCGTCGTGCCTTGCCGTTGATGATCTCGACCGTGCCCGCCGTTTCTTCACGCCTAATAAGGTCTTCCGTCCAGCCGCACTTGTGAATGGCTGGATCGATGAGTTTTGCTCTGGTATCGGCTTCGTTCAGTTGCATCGTTCCTCCGCAGCGAACGCGGAAAACCCCGATCCAAGTTGTGACTCAATGTTGCACAACTCAAATCGGGGCGTTCCCGCTTAGAATATGAATCGGGAACATGCGAATGAATGGACACCTTCTTTGCACTGAAAACCGCTTGACTTATCGCAAAGAGACGGTAAAATTACAATTATATTTTTGAGCGGTCCGACCGCCTATAACTGCGCAGCCGCCTGACTGATTCGGCGGCGGAGAGAGGCTCACGAAGCCCGGTTCTGGAGACAACGTCTCCGGGGCCGGGCTTTTTTGTTTTCTGCTCATGGCCAGCGACGACACGATCGACATGCTTTACCAGGCCCGACTCAGCGCCCGCATCGCCCGGGATCATTTGGCCGGATCCGCAGTCTACACTCGGGAGCAGGTGCTGGCCGAGCTGGAGGATGCGGGAACGATCCTGACGTACCTGATCCTGAACCACAAGCACCGGGGGAATGATGGCCAGCCGCAATCCTGAAGACCTGACACCGGCCCTGCAGGCGAAGTACCGGCTCTTCGATGAGCGGATGAAGGCGGCGGGGATTCCCTACCGCCTCACCTGCACGGCCCGGACGGTCAAGGAACAGATCGCTCTCTACGCTCAGGGCCGGGAAGCACTGTCCAAAACGAACTGGCTCCGGAAACTGGCCGGGCTGCTCCCCATCAAGTTGTTCGAGAACCGGAAGAAAGTCACCTGGACGCTGGCTTCGAAGCACATCGTGGATCTAGACGACGGGAACCCAAACAACGACAAGGCCCGGGCCTTCGATATCGCCATCGAGAAGGACCGGCGGCCCAGTTGGGATCTCAAGGCCGACGTCAACACAAACGACATCCCCGACTACGAGGAGGCCGGCCGGATTGGGGAATCCGTAGGCCTCAGATGGGGCGGCCGCTTCCGGAAGCCCGACTACGTCCATTTTGAACTGCCCTGACGGGAGAATGACCATGAAGGATCCGAACCGTGTTCTGACCATCGAAGACATCATGGGGATCCAGACGTTCCCGATGATTGTCTTCTCGGATGCCCTCTGTTCCTGGATCGGGACGGCCATTAAGGTACACCAGGCCTGGAGCTACAACCACGTCATGTGGCTCAAGGCGCCCGGCGTTCTGGCCTCCCAGGATGCGACGTTTAAGACGGTTCCCCTTTCCAACTATCTGCAGGGCGCCCATCGCCTGAAGTTCTGGACCAATCCTCGGTGGAGCGACGAAGAGCGGCTGCGGATCCTCCAGGCCATCGAATCGGATCTCGAACTGCCCTGGTACCGCCGTCTTTATGATCCCGTGGCGATCGTCGGCCAGGCCCTGCACCTGGATTGGATCCAAATGCCCTGGGTCAACATCTGCTCCGATCGGGCCGGATACCTGGCCTTGGTGGACCCCGAATACAACCTGAAACATCCCGACCCGGCCGACGTCAACCGCTGGCTGGATTCCCGGGGCATTTACGACGTCTACGGCAGATTCATCCCGGACTGAGAACGATCATGGACGACATCGACCTGGCCCAGCAGCATGACGAGATGTACCGGCAGCAGGCCCTGAAGGCCCACTTCGCCGGACGGTCGAATACCCTCCTTGAAGAGTGCCGAAGGCCCGGCCCGTTCCCGGAAGGGGCGGGACCGGGCCGGAGGCTATGCCGGAAGTGCGGCGAGGAGATCGAGCCGGAACGGCTGGAGGCGGTGCCCGAGGCGACCCTGTGCATCGACTGCCAGCGTACCCATGAAAGGGGGCGCCGGCATGGGTGAGCATTGGCAGCTTTTCCTGTTCCTGGCGGGCCTCGTGGCGGCCTGGACCCTGATCCTCCTGGGGTTCGTGAAGACTTCCCTGAAACGGAGCCAGGAAGAGACCGACAAGCGCCTGGCCGGCATCGGAGAGACCGCCAAGGACTATGCCCGGCTGGAGCGGGCCTTCCTGGAGCTGAAGGCGGAGTTGCCGCTCCAGTACGTGCGGAAGGAGGACGACATCCGGCAGCAGGTGACCATCAACGCCAAGCTGGACCGGCTGGCCGAGAAGATCGACGAGCTTCGAGCAATGAGAGGATCCGATGAGTGAAATCGACCTGAAGAAAGTGCAGCGCGAGAGCACCCGGTGGCTGATCCTGGCGACCCTCGACGCGGCCAGGCCCATCGGCGCAAACGAGCGGCTGATCCTGTCCACGGTCCAGGAGGTCATCCGGGACGTGACCCTCCTCGATATCCGCCGGGAGCTCGACTACCTGGACCATCGAAAACTCCTGGAGATCAAGGGGAAGGACACCTGCCACGGCTGGACCGCCGAGCTGACCCGGGACGGCGTTGATGTCGTCGAGTACACTGTGGAATGTGACCCCGGCATCGCCCGGCCGAAGAAGTGGTGGTGACGATGCCCGCGCGATCGAAGATCACGAAACTGCCCCCGGAGGTGAAGGCCGAGCTGGACCGGCGCCTGATCGGCGGCGGTTTCGCCGACTACACCTCCCTGGCCGAGTGGCTGGAGGGGCAGGGATTCGAGATCTCCCGTTCGGCGATCCACCGCTACGGCCAGGAGTTCGAGGAGAAGCTCTCGGCCCTCCGGATCGCCACGGAACAGGCCCGGGCCATCACCGAGGCCGTGGGGGACGAGGAGGGCGTCATGGGCGACGCCCTGACTCGGCTCTGCCAGGAAAAGGCCTTCCAGGTCCTGGTGGAGATGCAGTCCCTCGACCCGGAGCAGATCGACTTCAACAAGCTGACCGTGGCCGTGGCCAAGCTGAACAAGACCTCCGTGGACCAGAAGAAGTGGATGGCGGAAGTCCGGTCCAAGGCCCGGGTGGCCGCGGATGAGGTGGTCAAGACAGCCAAGCAGGGCGGGCTCTCGGAGGAGAAGGCCGAGGAGATCCGCCGGCGGATCCTGGGGATCGTATGACGATGGGCACCCTCCAGAACGATTTCGACCAGGCCCGGCAGGGGACGGGGATCCTCCTTCCCTACCAGGCCCGCTGGGCGGCCGACCGCGCCCCCGTCAAGGTCATGGAGAAGTCCCGCCGGATCGGGATCTCCTGGGGCGAGGCGGCGGATTCCACCCTGTACGCCTCCGAGCGGGGCCGTGGGGAGAAACGGAACGTCTGGTACATCGGCTACACGAAGGACATGGCCCTGGAGTTCATCAACGACTGCGCAAATTGGGCCAGGGCCTACAACCTGGCGGCATCCGGGATGGAGGAATACGAGGAGGTCGACCAGGAGGAGTACGAAGGCGTCGTCCAGGAGAAGAAGATCCTCGCCTTCCGGATCACTTTCCAGTCGGGCTGGCGGATCACGGCGCTTTCCTCCCGTCCCTCGAACCTCCGCGGGAAGCAGGGCCGGGTGATCATCGACGAGGCGGCCTTCCACGACGACCTGGCGGGGCTCCTGAAGGCGGCCCTGGCGCTTCTCATCTGGGGCGGCGAGGTCCGGGTCATCTCCACCCACAACGGCGACGACAATCCCTTCAACGGCCTGGTCCAGGACATCCGGTCCGGCCGGAAGCCCTACAGCCTCCACCGGGTGGACTTCGACGAGGCCCTGGCGGACGGGCTGTACCGCCGGATCTGCGAAGTCCTTGGGCGCCCCTGGTCTCCCGAGGCGGAGGCGGCCTGGCGCCAGGAGGTGATCGACTTCTACGGCGAGGATGCCGAGGAGGAGCTGTTCTGTGTTCCCAGCCAGGGGAGCGGAACCTTCTTGACCCGCGCCCTGATTGAGACCTGCCTGTCCGACGAGATCCCGGTGATCCGCTACGAGCAGCCGAAATCCTTCGCCGAGTTGGCGGACCACCTCCGTTATGCCGAGGTCCAGGACTGGTGCGAGGAGACCCTCCTCCCTTGGCTCAAGCCCCTGCGATGGGAACGCAACTCCGTGGTGGGCGAGGACTTCGGCCGGAGCGGAGACCTTTCCGTCTTCATTCCCCTGGAGGAACAGCAGAACGCCAACTGGCGGGCCGTCTTCCACCTGGAGCTTCGGAACATGCCGTTCCAGCAGCAGGAACAGATCCTCTACTACATCTGCGACCGCCTCCCCCGGTTCCGATACGGCGCTTTCGACGCCCGGGGAAACGGCCAGTACCTGGCCGAGCGGGCCATGCAGCGCTACGGAGCCTCCCGGATCGCCCAGGTCATGCTGACGGAGCCCTGGTACCGGGAGAACATGCCCCGGTACAAGGCGGCCTTCGAGGACCGGGCCATCCTCCTGGCGAAGGACGCCGACGTCATCGAGGACCACCGGGCCTTCAAGGTGATTCGGGGCATTGCGAAGCTTCCGGAGACAAAGACGAAGGGCCAGGACAAAAAGCAGCGCCACGGGGACTCCGGCATCGCGGGGGCGATGGCCTGGCATGCCGTCCACGCCGAATGGGGCGGGGACATCGAGTTCGAGTCCACCGGCGTCCGGCGCACCACCGCCGGGACCAGCATGGCAAACTACATGAGGCAGTGACATGGCCGAAGAGACGAAACGCCCGCCCGTCATCACCGACGAAGTCGCCACCATCGAGAAGGACATCGACATCTTCGCCGGCTGGCTGAAGCGCCTGGAGAATCCGGACCCGGTCCTTCGCACCGAGGCGGCCGGGAAGGGCCTGAAGCTCTACGACGAGGTGGACCGGGACGCCCATGCGGGAAGCGTGCTGCAGCAGCGGATCCTCGCCGTCGTGGGGAAGGAATGGGACGTGATTCCGGCAAAGTCGAGCCGGAAGCTGGGCCGGCCTGCTTCGACATCCCAAGAGCAGGTTGTCGCCGATTTTGTTTCGGAGGTTCTGGAGAACTGCAACTTCGACCAGGCCCGCCAGGAGATCCTGAAGGCCGTCCTGTACGGTTTCTACGGCCTCGAAACCCTCTGGGAGCCGAGGGATACGGCGATCGTCATCCGCCGGATCCTGGGCAAGCACCCCCGGCGCTTTGTCTTCACGCCGGAGCGGGAACCGCGCCTCCTTACTCCCCGGGACATGGTTGACGGAGAGGCCCTTCCGGAACGGAAGTTCGTGTTCCTCACCTGGGGCGATTCGGACAACCCTTATGGCCGGGGCCTGGGGCAGAAACTCTGGTGGGCCGTCTGGTTCAAGAAGCACGGAGTCAAGTTCTGGCTCGTCTTCCTTGAGAAGTTCGGCATGCCCACGGTGAAGGGCAAGTACCCGGCAGGGACTGGTCCGGAGCAGAAGAAGGCACTCCTGGAGGCCATCGAAGCGATCCAGAACGACACGGGGCTCACCATGCCCGACACGATGGACGTGGAGTTTCTGGAGGCCTCCCGGGCCGGCACGGTGACCCACGAGCAGCTCTGCAATTACATGGACCGCCAGATCTCGAAGGCCGTCCTGGGACAGACGGCCTCGACGGAGGGAACCCCCGGGAAGCTCGGCAACGAAGAGTCCCAGGAGAATGTCCGCCAGGAGTTGATCGAGGCCGACGCGGATCTCCTGGATTCCTGCCTGAACGAGACGCTGGTCCGCTGGATCGTGGACTTCAACTTCCCCGGAACGGCGGCCTACCCGAAGCTCAAGACCTATGCCGCGGCCAAGCCCGATCTGAAGCAGCAGTCCGAGATCGACAAGACCCTGGTTGTGGACATCGGCCTCCCCGTGGGGACGGCCTACTTCTACGAGACCTACGGGATCCCGGCGCCGCAGGAGGGCGAGGAGACCGTTGGAAACACGAAGAAAGCGGCGGCCAAAAAGGAGGAAAAGGCGGCCTTTGCGGAGAAGGCGGGACGCCTCTTTCCCGACCAGGACGCCCTGGACCGGGCCGTGGAAGGGTTGTCCCTCCAGGGCCAGGCGGAGGGGATCCTGAAACCCCTGGTGGAGATGATCCAGGCGGGGAGCAGCTACGAGGAGATCCTGGAGATCCTCGAAGAGGCCTATCCGGCTCTGAACGACCAGGCCCTGGAGGACATGCTGGCCCGGGCCATGTTCGCGGCCGAGACCTGGGGGCGCCTGAATGCCTGACGTGGACCTGGGATATGCCATCGGGCTCAAGCCCGAGGAGGCCATCCGCTACTTCCGGGAGAAGGGTTACGCCTTTGCCTGGAACTGGCAGGAGATGTGGCAGGAAGCCCATGCCAAGGCCTTCACGGTGGCCAAGGTGACCCAGCTGGACATCCTGGAGGACATCCGGGGGGCCGTCCAGAAGGCCCTCGATGAGGGGACGACCCTGCGCGATTTCCAGAAGAACCTGACACCCATTCTTCAGGCGAAGGGTTGGTGGGGCAAGCAGGAAGTCCCGGATCTGGCCGGTGCTACCCAGGAAGTGCAGTTGGGCTCCCCCCGGCGGCTGAAGACGATCTACCGGACGAACCTGCAGACGTCCTTCATGGCGGGCCGCTGGAAGGAGCAGCTGGAGAATGCCGATGATCGGCCCTACCTCCAGTACGTGGCCGTCATGGACCGCCGCACGAGGCCGTCCCATGCGAGGCTCCACGGCCGGGTCTTCCGGTACGACGATCCCTTCTGGAAGGCCTTCTACCCGCCCAACGGCTGGGGTTGCCGGTGCCGCACCCGGGCTCTCAGCGAGTCGAATGTCCAGGCCCGGGGCCTGACGGTCCACAAGACGGACCCCGCCCAGATCCGTTGGGAGGACCGGATCATCAACCGCGCCGGCGAGATGCGTCCTGTTGCAGTCTACCGGGACCTGCTCCTGGGCAGATTCGAGACAGACCCCGGCTGGAGCTACAACCCCGGAGAGGCCAAGTGGAACCTGGAAGATCTCCTCCAGCAGCGCCTGACGCGCAAGAAGGCGGCCCGGAAGCCCAGGGCACCCAAGAAAACGACCCCGGCGGGCTTCAATCCCGAGGATCTGCAGCCGATTCCGGACAGCCGGAAAGGCAGCATGCCCGGCGGGCTCTACGAGAACAGCCAGGGGCAGCGGTACTATGTGAAGTTTTACCAGGACCCGAACCATGCCCGGTCGGAATTTGCGGCCAACGCGATTTACCGGAAGCTGGGTGTCGAGGTCCCGGAACTCCGCCTGGCCGAGATGGCCGCCCCGGGAGGCGAGCGGAAACTAGCCCTCATCAGCACCTGGCGGGACGACCTGAAGCGGATCGGCGCGGCGGACATGGTCAAACACCCGGAAGAGCTGGCCAGGATCTTCCAGGCCTCCGCCCTGGTCAAGAACTGGGATGTCGTGGGTCTCGAGTACGACAATCTCCTCCTGGCGAAGAACGGCCGCCTGGTCCTCATCGACAGCGGCGGAAGCCTCCGTTTCCGCGCCCAGGGAGGCGCCAAGGCCTTCGAGGACATTCCCCTGGAGGTCAAGAGCTTCCGAGATCTCCGGCTCAACCAGCAGTCGGCCAAGGTCTTCAACGAGGCCTTCGGGAAGGACGCCTGGCTTGAGGCCCGGGGGGCCGAACCACTCCTGGGGCTGGAGAAGGCGGCTGTCCGGAAGATCTTTCGGGAGGCGGGATTCGACGCGTCGGAAGTCGACAGCCTCACGGACACCCTCTGGAAGCGACGCCAGTGGCTCATCGACCGCTACGACATAGAGAACAAGCTGGTTCCCCAGGGGTTCGGCAAGCACCTGGAGGAGTTCAAGAAGTGGGGAACGACGGCCTGGACGCCCAATGAGGTGGGCGGCCTGGTCAACGGTGCGGTCGAGAGGGGTTTTGCCGCCGAGGTGGAGGCCCTGGTCGGGAAGTTCGAGGCCTACGTGAACAGCACGATCCACCCCTGGGGACGGGGGGTTCTGAGGAACTTGTTCAGGGAATGGTCGTTCGGCTCATCGTCGGAAGGCGGGGCAACGATCAAGCTCTGGACAGAATCCCGCTTCGGAAAGCTTACGAAATACCACTCGGGCCGGACGTCCCGGCGCGAGGTTTCCTCCGCACTGGATGATGGGATTCGACGTTCCCTGGAGAACGCGCGGATCCCCAGGGAGACGGTCTTTGAACTCCTCGACGCCGAGTACGAGTTCCAGCAGTACCTGATGCGCCGGCTCCACGGATATGACGAGATCACGGCGATCCGTTTCATGTCTCGGTCCGAGTTCGCGAGCAGCTTCAAGCGGGGGGCTTTTTCGGGAAATTCCGTCCAGTCCGTGACCGTAAAATCGGACGGCTTCGGGGGGCAGCGGATTGTCCGGATGTATCACCGCGTCGAGAACACAATCAAAACGTACTACCAGGGGCTCAAGTACATGCACTTCGGCAGGAGCGAGTCGGAATACATCGTCATTGGGAGGGCGGTCCGTGCGGACGTTATTCGATAAAACCGAGTTCCTCCTTCCACTGGTCGAGCTCTACCTGGATTTCGGGCGTCACCGGATACGCATCGAGGACAAGGTCATGGAGACCGGGGCAAAGGCCGCGAATTCCCTCATAATTGGCGGCGCTGATCTGGAGCTGGCGCAAGCCGACAGATACGGTGAGCCCCTTTTCAAGGAAGTCTTCCCAGGTACGGAGCCGGTCGATCCAGGTGTAGTCCCATCCCGTTTCCGGCAGGGGCTGGAGCGCGTCGTATCGTTTTTTGATGGCCTCTTGATCCATGTTTCACGTCCTCTTCTGATGCCGGTAGAGGGCCGTCCAGACGTCCAGGCAGGCGTCATGGTAACGGTCGTCGCCGATCGAGTTCTTGAAGTTGCCGTAGTCGATGGCCTCCACCTCCCGTCGGATCGCCTCGGCGACTTCCGCCTTGGGCAGGAAGGCCCGGTACAGGTAGTCGCGGCCGGGTGTCCTGGACACCGTTGCCTTGGGGAACAGAGCCTGGATCTGGCCCGGGAAGCGCGAGCGGACGACCAGGGTGTCCGGATCATCATGATCCTGAACGACAGACAGAAATCCACGGTTCGTGAAAACCCACATCTTGCGCCTCCTTATGATTTGCGGCGGTCCGGCTGGTCGGCCCGGTTGTCCTGGCGGATGAGCATCCGCACATACGCGGAAATGCTGAGACCAAGGCTCTCTGCCTTGTCTTCCGCCATGCGCTTCGTCTCCGGATCGGTCCGGACGGCCAGAAGCAGCGTCTTCTTCATGACTCATATGTTAAGCGTTTGTATGCTGAATGTCAATACAAAACGGAAGGCCGCCGGATGATCCAAATCACCCTCCAGGACTTGGGCGTCCAGGACATGCTGGCCCGGCTGTCCAAGCGAACGAAGGATCTGTCGCCGGTCATGCGGCGGATCGCCGGGATCCTTCACGATGCCGTGGAGGAGAACTTCGAACGCCAGGGGCGGCCCGCCTGGGTTCCCCTGAAGCCCCGGACGATCCGGCAGCGGGCAAAGTTCGGTTACTGGCCAGGGAAGATCCTCCTGCGCCGCGGCGAGCTGGCAGCGTCCATCAGCCGGAAATTCGACGCCCGGAGCGCCACGGTGGGAACGAACCGGATCTATGCAGCCATTCACCAGTTCGGGGGCCAGGCTGGTCGGGGGCACAAGGTGACGATCCCCGCACGGCCCTTTCTCGCCGTCACAGACCAGGACCTGGGCGAGATCGCGACGGCCATCCAGAACTACCTGACGAAAGGGGTGTGAACATGCCCGAGTTCAACGGTTTTAATGACTGGATCCCCATCTTCCGGGGCGGCCGGCAGGTGGACGCGAGTGGCCGGGAGCACGACGGGGATGCCCTGATCGAGAAGGCCGTGGCGACCTTCGACACAGCGAAACACGAGCCGCCGATCGTGATCGGCCACCCGGCGGACAACACCCCCGCCTTCGGCTGGGTAGCAGGACTCAAGAAACAGGGCGACCTGCTCCTGGCCAAGTTCAAGCAGGTGCAGCCAGAGTTCGAGGACATGGTCCGGCGGGGTCTTTTCAAGAAGCGTTCGGCGGCCTTCTACAACGACGGGAGCCTGCGCCACGTGGGGTTTCTCGGGGCCATGCCGCCGGCAGTGAAGGGGCTGGCCGACGTGGCCTTCTCCGAGGGAGAAGCTGTGTCCTTCGAGTTCAGCGAGGATATCCGGGCCGCGCCGGCCGGGGCGGACCCGTCAACGGCAATCACAACCCATTCCGAAACGAGGAAGGAGGAAAAAAGCATGAAGTTCGAAGAGTTCATCCAGAAGTTAAAAAGCCTGATCGGCGAGGCAGGAACCCAGGTAGCCGATCCGTCGGCGGGGAAGACATTCTCCGAGGTGGACATCGAGACGGCCCGAAAGCAGGCAGCCGACGAGGCGGCCCGTCAGGAGCGGGAAAAGCTGACCGCAGAATTCGCCGAAAGGGAGCGCACGGCGCGCCAGGCGGCCCGTAAAGCCGAGATCTTCTCCTGGTGCGAGTCCATGGTCAAGGCGGGGAAGATGACGCCCGCGTGGGTCAAGTACGGGGTGCCGGACATGATGCTCGCTTTCAGCGGCATGGAGGGCGAGATCGAGTTCGGAGAGGGGGACGGCAAGGTCAAGGCCACCCTCTACGACCGATTCAAGACCTTCTTCGAGACGGAGATGCCGAAGGTGATCGAGTTCAAGGAGATTGCCACCCGGGACAAGGACACCGGCGGCCAGGGGGATGCGGGAAACAAGCTCGAAGCCCTCGTCGCCAAAAAGAGGGAAACCGACAAGAACCTGACGTACAGCGCGGCCTTCGCTGAGGTCCAGCGGGAGAACCCCGATCTGGCCCGGGAATACCATCAGGAAATCGGCGGCTGATCCGCCGGGAAAGGAGCATCGGAACATGGCATCGGAAAACAAGATTTTGGACCTTTCCTTCCCGGCGGCGGAGGACCTTTCCAACGACCAGTACCGGTTCGTGGTCCTCAACGCCAGCGAGCAGGTCCGCCGGCCCGACAGCGCCTCAGAGGTCGCTCTCGGCATCCTGCAGAACGCGCCGGTAGCGGGTGAAGCGGCAGCCGTTCGGCTCATCGGCCAGTCGAAGTTCCAGGCCAACGCGGCCCTCGGAGTCGGGACCTTCATCGGCCCGGAATACGTCTCCGCGACGGACGCCGGCAAGGCGCAGGACAACGCCGCGAACCTGGCCTATGCGCGCGGCTATGTCCTGGAGGCCGCGGAAGCCGAGGATGGCCTGGGGTCCTGCCTGCTCTTGGGCATGGTTCCGGCCATCAACGACGCCGTGAAGAAGCTCACGACGGTTGCCACAAAAACCACCGCTGACGTGGTCACCTACACAGCGGCGGAACTGGTCGGCGGGCTTATCCTCCGGGATCCCAACGGCGCCGGCAGAAACGACGTCTCGCCGACGGCGGCTCAGATCGTCGGGGCTGTGGCGGGAGCGATCGCGTCTTCGAGTTTCGAGTTCGTCATTCGCAACACGGCGGATGCAGCTGAAACCATCACGCTCACGGCAGGCACCGGCATCACCCTGAACGGCACCATGACGATCGCCCAGAACAACTCGAAGCGGTTCCTGGCCGTCATCACCAATGCCGGGACCGGAACGGAGGCCGTCACGATCTACAGTCTGGGGACCACGGTCCACTGAGAAACAGCCCTCCGCCTCCTGGACCTGAGAGCCGGGAGGCAGGGCATTCCGATGAAAGGAGTGCAAAGACATGCCGCAGCCCAATGTGAAGGAACAGATCGTTGCGGGACCCCTGCAGAACGTCTCCGTTCAGTTCCGCAACGAAGAGTACATCGCCGATCGCGTCTTCCCCATCCTGGACGGCGCGGATCCGAAGGCAAAGATCACCATCTACAACCGGGCGGACTGGTTCAGGGACGAGGCGGGTATCCGCACGGCGGGAACCAGGGCGAAGCGGGGCGGATACAAGCTGGACGACGTCTCCTTCTCGACCAAGGAGTACGCCTTCGCCAAGGAAGTGACCGACGAGGACCGGCGGTTCGCCAAGTCCAAGAACGCCCCCCCTCTCCAGCCGGATCAGGACGCGATCGAGTTTGCCACCGACAAGGTCGATCTCAAAAAGGAAATCCGCACCGGGGAATTGATCACGACCGGGACCTGGGCCGACGGCAATGCCGGCGGCGAGGATGCGGAAGGACTCTGGTCTCCGGCCGGGTCGACCAATACTTTCCTGGCGGACATCACCAAGGCCAAGAAGGCCATCAAGAGCAAGACCGGCAAGAAGGCGAATGTTCTCGTCCTGGACGAGTCGACCTACCTGGCCCTGAAGGAGTGCGAGGCGATCCTGGACAAGGTCAAGTACACCCAGCGGGGAGTCCTCGGCAAGGACCTGCTCGCCGCTCTCCTGGAACTCGACGAGGTCCTGGTCGGAGGGTCCATCAAGAACACGGCGAAGGAGACCAAGACCGGGACTGAGTTCACGGGCGTCAACATTTGGGAAGTGAATGCCGGAAAGGGGATGGGGTTCCTCTTCCACAAGCCGAAGAAGATCGGCTTGAAGACGGCGACGGCGGGCCTGCAGGTCCGGCTGGCTTATGAGGACGGCCAGCCGCGCCGGGTCACCACCTGGCGGGAGGCAGCGGAACACCAGGACGTCTACGAAGCGGCGGAAGAGACCGACATCGTCGTGGTTCACGCCGACCTCGGCTACCTGTTCAAGGACACCTACGCAACCTGATGAAACGATGGCCGGGGGCGGGCCACCCGCCTCCGGCCACCCCGAAGGGGTGAGACATGGCCTACAGCACCCAGACAGACATTGAGGAACAAGTTTCCCAGGCGGAACTGATCGAACTCACCGACGATACCGGCGCAGGTTCTGTGGATACCTCCGCGGTGGCCCGGGCGATCGCCGACGCCGATGCGGAGATCGACGGCTATTGCGGGGCTCGCTACACGGTCCCGTTTTCGCCCGCGCCGGCCATGATCCGCAAGCTCTCCGTGGATATCGCCGTTTACAACCTGTTCTCTCGCCGGTCGAACCTCAAAATGCCCGAGGATCGGCAGAAGCGATACGACAACGCCGTCCGGTTTCTTCGGGACGTCTCCCGGGGTCTCATCTCCCTGGGAGCCGACGCCCCGGCGGAGCCGGACAGCGGGCTTCCCAGGGCCTCGACGGACCGGGCCGACCGGATCTTCACCACGGGCAGGCCCTCGGCGGGCACCTCCGGGAGCCTGGACAACTACTGAAGGCGGCAGGGTCATGTACACCATCGAACAGATCGAAGACGCCATCACGACAAGGCTGGCTCCGCTGAAAGTCGGTCACGAGGGAACGGAGCCGGATCCGCCCGCCGTCTGGCGGACGGTCCGGACGATCAAGAGCTACCAGGGAGAGCTGGACGACGAGGAGTCGATCGCCCGGGCGACGAAGCTCTTTCCGGCCATCCTTGCCGTCTACGGGGGATCTGAATACGCCTCCCACGGTGCCAGAAAGGTCGAGAAGATGCGGTTTCACCTGTTCGTCTGCGACCGCAGCCTGCGGGCCGAGGAGGAGGCGCGGCGCGGCGGCTCCGGGAATCCCGGGGTCTATGCCCTTCTGAACGGGGTCCGGGACCTCCTGGTGGGGCAGCGGCTGTCCCTGGAGATCTACCCGTTTGAGCTGTCCCGGGAGGAGGCCGTCTGGTTCGGCAAGGGGATCTCGATCTACGGCGCCCTGTACGAAACAGCCCAGCCGCACCTGTACCCGGGCGGATAGAAAGGAGGATCGCGATGCCGATGGAGGATCGCTGCAATACCGGAGAGACCCGCTGGCTCGACCGGGCGGGCAAGGAACTGACTGAATCGGAATACCTGGAAACGCAGAAAGACCAGGAGAAGGAGGTAGGCAACGATGCTGAAAGCCCTGCTGCAACTGGCAGCGAAAGCTGAGGGAACGGAAGGGAGCGCCGAGACCCTGGCGGGTGCGGACGCCCTCCTGGTCATGAACCCGTCCTTCAAGCCTTCGATCGAAATGGGACCCCGGGACAACTACAGCTCCTCCCTGTCCCGCTGGTCTTCCGTACCGGGGAAACGTTCCGCCGTCATCGAGTTCGACGTGGAACTGAAGGGATCCGGGACGGCGGGAACGGCCCCGGCCCTGGGGAAACTCCTCAAGGCCTGCGGGTTTGGGGAAACCGTCGTGGCCGGCACCTCCGTCACGTACAAGCCGGCATCCGCGTCCATCGGCTCCATGACCCTGGCCCTATACTGGAACGGTGTCATCGAGGAGATCTGGGGCGCCCGGGGAGACGCGAGCCTGAAACTGGAGGACGGGAAGCCCGGGATCCTGCACTTCACTTTCACGGGGGCCGACTTCTCCGTCGCCGACGGGGCCATGCTGACCTCGGGGGTCGCCTATGAATCGACCGTCCCCCCGGCCTTCTTGAACGCCTCCATCACGATCGACTCCTATGCCGCCCTGGTGGGCGCCCTGGAGTTCCGGATGGGGAACAAGGTGGCCCTCCGGCCCGACGCGAACGCCGCGAGCGGCCACAAGAGCGCCGTCATCACCGGCCGGGAACCGGTCCTGTCGATGGATCCCGAGTTTGTGACCGTGGCTACCTATGACTTCTTTGGGAAGCTCCGGAGCGGGAACCTGGGCGCCCTCACGGCAACCCTGGGAGCCGCGGCGGGAAACATCTGCACCATCACGGCCCCGAAGGTTCAGTACACGAACATCACGCCCGGCGACAAGGATGGGCTTCTTTCTCTGGGCATGGATTGCCTCCTCACCCGAAACGCCGGCGACGACGAGCTGTCGATCGTCTTCACCTGATCGGAGTCCCTAGAATGGAAAAGACCTACGCGATCAACGGCAAGACCTACGTCCAGCGTCCCCTGGTCCTCGGCCAGGCGGCCCAGCTCCTGGCCCTCCTCAAGGGCGTTTCCATCCCCGGAGAGGCGACGGCCCTGGGCATCGTCGCCGCCCTGGGGGAACGGATCCCCGACGCCCTGGCCATTGCCCTCACCGAAGAGGGGATGAGCCCCCGGGACAAGAACGTGACGGCTCTGGCGGAGGAGCTTGCCTTTGCCCTGCCTCCGGAGACGGCCCTGGAGGTGGTGGACCATTTTTTCGAACTGAACCCCCTCTCTTCCTGGTTGAACCAGGTCGCGGACCTGATGAACCGGATCGGGACGGGGATGAAATCGACGGCGGCGCCTGGCTCGACGAGCTCTGTGTCCTGTTGACCGCCGGGGACATCACCCGCCGCGATCGTGTGATCTGGACGGTCACCCTGCGCGACGCGGCTGCCTGGGCCAGGGCAGCCCTCCGGCAGCGTTACGAGTGGCTGGAATGGGTCGCCCAAGCCCTGGGGGCAAAAACGAAGCGGAAGGGAAAGGAAACCAGGGAGAAACGGTGCCGGCACCCCCTGGTCTGCAGGATCTGCCGGAAACCCTGCACAAGCCGTCTGACGGAACACTGAGGCCATGAGCAACACCCGGATCCAGCTGATCATCGAGGCCGTGGGCAAGGTCGACGAAGCCTTCAACGGGCTGAAGCGCCACTTGAAGGACTCCCAGGTCGAGACGGAGCGTTTGAACACCAAGACGACCGATCTGACGTCCAGCATCGGTCGCCTGGTGGCCTCGTTCGCCAGCCTGGCGACCGCCCTGGCCGCGGTGAAAAACGGGATCTCCTACCTGGCCAGGATCGAGACGGCGACCCTCGGCATTGCCTCCGCCTTCATGACCGGCGGCAAGTACATCGACCAGACGAGCCAGAAGGCCCTGGCCGCCGGGGATGCCCTGAAGGCCGCCCAGGGGGACGCCCGCAAGATTATAGAGGAGTTGCAGTACGCCAACCTGCAGACGATCGCCACCCTGGACGAGTTGGTCAACGCCTACCAGGTGAGCCTCCCGGTCGCCCTGGCCAAGGGATTCAACCGGCAACAGGTCAAGGAGTTTACCGTGGCGATGGTCCAGGCAGCCGGCGCCATCGGGCTCCAGATGAACCAACTGGGGGAGGAGACCCGGTCCCTCCTGACAGCCGCCATCGATCCCCGGAACAGCCGGATCGCGACGGTCCTGGGGATCCGCAACGAGGACATCAACAAGTTCAAGGGGGACGCGGACGGACTGTTCGACTTCCTCATGGACAAGCTCTCGGCCTACCGCGTCGCCGGCGTCGAGGCCCAGAACACTTGGGCCGGCCTCTGGTCCAACTTCAAGGACATCCTGTCGCAGTCACTGGGTAAGGGTATCGAGCCCCTTTTCGACGCCCTCAAGACGGAACTGAAATCGGTCGCCGATTCCATTGTCGTCATCGACGACCAGGCAAAGAAGATCCGCTGGAACCCCCAATTTCTGGAAGGGGTCAACAACTTCCGGGATGGGCTCCAGGCCTGCATCGCCGAGGTCTACCGCCTGGGGATGCTTCTGGACAAGCTCGGCGGCTCCTTCGCCGCCGTCATGCACAACGTCACCCTTTCCGGCCTGAGGGGGAACGACCGCTGGGCAAAGATGAACGACGAGTACCGCGGGCGCTACATGGCGTCCGAGAAGGCCCTGCAGGACATGGCCATGCGGTCGATGGGCTGGAAGCCCGTCACTGCGGAGATCGACAAGCAGATGCGCGAGGCCGCGGCGCAGGGAAAGAAGAAGTTCGAGCAGCTGCAGGTCGACGTCGGCGGCGAGGATCCCGGGACCCGGCAGCTTCTTCGCTACTACCGGGACGCCGGGGCCGGCGGGAAGCCGGGATGGGACACGAATCCCGGCCGGCAGGAAAAGGAAAAGGGCGCGGCAAAGCTGGCCAAGGAATGGCAGAACACCCTCCGGGATCTGAACGCGGATATCGCGAAGGATGGTCTCGACGAGTTCGAGCAGAAACTGGTCGATATCGGCAAGAAGATGGAGGAACTGCGGGCAAAGTTCAAGAAGGTTGCCGGGGCGGAGGATGAGATCTCGAAAGCCCAGGCCGCTCTCGAAAACAACGCGGTCACGCAGGCCGCCCGGAAGGACTTCGACGAATACCTCAAGGGCCTGGAGACGGAGAAGAAGATCATCGAGGAGGCCGAAAAGAAGCACCGCCAGGTCCAGGCCGCCCGCGAGGCGGACATCAAGAGCCGCCTGGATGAACTGGATGTGGCCGAACAGGAGGGAACGGCCCACGCCCAAACGCTGGAGGAGCGGATCCGCCTCACCCAGGAGCTGATCGCCCTGCAGGGAAAGGGGCTGGAGGCGATCAATAAAGAAAAGGACCCCACGGCCTGGTACGCACAGGAAACGGCCCTCCGGGCGTCCCGGAAGAACCTGCTCGCCCTGAACGCCGAGATCGATCCCATCCGGACGAAGCTCCGCCAGTATGGAGAAGAGGCGACCAACGTCGGGAAGAACCTGGGAGACGCCTTCACAAGAGCGTTCCGCAGTGCCGAAGACGCCCTGGCCGAATTCATCGTGACGGGGAAGAGCAGCTTCACCGACCTGGTGAATTCGATCCTGAAGGACTTGGCGCGGATCGCCATTCAAAAGACCATCACGGCGCCCCTGGCCAACGCGCTTTCCGGAATTAATTGGGGCAGCCTCTTCAGCAGCATCTTCGGCTCCGCCCAGGGGAACGTCTTCCGCGGCGGAAGGATTGTCCCCTTTGCAAAGGGAGGCACCATCGCGTTCAATCCGACCCTGTTCCCAATGGCCAACGGCATGGGCCTGATGGGGGAAGCCGGCCCGGAGGCGGTGCTTCCCTTGACGAGGCTCTCCAACGGAAACCTGGGCGTCCAGGCGAACTCCTCGCAGCCTTCGTCCGTCAAGGTCGAGATCAAGAACGAGTCCGGCCAGAAGTTGGCTGTAACCAACAGCGAGGCTTCCTGGAACGGCCAGGAACTGATTGTCTCGGTCTGGCTGGACGCCTTCCAGAGGAACGCCTTCGGCCTCCGGACGGCTCTGGGAGGATAGCGACGTGGCAAACTGGCCCTCCATCGCCAACCCCGACTTCGGCTTCAAGGAGACGGTCTACAAGCCGCAGATCCGCCAGGAGTTCGAGGCCAATTACGTCCAGAGCCGTCCCCGGTCGACGCGGTCCCTGAAACGCTGGGAGCTGGCCTGGTCGTTGATGTCCGAATCGGATTATCAGGCGCTTCTCAATTTCTTCACAGCCAACCAGGGCAACACCTTCGCGTGGACCCATCCCGTCAGCGGCACGTCCTACACCTGCCGTTTCTCGACGGACACCCTGGAGTCCGAGGTTATGACCGCCGGCTGGCGGAGGGTATCCGTCCCGATTGAGGAGCTCTGATGCCGCTGCCCCTGTCTTCCATCGCCATCGAGGAAAAGAACAAGCTGGCCACGGACAGCGTTTTCCTCATCTGCCTTGAGATCGTGATCCCGGGCATTGTCGAGACGGTCCGTGTCGTCCGGAACAACGAGGATTTGACCTGGAAGGGGGAAACGTGGGTCGCGTTCCCCTTTGAAATTGACGAGATCGGGGACGTGTCGAAGGGCGAGGTTCCCCAGGTCAACGTGCGGGTTTCAAATGTTTCCCGCGCCCTGGAAGCCTATCTGTACGAGTACGACACCTACTGCAAAAACAACGGCTTCGCGCCGATCACAGTCAAGATCTACGTCGTCAACACGAAGGTCATCCAGGCTGACGGGGATGCAGATCCTGAAGTGGAGCACGAGTTTGAACTGAAGCAGCCGAAGACTGATTCCAAGTGGGCAACTTTCGTTCTCGGAACCTCGAACCCGTTCAACCGCAGGTTCCCGCGAAACCGCATCCTCAAAAATTTTTGCCGGTATCGCCTGGGCGATGCCCGGTGCGGATATACCGGGACGGCAACGGCCTGTGACAAGACGCTCACCATGTGCCGGGCATTGGGCAATGCAAGCCGGTTCGGGGGATTCCCCGGAGCCGGATCCGGAGGGCTGAAAGTTGCATCCTGATCTTTCCGGTCTGATCGGTATCCCGTTCGTCCAGAACGGCCGTAATCCGGCCCAGGGCCTGGACTGCTGGGGCCTGTGCATGGAGGTCTTCAGGCGGTACGGAATCGATGTCCCGGACTTTCAAATGGCCTGCTACGACGCCTTCCAGATTCATGATGCAGTCGAAAGCGAGCGGCCTTTCTGGATTCGGCTGGACGAACCGGAAGACGGGTGCCTGGTCCTCTTCGCCCTGGACGCCTTTGCTCCCGACATCATTCAACACCTGGGCGTCTATGTCGGTGAAGGGAGAATCCTTCACACCTTGGAAAAGCGCGGATCAAGCCTGATCCGACTGAACGACCGGTTCTTCGGGAAGAAGATGCGAGGGTTTTACCGTTGGAACGGAAGCCGCTGATTTCAAACGATCAGGTGCTTATTACCTGTGTCAGCAATCCCTTTGATCCGCTGGCCCCCGGGAGCCGGGACACCCGGGTTTTGCGCCCGGGGAAGACCCTCATGGAGATCATGGGGGAGTTCCAGGAGATCAACGAGGGGTACGAGATCGCCGTCAGCATCAACGGAGCTCTCCTGGAAGGAGGGCCGGAGCGATTCGACATCCGGCCATCCGGCGGGATGTCCGTCGTTTTTGCGGCGGTCCCCCAGGGTGGAGGCGGGAACGGCGGCAAGAACCCCCTGCAGACGATTCTCTCCCTTGTCGTGGTCATCGTTGCAGCGGTCGTCACGTATGGAGTGGGTGGTTATGTGGCCGGGGGTGCATGGGCTTGGGGTGCAGGAGCTTATGCGGGTGCAACGGGATGGGCAGCGGTCGCCGGGTATGCGGCGGGAATGGCCGTGGCCATTGCCGGCGGCTTGCTCGTCACGTCCCTATTCCCGGCGTCGGCGGCAATGGATTCCCTTACATCCGCCTCAAGCGATTTAAGCAGTTCTTCGGCAACCTACGGATGGGATGTCTCATCGAACCCGGTGGAGGAAGGGGGACCTGTTCCGGTCCTGTACGGGACGCATCGGGTTGTCCCGACATTGATCGGGAAGTATGTCGAACTGGACGGCGACAACCAATATCTGAACCTCCTGTTTGCCGTGGCGGATCATGAAGTCACGACCATGAGCGGTATTCGGATCAATGAAACCCCGGTCGAGAACTATTCCGGGATCTCAAAATCTCAGCGCATGGGGACCGTCGATCAACCCGTCATCCAGTTTTTCGGGGATACGCATGCTGATGTGCCGGTCTCGGCCCGGCTGAAAAGCGCCTCGGAATGGATCACCCGCCGCACCCAGGGGAACGTGGTCCAGGGGGTCGGGGTGGGCATCCTGTTCCCGAACGGCCTTTGCTACGCCAACGATTCGGGCGGAATCGACGCCCAGACCGTTGAACTGGAAGTCCAGTACCGGAAGGTCGGGGAGGAGGCTTGGACCGCCCTTTCCGAATATCATCAAGTCTCTGTCGAGGTTCCCGCCTACCGATGGTCGGCCGGATATTATGATGAAACCGGGACTTGGATCGAAATGGAAGAAGGCTCCTCCGTCGCAACGGACCACATCGAATGCGATCCCTACACGCCGGATCCGGCCGTCTGGTCGTACAACCCGAATACCGACACCTACATCAAAAACGGGAGCATCGGGGCGGATGCAGCCCTTGGAGGCGGCGGCGGGGAAGTGGGCGGCGGTTCGGGTTCTTCGGGTGGTGGCATGAGCGGGATCGGCAGCGCGGGCGCCGGTGAATGCGGAAGCACAAGCGGTTAAGGGAGAACGATGGGCCGATACATCTATCATTGGCGATGGATTCAGGACGGGACGGTGACACAGTTGCAGACTGTCTCGGAGAACTTCGTCCGGATCTCCGGGGCGACGACGAGCGCCAAGAGGAAAGTTTACACCCGGGACAATCTCCCGGCGGGGCAATACGATATCCGTACCCGGTTCAAGACGGTTCCTCCCTGGGGCACGCGGTATGTCAATGCCACCTATTGGGAATATTTTGATGAGATCGTGTACGACGATTTCACCTATCCGGGAACGGCCCTCCTTGCCCTCCGCGCCCTGGCCACGGATCAGCTGAGCGGATCACTCCCGAAGATTGATGTGCTCGCCACCCGATCCACGGTACCTGTCTGGACGGGATCGGCATATGAGGACAAGGATGCAAGCAATCCGGCCTGGGCGGCCTATGACATGCTGCATGATTCCATCTATGGCGGTGGGGTGGCCCACTCCCGGATCGACTATGACGCCTTCTCCGCCTGGGCGGATTGGTGTGATGCCAGGGGCTACAAGGTCCACTTCTACGGTGACAGCATCCTGAATCTCCGGAAGGCCCTGGACGTGATCGCCCTCAACGGCCGGGCCGTTGTGGTGCAGATGGGAAACCGCTTTACGGCCCTAGTGGACCGGCCGGAAACCCTTCCCGTTCAGCGGTTCCTTTTCACCACAGGCAACATCGTCAAGGATGCCTATACCGAAGAATTCCTGGCGATGGACGACCGGGCAGATGCCGTCGAGACCACCTACTATGATGCGGAGTTGGATTACTCCCGGCAGACCGTGGAGGTCCAGACGGCAGGGTATGACGCATCGGACCGGGAAGTCAGAAAGTCTTCAGTCACCTTGTACGGCTGCACATCCCGCCAGCAGGCGGCGAACTACGGGAAATTCCTCCTCCTGTGCAACCGATACCTGACCCTCACGGCCACCTGGGATGCAGACGTGGATGCCCTGGCCTGCCTTCCCGGCGATGTGGTGGAAGTCGCCCATGACGTGCCCCAGATCGGCTACTCCGGCCGGGTTGTGACGGCGACGGAAAACACGGTTCAAATGGACCAGCCGGTCACCATCGAATCCGGGAAGACCTATCAGATCACAGTGCGGCATCAGGACGACGATTCCCGCGAGACAATGACGGTCGGCAACTCCCCCGGGACGACGGACACCCTGGCCCTCACGTCCTCCTGGACGAAGATCCCGGCACAGTATGCGGTTTACTCCTTCGGGGAAATGAATCGCCTGACGAAACTGTTCCGGGTCCTCAAGATCACCCGTTCCCAAGACCTGCGGCGCCGGATCACGGCCATCGAGTACGTCCCGGAGATCTACGACGACTATGCCGTCATTTCGGAAGTGGAGAACCCTTCTGCGCTGACATTCCGTGACCTGAAAGCGGTCGAGACATGGGAGATCGGAACGGACGGGACGGCACAGTCTGTCATCCACCTGTCCTGGCGGGGGACGGCCATCGGCGGATGGAACATCTTTTACAAGCAGTCGGGGGGCACATGGCAGAACGCGGGATGGACGGCAATACCGTCTTTCATCCTTTATGGCCTAGCCGTGGGACAGACCTACACCATCGCCGTTTCCCGATCGACTCCCGAAAACGGGCTCACGGTTACTGTAACACCGGTCGGGAAGGAGGTTCCGCCTTCCGATGTGACAGGCTTCATCGTCCAGCAGCTTGGCGATTCACTCCGGTTTCTGTGGAATCATGCCCCGGATGCCGACCTGTGGGGATATGAAATCAGGATCGGCGGGACCTCCTGGGCCAATGCCACAACGATCATCGACGGGATTCAGGAGAACGCGGCGACCTGGACGCCTCCGGTCTCGGGAACTTACACCTTCCGGATCAAGGCAATCGATCAGTCGGGGCTCTACTCGTCGAACGAAGCGACGGCCACGATCACAACTTCCCTCACCACGGGCAATATCGTCCTGGACACGGACGAGCTCACGAAGACACCCCAGGCGGACGGTACCTTTCAAAACATGGTCCTGTGCCCCACGGATGACTTGATCGTCCTCACTTCGGGGCTGACGGACCAGGACGAGCCGGGCTGGACGGATACCACGGCGGCGATCACCGGGTATGCCGGGGAAACCTTCTATTCGGGCTCCTATGAAACCGGGGTGTACGACTTGGGGGCCGTTGTTGATTTCACCCTCCGGGTCGATGTGACGACGGATTCTGAAATCAAGATTGCCACGGATCAGACATACCCGAACCGGACGGATCGAACCTACCCGACAGACACGGATGTCTCGATCTCGGCCACGGCACACTATTCGATCCAGTACCGGACATCCCCGGACGGAACGACCTGGACGGATTACCAGATCCTTTCAGGCATCGTCACGTGTTCCGCCCGGTTTTTCCAGATCAAGGTTTCCTGCACCGTCAATTCGGCGGCGACGACGTTTGAGATCTCGAAGATCCGCCATGTGGCCGACGTCCCGGATGTGGTGGTGAATCTGGCAAGTCAGTCCATTGATGCAGCGGGAACCACGTTCACCCTTTCGGGCCTGGGGGTGACCATCCTGATTCAATACCTTGTCGGGGTGACCGTGATCGGAACAACGGCTTTGACCCCTGTGGTGAACAAACAGGCGGATCAATTCACCGTCCAACTGTTCAACAGCGCGGGAGTGGCGGCTGCAGGAACTGCGGATATTCAATTGAGGGGATACTGAGGAGGAGACCATGAGCCAGAATTACAATGCCCTGGAAACAGGGGTAACGACCTTCGGGCAGCTTTACGGAATCATCAACGCCAACATGGAAGCAATCCGGACGTTCTTTTCGGGAACGTCCTTCCCGGCCAATCCGGTCCAGTGGCAGCCGTGCCTGAGGACGGATACCAGCCGGTTTTACATTTACGACGGATCCACATGGCAGGATTTCACGGCCTATCTGCCTGCATACCTGGCGATCACCTCCGAGATCTCGACGGCCCGGGGGGCGGCTGCATCCCTGGATGCGCGGCTTGATGTGGCCCTCAACGAGGATGGGACCCTGAAGGCGGCCATGCCGGCCGGGTCCTGGTGGATGACGGAAGCGGACACGGTTGCCAGGGTGGATTCCTCCACCTTCACGGTGGTAGGCGACAAGACGGCGATCTACAAGGCGAACCGGGCGGTTTATCTGGATCAGACGACGGATGCCTATGGGTATGTATCTTCCGACTCGACGTATTCGGCAGGCAGCGACCTGACGACTGTAACGGTTCGAGGATGCACGGTCGATACGGGCTTGACAGGGGTCCAGTACGGCCAAGCGCCGAACAATACCCCGATGTCGGCCAATGAAGCTGCTTTCTCCGCCCTAGCAGGTTCGGCGGACAAGCTCGGCTACTTCACAGGTTCTGGAACGATGGCCCTGACAAGCCTGACTTCCTTCATGCGAACCCTCCTGGACGATGCAGACGCGGCCACGGCCAGGGCAACGCTCGGGATTCAAACAGCGCCTGTTGGTTCATTGATGTACTGGCCGACGGAAACGCCGCCTGACGGATGGTTGGAGCGGGACGGTTCGGCAATATCCAGGACGACCTATGCGAATCTTTTTGCCGTCATTGGAACGACGTACGGCGCAGGGGATGGAAGCACAACCTTCAACCTGCCGGATGACCGCGGCCTGTTTGAGCGCGGCTGGGCGCATGGCTCCACGAATGATCCGGACCGTGCATCCCGGACAAACCGGGGGGATGGGACCACGGGAGACCATGTGGGAACCATGCAGGCGGATGAGTTCGAGAGCCATTCCAGCCATCTCAAATCTGGCGGATCGGTCAACTTCGGAGCGGCTGGTTCACTCACCTATGGCGCCCTTGGCGGTAATGAAACAAGGCCGATCAACCGGGCCTACATGCCGATCATCAAGTACTAACGGGAGGATCATCCATCATGAAAATCTATCATTATCACAGCGAGACTGGCGAATTTCTGAGGGAGTCCGAAGCCCGTCTGGACCCGCTTGAGACAAAGCGAAGGGGGGAACCCGTCTGCCTTATTCCGGCCCATGCCACCACAGAAGCCCCTCCTGCTGGATCGAAGGGTTACACTGCCGTGTTCGGTGAGAAGGGGTGGAGCTTTGTCGAGGATCACCGGGGGGGGACCATATACAGGACCTCAGACGGTACACCGACGATTGTTGAGGCTCTTGGTCCGATCCCGGAAGGTTACACGGATCTTCCCCCCTGTAGGTTCCCTGTCTGGACCGGTGACAAATGGATTGAAGATGCTGTTCAGGTGAAGGCGGCAGAGGAGGCAGAAGCGAAGGCAGAAGCGAAGGCCCGCCTTCATGAGATCGACCTGAAGTCCATCCGATATCTCCGGGAGTGGGTGGCCAAGCAGCCGGGCGCCCCAGAGTTCATCAAGACTTATGAAGCGGATGCGATTGCGGAGAGAAACAAACTCTCGAAATAGATAAAAGAAGCGGACAGCATTCCAGGGAGAGCCACCTCCCCAGACCATGTGTATGGACACATGACGGGATGACCCGCTGCCATCCGCTGTGCGTGGGCACGCGCGCGGTTTATAGCAGGGTCCGTCCCGGATTACAATCTGAGGAGGACCGATGAACAGTATGTTGGCTTATGTGGGCGGCAAATCGTTACTTGCGAAGCAGATTATCGAACGGATCCCCGAGCACCGCTGTTATTGCGAAGTATTCGCCGGCGCCGCCTGGGTTCTATTCAAAAAGGAAGAGTCTCCGGTGGAGATCATCAATGACATCAACACCGACCTGGTGACCCTCTATCGGGTGGTCAAGCATCACCTGGACGAGTTCATCCGGTATCTTCGGTGGCTTCTCGTATCGAGAGAGGAATTCGAACGCTTCAAGGAGGAAAGCCCGGATACTCTGACGGACATCCAACGGGCCGTCAGGTTCTACTATCTACTCCGAAACGGTTATGCGGGCCATATAGTGGCGCCCAGCTTCAGTATGAAGGCAACCGGCCGCCCCAGCTTCAACCTTCTGCGGATTGAAGAAGACCTGTCGGCGGCTCATCTTCGCCTGGCCAGGGTTTATATAGAGAATCTGCCTTATGAGAAATTGATAAGCAGGGTTGATAAGCCTTTTACTTTCTTTTATCTGGATCCGCCCTACTACGGTTTTGAGAACTATTACGGCCCCGGGATCTTTAAAAGGGAAGACTTTACTAAGCTGGCAGATGTTCTACGGGGAGTTAAGGGAAAGTTCATGCTCTCAATAAATAACGTTCCCGAGATCCGGCAGATATTTAAAGGATTTGTCCTGGAGGAAGTTTCGACGTCCTACACGATAGCTGGTGGAAACCATCAAAAGAGGGCAACAGAACTACTGATTCGCAACTACGAGATCAACGGTCACTGACTGGCCGTCTGAAGGCATAAGAAAACACTCTCAACCTGCCGATTTCAGATTCCTTGATAAATCGGACAGGTTTTGTGCGCCCTTCGCACACCCGTGTTCAGGTTGTCACCGATTCTGTTTCGTTGTCGCCGATTATATTAATTTGTGTCGCCGAATAGATTACGCCTGACAGCCTTACCTGACGCCGCTGGTACTCCGGCACAAGGGAGAGGAAATCGCCCTCAACGGTTTCCGGCAGATGTTTCGCGCCCGGGGCAGGTTCGATTACTTCACCTGGAACTTCCGGTCGGAGACGGACGCCGTCCGCCTGGAGGGTACAATCTCAGCGCCCCGGGAGGCCTTCATCGGCCTGAACTACTACAACCCGCCGGGCGGCAGCAAACACTGCCTGAACACCAAGATCGCCTCCTGCGAACTAAACCTCACGCGCAAACGGGAAGACAGGGGCGCTGCTGCGGAAATCCTTTCCACCAGGCACCGGGCTGCCTTCGAGATATTGACCGACGACAGAGGTCATGGCGTTGAAATCAGCGCATGAGGAAATGTCCTCTCAGGCATCGACACCCAGGAGCGTGGGGAGATAGGCCAGGGAATTGATCTCCAGGTCCGGCTGGGACGGCAGGCGCTCCCTGCGCTGTCCGAATCGATTGACCCAGGCGACCCGCAATCCGTAATTTGCCGCCCCCACGGCATCCCAGGAATTTGCGGACATGAATGCAATCTGCTTTGCCTGAAGGCCCAGCCGGTCGACGGCAAGCCCATAGACCCGCGGATCCGGCTTGTAGATGCCAACCTCTTCGACGGAGAGAATGCCGTTGATAAGGTCCGTGAGCCCGCTGCTCTTCACGGCCGCTTCCAACATGGCCGGCGTCCCGTTGGACAGGATGACGAGCTGCAGTCCGCCGGCCTTGAGCTTTTCCAGGGTTCCCTTGACATCGGGGTAGCAATCCAGCTCGAGGTAGGTGTTGACGATTGCGTTCCGCAACTCCAGGTCGGAAACGGCAGCCGCCTCAAGGGCATAATCCAGGGCGTCCTGCGTAACCTGCCAGAAGTCCGCATGCCTGCCCATCAGGCTTCGCAGCCACGTATATTCCAGTTGCTTGGTTCTCCAGAGGGCGGACACCGAATCGGCGGCACTGCCGAGGCGCCCGCGGTGCCTGCTGACGGCGGAATTGAAGTCGAACAGGGTTCCATAGGCATCGAACATGCACGCTTTTACACCGGTAAAAAACGACTGCTGGCACATGGTAGAGACCTCCTCTCTTCGGGTGATCCGGATCAGGAATCCTGTCCGGACTGTTCATCTTCTGCTTCCCGTCGGCCCCCATCCCGCCGGCGCCTCCTGTGTTCCGCCACTTTCGTTCGATTGCCGCAGAGAGACATCGCACACCACCTTCGGCGGTTCCCCGGGGATGTGTCCAGATAGAGCATCCGGCAGCTGTCACCGCCGCATAGCTTGAGTCGCTCCCTCTTTCCTTCCCCCAGAAGAGCAATGGCATCCCGGGCAATGATCCCCAGGAAGGCCTTTTCCAAATCGGGCGCCTCCCAGGAGATGCGGTCCGCAGATCTGCTAAGTTGGGGCACCATTATCGGAAACCGTGCCGCTTTATTGATCCGGTCTACGTCTTCACGGGCCGGTTCATGATTCAAAATGAGGGAGTGCATCGTGTCGTGAATGGCTTCCCGAAGAATGAGGGCTTCCCGGTGGTCATCCGCAGAGCAGCTTATTGGTGTCGTGACCAGACCGGCGAGTTCAAGCCATTTTGACAGTGAGTCGGGAGACGGCAGGAGGTCGCGCGGATGCGAGCCGCGATGCCGAACCGTCGCCACAAAGTTGAGCGAAACACTTCCGGCATCAAATCGGAAACGACTGTACCTCTTGTCCGTTTTCCTGAGCATGGTATCCCACCTTTGTGTAACCGTATATATGGTTACATTTTGCCCGTCAATATTTTTTCTGAGAAAAGGGGGGACAGATTTGAAATCTGTCCCCCCTTTTTACAAAACAAATCTGACCCTTTCCCCTGCAGGGGGACCGTCAGACACAAAAAGTCTTCCAGATGCCGTTATGCGTGACGATTCTCGATGACTCGCCGGGTCGGTGTGGCTGCTTGTAACCGGCGATGGTGTACTCGCTGTCGTGGGGCAGCTTGACGCCGAAATTGCCGTCTTCGGTGAAGACCTGAGGAAGAATGGTATGGATCTCGCACCGTCTTGTTTCCGCAAAGAGTTCATCGGCAGTCCGGCAGGCATTCAACTCTTCCATGCTCTTGAGGGTGGGGGGCATGAGGAGGATTTCTTTCCGCTGATGAAGATTCAGGGCCTCCTCCGGCGTGAGCCAGCGTGATTCCACGAGTTCCTGGTTGTCGTGAACCGGCACCTGGCCGTCGGGCAGCCAGGCCAGGAAAAAGCGGGTATCGAACCGCTTCGATTCGATCTCCGGGGTGATCCAGTGGGAAAAAGGGACCAGTCGCTCCATGGTGAAGCGGATGTTTTCCTGCCGGGCGATGTCAAGGAATGTCGTTTTTCGCTCATTGAGTGCGCGACGATGGGCGCGAAAGCGACCGGCCGTCTCGGCGTCGGTAAAGTCGAGCGTCTCCCGGGAACAACCACAGGCAAGCAGCACACCCGCCTCCTCGAAGGTCTCGCGGATTGCCGCCACGCAGAGCCCCAGGGCCTTTTCCTCCGGAATGTCCGGCTCCTGCAAAAACCGGCCTGCATCGCCGACGGTCAGACTCTCGATAAATGGATGCAGGGCCGGATCGCAGTCCGCCTCGTCCAGCCGCCCACCGGGAAACACGTAGGCTCCTCCCATGAAGGATTGGTTGCGGTGCCTGCGCATCATGAAAATCTCATACTGTCCTCTATCGCTGTTGCGTACGATGATCACCGTGGCCGCGTCACGCGGCGGGTTTGTTTTCCCGGGAGTTTCCTGGGCACCTTTGTCGACCATGATGATGACAATCCCCTTTTCGCTCTGGATTTTTCGAACCCGGTTGATGCGCGGCATACGTAGCACAAGTCAACGGGAGAGAGAAAGAGACAGATGCTTGACATCCAGGCTTAAACATTTGATATTACAGGACCATTCAACTGATTTTGGGAACGCACGATCATGGAACGGGATGTCCGTAAAATCGCAAAGCAATACGATGCCATAGCCGGAGAATACGCGGAGACCTTTGCCGGCGAACAGGAAAAGAAGCCGAGAGACATGGAGAAACTCCGCCGGTTCACGCGGATTTAAAAAGCTCGATATCATCGAGCGGGAACCCTGTCCGGACGCGGAGTACCAGAGCCGCAGGGCTTATGTGTTTGCCAAAAAGCCGTCGCGGGTTGCCGGAGTCAGGTCCGGAAACGAGACAATGATCCCTGAAATGTATCATTGCAAGACCTGCCCCCATGAAATATCATCCGTCCCATCGATGCTTGAGGAGAAATCCCTCGATTCACGGACCGGCGATCGAACGCTTATCCACCGGAATTTCTTTATTGGCAGGAGGGACCCATGTTCCGCTTTCTTATGCCGTTCCTGGTCACGTTCGCACTGACGGCCGGTGCAGTGATCTTTATGAGCCTCGTACCCCTGGGTCCCCCGCCCCTGCCCCACACCCTGATTTTTCTCGGCGTCGTCCTGGTGTCTCTGCTGGTGTTCTATCTGAATGCCCGCTTCATGCTGAAACGCGATCCCGAACAGGAAAGGAGGCTGATCAACGGAACCGTGGCCAAAGCGGAGGTTCTTGCGATAGAAGATACCGGTTTGACAATGAATAATGATCCCATGGTTGCATTGACCCTCCACGTCAAGCCTGAATACGGCAGTTCTTTCCAGGTGAAAGCGAATACATTGGTCTCACGTGTCTCCATCCCGCGGCCGGGTGATGTGATCAACGTCCGGTTCGATCCGGAGAATCCCCAGAAACTGATTGTGGTTTAGCCTTGTCATGAAGGGAGGTTCCGATGAAAAAATGCGTGCTGTTCGTGATGCTTTTCTTTGTCTTTTCAGTTGCCGGTGCGGAAGCCGCGGGAAAAGATAAAATGATCCCGTTCGATTTTCCCGATCTGAAACAGGAAGACGTTTCCAAGAGATACGTAAAGCATCGCTTCAAGGACAGGAAAAATCCGCTTTTCCGATTCGAGATGGCTTTTCCCAAGGACTGGAAAGTCATCAACATCAAGGAGCCGGCCGAACTGCCCGAGAACGGCGTCCCCGTCGAGATCGGTGCTTTTCACCGTTACAAAATTCAGGATGATCCCAAAAGCGAGATTCTTGCCGGCATCTATGTAATTGCAGTGCGTGTCCCATCGGAATGGTCCGATGTAAAGGCCGTTGACAAAATGGCGGAATACCTGATGAAAAGGCACAGCTTCCGGGTTCTGCAATTCAAGGAATACAAGCTTTCAAAGACAACGTTGAAAGATATGCTGATCGCATACAGGATTCCGAAGGACAAGACATACTGGTCCCGAATCACGGGATTCAAGGTCAAGGATGACACCAGGGCCCATCTGTCGGGGAAGAAAGACATCCTGTACCTGGTGCAGTTGAACACATCGGAAAAAGAGTACAAAGCGTTTGCGGCAGAGGCATTTTATATGGCCAAAATGTCACTGCGGCCGGAATGAAGGAAACGATGAACGGAGGTGATTGTATGCATTTCCCGGGTGTCAGGTGTTTCAATATCAGGCATGAGGCATTCGCCAGGAGAACACTGAGTCTCGTCATGACGGTTTTCATTCTTTTGGCCGTCGCTCCTCTCTGGGCCGCATCGACGGCAGACTCAACGGCATCGGCGACCCCGAAAGAAACGATCGCGGACGTGAAAAAGACATTTAACGAGGAGATGAGAAAGGCGAAGAATGCCTTTGACGATGCAATTCGAATGGCAAAGGAGGATTATCGGAAGGCCGTTATACAGGCGAAAGAAGATATGAAAACTGTCAAGGAATCTTCCGCCGAGAAGGCTGGAGAAGTCAGGAAAACCAGCCTTGATTCGATAAAGACCGCCAAGGAGAACCTGAAACTGGCTCAGAAATCGGCCCACGAAGAGTGGCTGAAAGCGAAGGAAGCAGCAAAAAAGAAATATCGGGAAGCTCAGTTACGCAAATGACGTTGTGTGTTTTTGTCAATGCGAGTATCGTTCAGGACAGTCAATGAGCCCGAGACCCATGAAAACAGGGGCCGGCATGAGGGACGCTCCGGCGTTATCCCGGTAGCTTGATGAATCGAGAGCCCGGATCCCCCCTGTCTTTGATGTGAAGCAGGGAGCGGGTTCATGAAGAAAGGAGGTTCCGAGATGAAGAAGGTTTTTGCTGTGTTGCTGTTTCTGGCATGCGTGATTCTTTTGCCGTCTCCGGCCATGGCGGAGGTGGATGTCAAGGTCCGCATCAATATTCCGATGCCTCCGCCCATTGTCTTTCCGGCGCCGCCGGAGGTGGTCGTGATACCGGAAACATATGTCTATGCCGTTCCCGACGTCCAGGAGGAAATCTTTTTCTTCAACGGCTGGTGGTGGCGTCCGTGGGAAGGACGCTGGTATCGCTCGCGTAACTATGACAGAGGTTGGGCTTACATCGAGCGCGCGCCGGTCTTTTACAAGCGTGTGCCGCCCGGGTGGCGAAACGATTATCGTGACCGTCGCTGGAAAGGGCAGGAATGGGAACAGCGCCGCATCCCACACCGCGATATGGAGAAGAACTGGCAGGGATGGCAAAGAGGAAAACACTGGCAAAAACAAAATAACTGGGGCGTGAAGAGGGCGGGGGCCGGACCTGAGGCCCGGAAACAGACACCAAAGCGCGGTCAGCCGCAGCAGTACAGGGACGATCGCCAGGGACCGCCGGCAAAGGCACAGGGAGCGGGACCGCAGCCGCGGCAGGTTCAGCAGAACCAGGAGCGGCGGGATAGAGACTTGGATGCGGATAAGGGCAGAGGCAAGGGAAGAAACAGCGACAGGAATCGAGGTCGTGACAAAGATCGCGACGATGATCGTGATCGGGACAGGAATGGCCGAAGATAATTCCGGTCCATAGAATCAGCAAAAGGCAGCCCTTGCTTTCTTTGCAGGGGCTGCCTTTTATTATTACCCCCGGTTGGAATGGGTGTCCTTCATGAATAAGAAGAAAGCAATCTCGTTCTTGATTATCGCCGCCGTTGTTGCCGTTCTTGCCGTTCTTGCCTACCTGCTCCTGTTCGGAAAGCTGTTTCCGCACTCTCCGATTGTGCTTGGTTTTGAAAAGCATGAACTTCAACGTGTGGTCGTTTATGTAGAGAAAGGAGCAATGTTCAACAGATTTCAAGAAATCGATTCCTACATTCCCATGGTGGAGAATTTTCATACGCTCACGTTCAGGAAGAAACCGAGGATATTTCTATTCGGAAGCAGGAAGACATACGCCGATCGGTCCCTGTCAAAAGCCCGGTTCTGCGCTTTTTATAATGGCGATATTGTAGTCTCTCCTTGGGCTCAGAAAGAGGCGTCGGAAGGATTGATTTCCATGGAAATATACCTGAGGCATGAATTGTCCCACTCTTTGATTTACCAGCATGCAGGCATCCTGAATGCCTTCCGGTATCCGGACTGGCTGCTCGAAGGCATCGCCGTTTACAGCGCAAATCAGATGGGAACGTCCTGGTATCCCTCAAAAGAGCAGACATATTCCTATATTCGCAACGGTGATTTCATGCCGCCCCGATTTTATAAAACAAAGAAAGAAGATCAGATAAATATTGTTGCACGGCCCAGAACCCCATTCATGTATTGCGAATTCGCCTGCATCGTCGATTATCTAGTAAACAGGTACGGCAAGGATAAATTCCTGGCATACATGAAAGAACTCTTGAGCGGCGGCAATCACGATGACGTGTTCAAAACGATTTATGGTATTGATTTTGATCAATGTATTCGAGATTTCAAGAAATCGGTGATGCAGCAGCCATAGCGGCAGAAATGATATAACATCATATTTTATAAGGGCGATTCCCCATCATGCCAGCCTTTCTTCGCCGGACAATCAAAAAATCCGAACGAGACAGATCTTCTGCAAGATAGACTCGGAACCGAATACCGTTTTCCAGCATCCTTAATTAATCCCAAGCTGGTTATGTTCTATATAATATGCTAATGGAAGCTCCCTCGCTGATCGGAATGATGGGAAATCGCTGACAGGACCGGCTCCATGCCTTCACAGTATATTGAAAAAATCAAAAGGTTCGTTAAGAAAAATCCCGAAAGATCCCATTATCACGACGAGTACATGAAGTACCTGAACGGGCAGGCAAGGGGATTGCAGCGTTCCGCCGCCCTGCTCGCCATGGTCTCCTGGCTCCACTTCGGCTTTTTCCTGGATCCGGAACTTCATCCCGAATTCCCCGAATTGCTTTATTTCCGGCTTGGACTGAGCGCCGTCGGCCTGATCGTCTTCGCCGCCACGTTTTACAAAAGGACCCGGGGAAAGGGTCTCGGCCTGCTCCACGTAATGCTGGCGTACCTGCTCTTCAGTTGCGCCTACTTTACGGGGAGGATTGCCGACGACCCGAGCTACATCGCGGGTTTCATGCTCGTCATTGCCATTGCCACGTTCATGCCTTCGCGGCTGATCGTTCTGTATCGATATTACATGCTTTCCATTATCATCTTCGTGGGCGCCATTCTGATCTACAGGCCGGATATCAGCTCCTACGCAGTCCATTACTCCATGAACAACCTCGTCATCGCGTACATGTTTGCCGCCGTAACGGCATTCATGTTCGAACGCTACCGATTCAACATGTTCCTGAACCAGCACCGAATCACCCGGACAAACAGGAACCTCCTGCATGAAATCGCCGAGCGTGAGCAGGCCGAGGAGGCACTTCGGGAAAGCGAGGAGCGGTACCGGACGCTCGTTGAACAGGCGAGCGAGATCATCATCCGGACGGACGGCAATGGAAACATAACCTTCGTGAATCCGGCCGGTTTTTCGGTTACGGGATACGAAGAAAAGGAACTCGTCGGGAAGCAGTACCTGGACTTTATCCATTCCGATGAGCGGGATGCCGTCGACAGGTTCTTCGGCCGCCAGTTCGTCAAGAAGCTGCACAAAACCTATCTCGAATACCCCCTGAGAACCAAGCAGGGAAACAAGGTGTGGCTCGGACAGAACACCCAGCTGATCCTGAAGGACGGCCAGGCGGCGGGCTTTCAGGCCGTGGCCCGCGATCTCACGGATCACAAGAAGATGGAGGCGGAGATCCTGACCCTTTCGATCACGGATCAGTTGACGAGCCTGCATAACAGGAGGGGATTCCTGTCTCTCGCGGGACACCAGTTGAAAGTGGCCGAACGGGACAAGAATAAAATGCTGCTGCTCTTTGCGGACCTGGACTGCCTGAAATGGATCAACGATACGTACGGCCACGAGGAAGGAGACAAAGCGCTCATGGAAGCGGCGGCCATATTCAGGGAGACGTTCCGGACCTCCGACATCGTCGCCCGCCTGGGAGGTGACGAATTTGCCGCCCTTGTCGTGGACATAACCGAGTCTGATTCCGAGATCATCACCGCCCGGCTGCAGACCCTGATCGATGCGAGAAACAGGCAGGAGGACCGTAAATACAACCTTTCCATCAGCGTGGGCTGCTCATACTATGATCCGGAACACCCCTGCACGATCGACGAACTCATCGCCTCTGCAGACAAGCTGATGTACGAGCAGAAACAGAGCAAGAAGTGCCATCTCCTGGAAAGGGATTCGGCTGCAATCGGCAGTCGATAACATTCAACGACTCCACTCTCACCTTCCCGCCGCTCACCTCAAATCCGCACAGCGGTCCGGCCTGCTATTTTTGCGAGTTCCCGTTTTTCAAATGCCTGGTCAGAAAGCTGTCAAGTTGATTGACAAAGGCCTGGCAGTCTTTCCTGCCGTACATCGAGGGACCGCCCGTCATCAGGCCGCCGTCTCTAAGCTCGTACAGCAGGTCGCGCGTTGCCAGCCTGTCCTTGATGTTGTCCTCCGTATAAAGCTTGCCTCTGTAGTTGAGCGCAAAGGCGCCCTTGGCAACCACCCGGTCGGCAAGCGGGATATCGGCAGTGATCACCAGGTCTCCCGGCTGTGCCATCTCAACGATTCGATTGTCGGCAAGATCGGGGCCTTCAGGGACAATAACGCTCGATAGAATGACCGACGGTTCGTATCGGACAGGCTTATTGGCAACGAAAACCACGGGAACCTGGAGGCGCAGGGCGGCCCTGATCAGCAGATCTTTGGCTGCATTCGGAAATCCGTCCGCATCGACATAGATCCGCATCGTCATGCATCCAGGATCTCTTTGACGCGGCCGACAATGCCGCTTTGCAGGCGCACCTTGATGCCGTGGGGGTGACTGGGCGAGCTGGTGAGGATATCCCGGACGATGCCTTCGGTCAGCCTGCCGCTCGACTGGTCCGGCTTCTGGACCACCTTCACCCGCAGCCCGGGTCTGATATCCGATCTTCTGTTTCCGTTCATGTCTGTTTTATCATGCGATATTCCAAGCAATGAGCACCCTGTAATCGTTCAATTATCCCGTATTTTACCGGTTGAGTTGTGATCCTTGTTAACACAAATACCCTTTGGAAACATTACTATTTTCATCCATTTTCCTATATTATTTCTTTCCATTTCCATTGAATGGATGTAGGACCGTACAGAACTTCTGAAAATGCCGTCCAGGTATATTCATTGTCATGGCGCCGCCGAGAGCACATCACGATAAAGTTCAGGTACGACAACCACTCCCACTGCTGATTCTACTGTGTTCATGCAACATCCTTTGTGTCTCCGAGAGAGCAGCCGAAAAAATCGAAAATTCGATGCGAGACGTACGAGCAAACGCCGGATTCAATTCATAGGAGGACCATCTCATGCAGCCGAAACTTCGTACAACGGTAGCCTTCATTGCAGGGCGCATTATCACGGGCCTGGACAAGTTATCCATCTACGATCATTTCCAGTCCAAGTCCGTAAGTTTTGAGGCCACTCTGAGCCCAAAATACGTCAAGGTATTTAATGACGACAGGGGGTGTTATACGGCCGGACCGGGAGAAGAGAATGTTTTCGATCTATATGATTTCGGTCACGGACATTGTATCGAATTGGAAATAAACGGAAACAAGTTCAAAGGGTATGATGAGCTGGCCCCTTGTCATTTCAACGGCGAGGTGAACGGAGACGAGATTTCCTTTTATGATGACGGTGAGGCAAAGACGTTTCAATTCAGTTTCAAAGAGCCATAATTGGGGGCCTCATAATATTCAAAAAAGATAAAGCAGAGAAAGAAGGTCCTTGGGAAAAACTCTTTCTCAAAAGACTCGATATTGAGTCGAATAATATGCTAAACAATCATGCTTTAAGAACGGTAGGGAAATTTTTCTTGTCGCTAAATGTACTGATTGGACAGGTTTTCATTTTTCTTTATTTTTTAATCGTGGAAAATATCGCTGCGACAAGTGAAATCTATGTTGTTCTGTTGTGCATAATAGGATTTACTTTTGTATCCTGTCTCTATAGGGCATGTTCAGCAAAGAAGGTCATGCCATGATAAAGGTTCATTCATTTACCAACCTGTCATCAGGAATTTAACACATTAAATGAAGGGGGGAGCAGACATGAAGCGTATTGTTCTATTAGCAGCATTGTTGATTATGGCGGGTTTGTTTTCCACGGTCATCGCGGCCGGACCACCGGAGACGAAAGCCAGGAACGCTTTCAAGATGATCCAGTCGCAGGCGGATGCAAACAAGGACGGGAAGCTTTCTACAGCGGAATGTATGGCCATTTACAAAGATAAAGAGTTGGCAAAGAAGAACTGCACCTTCTGGGATGCCAATAAGGACGGCTTCATCACCGAGGACGAGTACGTGAAACAGGGGGCGAATATCGGCAACAGGAAAAGACGCTGACGTGTCCCGGATTGCACAAAGGCGAAGTAATCACGCGCAAGCTATCACTGCAGCAAATATTGCCATGAAGCTGCAGGCAGTATACCCCTCCTCACCTCCCCGCCGCCTTCACCTTCCCCCCCTCCTTCACGGTGTCGTCGGGGCGGGCGATGACCTTTTCGCCATCCTTGAGGCCGGAGAGGATCTCCGCGGTGAGGCCGCTGCGTTTGCCGACTTGGACGATGCGCTTCACGGCCCTTCCGCTGTCGGCGACGAAGACGGCCCAGTCCTGGCCCGAGCGGAAGAGCGCGCTGGCGGGCACCTGGAGAATGTCCTTTCCCTCCCAGACGATGAAGGTCGTGTCGAGGCGGTAGCCGTCGCCCAAGGCCTGCCACTGTTCGGGCGCCGAGGTGATGTCCACGAGGACGAGAACACGCTGCTCCTCTACGCCCAGGCTGGAGATCTTCGTGAATCCCGCCGGCTCGATGATTCGTACGGTTCCCATGAGTGGCTGGTCGCCTCCCCACCGCTTGAACTCCACGCGCATTCCCTTGCGGAGTTGCACCGCATCGGACGACAGGACCTCCACGCGGACTTCCAGATCCGCCTGGCTGCCGATGTCGAGCAGGGGTTCGCCCTGCTGCACGGCGCTTTCGCTCTCCCGGTAGACCTTAAAGACGCGGCCCGCGACAGGCGATGTCACGGACACTGCCCCCCGGCTCCCCGTCCCCCGGCCGCTTGAGTAGTCCTGCCCGGCGGTCCGGGCCCGCTCCAGGTCGGAACGGGCGACGCCCACGGCGGCCGCTGCGGACGACCGGTTCGCCCCCGCCCTCTTGGCGTCGGCCTCGGCCTGGTCCAGCGTGTCCCGGGCGATAGTGCCCCTCTGGAACAGCGTCTTCATGCGCTCGTGGCGCTGCCCGGCATAGTCGGCATCCGCCCGGGCGGCCTGCTCCCGCTCCTCCGCAGCGCGGACCGCGGCCTCCGCGGCTGAAACGGCGGCCCTCGCCTCCCCGTGGCTGCGGGGATCCAGGGCGGGGGAACGCAGGGGTTCCAGTTGCGCTACGGCCTGTCCCTTCTTTATCGCGTCACCAACCTTCAGGTCGATCCGTTGGAGGAAGCCGGGCACGGGGGCGGAGACGGTGAAGCGATCCTTGAGGCGGGTCCGGCCCTCCTCCTCGATTGTCACCTGCAGCGTGCCCTTCTTTGCCGCGGCCAGTTCCACTTCCACGGCTTTGGGAATAAACCCGTAGACCGTGAGAGCCACGGCCACGGTGATGACGGTGATAACGAAGATCCTCCTGCGCAGAACGGGTGTCATGTCTTTTCTCCGATTCAGGTCCGCGGATTCCGGCGATGCGCCAGGCGGGAAGAAGCCCCCTCCCCGCTTCGGTGCGACACGGCGACTACTCCCGCGTCTTCAATACCTCAACAAGGTCCAATCGATCAAGCTTGCGGCGCACGATCAGCGCCGACACGACCGCGGAGGCCAGGACGACGGCTGCTGCCATCGAGTACGTGGGCGGGTCCACCACCATTGGAATCCGGAACAGGTCGCTCGCCAGCGCCCAGGCGATTAACACACAGAGGCTGTAGCCGATGAGAAAGCCGAGCGGGATGGCCGTCAGAACCAGCAGCCCAAGCTCTCCCAGGAGGATGTAGGACACCTCTCCCCGGGTGTAGCCGAGCACGCGGAGGCTCGAGAGCTCGCGGCTCCGTTCCGACAGGGCGATCCGGGCGCTGTTGTAGACGACGCCGACGGCGATGGAGCAGGCCATCAGGGTCGCCACGAAGGTGAAGAACAGCATGCTCTTGGCCTGGATGTCGTAGAAGTTGCGGATCTCGTTCGTCCGCATGGTGATCCCCGAGACCCGCGGCATCCGGATGAACTGGCGGTAAAGATCCTCCCATGAGTTCGAATCCGCCACCAGGTAGGCCCCGGAAACGGAGTCCCCCTCCTTGAGGAGCCGGTTGAGCGCCGTCAGGTCCATCGTCCCGGTTGTCCCGATGAACTGCTTGGCCATAGCCGCGACGGGGACCTGGTAAACCGCCCGGTTCCCTTCCAGGACCTCCACTGTGATCGTGTCGCCGGGCTTCACGCCGAGCAGTTCACCCAGGTAGTCGCCGAGCAGGATGCCCGAAGGAGGAACGGCCACGGGCCTCGCCTTGTCGTCCAGGAGCCTGTGGAGACGGCCGTCCGGCTCGACCCCGTCGATGACGGTCTTGTAACTGCGATGGCCGAAGCGGAAGCGCACGGGGACCTGGCGGAAACCCTCCACCTGGTGGACCCCGGCCAGGCCGGCCAGGTCATAGACGACGCGGCGGGACGTGGGCTCAACGAAGGCGACCTTCATGTCTTCCTTCTGGGCGAGCCGGAACTGGACCTGCACCAGGTAATTGACGGCGTCCGAGAAGAAGCCGCTCGTCAGCATGGTCGCGCAGGCCACGGCGATCCCGAGGATCGACAGGAACGTCCGGACGGGCTTCCGCTCCACGTTCCGGAGAATGATCCGCGAGGGCTGGGAAAGCCATCTCCCGACGCCGATCCGCTCGATGAAGGACACGCTGTACTTGGCCGGGGGCTCCGGCCTCATGGCCTCGGCCGGCGTCTCCCGGGCCGCCCGCCAGACGGCGTGCAGTGTCCCCATCAGGGCCGAGAGCACGCTGATGGCCGTCGCCGCCAGGAGGGTAAGCGGATTGATCCTGAGGAGCATGCTGGGGAACCGGTAAACCTCCATGTATAACTGGCCCATCCTCTGCTCCAGCCAGATGCCCAGCACGGCGCCGCCTGCCAGCCCGAGGAGCACGATCAGGATGACCAGCTTGGCGTAGTGGATGCCGATGGCCAGGTTGTCGTAGCCGAAGGCCTTCAGGGCGGCGATCTGCTCGCGCTGGGTGCTGACGGTCCGGCTGATGACGACGTTGAGGAGGAAGGCGGCGACGAGGATGAAGATGGTGGGATAGATCTCGGCGCTTCTCCGGAGCATCCGGAACTCCTCGGAGAGCATGCGGTTCGAGATCTGGTCCTTCCGGGCATAGGAGCCCAGCCCGCCGTAGCGCGCAAGGATCTCGTCCATCTCCGTCAGGATCCGGCCCGTGTCGGCCCCGGGCTGCACCGCCATGACGACGTCGTTGAACGCGCCGTCCATGTTGTAGGATTTGCCCAGGGCCTTGCGGCCCATCCACAGGATGCCGAACCGCTTGAAATCGGGGCTGAGGGCCTCGGCCCGCATGATGAGGACGAACTCCGGCGAGAGGCCGACGCCGGTGATGACCAGGTCTTTCTTCCGGCCGTTGATGATGGCGCCGATCTTGTCGCCGGGCTTGAAGCCATGGGCGTTTGCGAAGGTTTCGCTCACGACGGTCTCTTCGTCCCGAGCCGGATCCGGCATCCGGCCGCTCCGGATATAAAGACGGTTCAGGAGGGGGGTGCCGTGCTCGGGAATCGAGATCATCTGGGCCGTCACCGGCTCGGGAAAGCCCGCGATGTCCAGCTTGACGGGGGCAACGACGCGGGTCTCCACGACGGAGACGCCGGGAATCTCGGCGATCCGCCCCCGGAGGCTCTCCGGGGCTCTCTTCAGGGAGGCAAAGACGTCGGCGAAGGCGTACTCCCGGTAGAAGCGGTCCCGCGTCAGGGTCAGGGACTCCATGGCGCCGATGAACATGACGAAGGCCGCCATGCCGCTCGTGATGACGATCGCGATGGCGAGGACCTGCCCCCTCATGTGCCGCAGGTCGCGCAGGACTTTCCGGTTCAGCACCTTCATGCCTTCACCAGTGAAGGTCCTGCGGCGACTTCTTCTCGGTGTTCACCGTCACCTGGGAAATCCTCCCGTCGCTGAGGTTGATGACGCGGTCCGCCATGCCGGCGATGTCGACGTTGTGGGTGATGATGACCGTGGCGGTACCCAGTTCCCGGTTGACCTTGTCCAGGGCCTCGAGGACGACGATGCCCGTCCCGGAATCGAGTGCCCCCGTGGGCTCGTCGCACAGGAGGACCTTGGGGTTCTTGGAAATCGCCCGGGCGATGGCGACGCGCTGCTGCTCGCCCCCGGAGAGTTGGGCGGGGAAATGGTCCAGCCGTTCGGTGAGGCCCACGAGGGCGAGGGCCTCCTCCGGCGTCATGGGATCCTTCGCGATCTCCGTCACGACCGCGACATTCTCCCGGGCCGTCAGGCTGGGGATGAGATTGTAGAACTGAAAGACGAATCCCACATGGGCCCGGCGGTATTCCGTCAGCTCGCGGTCGCCGGCCTGCGTCAGGCTGATCCCCAGGTAGGAGACCTGTCCGCCCGAGGCGGTGTCGAGCCCTCCGAGGATATTGAGCAGAGTCGATTTCCCGCTCCCGGAGGGTCCCAGGAGCACGACCAGCTCGCCCGCGTAGAGCTCCATGTCCACGCCCCGCAACGCGTGAACCTCGAACTCGCCCATCCGGTACACTTTGGTGAGCCCGCTGACCTGGAAGACGACGTTGTTGCCGCTGTGATTCTGCCGGGACGCGATTTCTCCCTGGACCATTCCGCCATTCCTCTCTCAAACATGGGCGGATGCCCGCTCTGTTGCATCACGGCCATCCGCGGGGCGCATCATTCCATGTTTGCGGCGGTTTGCACAAGGATCTTTTCGGCAGGCGGCGGGTGAAGCGAGCCGGACAGGCCCGGCCTGCCCGGCTCATCGAAAAAAAAACGCCCGGACCGGAACGGATGGAACTCGAAACAACGGGGAAAGGAGACGACGGGGATAAGGGTTCGACACTATCTCCGATGGAACGTCTCGATCATCCTCCGGCGCCGGGCGCGAAAATTATGTCCCCGGCTGCTTGGGCCTGACCAGCAGGACCGGAACGTTGGAATCGTGAAGGACCCTGAGCGCGACGCTTCCGAAGACCCATTTCTTGAGGCCCGAATAGCCGTGGGAAGCGATGACGATCAGGTCCATCTCGTTGTCCTTTGCATACTGCACGATCGTTTCCGCGGCCCGCCCCTCCAGGATGACGGACGTCACCGTGACGTTCTCCGCCGCCAGGGTCTCCTCCATCTTACCCAGGTAATCCTGCCCGCGGCCGAGCTCGAACTGCACGACGTCCAGGACGTTCGCCCCTTCCGCCACCCAGTGGGCCGGGACCTCCACAACATATAGAAGGGTTACGGATCCGACGCACCCCCATCCCTCCTGTGCCATCTTCCTCAACTCGTCGAGGGCGCATTCGGCAATCGCGGAGCCATCCAGTGGCACAAGGACATTCTTGTACATGGCGCACCTCCTTTCCTTGAAAACCACGGCCCCTGCAGCGCGAGGGAACTGAATCCCCCGGTCGTGCGCGGGGCGCAGTTCGTCAGGGCTGAAAACGCACCCACGGCCGGCGCGATGACGCCGTCCCCATGCAGATGGTCCGGATTGGAAAGGAAAACCTGGTGTCGCGCTCCGCTCGGACTCACGGATGCCGCTGGCTGAACAACTACCGATTGAAAGGATGGTCCACGAATGTTTCGACCCTGAGGGTCACCGTGAAACCGATGCTGATGATCTCGATTGAGAAGAACGAATGAACCGCTGGTTTTCTTATACACCCGGCTCGCGGAAAAATGCAACGGAATAGGTGGGTTCGCTGTAATACCGGCCTCCTTTGCTGCGTACAGGGTGCTGGCTGCCCTGCGACCCGTTCAGGCCTGCTCCTCGACGGGCAGGACCGTTTCCAGTTCCTCGAATATTTTCAATCCCCAGTCGAAGATCGTGTTCCGGCGCACTTTGCGGCGCAGTCGCCTCATCCTTCCCTTCCGCTCTTTTTCCGTCATGTGGAAGGCATCATGCATTGCATCGGCGACCTCGTCGACGTCGAACGGGTTGACCAGCAGGGCGTCGGGAAGCTCCCGCGACGCCCCCGTGTACCGGGAGAGAAGAAGGATCCCGTCATCGTCCGTCCTCGCCGAGATGAACTCCTTGGCCACGAGGTTCATGCCATCGTGCAGCGACGTCACCATGAGCACGTCGGCCATCCCGTACGCAGCCAGCACGGAATAGTAATCATGATGGGCCCGGAGGAACCGGATGGGCGTCCACCCGTCCGTCTGGTGGTGCCAGTTGATCTCGTCGACCCGCTGGTCGATTTCGTCGCTGACGGCCCGGTACTCCTCCAGGTGCGTCCGGCTCGGCGCCGCCAGTTGCAGGAGTGTCGCCTTCCCGACCAGTTCCGGATGCCGCTTCAGCATGATGTCGAAGCCCTGGATCCGCTCCGCGATGCCCTTCGTATAGTCCAGGCGGTCCACGCCGACGTACAGTTTCGTCTGCAGGACCTCCTCTCCCAGCTCCCGGATGAACCGCTGCCGGTTTTCCGCGACCTTCGGGCTCCCAGCGTCCCTGCCGATCTGCCGGAAATCCACGCTGATGGGAAAGGCGCGGATGTAGGTCGGGTGTCCGCCCCGATGGATCCGGAAATGCTCGTAATCGACCATGGCCTCGATTCCCCGGTCCACGGTGCCCATGAAGTTGTTGCAGTGGTACTGGATGTGGAAACCGAGGATGTCGTTCCCCAGGAGCCCGTCGAGCAGCTCCTCCCCCCAGGGGAAGATCCGGAAGGCCTCCCGGTTGGGCCAGGGGATGTGCCAGAAGTGGACGAGCTTCAGGTCCGGCCTCTCGTTTCTCAGCATGCGGGGCAGGAGGGCGAGGTGGTAATCCTGGATGAACACGACGGCGGGCTCGCCCCGGACTTCGTCGAGAATCGCCTCGCAGAACCGCCGGTTCACGATCTTGTAGATCTCCCAGTCGTCCCTGGAGAAGAACGGCCTCGTGTACGCGATATGGCAGAGGGGCCACAGGGCGCGGTTGGAGATGCTGTAGTAGTAACCGTTTTCCTCCTTTTTCGTCATCCAGACGCGCCGCAGGGTGTACTGGGGATCCTCAGGCGTGACGGTGATCCGGCCCTTCTCGTCCGTTACATAACGGTCCGCAGAGCCGGAACCGTGGGCGACCCAGATCCCATGGGTAGCCCTGACGATGGGCTCCAGGGCGGTGACGAGACCGCTGGCCGGCCGGATCATCTCGATCCCGCCCGCCGTGCGCTCGTGAAGACAGGGTTCGCGGTTCGAGACGACGACGACCCGGGACCCCCGGGTTGTGCGGGAAACAAAATTGCCCAGGTACTTCGAATCGATGAGAGCCTTCATGAGTCCTTTCCACTTCCGCGCCCAGAGAAGGGACGATGGTGCAACGTCCTTCACCGGCGGCATCGGTTGTCCCGGTTTCCAGGGACTGAAATATTTCAGCGGACAATAACGCTGTTATGCCCGGGATGCGCGGTTTCTGTCAGCGTTGAGGAATGGACAATGGATTGCTGCGAAGATAATCAAACCGAGGGATTCAAACAAATAACCTTTGGGGCGTCCTTCATCGCACATGGCTTGGGACGTGTTTACGACGGTACTGCCTTGACCATACCTCCTTGCCGACGTTTATGGGACCCTCAGAATGCGGAATGACAACCATTCGAATCTGAATTCTTTCGCGTAGATGTAGCAGAATTCTCCGCCGGTGTCAATCCCGGCGTTCCGTTCCTTTTTCAGAGGACGAGGTGGTTTCCCTTCCCCCTATCCAAGTACAGAAACAGGGTCAGATACTCCCGCAGGTGCCGGTTCAGCAGAAAGTTCTCACGGACGAATTCCCGGGCCGTCCGGCCCATCTCCTCATACTTGTCCCGGTGGTGGAGCAGGAAGCGGATGCGGTGGGCCGCTCCCTCGGGGCTGTTGACAAGGTATCCCGTGTAGTGGCTGATCACCTGGAGACGGATTCCTCCCACGTCGCCCCCGATCACGGGTTTGCCTTTCCACAGCCCTTCGGTGACCGTCAGTCCGAATCCCTCCTTGGTCGATTTCTGCAGGATGATGTCGGCAATGCGCTGCAGGGCGTTCACGGTGTGGTGGGCGTCGGGAGGAAGCAAGAGGACGTGGATGTCGCGGTCGCCTTCCGCCGCTTCCAGGACCTCGTCCAGGATCTCCTGTCCCTCGGGATCGTCGGTCGCTGTGCCCCCGGCGAGCACGAGCTGGATCGGGAGGACCTGGCGGACGAGACGATAGGCCCGGATGACGCCAAGGGGATCCTTGAAGCGGTCAAACCGGGAGACCTGAACAATGACGGGACGGGAGCGGTCGATGTCGTACTCCCGGGCGACGGTGTCCAGGTCGGCCTGCAGGAGCTCCCGGTTCTTCTCGCTCAGAGGGTCGATGCTCGGAGGAATGATGAACTGGGGATGGGGAAGGGGCTGGGCGAACTGCGTCAGGGAGAAGATGCTCGCATCGTAGCCCGGAAGGTACGAGCGGAGGGACTGCCAGATCGGGCGGAAGGGCTTGCTGACGTCGATGTGGGCCCTCCAGATCCATCGGCCCCGCCGGTTCGGCATCATGCCGAGCAGGGCCGCCGGCTGGGGATCGTGGATGACGACGATGTCCGCGTCTTCCAGGACCGGTTGCAGGCGCGCCAGATTCTGACGGTTGACCTCTTCGTAGGTCTCCCAGTCCTGCCTCTTCAGCACCACCGGGAACCCCTGCAGGCCGTTGTGGATGCCCTTCGTGATCCCGAAAAACGCGTTGTTCCCCTCGATCACCTCCCATCTCGCGTCGAGCCCCAGTTCGGTCATCAGGGGAACCATCCAGTTCAGGATCTCCGCGACGCCGCCCCCCTCCCGTGTGGAGTTGACATGGACGACGCGGATGCCCTTCAGCCGTTCGCCCAGCCGGTGAAGCTGATCGATCACGGAATTTCCGACCACGGGAATATATGCATCGAGCGTCGGGATCATAACGGCTTCTCCGTGCAGTACGGCTTCAGAGCCCGGATCAGATCGGCTCTGAGCTCCGTGAGGGTCTGGAAGAGGAAATCGAAGGAGCGGATCTCCATGATGGCCGGCACCCAGGGTTCCCCGAAGTCCTCCAGCCACAGGGAGAAATCGTCCACCCTCCCAAGCGTCCGCCGCCGGGCCTCCAGGAAATGGAAATAGATGCTTCCTTTCGTCATCTGTTCGATGGCGTCGGCCATTTCCTCGGGACGGAGCAGCCGGGCGCCCGTCTCGTAGACCACCGTGACGGCCTCCCGGAAGTGGAACTCATGGCCCGGAGACACCGAAGGCAGAAAGGCCAGCTCGTTGATCCGCTCGTCCAGGATGTCCAGCACGTCCGTCCGGAGGACGTCCATGGAGGGGTACCCGTATGGATCGATCACCCCGAGACGCTCCGCCAGGACGTTCTCCTCCAGCTGGCGCTTGACCCAGAGGGCGAAGTCGTTGCGGAAGTCGGGATAGTCGAAGGTCGGTGCCAGCAGGGTCTCGCAGAAATGGTGATAGATCACATCGGTGGAACAGGAGGCGATCCGATCCCGCAGCTCCCGCAGATTGAAGGCGGGGGCCAGGCCGCTCATCCGGATCAGGAGTGTGCAATCCTTGACAAGAAACGGCTGCATAAAACCTCCGAATCTACTACAGGCCGGCAATGCTGCGACACACCGCTGCAAGATGAGGGGGATCCCGGACAACGATCGATTCCCGGACGGTGGGGAAACGGGCGACCGAGATCGTCACTCCGCCAAGGTGGGCCACCAGCTCCATCGCCACGGAGTCGTTCTCGTCGTCGCCGGCATAGACGAGCCGGCCCCGGCTCGCCTCCCACTTCGCGATCCGGCAGAGAACCGAGACGCCGAAGGATTTGTCCAGCGAAGGAGAGAAGAGAACCTCGAAGGCTTCCGGGGCGTTGCGGATCTTCAATCCGTAAAGCCTCGCCGCAGCATCCAGCTCCCGTTTCACTTCTTCCTTCCGATCCTGTTCCAGGTGGCGGACGTGGACGGAAACCGTCCAGAACTTGTCCTCCACGTCGGCGTCGAGAACATGCTCAATATAATCCAGCTGCCCCGACATGGCCGTCCGCCTGTGGATGACGTCCTCCTCGAAGGCCTCAGCGTAGCTGCGCCTTTCTCCCGAGGGGAGGATCCATTCCAGCCCCATGCCGCCGCCGGCGTAAACTCCCGGCAGATCGATCCGGGGATACAGGTCATCCAGGCGACGGCTGGATAGGATCGCCACCTGCTGTCCCGCCTGCATCAGATCCATGAGGAGCCGGCGGCACGAACGATCCATCATGGCTGAGTGCCGGTCGGGCACGATGGGGGACAGGGTCCCGTCAAAGTCAAAAATCCATAGCCATCGCTCCGTTTCCGGACGCCGGATTGGTCGGGGTTCTGAAAGGGAGATTCTGGAAGTCACAGATCGCCTCTCTCCAGACAGCCGCATGGGATTCTCGGGGCTGCGTTCCCGGGAAAGTCCCCTCCCCCGGCGTCGCAGCCGTTTTCGCCAGCCGCGATTTTGGAAATCCCCGCCCGGCTCACTGACTGTCATACGGTAAAAAAAAGCCGCCATCCGACGATCTCAGATGGCGGCCCGACCATTTGCAGAACACCTCCGCGGATTCGCTGCATCCGCGGACCCCTTCGCTGCGATAACGCATGTTTTCTGCCTGTCAAGAACAACACATGGAAAAGAGCTTGATTACCTATATAGCATATTCGGAGGAAATGCAACGGAATCCGGAGGTTTGCCTGTTTCGGTCCACCTCTGGGAGGAAATGGTGAAAGAAATGCGAAAAAACCGTCCGAAGGAACGGCGGCAAATCGGATGCAACTGATCGGGTGGGGAACTGGCAGGGACCTTTTCTCTTGACGCCGGCCGGCCCCTCGTTTATACGCTCATGCGCCCCGCGGAATCCATGTCTCCGTCGTTCCTGGCGATTCCCGGACTGTCCAGATCCCGGCAAAGGTGCTGATCGATGCTCGGCTCCGTACTTCTGAAGCTTCTCCCAATCGCGCTCATCGTCTACCTGATCATCCGCCGCGGGTTTGCCGCCGATACCAGCGGCGTCATCGGCCGGCTCCTGACGCTCACCATCGCCGCGGGCTACTCCACCTTCGTCGCCGCCGTCATGGCTTTCCGGATGGCCTGAAGATGCGGATCGGTATTCTCTCTGACAGCCATGGGAACCAGGAGGCCACCGAACGGGCCGTGACGGCGCTTCTGGAGCAGGGGGCCGGCTGCCTGATCCACCTGGGGGATCTCTGCGAATCCATGGAGGGGCGACTGACCGGGACCCTGCTCGCACTGGCCCGGCACCACGAAATCACGGTCATCAAGGGCAACAACGACCTGGCGGTGGAGCGGCTGCTGGATGAAAACCCGTCCCGGAACGAAGAGGAAGAAACAGCGCGGGCCTTCCTGAAAAACCTGCCCCTGCGGGTCGCCGTGGACGATCTGCTCTTCGCCCACTCCATGCCGGACGGAACAGTCCGCTCGGTCTACGACCCCATTGACGACGGGGGCGTGGACCGTGCCGTGGAGGTCTTCGCCCGGACTTCCTTCGCCGCCCTCTTCTGCGGCCACTCCCACAGCCCGGTCCTCTTCCGCCTTCGGCAGGGGAAAGTAATCCGGGAATCCGTGCCGTCTGCGGAGGATCTCCCCTTACTGGCGGAGGAGCGGTACATCATCGTCGCCGGCGCAGTCACTGAGGGGGAGTGCGCCCTCCTGGACACGGAACTGCGCATCTACCTGAGAATCCCGCTTTGAGAAAGGGGTCTGGAGAAAAAGGGGTCAGACCCCTTTTGGCCTTCGATCCTGGTGCGTAGAAGACTTCCCGTTTTGTGCGTACAACTCTTCACAGATTCCTATCCGAACCGTCATGAATCGCCAAGCCCATTTATAGAGAAACGCCTATATTGCAATGCCTTGGTATGGCCTATCATGCCGCCGGCCCCAGGGGCATACATCCTGCATCCCCTCGGCCGGTTTTCATGTGATCGAAGTTTCCGAAGGAGCGGGCATTGTTCGACAAGATATTGGTTGCCAACAGAGGCGAAATCGCCGTGCGGGTCATGAGAACCTGCCGGGAAATGGGGATACGGACTGTCGCCGTCTATACGGACGACGACGCAAACGGACTTCACGTCCGGCTGGCCGACGAGGCCCGCCGGATCGAATCGGGGGGCCCCGGGCAGGGCTACCTCCAGATGCAGGAGCTCGTTTCCATCGCCGAAAAAGCCCACGCGGATGCCATCCATCCGGGATATGGCTTCCTGGCGGAAAATCCGCGGTTCATTGAATTGTGCGACGCCCACCACCTGGCCTTCATCGGCCCTTCCAACGCCTCCATGTGCAACGCCAAACCCAAGAACAAAGCGCGCAGCCTGATGAAAATGATCGGCATTCCCGTGGTTCCGGGCTCCGAGGAGGCAATCCGCTGTTCCGATCCCGAGGGCATCCGGCATGCAGTCGAGATCGCCGAGGGAATCGGCTGGCCCGTCATTGTCAAACCCTCCGGCGGCGGTGGCGGAATCGGCATGAGGATCGCGAGGGACAGGGAAGAGATGCTCAAGGCCATCCGCCACGCCCAGGTCCGTGGGGAGAGGGCCTTCGGCATCTCCAGTTTCTACATCGAGAAATTCCTGCCGGGGGCGAAGCACATCGAGTCCCAGGTGCTGGCGGACAAAATGGGGCACTTCCTCAACATCGGACACCGGGACTGCTCGATCCAGCGGAGATTCCAGAAGCTGATCGAGGAGACGCCCTGCCCGAGACTGCCGTACCTGCTGAGCATGAAGATGGGCATCGCCGCCGTGGAGATCGCCATGGCGCTGCAGTGCGACAGCCTGATGACCGTCGAGTTCCTCTACTGCCAGGACACGCGGGAGTTCTTCTTCAACGAGGTCAACTGCCGCCTCCAGGTGGAGCACGGCATCACCGAGCTGGCCACGGGCATCGACATCGTGAAGGAGCAGATCCGCATCGCCGCAGGGGAAGCACTGCCCTGCTCCCAGGAGGAGGTCCGCTTCCAGACGCACGCCATCGAATGCAGGATCACGGCGGAAGACCCGGCGAAAGACTTTCTCCCCTGCCCGGGCCGGGTGACCCGCCTCCATCTACCCCATGGACTGGGAGTCCGCGTCGACGAAGGGATCGTGGAGGGATCGGAGATCTCCCCTCTCTACGACCCGATGCTGTTCAAACTCCTGACCTGGGGACGAACCCGCGACGAGGCGGTGATGCGCATGAAGCGCGCCCTCCGGGAAACCGTCGTCGAAGGCGTCCGAACGACGATTCCGTTCCACCTGAGCGCCCTGGAAAGCGAGAAATTCACCAGCGGAACCTACACGACCCGGTTCGTGAAACGCCTGACCATGTAAAAAAGGGATGCGCCGGAACGATCGGGGGTAATTTCAGCAGGAAGCAGAGAGGGGACGGGTCTGAAATCCGTTCCCTCTTTCCTTTCAAAACAGCCCCATCTCAACACTCACCAATCCTGAAAGAACTACAGTTTCAGTCGGTTACGTCATCATGCCTGATGTGCTTATGCGATATGTATGAGTATATCACGCATTGATAACCTGTTTTTTTCATCCTATTCGATTCTCGAGTTCAGACCGTTTCCCCATCAGCCTCAACCGTCCACAACCTGAGTGATCCGCAACGACTGCAAGTCCCTCTTGCCGGCACGCCGGGCGGTATCAGGCTTTTTTATCAGGGCTGCTTTTTGAAGAAATTTCCATGAATGAAACCACCACGAATCCCGTTTGCAAGTGAATCCGAATGCCGGGAAACGCCGGTCCAATACGCGAAAAAGCTGTCTCCGGAGGATCATATGAAAAGACTCATCCATTATCTCCATCCCATTTTGTCTCCTCTCGGCTTATTTCTCCTTCTTGCGCTCACATGGCATTCAACTGCGAATGCAGTGACATCCGATTCCACCGACATGGTGCAAAAATCCTATATCGGTTTCTATCACAGACCGGCAGATCCGGGAGGGCTGATCTACTGGACGGAAAAGCTGGACGGCAAGGGCGGAGACATGTCCGCCATTATCGAGGCGTTTGCGAACTCCACCGAAGCACGGGCACGTTATGGAACAATCAACGGCGGCAACATCTCCGCCTTTATCAGCCAAATTCACCTGACGATGTTTAACCGCGATGCAACAGCAGAAGAGTTGAATTTCTACAGCAACGGTTTCAATACGGGCCGATTAACCTCCGCCACAATCATGCTGACCGTGCTGAACAATGCCCAGGGCGACGACCTTCTAACAATAAACAACAAGCTCGCTGCGGCGAATCAATTTACATGGACCGTCGATCCGGAGCTGGACGGTCGGGATTATCTGGTCACCTACGTCGCAGACGGTGTCGATTTCCCGGCGGCTCGCGACTTTCTCGATGCCGTCACACTGGACTCTTCGACCATCCCAACCCGGAGCCAGACGGCAGCATTCATACAGGCTTATATCGCCGACCCTGGAGACCCTGTTCTCGATTCGTTGTCGCCTCCTTCAACGCCGACAGACTTTCTGATTGCGGCCTTTTCGTCATCCCGGATCGATCTTTCCTGGTCCGCATCGACAGATAATGCAGGTGTCACCGGTTACAAGATTTACCGGGATGGCGCATATCTGATATCCGTCGCGGGGACCTCCACAAGCGACACAGGCCTGGCTGCGCAAACCCCATACTGTTATCAGGTCTCCGCCTTCGATGCTGCCGGCGGTGAATCGCGGCCGAGTACCCTGGCCTGCGTCACGACACAGTCGGATGATGCCGTTTCAACCACAACCCATCATCACCTTTTGCTTGTTTATCCCCATACGGACGTCGAATACGTCAAAGACGGCGAAGCACTGCACTACACAGGAAGCATGAGTGACAATCTCAGAACGACAGTCATCAATGCCTTCAGGAATCTGCCGAATTTAATCACAGACGGCTCAGATGGCGTTGTATCAAACACATACGATATCGTTGAAATTTCGAAGCCGATCACAAAGATAAGCCAATACAACGGAAACTACTATTGGCTCAGTAATCTGGACATACAAACCGAGTTAAATCAATTTGCTCCGAAGAGTAAATACGATGCGGTGCATGTTGTCTGGAACAATGGATCCATTGACGCCTATTGGGGATTGGGAGGCACATCTGTCAACAATGGGACTGCGACCTTCTCCAGCCTCATTGCAGGCAGGAGTTTCTGGTGGACAGGAATAGGAGAAGCTTTCGGGGAGCCTTTTTTGCACGAATGGCTGCATGGTGTATGTTATTTCTATCGGGCACGTGGATATCCAATGCCGCGGAAAAACGCCGATGGAATGAAGTTGCATGGGTACACGAAATCTTCCACGGAAGGCTGGATGGGGTACTATCGCGATCTTATGCGCGGACAAGTCTGGGAACCGGAGGTATCGGCATATACGGGAATAACGGAAGCGGCCTGGAAGTCAGGAAATCCAAACAGTCAAGGGAAAACACAGTGAGTCGAATCTGCCTTTGAAACGTCGTCGGATCGCAGATCGTCGCCGATTCCTTGAATCTTGAAGCGGAGGTCGAGGGTGCAAACTGCTCCAAGGCACCCTCGGCCTCCGAATCGCCAGGACCTTCACAATCGGTGAGTCATTCTCCACCATCCCCAAGCTTTCTGCCTGCCGGGCTTGCGAATTCGGAAACAGCGACATGGCCATGAACACTTGCTTCGCCGGTGCAGCCCCAGGATCATTCCAGGCTGATTCCGGCGGGATCAACCGGAACACGGCCCCTTCATCCCGCAACCCGCAGGAAGGATCACGGGCAATCTCGCCTTTTCCCCGGCCATGCCGGCGAGGTGTGATCAAGTAGGACAGCCGTGCCGTAACAGTCGCCATGCTGTTTCTCTGGCAGATAAAGTCCATGAATGGCGATGGGACGTAACGGCGTCTGGCAGGATACGGCATATGCAGTCCTCCATTTCATTTTTATGTCTTTCTTGTTCTCAATGCACCATTGAAAAATCTCAACCTGCCTGATCTTTCATTACACAATCCAAGCAATTTCAAACCATTATCTCAACATACCTAATATGCGTATGTGTTCCGTATGAGCACAACCAGCATTGCCTAACTCTCCTTTCCATCCTATCCAATCCGCGCATTCACAATGTTTTCCCTGAACTGCCGACAGTAAATCATCTGAACGATCCACGACGCATACGCTTCCCGGCTGACGCCGCCGTGGACAAGACCGGTGCTATTTATCGAGCTTCTCATCAAGGAGGGATTCTTTCATGCAGAACAAGCGAGTATTTGTTCAAACGATCTACCTGAAACAGGGGAAACAGGTTTGCGTTCCATTCCTTCTGGCGGCGATCATCTTCCTCTTCGTCTCGCCGGCTTTCGCGGACGTAAACATCAACAGCGATCAGTCGGCAGGCGTAGTCCTTGAAAATCTGAATGCCGGGACCGGCATGAACGCCACAGTGCAGTCCAGCGTCAAAGTCACTTCTACAACGGAAGGCTACGCCATCCAGGGCAAAACCGCAGGGTGGAACATAACCGTTGGGTCGAATGCAGAAGTCACGAGCAAGGCCTCCGGCAGCTCCGCCATTCTTCTCAAAGCCGACGGCACAGGACCATCCCTGACCGGTACCATCAACAACTACGGCTCGATCACCGGACAGGGAAGAGCCATCATGATGGGAGGCGGCACTGTCAACAATTCTGGGACAATCACGAGTAATGGAAGTGGCATCGTTTCCTCTAAAGGAAACCTAGACGTCACGAACACCGGCGATATCAAAGCTACAACGGGAGTCGCCATCTCTTCGGGAGAGGGCAGCACTGCCACAATTACAAATAGCGGTCTTATTCAGAGCGAGGGCGCAGGACAACGCGCAATGGAAATCGTCAATGGCACCATTAGAAACGAGGCGGGCGGGAAAATCATTGCCTCGAATAATGTGGGTTCTAGTTCAATTATAATCTCTGAAAATGGTGTTGTTGAGAACAGCGGTTCCATCGAGGGATTCAATGGTATTGTCTTCAATAAACTGGGTTCCGCAACGAATTATGCTGGAGGTGAAATAACAACCAATAACTTTGGAATCGCTTTCTCTGGCAACGGCAACTACGCGAATCGCAAGGCCGTCAACTACGGCAAGATCACAAGCAAAGTAGCCGTCTACTTTGCCGGTACCGGCGACGACGTCTTTAAGAACGGCGGGACGCTCAACGGCACAGGCGGCAAGGCCGTTATCATGGGAGCCGGCAACGATACGGTCATTCTGCAGGCCGGATCGGACATCACCGGAAACGTGGACGGTGACGACGTGGACAAAGCAGGAATCGTTAATGGAACCGGCGATATCGTCCGCCTCGAGGGCTCAGGTGCCATTAAGAACGGCACGCTCCTCAACTTTGAAATAATCGAAAAGACCGGCGTCGGCACCTGGACCCTGGAAGGGGACCTCTCTAGCGGGAAATCGATCTCCGTCCTCGGAGGCGCCCTCAGAGTCGGCGGCACGTTCACCCAGGAAGCCGGATCGACATACAGCCTCAGTGCCAACGAGGACGGCACTCTGGCATACATCAGCGCCAACAAGGCAACCATCAATTCCGGCAGCACCGTTTCCGTCTCTACAAAAGGCTTGAGAGGCGGCAGCTACGTGATCGTCGACACCCAGAACGGTCTGACGGGAGCATACGATAAACTCAATGTAGATGCGAATTCCGCTCTGCTCCGGTCCTGGCTCTCCTATGACGCCTACCGCGGCTATCTGAACTTGCAGTCCACCCTCAGCTCCGCCGCCGTGACCCGGAACGAGCAGGCCGTCTCCACGTACCTCGAAACCGCTTACAATACGGCCTCGGGGGACCTGCTCACCGCCTTCGATGCTCTCCATTCCCTCGACAGTCTCGAGGCGGCACGCTCCGCCTTCAACCAGTTGACCGGCGCCAGCCACACCGCCTTTATCGCTGTCGATACTGCCCGGCAGGCCTCTTTCTTCCGGAACCTTTTCCCCCAGGCCGCCGCGCCGACCCCGGCAAAAACCACGACGGAATTCTCCGGGAATTCCCTGGCGGCACTCGCCGCAAATGCATCCTCCCTCACCGATGCTACCTCTTCTCTCATCAGTCTGAACAACGTGGAATCCCCTTTCAGCATCTGGGTCAGAGGACACGGGGCCAAGGGTAACCGCACCGGTGAGGACATCGCCTCCCGTTACGACTACACAATCCAGGGCTTCATCGCCGGGGTCGACTTCTTTGTCACCGAGGGCTTCCGGGCCGGTGCCGCTCTCGGATATTCGAAGACGGATGTGGAATTCACGGACCTGAGTGACTCAGGCAGCGTGGACAGCTTCCAGGCCGCCCTCTACGGAACCTGGAAGAGCGGAAAATGGTACGCTGACGGCGCCCTCTCCCTGTCCCGTAACAGCTACGACACCACTCGTTCCATCTCCTTCGGGACCATCTCCCATACCGCCACTGCTTCTTACAGCGGCTACGAACTCGGCGCCTCTGTTGAGAGCGGATACAAGGCGGATTGGATGGGCTTCGAGATTACCCCGCTCGCCTCTGTTCTCGCCCTACGGAACCACCGGAACAACTTCACCGAGAACGGCGCTGAATCCCTGAACCTCAAGGTGGACGACGAAGACGCCACCTTCCTCCAGGGCGCCCTTGGCCTTCGGATCGCCAGGACCTTTACGCTCGGAGAATCCTTTTCCCTGATCCCCGAGATTTCCGGCCGGTGGGTCCACGAGTTCGGAAACGACGAGACGGTCCTGAATGCCCGTCTTACCGGGGCAACCGCCGAGTCCTTCACGGTTTATTCCGACACGATCGACCGGAACAGCGGCATCTTCTCCCTGGGGCTGACAGGGAAGATTACCGACACTTTCACCTTTTCCCTCGCCTACACCGGCGAGTTGAGATCGAGCCAGACCAGTCACGCTGCAACGGCCGCTGTGCGGCTCAACTGGTAGGGAAACGCCGGATCGGGGGCGGGGGCTCCGGGACGGAGATCGACCTCCGGGGGCCCGCTCCCCGGATCCATCAAGCTGGAGAAATACGATCATGAAGAAAGTCGCCTTTGCCGTCACCACGGCCCTGCTTACCGCACTGGCCATCCTGGCCGCCTTTGAGGGATGCAAAGATCGAGAATCCGCCAGTCCTTATCAGGACAACCTGTACCTGAACAACCGGCAGGCTCAGGATCCGCCGGGACAGCCATCCCCTGTCGCCCAACGGAAGCGGGTCGCGCTGGTGATGAAGACCTTGACGAACCCCTTCTTTGTGGAAATGGAAAAAGGAGCCCGGCGGGCGGAGCGGGACCTGGACATCGAGCTGATCGTCAAGACAGGCGCCAAGGAGACCTCCGTCGATCAGCAGATCGCCATCATCGAAGAGCTGACGGAACAGAAAATTGATGCGATCGTCATCGCCCCCGCCGATTCCACCAGGCTGATTCCCGCCCTCCGCAAAGCCCGGGGAAAAGGAGTCATGATCGTCAACATCGACAATCGCCTCGACCCGGAGCATGCCCGTCGGGCAGGCCTGAACGGCATTCCTTTCATCAGCGTGGACAACCACCGGGGGGCCTACCTCTCGGCGAAGCATATCAGCGATCTGATCTCCAGGCCGACGGAAGCAGCCGTCATCGAGGGTATCCGGGGAGCGGACAATGCCGTGCAGCGGAAAAAAGGTGCGTTGAAGGCTTTCCGCGAAAATCCGAACCTCTCCGTCGTCGCCATGGAAACAGCCAACTGGAAGATCGACGAGGCCTATAAAGTCGCGGGGCAGATTTTTCGGAATCATCCCCGGATCGGCGTGGTCTTCTGCTCCAATGACATGATGGCCCTGGGGGTGATCGAATACCTGGACGAAAAAAGACGGAGAGACGTCCTTGTTGCGGGTTTCGACAATCTGTCCGAGGTCCGGGATGCCCTCCGGGTGGGGAAACTGCGGGTAACGATCGACCAGCAGGCGGCGCTGCAAGGCTACGAAGGGGTCAAGGCCGCCGTGAACCTCCTCCGAAAAACGGAAGTTCCCGCGGAGACGCTGGTCGATGTGCGGCTGATCACGGAGAAAGACATCTGAATCCAAGTCTTACCCGACATCTGAGAAGGACATCCGGCATGAAACTCTGCATTCCATCCCCCATTCTGCTCAAGGTCTTCGCCTACCTGACCCTGACCGGCATCGTCCCGCTCATCCTGTTCGGGATCATCTCCTACAACGTTTCTCTTCACGCCATGAATCAATCCATTCATGATCTCACCCGGATGACGATGAGCGCCAAGATGAATTACCTGGAACTGGTCATGGACGAGGTGGAGAGTCTGATGGCCAACGTTGCCGGACATGATGACATTACAGCCGTCCTGAAGGAAGACCGGGAGGAAAAGTCGCCGTTCAACAAGCTGTCCACCCAGGCGAAGATCGGCTACATCCTGAGCGGCTACCTGAATCTGCGGGGTCTCGTCTCCATCGACATCTTCTCCATGTCCGGAACGCACTATCACGTCGGCGACACGCTGAACGTCGAAAACACGAAACTGGAACGGAAGGAGTCCCTGTTCGAGGCCGCCCGCGCTTCATCCCGGCCGGTCTACTGGGCGGGCATCGAGGAAAACGTGAACGTCCATTCGGCCCATCCCCGCGTCATCACGGCGGTCCGCATCCTGAAGACCATGAACATGCAAAGCCTCGCCGAAGAACCGCTGGGCCTTCTGATCGTAAATTACGACGCCCGGCACTTTCATGACAGTTTCATGCAGGATACCCCGCGCTCCCAGACCTACATGGTGATCGACAGACAGTCCCGGATCGTCTTTCACCCCGACCGGACCCTCATCGGGACCGCGGTGAACCCGGACTTCACGGCGGATCTCCTGAAGCAGAAGCCGATGATTCCGTTCCGTAACCGGATCGGCGACCAGGATTTCTCCACCATGTACAGCCTCTCCGGAAAGAGCGGATGGATCCTCCTGAGCCTAACGCCGGAACGTGAAATCGCCACTGCGCTGGCCGGGATCCGCCACAACACCCTGGCCATCGCAGCGGCCTGCTTCGTTCTGTGTCTTATTTTCTCCATCCTGCTGTATCGGAACATCGTCCGTCCCGTGAAGAAAATGACCGATCTGTTCCGGAGAATTCAGAACGGGACGATCCGGCCCGGCGTCCGGCTGGAGGAAACCTCCCGTGACGAGATCGGCGATCTGGTCCTCTGGTTCAACACGTTCCTCCGCAACCTGGAAGAGAAGAAGGAGATCGACCGAAAACTCAAGGAAAAGCAGCAGGAACTGGAGGAGCTCAACCGCACCCTCGAAGAACGCGTCCAGGAGGAGCTCCGGAGAAACCGCGAGAAGGACGCCCTTCTCATCACGCAATCCCGGCAGGCCGCCATGGGACAGATGATCGGGAACATCGCCCACCAGTGGCGGCAGCCCCTCAATGCCGTGGGCGCGTTGATCCAGCTCCTGCCGGAGGCCATGAGCCACGGGACCCTCACGTCCCGTTACCTCGACTTCCAGACCAAGAAGGCGATGGAATTGGTTCAGTTCATGTCCCGGACAATCGATGACTTCCGCAATTTCTTCCGGCCCCGCAAGGAGAAGCAATCCTTCCGCCTGCAGGAAGTCATTACGAGCGCGATTTCATTCCTCGAGGGAAGGTTCAAGAACCGGGGAATCGGCCTGAATCTTCAGGTCCAGGACGACCCGCTCCTGTATGGTTTTCCGAACGAATACGCCCAGGTCATCCTGAACATCCTGCAGAACGCCCTGGACGCGCTGATCGAGCGTGAGATCGAACATCCTGAAGTCATCGTCACCGTGTCTGCGGAGAACGGGAAGGCCGTGGTCGTCATCGGTGACAATGGCGGCGGCATCGCCGACGAGCATCTGGACCGGGTGTTCGATCCCTATTTTTCGACCAGGGAAGAAGGTATGGGAACGGGCATCGGCTTGTACATGTCCAAAACGATCATCGAACAGAGCATGGCGGGAACGCTCTCTGTCCGCAACACCCCCGAGGGGGCGGAATTCAGAATCGAGGTGCCGCATGAATCCTGAGACAAAAGTAATGGAAAACATATCTCTCCTTTACGTGGAAGACGAAGAGTACACCCTGGAAGCGGTGGGCGAGCTCCTGAGGAACAAGGTCGCCGACGTCAATCTCGCGAAAAACGGAATGGAGGGCCTGCGCCACTTCCGGGAGCGGCAACCCGATATCGTCGTCACGGACATCCGCATGCCCGTCATGAGCGGCCTGGAGATGGCCCGGGAAATCCGGGCACTCTCTCCCCAGGCGGAAATCATCGTCACCTCGGCGCACGACGACACAAAATACCTGCTGGACGCCATCGACATCAACATCAGCCAGTACGTGATGAAGCCCATCGCCAAGGAGCGGCTCTTCTCGGCGATCGACCGGAGCGCCCACAACGTCCTCCTGGAACGGATTGTTGCGGAAAAGCGGGAAATGCTGGAGGAACTCGTCCGGGACCGGACGATGGAACTCGAAGAAACGGGCGAGGCCCTGGACAGCAGCCTGAGAAAGCTGAAAAAGGCGATGGGAGCGGTGATTCAGGCCATGACGCGGGTGGTTGAATCAAGGGATCCCTACACGGCGGGGCACCAGAGGAAGGTGGCGAACCTGTCCCGGGCCGTTGCGGAGGATATGGGAATCGAGCCCGACAGGATCGACGGCATTCACATGGCCGGCGTGGTCCACGATATCGGCAAGGTCTCCGTCCCGGCGGAGATCCTCAGCAAGCCTGCCGGTCTCTCCGATCTCGAATTGCGCCTGATCCGGACCCATTCGGAGGCCGGCTACTGCATCCTGAAGGAAATCGACTTCCCCTGGCCGATCGCCGATATTATCCTCCAGCACCACGAACGGCTTGACGGATCGGGTTATCCCCGGGGATTGGCCGGAGACGGCATCATGCTGGAGGCCCGGATCATCGCCGTGGCGGACGTGGTCGATGCCATCGCGTCCCACCGCCCCTACCGGCCTGCCATGGGCATCGAGCGGGCGCTGGAAGAGATCTCGCGACACCGGGGAACCCGCTTCGATCCTCATGTCGTCGATGCCTGCCTGAGGGTTTTCCGGGAAAACGGGTATCAGTTGATCTGAGGGTCCCCTTCGGAAATTCCAGATTCCCGGGCGCAGGTCGCTTTACTCCCCGGAGCCGCAATCACCAACCAGTTCGTCAGGGCCGGCGACGTCCCGGGTTCATGTCGTTACGGGTCCGGAACCCTCGAACCAGCTGAAGAACTCGCGAATCCTGTCCTTCTGTTTCGGCGGGACGTAGTCAAAATTGATCCAGCGGTCCGTGACCTCCCAATAGCGCTCCCTGTCCAGAGCCAGGATTTCGTCACGGATGGCGGTCAGCCGCTCCGGCGACTCGTGCCGCATGTCACGCCAGATATGCCTCGCCAGTTCCTCCTCTCCATGCCCCAGGTAGAAGCCCGCGAGGATCGCCTGGCTCTTCCGGACGCCCAGGAACGCGATCTCGTCGACCGCCGTCTCGGGTTCCTTGTCCAGGGTGAGAAAGATGTCAAGGAGCTCCCGGCGACCCGCAAATCCCCGTTCATAGGCCTTCTCGTTGAGAATCCGCAGGTCGCTGGACGCCGTGACCATAATGAAGGGCAGGCCGGCCGCCACGGCCAGAAGGCCGTAATAACGGAAGTAGGCGGCGATTTCCAGGGTCCTCTTCACGTCCCGGTCCATCATGTGCTCGGCGAACATCCGGTACTGGTTCAGGATGTTGAAGATCCCGTACTGATCCCTGGCATTGTGGCCGATGCGAAGAAAGGTGTTGAAGTAGGCCACGATCAGTTCGATAGACTCCTCCAGGTTCTCCACTGCCGCAGATGCGGCAATCTCCCCCATGGCATTGGAGACCTCCTGGACCATCTCCCGGATGGACCCCACCGCGGTGGTCAGGATGAACTCGTACTGCTTCAGGACGGCCATTTCCGTCCAGGTCTGTGTGCTTTCGATCCGGGCGATGGACTCGCGGCAAAAGCCATAAAAGCTTCCGGATTCCAATAGATACCAGTGAGGCGGGTACTCCCGCTTGACGCTCAGGTAGTGGGTCAGGATCCTCTGGAGGGCACTGATGCAGGACAGTCCCAGCGAACGGTCCATGCTGGCGATGGATTTGACGCCGATGTCGCCGATCTGCTCGACCGTGCCCAGGAATCTCCGCCTCGCGTCCGTCAGATGCCTCGGATTCCGCCGGGCGGCCCGCAGATGACTGCAGGCGGACTTCTCCAGGGAGCGAATGATGCTGTCGGGCCGCAGGAAATCAAAGACAAAGAACAGGTAGGGAATGATGATGACGAAACTGACGGTGAGCAGAACCAGGTAGGTCCAGATGACCGCCTTGATGGCTGTCGAGGCCGGGTCCAGCTTCGGCACCATGATCCAGACATTGAAGACGATGATGAAGATGAAGAAACTCATAACGGCGATGTTCACGCCGTTTTTCAGGAACAGGTCGCTGATCTTGGGGGAATAGCGCGTGGCGGCCAGTTCGACGATGATGGCCACCACGGTGATGGATACCGCAAGCGCGGTCGTGGAGACCTGGGAGAGGTTTCCCAGGTTCTCGAAGAGAAAGGCGTAATCGACGATCATCGCTCCCTGATCCGTCCGTCGCGGAACGCACGGTCACTCCGCCTGAAACTGTTGCCGGAAACGGAGACGATCGACGCCTCCGCCGGCCGGCCATCCCGACGAGAGCAGGATCCCCGCCGCAGTCGCGCGGATCCTGGGCCATGGTTAAATCCTGGACCGTGACATCGCATGCGGGATGGGACGTTCCCGCATCATACCGCCGCTTTCCCCGACACCCCCAGTCCCTGCCGGATTTTTTCCAGAATCGCCTTCTCGGTCCTCGAAAAATGGCCGTCCGCATCGGCGATCTGCCGCCCCAGAGCCAGGGCTTCCAGTCGATCCTCCGGCTTCCGGATCAGTTTCCCCAGGGCCTTGAGGGCTCTCGCCTCATCGGCCTGAAGCACCATGGCCTGCATCTTCACCATGTCCTTGAACACGGCGGGCCTGGTTTCGCTGAAGATCGGATGGGACAGGGCAACCTTCTCGGCGGCGGCGTACTCGGTCCGGTCGAAGATCCGGTCCGCCATCGTGACGGCCATCATGACCCGGATCAGTCCTTCGGCCTGGCCTCCGCTCTCAAAAGCTTTCTCGATCTCCTCGGGAACGCAGGACGCCGGTATATCTCCCGCAGTATCGCAGAGTTCGTCGCGCCCGCCGAGAAAGGCCTGGTGAAGGATCTCCCGGCCATAGATCGAGCGAAAGAGCGTTTCCTGGTGGCGGTCCCGGGTGTCACGGTAGAGGTTGAGCGTGTCCACGATAACCTTGTTCATCTGTTTTTCAAGGCCCACGAGCGGATTTTCGGGGGACACGGGCCGCCGCGTCTTCCGGACCATATCGGCGACGGATTTCAGGGGCCGGATGGCCGGGTTGAGGTCAGAAAATATGTACCGCTGAAAACGCAGGGGATGCGACTGCTTGAAGATCTCAGCGGACAGATCGGTGACCGTCATCTGGAGCCAGGGCCGGACAAATGTCCTGTAGAGGGTGTCATTCCACTCCGAGACGGCCTTGACCACCTGGAAGTCTTCTTCCTCCTGGGCACCTTCGGTACCCAAGGCATAGATGTCCTCGAAGGTCCGCTCCTCGAACCGAGGCTTGAAGTCCGTCTTGCCAAGGCTGTCGTCCCCCTCTTTGATGACCATCTCGTAGAGTCCCGGAGCGAGGTACTCGATCATGTCGAAATTCCCAATAATTTCCTTGTGTTCCTTCTGGGCGACGGCGCCGGAGACGAATATGCCCAGGTGGCCGATGTCGGAATGGACGATATAGACGATCACCTGGCCGTGTTGTCGGATGTCCTCCGCCGATTCGTATACCCGGGTGATCCAGCCCAGAGCCTGCTGGGGCGGCGTGATGTTGTCCCCCTGGGATGCAAAGACCAGGATGGGATTGCGAATGTGCTTGAGGCTCAGCTTCTGCCCCTCCCGGAGTTCCAGGTCGCCCCGTTCCAGCTTGTTTCCTACGAAGAGGTTGTTGACGATAAAGTGGATCTCCTCGCTGTTCATCATGAAAAATCCGCCCCACCAGCGCTCGAACTTGAGGTAGCGCTCCTCTTCCGAGTCAATCTGGGAGTAGAGATTGTACTGCTTGCTCCAGAAGGTGTTCGCCGGATTGAGGGACTCGAAATTGGAAACCAGGTTGGCCCCGTCGAACTTGCCGTTCCCCAGGTCGCTGAGGAAGGTATTCATCCAGACCCCTCCGCCAAGTCCGCCCTTGTAGCGCATGGGGTTCGCGCCCTCGACGCCGGCCCAGTAGGAAAGGGGCGCGCCGTTGAGAACGAGGGGACCCACCAGGTCCGGCCGGTCGGCGCAGAGGAGCGCCGCCGCCCATCCCGCCTGGCAGTTGCCCATGATGGCCGGCTTGTCCAGGTTCGGATGACGCGCCAGCACCTCCTCGACGAACTTCACCTCCGCATCCTCCACGTCGGCTAACGTCTGTCCCGGCATCGGCTCCGTGAAAAACAGGATGAAGTACACCGGGTGGCCGTTGGTGAGGGCCATGCCGATCTCCGAATCCCTCTTGGATCCGCCGATCCCCGGCCCGTGACCGGCCCTCGGATCGATAATGATGATGGGCCGCTTGGGGAGGACCTTGACGTAAGTCCCGGCCCGCCGCTCATTCCTGATTTTTCTCTGCTCCTCCTCCGCCCGCCGGTCGACGATGCGCACCAGGGCGTAATTCACCGGCCGCTTGAATTGGCGGCCGTCCAGAATCATCTCGTACCGGAACGTGAGAACGGGCGGCTGCCCATCCTTGAGGTGATCGACATAGGCGTTCCCGCGCTTCCGCATCGCATCCATGAAAAGGACCGATCGTTGCCACGCATCGGTCCAGTATTCCCAGGCGTCCTTGAACGCACCTGTCTGGCCTGTGAAGGCCTCGTGAAGGTTTTCCTTTTCCATATATATACCTTTCCGTACTTTTTTTACGATTCGGGTAAATCCTCCGTTGGACTCTGCTTTCTTCTCTTACGACTGCCTATACAACAACGAATCGGACCACCTGGTAAAGGAAAAAATGAGAGAGCGGCCTGCATCGGGAGAGAAATGGAAAGGGGAAAGGAAAAGGGTCCAGGCGACCCAAGGCATTCATTGACTATCTATCGGACGTTTGTTACATTAACTTTAAGCGTGAATGCTGTTAAGGAGTTTCCTTGGTATTTCTTTTTATCGGCAACCGTTTTTCGTCCCTCCTGACACCCAGCAAACTCAAGGTTCTCTTCTTTCATTATTGAACCCGCCCGGGGAAGTATTTCCGATCCCGCCGGCGAGGGGTTCATCGCGGGAGTCCTTTCATGAACCGATGGTACCGGAAGCTACCCTCGCCGGACCCCGGGGGAGAGGATCCATCCCCGGGGGAAACCGGGGGAGTGCGCCTTCCCGGGCATACCCCACAACGCCGGAATCACGGGGAGGCTTGCGCCTTCCCATCAGAATCCATTCCATGAAACCAAGGGGGTGAGACCATGCTCTTCATGATGATCTGTACCTGGGATCCCCAGGATGAACGGGAAGTCCGGACAAGGAGGGCCACCTGGGAATGGCCCCCGGATGTCAAGGTCATCTACGAGTTTTACGATCTCCAGGGCCTGCGGACGATCTACGTGGTCGACACGGACGCCAAGGGGCTCATCGCCGCCCGGGCGGCCTGGATCGACTTGCTCCAGTTCGAGACGTTCCCCGTGTATCCCATCGGGGAAACGAAGGCGAGGCTGTCCGGGTAGGACGGTCGCCGACCCTTCGCTCCGGAAAGGAGGAATGCGCCATGACAAATGTGGAATTGACTCCGGAAGAGGCGAAACTTCTTCTCGAGGTTCTGGAACGCTACTACCCGGCCCTCCGGATCGAGGTTGCGAACACGGACGACCGGGAGTTCCGCCGGGCCCTGAAAGCGAGGGAAACCTTCATGAAGGACATGATCACCCGGCTGAAAGCCGCGGGGGCCTGAAGAAAATTGGGAATGAGGGCGTTTTCAGCGCCCTCGGATCCTTCCCCGGGAACCGGAACGAAAGGGAAGCGGCGCCGACCGTTTCCCTTTTTTGCATCTCCGGACAGCGCCGTCCCTCCAGGGGTGCACCACCCGTCGTAATCAGACCGCGTCCGCGTATTTTTACGGAAATATTTGATTCGTTTGTCTGTTTCCAGTATTAGAAGACGTCCGCATCGTCCGGGGACGGGTCCATCGGCCCCGGCGTTCATTCAGGTCCATAATCCACCGCCATGACGGCGAATCCGGGATTCCAGGAGATCCTCATGCCTCGTATCGACAGCTTCTTCTCCCGCCACCTGCCCTGGCTTGTCGCCGGCCCGCCTCTGTTTGTCATCGCCGCCTTCCTGTTCAAAATCGTCATCGGGTACGACGGCGTCTGCCGGGGACAGGAAAGTGCCCGGGCATGCGGTTTCACGGAGTACCTGGCCTTCCACTGGTCGCCCTTCGAACCGGCCAACATGGCGGCCTATGGCCTCGCGGGACTGATCCTCGCGGCCTGGCTGGCCGTGTGGATCCCCGTCCTGGTGATGCGCCGCCGGTCCTGACGAAACTCCCGGCCTCCGCCGGATCCCTCAAGGGCATCACGAAGACGCCCCCCGGGGATCAGGATCTTCCAAGGCGCAAACCCGGCGGCCATCCACAATCGGCTGCGGGACCCCACACTCGACCATGAAATCACAGGAGAAAGAAGCGCGGCTTCAGAGCACCCGTGTGCGCTGGAGCCGGGATGGCTGGAGCCACTTGTTCCGGTATCCGTCGTAGAACCACTTGTCCGGAAATCCCCGCTTTTTCAGAAAAGTCGGGTTCTCCGTCCAGGAGAGGAGATCTTCGTAGGCCATGTGGATCCGGCGGAAGGCCTCGGCATCCCCCCCCCTATCGGGGTGGTGGGTCTTGGCCTGCCTCCGGTACGCGTTCTTGATGACATCTTGGACATCGGCGGATTCGAGGCTGGATCGGTCCAGTTTCAGGTGGACCAGGGAGATGCCGCGGACGGCGGGGATCCGTATTTCCTCGGGCCGGAACGTCCCCGTCCAGTCGTTGCGGATGGCCTGTTCGAGAACCATCCGCGATGCCATGTAACGCTTGTTCGTCCGGCGCTTCTCGGCCCACCAGATGTCCCCCAGGAGATTCGCCATGCGGCTGAAGGCGTCGGCGGGGTCCTGTCCCGGTGTGCGGGGATGGAAGAAGCTGAAGACCTCGTTGCACCCGTAAGGCAGGAGGTCCATGATGATGAGCCGGTCGGAAAAATAGAATGTCGCGTAGCGGGTGTTCAGGGCCTGGATGAGGCCGGTCCTCATATCCAGCTTCAGGCGGAGGCGAAGCCGGCAGTCGGCGGAGCAGTACCGCTTCCGCCCCATGTTTTCCGTTGTCCCGCAGGACAGGCAGCGGTTGATTTTCTTCTCGTTCTTCTTCTTTTTGATCGGCACCAGCGCATTCATGGTTTGGTTCTCCGGGCGCCCCTATAGCACAACCTTCCCACGGGGAAAAGCCCCGTCAAAACGGATTTCGCCTCCAAAAGAAAACCGGTCGGAGGGAGGTGCATATGACTCGGCTACCGGCATCCCCGGCCGCCGAGCGTCGATTCCAGCTCGGCGATCCGGCGCAGTTTGTCGACGCTCTCGACGACGGCGGCAGATGCCCGGTCGATTTCCTCCCCGGTGTTGGCCTTTCCCAGGCTGAACCGGACCGTTCCGGTTGCCCAATCCCGCGGAACACCAAGGGCTTCGATGACATGAGAGATCTTCACCGTCCCGGCGCCGCAGGCGGCTCCCGCCGAGATGGCGATTCCCCGATTGTCCAGTTCCCTGACCAGTTCATCCCCCTTGATCCCCTGGAAGGAGACATTGAGGATGTGCGGGAGCCGGTGCACCGGGTGAGTGTTGACGCGGACATCCTCCACGGCGGTCAGGATCGCCTGTTCCAGCCGATCCCGCAGGGCCCCCAGGCGATCCAGGTGGACAGCCATGTCCCGGAGGGCGATCTCGCAGGCCTTCCCGAGCCCCACGATGGCCGGCACGTTTTCCGTCCCCGCCCGGCGCTCCCCCTCCTGGTGCCCGCCGAACTGAGCAGCTTGAATACGCGTTCCCCGCCGGATATAGAGGGCCCCGACTCCCTTGGGGGCATGGATCTTGTGTCCTGCAACGGAGAGAAGATCCACCGCCAGGTCATCAACGTCGAAGGGTATTTTCCCGACTGTCTGGACGGCATCGGTGTGCATGAGGATGCCCCTCTCCCGGGCGAGGGCGCTGATCGCGGCAATGGGGGCAATCGTTCCGGTCTCGTTGTTGCCGTGCATGACGGAGACGAGGAAGGTCCGCCCGGTTAAGGCCTTCCGGACTTCCTCCGGGTCGACAAGGCCTTCTCCGTCCACGGGAACGTATGTCACCCGGAACCCGCGGCCCTCGAGAAAGCGGCAGGTGTTCATAACGGCCGGGTGTTCGACGGCCGACGTGACGATCTCATCCTTCCCATCTTCCTTCGCCCACGCCGTCCCCAGGATGGCGAGGTTGTCCGCCTCGGTTCCCCCTCCGGTAAAGACGATCTCCCCGGGATCGGCACCGAGCAGGCAGGCCACCTTTTCCCGGGCCTCCTCCACCGCCTCCCGCGCTTCCCGGCCGAAGCGGTGGACACTCGAGGGATTTCCGAACACATTGGCAAAGAATCGCATCATCGCCGCCAGCACCTCCGCATCGACGGGGGTGGTGGCGCTGTGGTCCAGGTAGACGTGCTCCATGATCTCTCCTTTTCTGATAAAAGCCTGCCCCGCCTCGGTGACCGCCCCCGCACCGACAGCACAGCATCCGGCCGTTTTGCCGGGTCGCTCCTCTTGGGGCGGGAATTATATAGAGAATGTCCCTCTTTTCCCACCAAAAAGGCTCCTCCTTGACGGAAGGACCGGCCTGTGGCACGTTCCCGGGGACCATGGAACAAGACTTCATTCTGCAGGAAAGACGGCAGGAATCGCAGAAAGGACGAGCAACCGAATGAGTGTGAATGCTGCGTTTCGGATTGATATGATGACCCAGCAGGACATCCCGGACCTGCGAGAAATCGTGACAGCCTGGGTGCGGAAGGATGGACGGCCGATCGCGGATGAAATCGAGCGGACCATGGCGATTCTGCGGGCGGCAGCCAAGGGGAACGGTGATGTTTATCTCGTAGCCCGGGATGCTGATGGAAAGCCGGTGGGCGTCATGGGATGCGGATCTCCCGACGACCGCTTTCTCCCCTTCCGGTCGTCGCCGGAGGCGCGGGCGGCAGGCCTGAAGACGGCGTTTCTATCGCCGGACATCCGTGGAAGAGGCCTCGGGAAGCAACTGTTGGAGGCCCTCTTCGCAGGCGCCCGGGAAGCCGGATGGACGGAGATGCTCTGGTCGAGCAATCCCCGCTACCGGACCACGGCCTGGAGTTTCTACACCATCCTGGCGGGAGACCCCGTGGGGATCCTGGAGGACTTTTTTGAGCCGGGTTCCCGGACGCCGGTCTGGCGGAAAGACCTGTAACTCCCTTCCTGCCCGATTGCTCAGGACGAAAAGAGTCCCGGCAGCACCTCTCCCGCCGTTCCCCGGATCGATTCGTGATACAGGGAGGACATCTCGTTCGCTTCCGGATTGATCTCGATGCACCGGGCTCCGCCGTCCCGGGCGGCCTGGGGAAACCCTGCGGCGGGCCAGACGACGCCGGAGGTGCCGATGCTGACGAAGAGGTCGCAGGACCGGATCGCCTGCGCGGCCTGCCCCATGACGAAAGAGTCGAGCATGTCGCCGAACCAGGTAATGTCAGGCCTGAGCCAGTTTCCGCAATCCTCGCACCGGTATCGCCGGTAGGCCTCCCCGATGTCTTCCCGGATGCCGTGCTGCGGGCACCGCAGGCGCCACAGGCTGCCGTGGAGCTCCAGGACCCGCCGGCTCCCCGCCCGCTGGTGCATGCCGTCGATATTCTGCGTCACCACCGTCACCTGCGGGTGCTCTCCCTCCAGCCGGGCGACGGCTTCGTGTCCGGCATGGGGCTGGCAGGCCAGGACGGATTTCCGCCGTAATTCGTGAAAACGGAGGACCTTTTCCGGATCGGCGTCGAAGGCGTCCTGGCAGGCGTACTCCTCCCAGCGGTAGGATCTCCAGACGCCCCCGGCCCCCCGGTAGGTGGGGACGCCGCTTTCCGCGGACATCCCCGCCCCCGTGAAGAACAGGATATGGCGATAGTCTTCCGGACGAATCGTTTTCATGTACGGCTCCCCGGATACGCGTCAGCCCGCTTTCGGAGCTTCCCGCTGCAGGTCCTCTCCCAGGGCCAGACGGCAGAGGTCGCTCACCATGTACATCTCCAGGCCCGCCTCCCGGCAGGTCTTTTTCAGCGCATCCAGGCACATGGGGCACAGGAAAGCCATCGCCGAGGCCCCATGAGCCTTTGCGTCTTCGATGTTAAGGGTCTGGTAGCCGGGATACTTCTCACCCCGCTGCATGAATCCCTTCATCGCCTGCCCGCAGCAGAGCGCCTCCTCCCGATCGTACTTCCGGGCGACCCGCTCCACACCGATGAGGGCGAAGATCTCGTCCAGGAAGGCCTCCTTATCGGGTGTACCCCGGGAGGCGCAGGGCCGCTGGTAGGCGACCTTCATGCCCAGCGGCCGGATCTCGGCCCGGCGCGCCTTCAGGGAACGGGCGAGGAATTCGAAGAGGTGGGTCGCCTTGAAGGGCAGCTTCAAACCCAGCCGCGGAACCCAGTCGGCCATGAGGGCGTAACAGTCGTCGTGGGCGAAGATCACCTCGTCCACCCCCAGGGCGGCATAGCGGTCCAAGAGCGGCTTGACGCCTTCGATCATGACCGTTTCGTTGCCCAGGTGGGGGAACAGTACATTGCAGAACCAGAAGCGGCCCTTGAGGACGTCGAGGCCGGCGAAGAGGGAGCCCTTGAAGGCCCAGGGAGCGATGGGCTCGATGGTGCAGACCGACAGGACGGGGGACTTTACCTTCGGCGGAGTAAAGCCTTCAGGTGCCGTGAATTTTCCCTTGATCGCTGCGAACAGGTTTGGGTCCACGTAATCCCCCAGGGCCTCCATCCGTTGGAGGATCAGGTCGAAGGGTCGGGCGTCCTGCGGACAGAGCTCGTTGCAGGCGAAGCAGGTGATGCATTTCCTGAGCCAGTCCACGGGCTCCCCTTTCACCAGCTTCTCGAACTGCCGTCCCCCCTCCTCACGGTCAAAGTCGATGTAGGCGCAACGCCCAAGGCACTCTCCACAGAAATCGCATTTCGCTGGATCGAACATCTTATCCCCCTTCTCGCTATGCTCCGCCTTCCCTCAGGCAGACGGAAAAGCAATGGTTCCCCGGGACAAAAGCCCCTGTGGGCAATTTCAGACTCGCAATGATGCAGGCCCCTTCCTGGCCCCTTGGACTACCTCATTCATCCCCCAAAGGTCAATTGCAATCCCCGCCGCGGCGAGACGACGTCCTTGCCTGGACCGTTCAAAAGGCCCTTTCTCATTGAGTTTCACAGCGTCTGCAAAAATTTTCCGCGGCGCCGAAGATGTTGATTGACAAATCAATCAGCGTCTGGCAATTTCTTGCCTCAAGTTCGAATTCACCACTGCCGTACCTTTTTCCATGGTCCCGCCGGATCCGTTCCGTCCCGAATGGATGCGTGCCCGGGACTTCCCTGAACAAATTGCCGTCTGCGACGGCGAGCGATACGGAAGGAGGAGCGCCATGAAGGCCAATCTGGCTCAGATTTTCAGAAACCAGGCAAAACGATACGGAAACCGTCTCGCCATGGAAAAGCGCAGGAACGGCCGCTGGGAGGGATGGAGCTGGCAGGAGTATTACGAGAACGCCCGGGCCGTCGGCCTTGGTCTCTACTCACTGGGGATTCGCAAGGGAGACCGGGTATCCATCCTGAGCGAGAACCGCCTCGAGTGGGTTGCCTCGGACATGGGCACCCTCGGCATCGGGGTCTGCATGGTTCCCCTTTACACGACCGTCCCGGCCCCCGAGATCGCCTATATCATCGGGAATTCCGAATCCCGGGTCTTCATCGCCGAGAACAGGAACGTGGTAGACAAGGCGCTCCAGGAGGCACCGGGACTTCCCACCCTGGAGAAGATCGTTGTCATCGACCCGGAGGGATGCGACCTGTCCAATCCCCAGCTCATGACCTTCAATGAACTCCAGGAACGGGGTCGTGACCTGGCGCGTCGCGAACCGGATCTCTTCGACCGTCTCAACGACGCCATCGAGGTCGAAGACCTGGCGACGATCGTTTATACGTCCGGAACGACGGGGCACCCCAAGGGGGCCATGATCAGCCACAGCAACATCCTGGCGATTTTCGACGCCCTGGACACCTGTGTGCCGGCCTATGACACAGACGAGACGGTCCCGTTCCTTCCCCTGTCCCACGTCTTCGAGCGGATCGCCGGCCACTTCTACGGGATGAAAGTGGGAATCACGACCCACTACGCCCAGAGCTTCGACACCATCATCGAGGACATCGCCGCAAAGCGCCCCACCATCGTCCTGGCAGTGCCCCGGGTCTGCGAAAAGATCTACGCCCGGATCCTGGGCCAGGTCAAGGAAGAGCCCCCCTGGAAGCAGCAGGTGTTCCAGTGGGCGACGAAGGTCGGCGGGCAGGTGAGCAGGCTGAAGGAGCGCGAGAAGCCCATTCCCCTTTCCCTGGACATCCAGTATCGCCTTGCCTACCGGCTCGTCTATCAGAAGCTGAACGAGCGTCTGGGCGGCCGGGTCCGCTGGATGACTGCCGCCGGCGCACCCCTTTCCCGGGAGATCGCCGATTTCTTCAATTCCGCCGGCATCTTTGTCATCGAGGGATACGGCATGACGGAGAGCACCGCCCCCATCAGCCTGAACGTCATCGGCAGCTATCGCCATGGCACGACCGGTCGCCCCCTGCCCTGCAACCAGGTGAAGATCGCCCCGGACGGCGAGATCCTGGCGAAGGGCGGAAACATCATCAAGGGCTACTGGCGGATGCCGGTGCAGACGAAGGAGGCCTTCACCGAAGACGGCTGGCTCATGACGGGGGACATCGGCAAACTCGACGAGGACGGTTTCCTGATCATCACGGACCGGAAGAAGGACCTGATCATCACTGCCGGCGGAAAGAACATCGCGCCGCAGAACATCGAGGGGCTCTTCATGAAGGACCCCCTCTTCGAGCACGTGGTGACCATCGGCGACCGAAGGAAATACCTCACCTGCCTCATCACGCTCAACCTGGCGGAAGCAGCACGCCTCGCAAAAGAGGAAGGATTGTCTTTCTCGAAACCGGAAGACCTCTACGATCTCCCGGGCCTGGGTCCGATTGTCGACCGCCATGTCCAGGAGGTGAACAAGAATCTGGCGCGGGTCGAGACAATCAAGTATTATCGCATTCTCCGCAATCCCTTCACGGAACAGACGGGTGAGCTGACCCCGTCCCTCAAGATCAAGCGGAAAGTGATCCAGGAGAAGTATCGGAACCTGATTGAGGAGATGTACCCCGCCGGGGGCGAATGACTCGCGGCTCAATCCCGGGATGCGAAAAGAGGCTGCCATGAAGAACCTGAAGGGGAAAACGGCCGTCGTGACGGGCGCCGGCATGGGTATGGGGCTGGACCTGTCGAGGAAGCTCCTCCAGGAGGGCTGCGCTGTGGCCCTGGTGGACGTCAAGCCTGACAGCCTGCAGGCCGCCGAGGAGGAACTCCGCAGCCTCGGGCCCTGCCGGGGCTTCGTCTGCGACATCTCCGACCGGGCGGCCGTCTATGATCTGGCCGCCAGGATCGAAGCGGACATGGAGCCCCCGGCGATCCTGGTGAACAATGCCGGGATCGTCACGGCCGCGCCGCTCCTGGACCTGGACGACGACGCCATCGAACGGATGATCCGGGTCAACCTGACGGCCCTCTTCTGGACCTGCAAGGCCTTCCTGCCGGCCATGCTGCGCCGGGGCGAAGGGCACATCGTCAACTTCGCCTCCGCCGGCGGCATCCTCGCGATCCCGAACCTCTCGGCCTATTGCGCCAGCAAGTTCGGCGTCATCGGCTTCACCGACAGCCTGCGCCAGGAGATGCGGAAGCTGCGGGCCGATATCGGCGTCACGGTGGTCTGCCCGAATACCGTCAATACGGGAATGTTCGAGGGATCGAAGATGGTGGCGGGAACGCAGATGCTGAAACCCGGGGACGTAACGACCCGCGTGGTGGAGGCGATCCGGCGGAACCAGGCCATGGTGGCCGTCCCGTCCCTGCCCGTAAAGTTCGTGACGCCGCTGATGAAGGTTCTCCTGCCGATCAAGGCCATGGACTGGCTCAACGCGGCTCTGGGGATGGCCGACGCCAACGATACCTGGACGGGGCACACCAGGCGCTGATCGGCGGTTAGGCGCGGCGCAGGAACAACCTGACGTTCAGCGGACCCGTCTGGGAATCAGGAAGTAAAGCTCCCCCTTCTCCTTAAGGCTCCCCGCCTTTCGCTCCGCTTCGTACCCGGCCCCGCAGAAGAGATCCAGCCGTCCGGGTCCCTTGATGGCCGCCCCGGCGTCCTGGGCAAGAACAAACCGCGAGAACGGTATCCAGCGGATTTTCCCCATTTCGCCCGTTACGGGCTTGCGTGCCCGGATGAACGCCGCCGCCCCGGGCGGGAAGATCGCCGCATCCACCGCGATGGACCGGCCCGCCGTGACGGGCACCCCGAGGGATCCCACCGGCTCCCCTTCCAGGATCCGGAAAAAGATGTACCGCTCGTTCCAATTGAGGATCTCCTGCCGCTCCTCCGGGTGACCGTTCAGGTGCTCCCGGATGCTCCAGTAGGAGAGGCCTCCCGGGGGCGTAATTCCCCGTTCCGTCATGTAGGGTGCAATGCTGCGGAAGGGGCGTCCGTTGGAGCCGGCGTATCCCACCGTGAGGATCGTACCGTCGGGGAGACGGATCCGGCCGGACCCCTGGATGTGAAGAAAGAACAGCTCCGTCGGATCGTCGACCCAGGCGATCTCCAGTCCCCGTTCCCGGAGCGCTCCGTCTCCGTCGATCTCCTTCCGGTTCCAGAGCCGGGAAGGCTTTCCGTTCCCGCCACCCGCCCGGGCATTCCTGTCCAGGACTTCCTGCGGCGGCCCGTAAATCGGATAGCGAAAACGATCCGTCCGGGTGCGGGATCCCATGAGCTCAGGAACGTAATACCCGGTGAAAAGGACGGTGCCCTGCCCGTCGAGTCCGGATGCCCGGTACAGATCGAACCGCTCGGCAATCCGTCTGCACCTTTCTTCCGGCGGGTTCCCCGCCTGCAGGATCTCCAGAAGCTCCTGAAGGGCCTCTCTCATCTCCCGGGGCGCAAAATCTTCCGCGCCGATGCGGACGGGGCCAACACCGGCGCGTTCATAATAATCCAGGCTTCTCTCGACGGCGAGCTTCAGGGAAGGCAGATCCAGATCATCGTTCAGGACGGGAAGGGCATCCCAGGATACCGGCGTCAGGGCCGGGGAGCCGCCGGCCTGAGCGGGCGGGGCGCCCGACAGGGGGGACAGGACCTGCGCCTCCGTCCGAACGCTGCAGGCAGCCAGGGCGGCGGACAAGAGCAGGGCTATAAGGACGAGCCGGATGCTCCGGCAGTGATCAGAGTTCAATGATCATCGCCACTTCGTCACAGTAATCGGGGTATTTCGGACAGCGGAAGCAGTCCGACCAGATCTTCTCGGAGAGGCTCTGGCGCTCGACCTCCCGGAAACCGAGGGCCCGGAAGAACTCCGGCCGGTACGTCAGGGTGAAAACGCGGAAGAGCTCCAGCGTGATGGCCTCGGAGATGCAGGCCTCCACCAGCATCCGCCCGATGCCGCGCTTGCGGACCGTCTCCTCCACGAACAGGGAACGGATCTCCGCCAGGTTCTCCCAGATGATGTTCATGGCGCAGATACCCACCAGGGTTTCCCCGTCGTCTTCGAGACAGACGAAGAAATCCCGGATGTTCCCGTAGATGTCCATGAGCGACCGGGGGAGCATTTCCCCCTGCCCGGACGAGACGTTGATCATACGATGAATCGTCCGGACGTCGCTGATGCGGGCCTTTCTCAACATGTCCGCCCTCCCGGCCCGGCTGCACGATCGGGGCCGCTACTTCGCCTTATCCTGGCCCTTGGGAGCATTCTTCCGGCGCAGCCTCAGGCTCTCCCTCCGCCGTTTCCTGCGCCGGTCCAATTCCTTCTTTCGCTCACACTTCTTATGTCTTGCCATGGAATCCCCTCTCGAAAAAGCCGCTCCGACCGGACGGCCGAAACGGTGAATTTTTGTGCCCTTCTACCATGCGAGCCCGCCGTTGTAAACCTCCCAGCGCATCCTTTCGTCAGGTTCTCCCCGCGGCGCGGCCCAGCATTTCGCGGGCATGGGCCCGGGTCTTCTCGGTGATCCGCACGCCGCCCAGCATCCGGGCCACCTCCTCGAGGCGTTCCTCCTCGGAAAGGACCTCCACCCGGGAGGCCGTCCGCTCCTCCGCGAGGGCCTTCGAGACCCGGAAGTGCCGCTGGGCGAAGCAGGCGATCTGCGGCAGGTGGGTGATGCAGACGACCTGGTGGTGCCCGGAGACATCCCGGATCCGCTCCCCCACCACTTCCGCCGTCGCCCCGCCGATCCCGCTGTCCACCTCGTCGAAGACGATCGTCCCCACGGACCCGCCGCGGACCAGGACCTTCTTCATCGCCAGGATGATGCGGGACAGCTCGCCGCCCGAGGCGATCCGGTGCAGCGGTTTCGGCTCCTCCCCGACATTGGTGGACAGGAGGAACTCCACGTTGTCCCAGCCCCGCCGGCCAATCTCCCGCGTCTCCGTGTCCCCGGACGGGCGGAAAAGAATCTCGAACTGCGCAGGGTCCATCCGGAGAGACCGGATCTCTTCCTCCATGCTCTCCCGGAGTCCCAGGGCTCCCTGCCGCCGCCGCTCCGACAGCACCTGCGCCCGCTCCTCCAGCAAGGCGCGCATGCGGGTCTCCTCACGGCCCAGATGCTCCGCGTCCTCCTCGATCCGGGAGATGCGATCCAGCTCCTTCTCCATCTCGTCCGCCCGGTCCAGGATCGCGGATTCGTCGCCGTCGTATTTGCGTTTGAGCCGCCGGAGCAGCTCCAGGCGCTCCTCGATGGCCTCGATGCGTCCCGGATCGACGTTCAGCCCGTCGCGATATACCCGGAGGGTCCCCGCTGTCTCTTCCAGGCTGTAATAAAGTCCCTCCAGATCCGCCTCGGAAAGGCCGAAGGCCCCGTCAATCCGCCGGATTTCCCGTACGTCCGCCACGATCCCGCGGAGGGAATCGAGGACGGCGCCGTCCCGGCCGTGCAGGCTCTCATGGGCCCGCCCCGCCAGTTCCTGCAGTTTCCGGACGTTCCCGAGAACCTGCCGCTCGTTTTTGAGGTCCGCCTCCTCCCCCGGTGCCGGTCCCGCCCCCCGGATCTCCCGGATCGAGAAACGGAGCCATTCCTCCCGCTCCAGTCGCTGCCGGCGGACCCTCTCGATCTCCCGGAGCCGGGCGAGAACGGCCTGGTATTCGTCGAACAGGATTCCGAAGGCCTCCCGTTCCTCCGCCAGGCCGGCATAGGCGTCCAGAAGATCCAGGTGGCGCTCCGGGTTCAGGAGAACCTGGTGCTCGTGCTGGCTGCAGATGTCCACGAGGCACTCCCCGAGCATCGACAGCATGGACAGGCTCAACGGGTGCCCGTTGACGTGGATGCGGTTCTTTCCGCCGCGGGAGACGCTGCGCCGGATCACCAGTTCCTCCGCCGGGGCCAGCCCCATCCCGGCCATCCGATTCGCCAGTTCCCCGTTTTCCGGGACCCGGAAGACCGCCTCCACGACGGCCTCGTCCGCGGAGGTCCGGATCATCTCGGCGGAAGCCCGGTCGCCGAGCAGAAGACTGAGTGCCCCGACAATGATGGATTTCCCGGCTCCGGTCTCGCCGGACAGGACATTCAGGCCCGGGTGAAAGGAGATCTCCAGCGTGTCGATGATGGCGAAGTTTTGGATGCAGAGCTCTGCAAGCATGGTCCCGATAGGGGCTCTCCCGGTCAGGGAATGGGTTTCTCGCCCGGCCCCACACCCCATCCCAGCTTGGTCCGGAGGATCTCCAGGTAATCCCGGTGGGGGGATGCGACGAGGGTCGTCACGAAGGGCGACTTCTGGACCGTGACGGAGTCTCCGGCGCGGAGCGTAAAGGTGGTCTGTCCGTCGAGGGTCACGGTGGCCCCGGCCTCTTTCGACCACAGGGTGACTTTCATCACCGCCGAGTCGGGGAGGATGATGGGGCGGTTGGACAGGGCATGGGGACAGATCGGATTGAGGATGATCGAGTCCTGGTC
>PHBD01000003.1:124560-186266 GCA_002841865.1 Deltaproteobacteria bacterium HGW-Deltaproteobacteria-19
CCCCCCCGCCGAAAGGGAATAGGCCGTGGAGCCCGTCGGCGTGGCGATGATGAGGCCGTCGGCCTTGAAGGTCGTGAGAAAACGGTCATTCACCGCCGTCTCCAGCTCGACGATGCGGGACAGGTCGGCCCGGTTGATGACCACGTCGTTGAGGACGTGGCTTTCCCGGACGGGGTCCCGGCCCTGGCGGCGGATAAGGACGTCGAGCATCATTCGCTTCTCCGTGGAGAAATCACCCCCGAGGATCCGCTCCAGGACATCGGTCATCTCGTTGAGGTTCACCTCTGTCAGGTATCCCAGCCCGCCCGTGTTGATCCCGACGATGGGAATGTCGAATTCCGCCACCGAGCGGGCCGTCCGGAGCATGGTCCCGTCGCCGCCGAACACGACCAGGAGGTCCGCCCGGGCGGCCAGTTCCTTCCTCGAACAGCCGGTGACGCCGGTCATTTTTTCGGCGATTCCCTCATCCAGGTATACCTCCAGGCCCCGACCGAGGAGCCAGTCGTGCAGCTTGGCGACGTACTCCGGGGAGCGTTCCTTGTCGGTGTTGGCGATGATGCCGATTTTCCGGATGGCCATGGGGTCTCGAACTCCGATCCTATCGGAAAGATTGGGTGAATGGCTATCATAAAAGCGGGCGGTTGTCCACGGGCATTTCGCCGGTCGCACACGCCTTGACACGCCCGGGTGGGTGCGCTACAGAGGCACCCGGCCGGCCTGTCCGACCCCCCCGGGACAACCGCGGCACTCCCGCCGACCCGTCCCGGCCATTCCACTCCGGAGGTTCCCATGCCAATCCAGAAAGGTCCCCTCACCTTTTCCCTGTTCCGGCCGACCCGCGAGGCCCCGGCTCCCCCGGACCCCGAGGTCCTGACCGACCGGCTGCGGTCCTTCTCCTTCCGGGAGGCCGTCTCCCGCTCTGAGGAAAAGACGATCGGCTGGACCGGCCTGGAGGACATCCTGGATCGGGATTTCAGCCATTATCCCCCTTCTCGGGGGCACCTGGCCCTCTTCTGCCTCCGGATCGACCGGAAGCAGGTCTCCCCTGCCCTGCTCCGCTTCCGCACCCTCGAGGCCCAGAGGCGTGTGAAGGAAGAAAACAAGCAGGAGCGCCTCAGCCGCCATCAGCAGGGGCTGCTCCGGGAGACCGTCCGCGAGGAGCTCCTGGCCGGCGCCCCGGCGGTTCCCGCCCTGTACGAGGCCTGCTGGTTCATGCCGCAGGGACGGGTCCTCTTCTGCACCCACACGGACAAGATCTGCGACGATTTCACGCTCCTCTTCCGCGACACCTTCTCCACGGTCCTCGAACCCTACAGTCCCTGGGACGAGGCCGCGGCGGCCCTCGGCCCCGAGGGACCGGCCCCCTTCACCCTGGGCCGGGAATTCCTGACCTGGCTCTGGTTCAAAAGCGAGGAGCGGGCCGGCACCATCGCACTGGACCGCAAGGAGGAAGTGGAACTGGCGTTCATCCGGCGTGTCGTTCTCGAGGGCGGTGAGGGTGACTATGCGGAAACGGTGGTCTGCCACGGCCTGAACGCGGAGCTGAAGGAAGGTCGGGAGGCCCTCCGGCGAAGCAAGAAGATCCGCGAGGCCCGACTGTCCCTGAAGCAGGACGCGGACGCCTGGGAGTTCACCTTCAAGGCCGACCGGTTCCGCTTCCAGTCCATGAAGCTCCCGGCCGATGCGGAGGGGGATACGGGGATAAAGGACGACGAGGGACGGCTCCTGGAGCGGATCCACCTGGCGGAGCGCGCCGTGTCCGTCATGGAGCGCCTATTCGCCCTCTTCTTCGCTGTCCGCCGGACCCCCGCCTGGACGGCTGACGAGATCCCCCGGATGACCCGCTGGCTCCAGCCGCAGTGAACCTGCTCACGAGCCGGAACACTCCGCCCGGCCCATTCAGGTTTCCCACCGGCCACAGGAATTCAGAGCAAACCGCTCACCAGAACCAAGCCTGAGAATCCCGCCACAAAGGCCAGGGCAGCGTAGTCCGACCCGGCCATGCGCAGCTCCCGGAGGCCTGTCCGGGGCCCCCGGGCGTAGCCCCGCGCCTCCATGGCCTCCGCGAGATCGTCGGCCCGCCGGGCCGCCCCCAGAAGGAGAGGCACGACAAGGGACGCCGCGGTCTTCACCCTGTGGACAGCTCCTCCCCGCCGCCAGTCGGCCCCCCGGGCGAGGCGGGCCGTCTTCAGCTTTTCCATTTCCTCCAGGAAGGTCGGCAGAAACCGCAGAGCCAGGGAAACCATCACCGCCAGGTCCTGGGTGGGGACGCGAAGGATTTTCAGGGGACTCAGGATTTTCTCCAAGGCGGCGACCAGGTCGGACGGTCCGGTAGTCATGGTCAGGAGAACGCCCATGGAAACCAGGGCGAAGAACTGCCAGACGACGATTCCGCCCTGCCGCAGTCCCTCCCGGGTGATCCGGAACGGACCCGCGGAAAGGGACACCGGGGCCTCCCCATCGGTAAAGAAAAGATGGATGAGGAACAGGAGCGCGGCGAAGACCATCAGGGGCCTCAGGGCGTCCAGTAGATGGCGCGGCCGCAGGCGGGAAAGGCCCGTCAGTCCTGCCAGGAGAAGCGTGATCAGGATCGCCGCCTCCGCGGACGCCTGGAACGTAAGGACGCCGAGGACGACGACGGAGAGGATCTTGACCCGCGGGTCGAGGCGGTGGAGGGGCGATTCGCCGGGGACGAAGAGACCGAACCGGAACGGTTTCATCACGGGCGTTCTCCCGGGCGTCGGGCGAGGCACGCGTCGATCTCCCGGCAGGCCTCCCGGATGGACAGGACGTTCGGATTCACTCCCCACCCAAGGCTTTTCAGCTCCGCCATCAGGGTCGCAACGGGGGGAGCCTCCAGGCCCGGGAAGCGCCCCGAGGCCAGGGCGGCGCAGGCGGCCTCCGGCCTGTCGTCCAGGGCGATCGACCCCCGCTCCATGACCACGAGCCGGTCGGCGTCCACGATGTTGCCGATGCTGTGGGTCACGTGGAGAATGCCCATGCCCTGGCGATGCAGCCCGACAATGAGGTCGAGGACGCGCCGCCGCGAGACGGGATCGAGGTAGGCCGTCGGCTCGTCGAGCGCGATAAAGCGGGGCTTCATGGCCAGGACCCCGGCGATGGAAACGAGCCTTTTCTCTCCGCCGGAAAGGGTGTGGGGGGCGCGCGATTCATACCCTTCCAGGCCCACCCGGGCCAGGGCCTCCCGCACGCACTCCCGGACCTCCCGGGGCGGCAGCGCCAGGTTACCCGGACCGAAGGCCACGTCTTCCTCCACGGTCATGCCCACGATCTGGTGGTCCGGGTTCTGGAAAACCATGCCCACGGCCCGGCGGATCCCGCGCTGCAAGGAGGAGTCCCGGGTATCGAGACCATCCACGGTCACAGTCCCCTCCGTCGGAACGAGCAGGGCATTCAGATGCTTCAGGAGCGTGCTCTTCCCGCAGCCGTTGTGCCCGGCCAGGGCGACGTACTCTCCCTCGCGGAGGCGGAGGTCTACCCCCCGGAGGACATCCGGCCCGTCTTCCCCGTAGCGAAACGAAACCCCATCGAGAACGATCATTGCCTTCCCGGACCCTTCACAAGCTTCAGACGGTCCCGGATCTTTACACAGATCAGGGCCGCCACGATCATCTTCACGACATCCCCAGGCAGCGGCGGCAGGACGCCCACAATCAGGGCCTTGCGCAGGCCAAGCTTCGCCACATACATCAGTTGAATCACACCGCACGAATAGATCACCACCAGGCTCGTGAACATGCAGACAAGAAGTACGAAGAACCCCGGCTTTATCCGGGGGTCGGCCAGGCGTCCCAGAACGTACGCGCCAAGCACGAACCCGATCAGATATCCCCCCGTCGGCCCGAGGAGGACCCCCGCCCCGGCCTTGCCTCCGGCGAAGACGGGCAGGCCGATGACGCCCAGGAGGATGTAGACCACCTGGCTCATGGCCCCCAGGTATCCTCCCAGGAGGGATCCCGCCAGGAAGACGAACAGGGTCTGCATCGTTACCGGCACCGGGGGCAGGGGAATCATGATGTAGGCCCCCAGGGCCGTCAGGGCGCCGAACATGGAGGCATAGGCCATGCCGCGGAGCGAAGTCTCGCGTTTTGCCATCGCAGCGTCATCCTTTCCCTGTCCCAGGCAGGAAGGTCACGTCCCCGGAGAAGATCCGATGGTCGAGGCCCCCGTCGTCCCGGAGCAGCAAAAATCCATTTTCATCGATGTCGGCCACCATGCCCTCGATGTCCCGGCCGGGTACGTGGACGACGATCGGTTTTCCGATCATGTTGCTCATGGCCTTCCAGCGCAAGAGGAGAGGGGCAAACCCCCCGGCCTCGTAGAGATCGAAGCAGGACTCGAAGGATTCCAGGCAGCGGCGCAGCAGCCGCACGCGGGGGAACTCCTTTCCCGTCTCGATGAGGACGCTCGTCGCCAGGGGACGGATCTCCCGGGGGAATGTCCCGGCCGGGACGTTGACGTTGATCCCCACGCCGATCACGAGGTAGTCGACGGCGCCCATGTCCGTGGCCAGCTCCATGAGGATGCCGGCGATCTTCCGCCCCCCCGCCAGGATGTCGTTGGGCCACTTGATGGTCACCGGGAGGCCCGTCTCCGAACGGAGGGCGTCGGCCACAGCCACCGCCGCCAGGATGGCCATGCGGGGCGCCTCGCCGGGCGGGATGGACGGCCGCAGGACCAGGGAGGCGTAGATTCCCAGGAAGGGGGGTGAAAACCAGGTTCGCTCCCTTCTTCCCCGCCCGCTGCTCTGTTCCTCCGCCACCACCAGCGTCCCCTCCGGGGCTCCCTTGGCGGCCAGTTCCCGGGCCCTTGAATTCGTGGAGTCGGTATCCCGGTAATGCCGGGCCTCCTTCCGCCCCAGGACCCGGGTCCGAAGCCCGTCCCGCACCTCCTCGATCCGGAGCAGGTCGGGAACGTCGACCAGACGGTACCCCTTGCGGGTGGACGATTCGATCACGTAGCCGTCCGCCTTCAGGGCGCCGACCTGCTTCCAGACGGCGGTCCGGGTCATGGCCATCCGCTCGCTCAGGAACTGGCCGGAGACCCAGGCCCCCCGGCCCTGCTTCAGGTGAAGCAGCAGGAGTTCCCTCCCCGAAACGGATCCGGAACCGGCTGCCGTCACGCGATCCGCTCCTTTCCGGTTTTCCGGGACCGCCGGGGGGGAAAGGTCCCGCAGGACTCGGAGGAGCATGCCTCTCCTCCCGTTCCGCAGCGGCAAAGATCCTGTTCCCGGGTCGGCCGGAGGCCGAGATCCGAGATCATCTCGTGGTCGAGGGAACTCTCCCGCCCGGCGGTCGTCAGGTAATTCCCCGTCATCAGGGAGTTGCAGCCCGCCACGAGGCCCAGGGGAAGAAGCTGGCGCAGGTTCTTTTCCTTCCCCCCGCAGAGCTTCAAGTCCCGGTCCGGCAGGAGAAAGCGGAACACGGCAATGGTGACAAGGATCTCCAGGGGCGGAAGCGGCCGGTTGCCGCCGAGGGGCGTTCCCTTAACCGGATGAAGAATGTTGATCGGGATGGAATCCACGTCCAGGTCCCGCAGGGTGAGGGCCATCTCGATCCGGTGCGTGATGCCCTCCCCCAGGCCGATCAGCCCGCCCGAGCAGACGGACAGCCCGGCCCGTTTCGCCGTCCCGACCGTTTCCACATCTTCTTCATAGTCGTGGGTCGTACAGATCTTCGGGAAGAAGCTGCGGGACGTCTCCAGGTTGTGATGGTAGCGGTAGAGACCTGCTTCCTTAAGGTTCCGGGCCTGCCCGGCGTCGAGGAGCCCCAGGGAGGCGCAGGCTTTCAGGCCCGCTCCGTTGATTCCGCCGATTGCCTTCCGGATTTCCGCCCATTCCCGCGTGGAGTTGATTTTTTTGCCGCTCGTGACGATGCCGAACATTTCGGCGCCGGCCCTGCGGGCCAGGTCAGCCTCAGCGACGATCTGCGGGGCCTTCTTCAGCGGATAGGCCTCCGCCTCGGTTGCATAATGGGAGGACTGGGCGCAGAAGGCGCAGTCCTCGGGACACCGGCCGGATTTCGCGTTCGTGATGCCACAGAGACTCACGACATCGCCCTTGAAGTGCCGGCGGATCTCGGAGGCCGCCGCCATAAGGCGGAACGGGCGCCCCATGCCCTCCTCGAACAGTGACAGCCCTTCTTCCGTACCGAGGTCCCCTTTCCTGATTGCCCGCTTTTGCAGCCTGTCTATGACGTCCACGCGAGGTTCCTTCCAATTTGGAGTTTGATCGCTTCATAGGAAACTCCACCTCAATTGTCAACCGATTCGTTCCGCATGGTTGATAATCACGCCGACCCGTTCTTCCACATGACCGGGGATCCGTTGCGGAGCGGCGTCTTTTTCCCGGGAACTCTGCCGCGGCCTGATTCCTTCAGGACATTCGATCCCGTTGAAAAATCGCCGGAAAGATGATAAGGCACGGGAGCCTCGCGGGGCTCCGAAGACGATACCGAAATCCATCAGGAGGAAGATATGGCGGACGACAGAGAAAAGGTAAAGGTACTACTCCCCCCGGAAGGGGACTCGGAAGACGTGTTCTTCAAGGAAAACGACAGGAAGCTGATCATGGCCCTGCGGGAAAAGGCGGCAAAGGATTCTGACGCCAAGTACCGGGAGGAGCACAAGGGGCACTGCTTCCGCTGCGGGACGAAGAGCCTGGCGGAGATCAAGCGCGGAGGCGTGACCGTCGACGTCTGCATCAACAAGGGGTGCGGCGCCGTGCACCTGGACCCGGGCGAACTGGAGGCCTGCGAGCTGGAACTGAAGAAGCAGGACGGCGGCTTCTCCAAGATCACCGGCGCCCTGTCCTCGCTCTTCAAATAGCGGATCACTCCGTCCGGGGTTCGCAACGGCCCGTCACCGTATTTCTGCCGGACCGGATCCCGACCGGGAAACACATGAAGCCTCCCTGTCTCGGAGTCGGGTCGAGGCTCTCCAAAAGCAAAAGGCCGGAGAAGAGAGGATGATTCCCCTCTCCCACCGGCCTTTTTTCATGCCTTGTTTCCGTCTGTGCCCGCTATTTTTTCGCCTCCCGGTAGCCCTTCGCCAAGGCGGTGTTCACGTGCACCACACCCTTGTTGAGGTCCTTCAGGGGATAATCGTCGGTGACCTCCGGCAAGTCGTCCGCCTGCTGCTGGCTCTTGACGACGGAACCGGCGGGGACGACGCGACGATCCGCGACGGTCACCCCCATCAGGATGCAGCCCGGCTCGATGACGCAGCCCCGGCCGACCTTCGCCCGGAACACCAGGGTCTTCATGCCCACGAATGTATCGTCCAGAACCGTCGCAGGCCCGTGGATCTGCACCTGGTGGGCCAGGGACACCCTGCTCCCGACGTAGACGGCATATTTTTTCCCATCCACCTCGACAAGATTCTTGTCGACGGGCTGGCCGTTCATCTCCGTCTCGAGGGCGTGGATGACCACGCCGTCCTGGACATTGGCGTTGTCGCCCACGAAGAGGGGCTGCCCCTCGTCGCCCCGAACGGCCGCGCAGGGGGAAACCATCACGTTCTTCCCCAGTGTCACATTCCCGATGACGGCGGCCAGGGGATGCACATAAGCCGTCGGATCGATGACCGGCTCGGACACCTTGCCGCTGAAATCCGTCTTTACATTCTTCTCGATCATACCGTTAATACCTCCCCCAGGTTTCCTGTTTACGCAAGACCGGCCGCTATGCGGCACTACCCTGTCGTTTCTCCCTCTCCCTCTCCGTCAGCTCATACCAGATATCGTCGACCTGAATCGCCGTTTCCTCCATGGTCCCCTCGTTGTTGATGACGAAATCGGCCAGGGGAACCTTCCTGTCGATGGGCATCTGGGAGGCCAGCCGCAGGGCCGCGTCCTCGCGGGTGTAGCCGTTCCGCTTCATGATGCGCCGGATCTGCCCCTCCGGGCTCAGGTACACCAGGACCACCAGGTCCAGCATCGTCTGCATCCCGACCTCGAACAGGAGGGGCACGTCAGCGACGACAACGGCATCGGGCCTCTCCTTGCGGATCGCCTCCATGCGTCCGAACCACGCTTCGAAGACAGAGGGGTGAACGATCTCATTGAGACGGCGTCGCTTCACCTTGTCATGGAAGACGATGGCACCCAGCTTCTCCCGATCGAGAGTCCGGTCCGGCCGGAGGACCTCCGGTCCGAATTCGACGACGACGGCCTTCCAGGCCGTGCCGTCCGGCTCCTGGACCTCGTGGGCCACCCGGTCGAAGTCAACGATGAAGGCCCCCTTCCTTTGAAGCATCCGGGCCACCGTCGATTTTCCGCAGCCGATTCCACCGGTGAGGCCGACATTCAGCATGTTTCCGCATTCCTTTCCCTGTGCAGAGCCGTCTCAGCGGTTCCTGTCGTAGATGAGCCGGAGGCCCTGTAGGGTCAGCATGTCGTCCACCTCGTCGATGGTCTTCGCCTCCGTGGACACGACCTTTGCCAGGCCTCCCGTTGCGACGACGTACGGATCCGACTTTACCTCCGCCTTCATGCGGTTGACGAGACCGTCCACAAGCCCCGCGTACCCATACACGATCCCCGCCTGCATGCTGCTGACGGTGTCTTTGGCGACGACCGACCGGGGCTTGCTCAACTCGACGCGGGGAAGCTTGGCGGCCCGTTCGAAGAGGGCCTCGCTGGAAATCATGAGGCCCGGAGAGATGCACCCGCCCATGTACTCGCCCTTTTTCGATACGTAGTCGAAGGTCGTCGCCGTGCCGAAGTCGACGATGATCAGGTCGCGCCGGTATTTCTCGTAGGCCGCCACGGCGTTGACGATCCGGTCGGCGCCCACTTCCTTGGGATTGTCGTAGTAGATGGGCATCCCCGTCTTGATGCCCGGCCCGACGATGAGGGGCCGGACGTTGAAGTACTTGAGGCACAGCGGTTCCAGAATGTTCAGCATGGGGGGAACCACGCAGGATATGATGATGGCCGAGATGGCCTTGGAGCTGATGCGGCTTGACTTGTACAGGTTGTAGATCAGCATCCCGTACTCGTCCACCGTATGGTCCGTCACGGTCCGGATCCGCCAGTCGTGGACGAGCTCATCCCCGTCAAAGACCCCCAGCACCGTATTCGTATTTCCCACATCGATGACCAAGAGCATATCATGACTCCTTCAAGATGGTTGCGTCTCCCGCCAGGACGCGCCTCAGGGCGCCCGGGGATTTCTCCAGGAGCAGCGCGCCGTCCGCGTCCAGCCCCACCGCCATGCCTTCCTCCACCTCATCCTGGAAAGCAACCCGGATCCTCTTCCCCGTCAGAACGGAATAGGGAAGCCATTGCGGCCGGACCGCATCGAATCCTTCCCGGATCCAGAGATCGTAGAGGCTCTCCAGTTCCTCCAGGAGGGCGGCTGCCACGGCCGTCCGGTCCGTTTCCGTCCCGGTCTCCTCCAGGAGCGACGTGGCGGCGTCCCGGAACGCCGGATCCAGCTCTTCGCGCCGGATGTTCACATTGACGCCGATTCCCACGATCACCGAGGAGATCCCTTCGCCGGAGAGCCTGAGTTCCGTGAGGATGCCGCAGACCTTGCGATCCCGGATCAGCACGTCGTTCGGCCATTTTATGCCGACGATGCCGGGACACCAGCGGGTCAGGGCCTTTGCAACGGCCGCTCCGGCCATGATGGTCAGCTGGGGGGCCGCCGCCGGTTCCACCGCGGGCCTCAGGATCAGCGAGAGATACAGGTTGCAGCCCGGAGGGGACTGCCAGGTCCGGTTGAGGCGCCCCCGGCCCGCCGTCTGTTCTTCGGCGATAATGGCGGTCCCTTCCGGGGCACCAGCCGCCGCAAGCTTCAGCGCCTCCAGGTTCGTGGATTCCACCGAGCCGAACAGATGAAGCGGGCGGCCGAACCTCCCGCCGGCCGGCGTGTTCCGAAGGGTTTCTCCGCTCAGCGACGTCATGATCGGGACCGTGTCATCCTTCGGGCGGCGGCTCCGGGGAGATCAGCAGGGAAATGTCCGCCGCCCGGACCGAGTGGGTCAGGGAGCCCACGGAGATGAAGTCTACGCCCGTCCCCGCAATGGTCCTGACGTTGGCCAGCGAGACGTTCCCCGAGGCCTCGAGGGGGATCCGGCCGCCGGCCCGCAGGACGGCTTCCCGCATCGCCTCCACGTCCATGTTGTCCAGCATGACCATGTCCGCACCGGCATCCAGGGCTTCCCTCAGTTCCTCCAGGTTCCGTACCTCCACTTCCACACGAACGGTATGGGGCGCCCGCCGGCGGACCCGCTGAACGGCGCTGCCGATTCCACCGGCGGCGGCGACATGATTCTCCTTGATGAGGACCCCGTCATAGAGGGCGAAGCGGTGGTTTGTGCCGCCGCCGGCCCGGACGGCGTACTTGTCGAGGACCCGGAGCCCCGGAACGGTCTTGCGGGTATCGAGGATCCGCGTTCCGGTTCCCTTGACGGCGTCGACGAATTGGCGGGTCATGGTTGCGATGCCGCTCATGCGCTGGAGGAAGTTCAGGGCCGTCCGCTCTGCGGAGAGCAGGGCACAGAGGGATCCGGAGACAACCGCCACCGTCTGTCCCGGCCGAACCGCCGTCCCGTCGACCAGGGCTTCCCGTAGCGCGGCCGTCGGATCCAGCAGACGAAATGCCGTAATGAATACGTCGATGCCCGCCAGGACCAGGTCCGACTTGGCCAGGGCGCGCCCCTCCCCCCTTTCCTCTCCGCTGAGGATGGAGGACGTCGTCAGGTCCCCCGGGCCGATGTCCTCGGCGAGGGCCTTGCGGATGATGGGTTCCAGCACGTGGCCGGTCAGGGATTCCTTCATGATGGATCGAGGATGACGAAAAACCGGGTGGGGTTTGGGGTCGCCCCACCCGGCCGGATGCATTCCGATCGGCACCGGTCCGGGACCGGCCGACGGCATTTACACCAAGGCCCGGACCTTATTCAGGGCTCTCTCGAGAGCCGTCAGTTTTTCCGACAGCTCCTGCTGTTTCTGCTCTTCCTTCCGGACAACCGCTTCCGCGGCCCGCTCCCGGAAGTCGCTGCTCGCGAGCTTTCGTTGCGTCTGGGCCAGGTCCTTCTGAACCCGGGCGGCTTCCTTCTCGAGGCGGGCCTTTTCTCCCGCCCAGTCGATGGTGCCTTCCAGAAGCACGAAAACCCGGACGGCTCCGATGACGCCCGTGGCGGCCCCCTTCGGCTCATCCATGGCACCGGCGGTCTCGATGCTTTCCAGGTTGGCCAGATGGACGATCATGGTCCGTTCCTGCTCCACCACGGCCCGCTGGGAGCCATCCGGGGCGGAAACGATGACCTTGAGCTTCCGGGAGGGCGGGATGTTCATCTCGCCGCGGATGTTCCGGATCCGGCCGATGATGTCCATGATCATCCCCATCTGCTCCTCCGCCTCGGGATCCTCCTGCAGGGCGTCCGGCGCAGGGAAGCGGCTCACCATGATGGAGCCTCCGTTTCCCACGAGGGTCTCCCAGATCTCTTCCGTCACAAATGGCATGAAGGGGTGGAGAAGCTGCAGCGATGCCTTCAGCACCGCGGAGAGGGTTCTCTGGGCCGCCTGCCTCCGCTCCGGGGCATCCTTGCCGTAGAGCACCGGCTTGCCCATCTCCAGGTACCAGTCGCAGAGCTCGTGCCAGACGAACTGGTATACCACTGCCGCCGCTTCGTTGAACTTGTACTCGTCGAGGGTCCTGATAACCTCCGCCACGGTCCGATTGAGGCGCGCCTGGATCCAGCGGTCCGCAAGCGTCTCGGCGGCCCGGTTGCGGCGCTGCTCTCCGTTCGGGGCGTCCTCCAGGTTCATCAGGGAAAACCGGGCGGCGTTCCAGAGTTTGTTGACGAAGAACTTGTATCCCTGGATCCGTTCCTCCGACATGCGCACATCGCGTCCCTGGGCGGTGAATGCCGCCAGGGTGAAACGGAATGCATCGGCGCCGAACTTGTCCACCATTTCCAGGGGGTCGATGCTGTTGCCCTTGGACTTGCTCATCTTCTCGCCGTGCTCGTCCCGTACCAGCGCGTGCAGGTACACGTCCTTGAACGGCACGTCCTTCATGATGTACAGGCCCATCATCATCATGCGGGCCACCCAGAAGAAAAGGATATCGAAGCCCGTGACAAGGAGCGACGTCGGGTAGAATGTCTTCAGCGTCGGCGTCTGGTCGGGCCAGCCGAGGGTCGAGAAGGGCCAGAGGGCGGAGCTGAACCAGGTGTCGAGGACATCCTCTTCCTGTCGGAGGGCCGTGTTCTTGCAGGTGGGACAGCACGTGGGATCCTCGGTGGAGACGATCGTCCCGGAGCATCCGTCGCAGTACCAGACGGGGATCCGATGCCCCCACCAGATCTGCCGGGAGATGCACCAGTCGCGGATGTTGTCCATCCAGTCGAAATAGGTGGCCTCCCACATGGAGGGGATGATTTTCGTTTTCCCCTTGATGACTGCCGCCGTCGCCGCCTTGGCGAGGGGTTTCACCTTCACGAACCACTGCTTCGAGACGTAGGGCTCGATGTCGGTCTTGCACCGGTAGCATTTGCCCACGTTGTGGGTGTAGGGCTCCGTCTTCAGGAGGTAGCCGCCCTTCTCCAGGTCCGCAATGACGTTCTTCCGGCACTCGTAGCGGTCCTGCCCCTGGTAGACGCCGCAGTTCTCGTTCATGACGGCGCTGCCGTCCATGATCATGACGAGCCCGATGGGGTGGCGCTGGGCGATGGCGAAGTCGGCAGGGTCGCACGCGGGGGTGATCTTCACGGCGCCGGATCCGAAGTCCATGGTGACGTAATCGTCGGCGATGACGGGGATTTTTTTGTTCACCAGGGGAAGGATGACTTCTTTCCCAACCATGTCGGTGTACCGGGAGTCCTGGGGGTTGACCGCCACTGCGGTGTCGCCCAGCATCGTCTCCGGACGGGTCGTGGCGACGACGATGTCGCCGCTCCCGTCGGCGTAAGGATAGCGGATGTCCCAGAGATGGCCCTTTTCCTCCGTGAACTCCACCTCGAGATCGGAGATGGCTGTGTGGCAGCGGGGACACCAGTTGACGATATAGTCTCCCTGATAGATGAGCCCGTCGTTGTAGAGCCGCACGAAGGCCTCCCGGACCGCCCTGGAAAGTCCCTCGTCCATGGTGAACCGCTCCCGGGGCCAATCGCAGGAACAGCCGATCCGTTTCAACTGGTTGGTGATGACGCCGCCATACTTGTGCTTCCACTCCCAGACCCGCTCGATGAATTTTTCCCGTCCCAGGTCATGGCGGTTCTTCCCCTCCCGGGCCAGCTCCTGCTCGACCACGTTCTGGGTGGCGATGCCGGCATGGTCCGTTCCGGGCATCCACATGGCGTTGTATCCCTGCATCCGGCGGTACCGGATCATGATGTCCTGGAGGGTGTTGTTCAGGGCGTGCCCCATGTGGAGCATACCCGTCACGTTGGGCGGGGGAATGACAATGGAGAACGGAGGCCGGTCGCTCGAGTCCTTGGCATGGAAATAATTCTGGTCCAGCCAGTGCCGGTACCATTTCTCTTCTGCGGAATGCGGTTCAAACTCCTTCCCGATGGTTTTTCCTTCCATGGCTCAGCTCTCCCAGGCAATGCGAGAGGGCGGCGGTTCTCCCGCGAACCCGCCGCCCCCTGCTCATTTTTGAATGTGATTTCGCAGGTTGCTGAAACAGTCCGTGTTACGGGCTGTACAAACATAGCCGGATGCCGGGCTCCCCGATCCCACGCTGCGAGAGGAATTTTTGGGGGATCGTCGCTCGGGGGGATGGATAAAAATCTGTCCCCGCTCGCCCCCCTTCCCCTCTTTTCCCGATGGCAAGGGATAAGGGAAACGCCGCAGGCGGCCATATCTACGACAGCCACGACAACTAGAACTTCAACTGCTCCTTGAACTCCTTGATGATCAGAAGCGCATCCACACCGGATACCGCGCCGTCCGGACTGAACTGCCCGGTCGCGAGGTTGCCCTTCATGATCCCCCGGCTCGTCACCACCATGACGGCGTTGAAATAAGGGAGATCGGACCGCAGGTCGCCGAAGGTGGATGTGCTGCCGATGAACTTGGTCGCCAGCTTCTCGTCGCCCGTAACCTTGATGAGGATATCCTCGATCATCATGGCATAGGCCGCCCTGTTCACGAGGCCCGCGGGATCGAACGTGCCGTCTGGATAGACTTCGAGGCCGCGGACGCCATACTTCAGGAGCCCTGCGATGTCAGGCTTCAGGGGATGATTCACAATGTCCCTCGGGGTCACGGAGCCCTTTCTCGCCCGTTTGCCGGGCTCCCGGAAGGAGGTGTCGAAGGATTTGACTGTCCGCCGTTCATAGAGCGTGTCGATCTTCAGCTCCTCCATGAACAGGGCCGCAGCGTCGGCCCGGCTGATCTTCTCCAGGAGGGCGATCTTCTTGCCCGTGGCCGTTCCCGGCATGGCGCGCTGGATCTTGTCCATCAGCTCCCACTGGGCCGCCGCTTCCGCCGTATAGGCACCCTTCAGCTCGGCCACCTTGGCGAACATGCCCCGCGCCTTCTCGAACTCCAGGGCCGCCCGGTAGGCCATCCCCATGAAATAATAGGCACCGGAGGACCGGGGATCGTACTGGATGGCGAAATCGAACTTTTCCCGGGCCAGGTCCAGCCAGTTCGACGGGGACTGGTTGAGGGTATAAACCCGGATGTAGGCGATATCAGCGTACGCTTTCTGGTCGTTCGTGCTGGCGTGCCCCCAGGCCGTATCCACATGTTTCAGGGCGCCATTCGGATCTTTCAGGTAGGCGGCCACGATGCCCTTGCCGGCGTAGGCCTTGGAAAACTTCGGGTCCAGCTGGAGAGCCCGGTCGAAGCTGGCTCCGGCATCCTGAATCCGCCCCTCATCCAGGGCTTTTTGACCAAGAAAGAAATGATGCTCCGGCGTATCCATCTCACTGACCGGTTTCACCGGTGCAAGTCCGCAGGCGGCGATCCCTGCCGCCAGCAACGCGATCAAGAGCGCCGTCATCCATCTTCCCATCCGTAGGCGGTTCATGATTCCTGCTCCTTTCCAGCGCAAAGGATTCTTTTGGACCGGGGAACCCCGGTACGGCCGAACAAACAGGGGTTGTTTCTACATAGAACCCCGCCCGAAGTCAAGGAGAATGGCGGTCGCACCCTACGGGACATCCCAGAATTGCGACGCTTCCGCCGAAACGGCCTCCTCCCGGCCGGGGGTGAACCAGCGGATCCCGCCGTCCGCCTTGAACCAGGTGCCCTGCCGCTTGGCAAAGGCCTTTGTTTCCCGCCGCATCTTCTCGACGGCTTCGGGAAGGCCACAACGGCCCCGGATGTAATCGACGATCTGCCGGTATCCAAGGGCCTGCATGGGCCGGAGGTCCTCGCCGAATCCCATCGCCAGGAGCCCCTCCACCTCTTCCACGAGTCCCTCCCCGAGCATGGCATCCACGCGGCGGTCGATGGCGGAAAACAGTTCTGACCGCTCCATCGCAAGGCCGATCAGAAGGGAATCGTAGGGCCGGTCGGCGAACCGGTGATCGGCCCGGATATCCACGATGGACCGGCCCGTCTGATCGAGGACTTCCAGGGCGCGGATGACCCGGACCGCGTCGGTCGGCCGGACGGTCGCGGCGGCCCGGGGATCCCGCCGGGTCAGGAGATCGTGCAGGAACTCCCTGCCCCGGTGCTCCAGCAGGTCCCGGTAATGGCAACGCAGGGTCTCGTCCGGTCCCGGTCCGTCAACCAGTCCCCCCAGAAGGACCTTCACGTAAAGGCCCGTTCCACCGGCGACCAGGATCGGCTTTCCCCGGCGGTGCAGATCCAGGATGGCCTCCCGGGCCTGTTCCCGGTACAGGGCGGCATTGAACGGCTTATCGGGGTCAACCAGATCGATCAGGTGGTGGGGAACGGCGGTGCGATCCGCCATCGAGGGCTTGGCCGTGCCGATGTCCATGTGGCGGTAAACCTGCATGGAATCGGCGCTGACGATCTCGGCGCCCCGGCGGGACGCCAGACGAAGGGCCAGGGCGGACTTCCCGACACCCGTCGGACCGACGAGAACAACAACGCGCGGCTTTCCAGAGGGAAGGGACATGAACCCGTCCTCAGCGGCGGCGGAACATTTTCTCCAGCTCCGCCGTTCCAAAACGGACGACCACGGGCCGACCGTGGGGACACGTGGCGGCCTGGGGATCGTCGCCCAGGGCCGTGAGGAGGGCGAGAGCCTCTTCTCGGCTCATGTCCTGGCGGGCCTTGACGGCGCCCCGGCAGGCCAGGAACACCAGCATCCGGTCCCGCAGGGGAGAGATTCCCCGGCCGGAAGGGTCGTCGCGGCCGACTTCCTCCGCCAGATCCAGCAGAAACGACCGGATGTCCCGGGCCTCCAGGAAAGCAGGGAGGGCCTTGACGACGATGGCATCGCCGCCGAAGGACTCCAGGAGAACACCCGCATCTTCCAGGGTGGCGGCATTTTCCAGGAGAAACCGGAGTTCTTTCCGGGGAAGAGCGACGACCTCCGGGATCAGGAGCCGCTGGCTTTCCGGGGGCCGATCCTGCTCACGGCGCTGGAGGCGATCGTAGAGAATCCTTTCGTGGGCGGCGTGCTGGTCGACGATCAGCAGGCCGTCGGAAGCTCCGAAGAGGAGATAGGTCCCCGCCGCCTGGCCGATATAGGCATAGGGAAGCCCGGATGCGCCGTAAGACCGGCCTTCCGTGACAGCGGGAGCGAATCCCGCCGTCCCGTCCGACTCCGTCCGGAGAAGCGGCGGTGCATACCTCGGGACTCCCCCGCCCTCCCTCCGGGAATCCTCTCCCTCGCTTCGGATCATATAGCGGCGCAGGGCCTCCTCGACGCGGCCGGTTGCATAGGGCGGACGAAGGGCCTCGCCGGATGGGGATTCGCCGGCGGGGAAAACCGGTGAAAAACGCGAGAGTGCCCGCTCGATGGTGTCATGGACGTGCTGAAAGACCTCCCCGGGCTTCCGGAAGCGTACCTCCATCTTGGCGGGATGAACGTTCACATCGACCTCGGCGGGCGCCATGTCCAGGAAGAGAAGAGCGGACGGATAGCGGCGGGCCTCGATCCGCCGCCGGAAGGCCGTCATGACGGCCCGGTGGATCAGAGTGTCGCGGACGTAGCGCCCGTTGATGAAGAAGAGCATCTGCTTCGTGGAGGACCTCGTCCGCTCAGGACGGGAAATGAAACCGGTGAGTGACGAGCCGCCCGCCGTTCCCGACAGGGCGACGGCCTGCTCGGCGAAATCAGGCCCCAGGACGAGGGCGCTTCGCTCCGCCGGATCCTCCGTGGCAGGAAGGTTCAGAAGGTCCCGGCCGGACGCCGTCACCCGGATCCGGACTCTGGGATGGGCCAGGGCGATCCGGAGGACGACATCGAGACAGGCACTCTGCTCCGCGGTCTCCGACCGGAGGAATTTCTTCCGGACCGGCACGGGCTCGAAGATCCGGCTCACAAAAATGGTCGTTCCCGGCGCTCCCCCCGCCTCGGAGACCTCCACGACCTCGCCGGCCTGGACGACGATCCGGACGCCCACCGGCAGCGACCGCGTCCGGGTCGTCATCTCCACCCGGGCAATGGACGCGATGCTGGGCAGGGCCTCGCCGCGGAACCCGAAGGAACGGACCGACCAGAGATCCTCGAACCGGGTGATCTTGCTGGTGGCGTAACGCTGGAAGGCGAGCGGCGCTTCGTCGGGATCGATGCCGATGCCGTTGTCCGCCACGCGGATGGAGACGGTTCCCCCTCCCTCGAGAACCACCAGCAGGTCCGTCGCCCCCGCATCCAGGGCATTCTCCATCAGTTCCTTGACAATGGAGGCGGGACGCTCGACGACTTCTCCGGCGGCGATACGGGAGGTCAGCTCTTCCGGCAGCAGTTGAATCTTTCCCGGCACGGGTTCCTCCAAAAGGAAACCGCAGCCCCCCTGATTCGGGATCGGCTGCGGCTGCCTTTATCCAAGCGGTTTGCGAGCACTTTCGCGCCCGTCAGCGGGGTTCGGCCGGAACGGGATCAATCCAGCACGATCATGACACGGCATTTCTGGAGAAATGCCATGTTTTCCTTGACGGCGCGCAGTTTCAGGGCATCATTGGAGGCGATCTTCAGATCCGACTTGCCTGCCCCTTCGGCGCTCACGGCCTTGACGGTGAAGGGGTTGTTCGTCACCCGGGGATTTCCCTGGGCGGCGGAGAGATCGCGGGCATAGCCGCTGATTCCCTGCTGGATGGCGTATTCCTTGTTCACCACCAGGGTTCCGTACACTTCCTTCCCGTTCTCGTCGAAGACCTTGGGGGACATGGCAGGCCGGGCGCCGAGACCGCGGGCGTCAATGACCAGTCCTGTGAAGATGTCGTCTGCTTTTCCGGGTTTCGGCCTCATGGGCGGGGGCGGCGGGTCGGTTTTCTTGTCGTCGGCGATGGCCTTGGGCATGATCGTCCTGACGAACGAACCGGACATGTACATCCGCACGGTCACTTCCACCGTCCCGTCGGACATATACTCCCGGTTCGTCACCTTGGCGTTCTTCACGAGACCGGAGACGCTCGCCTGAATGATGTCGCTCTCGGTAACAAAATCCTTCACGGTGGTCTGCGAATCGATCTGGACCCCTTTGGTCACCTCCAGGAGGTTCCTGTATGCGTCTACCTGGGCGGCCCGGAGAGCCATCGGCCGCGCCTGGGGCTTGCCGTAATATTTCTCGGGAGGAGCCCCGATCCCAACGGCCTCGATGTAGCCTTCCTCGTAGTTGATGAGACCCTTACCGTCCGGCGTGGTCTCCGCCACCTTGGCCTCGATGATCTTATTCCACTTGTCCAAGGTTACCTTGCCGTCTCCCGCCGCCTGCCCCTGCTGACAGAAGCCGGCGCCGGCCAGCGCAAACAGCACACACGCGAGGACTCCCGCGAAAACCAGAACTTTCGATCTCATGTCCACCTCCTGATGATGGTTAAGCCAATTTCGTTCACGTCGGGGTCGGAGGGTAGCACAAAGCTTTTTCCCAATTCAAGGAGGAAAAGCGCCCTCCTCCGGTCCTATTTCGGCTCCCGGAAGGCGTCCGGCTCCGGCCTCTCCAGCCAGGGCCTTATATTCACGTTCTTTTCCGGATCGCCGAAGATCATGCGCATGTCCGGCGGGCTTTTCCCCCACCAGTTCTGCCGTGCATCGATGTACAGGGAAGAGAAGCTCTGGATGGCCACCTCGTTCCGTTCAAAGTTGTTCCGCTGGATCAGGGGACGCGACGTGCCGACGCACTTGACGGCCCCCTCTCCCCGGTTTCCCGTAAAGGTGTTGTAAAAGATGCGGGGGGAGGCGTCGTTCCGGCAGTAGATCCCGCACTGGCTGTTCTCGGCCACATGGCAGTGGCTGATCTCGGGGCTGCCAAAGTGAATGTCGAAGGCCGTCTCGGCGTATTTCACGATGCACCAGGAGAAGGCGCTGTTAACCGCCGTGGGTTTCGTCATGCGGAAGGCACTGGCATAGAAGCCCGGCGAGGGAGACGCCCCGGAGGCGGTGAACAGGATCGGCAGGTCGCGCGTGCCCCGTGCGATCACCCCCCCATTCTCGGCCACGAGGGCGGTATTCTGGTCGAACCGGACGGTGACGCCCCGTTCGATGGTGAGGACGGCCCCTCCGTCAAGGATTACATCGCTGGTAACGGTGTAGGGGCTGTTCGACTGGATCAGATAGGCGTCCGACGTGATGCGTCCGCCGATCCGGGAGGACAGGACCGGCAGGTCCAGGGATTTTCCACCCGGCCAGGGGGAGCCCAGAATGCTCTGCACATCCACCTTTCCCTGGACTCCAGCCAGAACATCCAGCCCCTTGGCACTCCCCCACCAGTTGCCACGCGCCATTACGGGATCGCCGGAAGCGGGGGCCAGGGCATTGAACGGGCGGTTGTCCGAAACGTTGTTCTCCGTAATGGACGGATTTCCTCCCGCCACCACGATCCCGGATCCGAGGTTCCGGGAGATGCTGTTCCTCTGAACCACCGGGGACGCCCGCTCCACGAGGATGCCCGCATTCAGGTTGTCCTCGATGGCATTGTCCGCCACCAGAGGTCCCGCCCCGTCGACGGCAACGACAGCGGACTGCCGGTTCCGGGCAACCCGGGATTTCAGGAGGCGTGGTATGGAAAAGGCCCCGGAGGCCCGGAAGGCCGTATCATTCTCCGTCAGCTCCGACGACTCCACGACGGGCGACGACGCCTCGCAGTCGACTGCCCGCCGGGCATTCCGGATCCGGACGTAGCTCAGGGCGTTCACCTTGTCCTTCACGTTCCGGAAGCGGATGCCGGGCCACATCTTCCCCTCCTGGGCGGTGTCGAAGACAATGATGTGCTCCGAGTCCCCCCGGGCCATCAACCGCCCCTCCACCGTCAGAGTCGCGTCCTTGGAGCGGATTTCCGTACCCGGCTGAATGGTCAGGACCGCCTGGTCCCGGACCGTCACCGGCCCTTCCAGGACATAGGGACTGGCGCCGGCGTGCCAGGTGGTGTCGGCCTCGATGATTCCCGAAACCGGGGTGGGTCCCGGAGCGACGGGCATGCCGGCGACGGCGCCCTTCCTCGTGCTCTCGTTTCCCGCCAGATCGACGGCGGTTATCTGGTAGTAGTACGCGGTTCCGTTCCTGAGGGACGGGTCCCTGTCCGTAAACTCCGTAAATTCCGTCTTCGCCACCTCGACATAGCCGCTGAGCGGGGTTGCGCTCCGATAGACCCGGTATCCCGCCAGATCCGGGTCGGAGGACTTGTTCCAGCGGAGTTGAACGATGCGGTCCCTCCCCACCGTGGCAACATTCGCCGGGGCATCGGGCGGGGTCGTCTTGAGGGAAACGGTCCCGACGGCGTCCACCCATTCGGAGAAGTTGCCGGGATCGTTCGCGAGGGCCAGCCTTCCGGTGATGATGGCCTGGCGGACATTGTCCCCCGGAACCACCCGGTAGGTCCCCAGGTACCATCCGGGCTCCGTCTCCTGCATGTCGATGTGCTTCCGGTAGTCTCCGATCGAGAAGGAAGCCATCATCTTCGGCGTGCCCTGGAGGACCACCTTGATCTCGTCGCCCGCCTTTTTCGGCAGGTTTTTCGTGTCCTGGGTCAGGAGCGTGATGGAGGGCGGCCGCAGCGCCTCCGCCAGGCTCGGCACCGGGATCGTCTGGACCATGTCCCGGAAGAGGTCGTCACAGGCCCGGAGTAGTTGGATGTCCCGCATGTTGAGGGACGTGGCGATGACGACGGCGACGATCCCGACGGGGTTCGTGGAGATGCCGCCCTCGTGGATCCGGGCCGTATGCTTGCCGCTCCAGAGGAAATGGCCCGTTTTCGTGTCGTACATCTTCACGTCTGCTCCCACGGAGACCTGTGAGTACAGGGCCAGGAAGAGTTTGTCGAAGTTGGAGACGGTCCCGTAGACGACCGCGTCGACCCCCAGAATCTTCCCCAGTTCCTGGGGCGTCTTCTTCGCCAGCTCCTTCGGGTCCCCCATCAGATCCGCCTTGCGGAGCAGGCTGTCCACCCGCTGGATCTGCATGTCCGCGAACGGCAGGGAGCTGAAGTGGTTGTAGAATCCACGGCGGACCTCCTCCGACCCCCTCTGGCTCTCGGCCTCGTTGACGAAGGGAAGGACGGCGACTGTTTTGGGCATGTTCTTCGCCATGAACGGATCGGCTGCGTAGGTGCCGGCAAACAGGCTCCGGATCGGCGGGGTGATCACCGTGCTCTCCGTGACAACGGCGCAGCCCTGGCAGAGCAGCAACAACAAAACGACGGTCAGGAGTCTCCACGGCACAGGATAGTTGTCGTTCATGTTTCCTCCTTGCAGAACCCGTTTCTTTTGATCCCAGCCTGATGAAAACGGGGAATCGGCGCCGGTCCGGATCCGTCCGTTCCCTCCGGGCGAAGCAACCGTTTTCCCCTTCAGCCCCCCCGGACGCAGGACAGGACATTTTCCCCGTTGTTCGAGTATGCCTCCCCATGCCCGGGATAGAGCACCCGGGGGGACAATTCCGCTTTCAGTCGATCGAAGGAACGATGGATCTCCTGCTTGTTCCAGCAGAAACGATTCAGTTCGGGCCCCCGTGCCGCGTCGAGATTCAGGATCGTGTCCCCGGTGAGGAGCCGTCCTTCCGCTTCCTGGTACAGGCAGATCGAGTCTTCCGTGTGCCCCGGGGTTTCCACGACGTCCCACCCCCCGAAGCCAAGGGGATAGCGCTTCCGGCCTGCCCCGTCCAGCGGAAAAATCCTGTCCGCATCCACCCCGATGTCGCAATGGTCTCTCAGGATGGGCAGCGGAATCCCTGCCAGTGAACCGAAATTCAGGTGGGAAAGGCGGCGGACATAGCCCATCGATGCCACGGCGGCGGAGAGAAAGCCCGTGCCCCACCCCTTGAGGGAGCAGAGTTTCCGCTGCCCCTGCAGATATTGGATCGCCAGGGTAGTCAGGAATACCTTCGTCCCGGGAGCACAGAATTCGAGGAAGCGGGCCACTCCCCCGATGTGGTCGACGTGAAAGTGGGTGGCCAGGACAAAGCGGACCTGGGCCATGGACAGGCCCGGCTGGCCGGTGATGAAGCGGACCGCGTCCTCCGCCGCGCCGACGCTGCCGACATCGACCACGGCCAGACCCTCGCGGTCCGACAGGACATAACAGCGGGAGAACCCGCAGGGAGGAAGGCAATGGACCATGTCAGCCGATCCGAACTGTCTGCATCGCCGCCAATCCGGTGGAACGTCCCTGGACGACTTGTTGCGCCGTAAACATAACTTCTCGGAGGCTATCGAGTTTCCCGATCCTTGCCTCCGCCGGGGGGCATGGACACGTCGCGGACTACTTCAACATCCAGGAAAGGATTCGAACTTCTGGGAGAGACCTTGATGAATTTGTAGGGAATGGCGATCGGCTCGCGACCGGTCGCCAGGGCCCGATGCGTCAGAATCCAGACGGCACCTGTTACGGTGTCCACCAGGTAGGCCTTTTCATCGGTGCCGGCCACCACCTGATACCTTCCCTCGGCTGCTCCGGCTGTCAGGGACATCGCCAGAAACGCCGCCGCGACAAGGACGACCACGGCCAGAATCTTCAGCGCCCGGGCGGCCGGCCGCGTCCCGTTCTCATGCCTTCCTGCAATCATCTTCTTCCTCCTGAATCCGGAAAACAGGTTCCGTCTGGGCTATGGCGCGTTTACGGTGATCTCCGGGCTGGATTCGCTTTCCAGAGCATCCCGATCGACCGCTCGCACACTGAACACTCTGCTTTTCCCCTTCGCCATCTCGCCCGCCGCATGGGACGTGCCGCTTACGGCGGCGATCTTTTCGAGGCCGAAGAGGCCCCGCTCGTACAGATCGTACCGAACGATGTCGGGCTCCGAATTGGCATCCCAGCGGAGGATGGCCTTGCCGTTCGCCACCTCGCCTCGGAGCCCCGCAGGCGCCTTCGGCCGCGGCTTCGTCTGCGCCAGGACGGTGGGGGAGGGTTCGCTCTCAACATCCCGTTGATTGTAGGACGTCATTCGGTAGAAGTAAACGGATCCGTCCCCAAGGGTGCCGGGAAGACCGCCCAAGCCGAGCGCCCTTTCCGCCAGCGCGGTCACTTCTCCATAAACACCGCCTGCATCCTCGAACTGGAAGGAGGAACGACCGGACAACTTGCCGATGGGTTCGAACGGTCCCTCCTTCTTCTGAGAACGGTAAAGCCGGTATCCCTGGACGTCTTCCCGGGTACACGCCTGCCACGTAAGAAGGATCTTTTTCACCCGGCTGCCCTCCGCTTTGAGACCCTGCGGAACGGGGGGCTTATCCCGGGTTATTGCCGACGCGGTATCAGAGGGTGACGTTTCAGCGCCCCCTTCCTCGAAGACGGTCACCCGGTAATAATAGGTCTTCCGGTCTCCCAATCCTTCCCTGTCGACACAGGAGACCCGGCCGTCCGCCCCGGCCGGCCCCGGAATAACGTTCTGAAGCCTGGCGAAATTCCCGCTCGGGCTCTCGCTTCGGTAGATATGGTACCCACGAACGAACGGCGAAACGATCGGTTTCCAGGACAGGGGGACCTCCCGGATCTGTTCACCCGTCGCCCGGACATCGCTGACGCGGGGCAGGGACGATCCGGCAAGGGCCCTGGAAAAATCGCTTTCCAGGTCTTTTTCGTTGCATGCCGTCACGCGGTAGAAGTAACGCTCGTCGTCTCCGATGCCGCTGTCGACGAAGATCACCTTTCCGGATCCCGACACATCCGTGCCCTGCCCGGGACCGAGGCCCGTGACATCCTTTACCTCACGATAAGGGCCGTCCTCCCCCTTGGCCCGATACAGCTTGTAGCCTTTGAACTTGAGGGGGTCGTCTCCGGTGGTGGGGCTGGGCAGCCAGGTCAGCTGAATGCCCCGGACCCGGGAATCGGTCCTCAGGATCACCGGCGGGTTGGGCGTGGGCGCCGATTCGGCGGCGACAACCGCGGAAAAGTCGCTATAGCCGCCGCTGCTGCTGAAGGACCGGATCTTGTACTGATACGTCCTGTTTCGCTCCACCGTCTGGTCCCAGTACTCGGGGCGGTTCACCTGGGCGATCCGGGCAAAGGGTCCGGTTGCGGAGGACCCCCGGAACACTTCCCAGCCGGAGATGCCCGTTGCCCCGGGCGGACTCTCCCAGGACAGGTAGATTTTCATGTTACCCGATTTCTTTTGCACGTTGACCGGCGCCTTTGCGGTGGGCGTCTCTTCCCTCGTCTGCTTCGAGCTGGTTACGGCGCCGGCGATCCGGTCTGCGAGGACGTCCAGTTCCCGGGCCAGTCCTGCGTCTCCGAATGCAGCAAGACGGACGTCCAGGACGGGCTTTCTCTGCTCGATGTGAACAACCTTGCAGTAAAGCGTCAGCATTGTGCCTTTTCGCTCCACACTCCCGGTCACGACGATGTTCAGACCCAGGCGGCTCCCGACAAGGATGACATTGTCCATGTGGTCGTTCTGCTGCAGGTCGTTCAGCGTGAGGAAACTTTCCAGTTCCTTGCGATCCAAGACGGAAAATCCGGGCCGGTTCTTGAGGTTGTTCAGGAGTGCGTTGGTGACGGTTGTGCCGTAGGCGGAGGCCTCCAGGTTTCGGGCGCTGAAATTGAAGACGGCGGCCCTGACGGGAGCGGATGACTGGGCCCGGGACATCGCCACGCCGGTGATACAGAAAAACAGCACGGCCAGGACCGGGACCAGGCGGAGGGTCCGGCGACACGACAGGCGGCCCGGGGATCCTCCCGGGATGTTGATCCGTTTCGATCCGGCCATGGGTATGGAAATCACCGCTCCTTGAGGATACTGTCGATCATTTCCTGTGCTTTCTGGGTCACCGCTGTGGAGATTCCCTTCAACTTGACATCGTAGAGGGCATCGACGTATTTTTCCACCGCGTCGTCAGACTTCCTCCGTTTCCGGTACTGCTCTCCGGCGTTGAAGTACTCGACTTCCAGGCTCTGGAAGTGCTTGAGAACGCTCTGTCCCATCTCCGAGATCTTCATGTTCGTCAGCTCGGCCAGGACCTCCGCCTCCGTGGGAAGCTGAAGCGGGTCCTGGGGGATGTTCGCCATGGGCACGCCGTCCTGGTACTTGTCTTCCTTGATCAGGCGCCCCTCGAGGGTGTTCGTGAAGATGTTCTCCCCGGTGGTGGTGTCCACGAGTTTGTAAGACACGTCGAAGAGGGAGACGATCTTGGCGCTGCCCTGTTTGTAGGTTACGAACTGGTAGTTGCGCTTCTTCGTCGTCTTCGGCGGAGCCGTCTTCAGTTCCTCTTCCGATGGCCTGGGGTGGATGAGCAGCCAGGTCTGCCACTCCGGGTTGGAAATGTCCTCCTCGTCCACCAGGACCTTCACCTGGTTGTTGCTGGACGTGTCCGCCTTGGTGGCCATGACCTTCAGGACGTTCCCCATGATAAAGGTGTCGATGCCGCGCATCTTGATGGCCTGGGCGGACTTCACGTCAACGAGACCGGTCTGGCCGAGCTGCATCTCCCGGAGGATGTTCTGGAGGTTTTCCCTTTCGATGATCCGAAGGTCGCTGCTGGCCTTCTGGTAGAGGTAGGACACGAGCTTGTCCGCAGCCATCTTGCCGGCGTCCTTATCGTTGCTGGGGCTCGAGAAATCGAAAACGGCGATGGATTTGCGGATTCGCTTGCCGATCCGCTCCCGGGTGTCCTGGACCTTCTGGAAGAGCTCCGGGTGATTCGGACTCAGGGATTCGGCCTTCTGGTACCACATCAGGGCGTTTCCCCACATTTCCTTGTCGTTGTACCTGTCGCCCCGGGCGATGAGCCGGGTGGTCGTCCGGGCCACGAGATCCCGGAACACCTGCTCGTCCTTCATGGACGGGAGATAGGCCTTTACGGATTCGATCTTCCCGACGGCCGCCCACAGTTTTTCGTGGCTTGCCAGCTTCTCCGCTTCATCGAAGAAGATCTGGCCGACCTTGACCTTGAGGTTCTCCAGTTTTTTGGCGAGGTCCTGGTTCTCCGGCTGGTATTCCAGGGCCCGCTGGTAGCAGAAAACCGCCCGGTCCCACGATTTCGATTTCTCCGCTTTCTCACCGGCGGCGAGGAAGTAATCGGCATTGTCGTTGGCCACGGAGGTCTTATAGAGAGAGGCCGCATCGAGGAACTTCGGGTTCATCTCCATGACGGTCTTGAAGGCCTGGGCGGCCATCTTCCAGTCCTCGCTCCTGCTCAGGGCTACCCCCTGCTGGTAGAGCTGCTTCACTCCCTCCTGGTTCACGCGCGCCAGCCTGGCCCCCGTCTCCTCGTAGTTCGGGAAAAGCCGGTTGATCTGCAGGAGCTTCGCCCGGGCCGCGGCCCAGTCTTCCTTCTGGAGATCCACGTCAGCCTGAGTGTACAGGCTCTTCACTTGCGCGAGGAGGGTTTCCAGCCGGTCTTTCACGGCACTCTGGAATGCCTTGATCTCCCGGCTGGACGGGTCCATCACGGCTGCTCCGTCAGCGTCCTTGAGAATCCGCTCCAGGGTCATCGCGTCGGGCTCCGCCAGGGTACCGTAGGCCTTCCGGATCCTTTCCAGGCGGCTTGCGGCTCCCCTCTGGCGCGCCTGCAGCAGGGCGGCCTGGTATTCAGCGCTGCCGGGGCTCTCTTTCAGGGCCGCTTCGAAGTATCCAACGGCCTCCTCCGGCCGGTTCTGGCCCATCAGATCCTGGCCCATCTTGAAGCTTTCGCTCGTGCCGCATCCCGCCAGCAGGAGCAGGAAGATCAGGAGCAGGAATGTTCTCAAGTGAGTCCGGTGCATTGCAACCTCCTTCGCGTTGATTCATCGGCCGGAAAGCGCCAAAACGCTTCCCGGTAAGGACCTGCGGGCGGTATCAGGGGACCAGCTTCGCCCGAATCCGGTTTTGCGTAATTTCGAGGATCTTGACCGTGCGGGATTTGAAGGACAGTGCGGCGAGGTCGTCGGCAAATCCCTGGATGGTGCCCTTCACCTCGACGTCCAGGTCGACCTGCCCTCTGCTGAAGGAACGCTGATGCGCTTCCCGATACCCTTTGACTTCATGAGACATCAGTTCCTTGAACAACGCCAGATCATCGTAGGAACGGAGTCCCGACAGGACGAGTTTGAACGTAGCCGCCTTCGCGAGGTCCGCGGACCACCGGTTCAGAATCCCGTCGAAGAGGGCCCGGGACAGCTTTCCCGTGGCCTCCCCGGTGATGTCCTTCCAGTCTCCTTTGACGCCCGGCTTTGAGGCGGCGGCGGAATCGGTGGCGATGACCTCTCCCGTGTCGCCATTGATGACCTTGGCCGAGACGGTCACCTTGTTGGAATGCATCTCGATGTTGCTGATGGTGAATGCACTGGTGGCCGTCTCCACCCGGCCCGCCACCAGGACTTCCGCCCCGAGTCCGCGAGCCATCCGGGAAAGTTTGCGAAGGTCTCCCCCGGCTCTATCCATCTCATCGATTTCACGGTTTTTTCTCGCGGTCTCGGCATCCACGAGGCGGAAACCCTGCTCCATAAAATACCGGGACATGACGGACTCCGCCAGGGCATCCTTCGCCTCCCGGCCGCTGAAGACGATCATCAGGCGGGGTTTTGCCTTGCGGGCCACGATGAGGCGGATCGCCTTCATCCGCTCCTGGAGGCGGCCGGTGCCGACGTCGGCGTCGATGACCACCGTGTAGGTTCTCCCGTCATGCTTCTCCGAAACGATGGAGTAGGAATTGATGAAACCCTCCGCCTCTGCCAGGATCTGATCCAGCTTGACGGTAAAATTCTCGACCTCCGTCCGGGAACTGATCATCACGCCGACGGCCTGTTCCACGGCGTTCCGCTGGGCGTTCTCAATGGCCCGGTCACGGGCGATATCTTTGAAATTCTTGTGGATTGCCGCCGAACCCTCGGCGCGGACCTTGTTCTGTGAAAAGCCGGTAGAAGCGGGGAGAATCACAAGGAGGACAGCGGTCAGGGCCACCCAGATCTTCCAGTTCATGGAACGCGCTCCGTGCCTTGGGAAAAGGGTCATCGCTCAAGGATGAGGATGGATTGATCGATAAGCTGGCAAATATCGCAGGTTCCCCCATAGTGTCAAGGCGAATGTCCGGTTGCGCGGGCGGATGCGGCGGGACCTCATCCGGTCAACAAGCACCCCCACGTAACAACCCGCACGCTTTGGACAGGTCAGTGCTTCGCGACCTTGGGATCCGCCGCATAGCAGGCGGTATGGGACAGGTATTCCGCAAGAGCCAGGTGCCAGAAACGGAGGGTCTTGCCCGTCGTCTCCAGGAATTTCCTGCCGGAGAGGACGCTGTTCCGGGGGCGGACCGCCGGCCTGGGAAAACGCTCCGTCGGCACGGGTGACACCGATACCCCGGTTTTCCCGGCCATCTCCAGGATCTTACGGGCGAAGTCGTACCAGCTCACGGACCCCCGGTTTGTCACGTGGAAGATCCCGCGGTGCCCCCCTTCCAGGAGGAGGTTGACCGCCCCGGTCAGGTCCCAGGAATACGTCGGGCAGCCGACCTGGTCGTCGACAACATCCAGATGGTCCGTAACGGCGGTCTTCTCCAGGATGGTGCGGACGAAATTCTTCCCGCGCCGCCCGTAGAGCCAGGATGTCCGGATCAGGAGGGCGTTATCCGTCGTCTCCAGGAGCAGGCGCTCCCCCTCCAGCTTGGACTCGCCGTAGACGTTCAGCGGAGCGCAGGGATCGTCTTCAACGTAAGGTGCGCTTTTCCGCCCGTCGAAAACGTAGTCCGTGCTGAAGTGGACCACCCGGATTCCCCGGTCCCGGCATGCCAGGGCGATGTTCCCGATCCCCTGTGCGTTGACGGCAAAGCAGCCCTCCCGGTCGGATTCACAGCCGTCGACGTTCGTATACGCGGCGGCATTGACTACGGCGTCGGGTCCGGCATCCCGGACGGCATCCCGGCAGGCCTCCCGGGACGTGATGTCGAGTTCGTCGATATCCAGGCCGGTCACGTCATGGCCCGCCATGGTAAAGCGGATCATCAGGTCGCTCCCGAGCATCCCCTTGTGGCCGATGACCAGGATATTCATGCGTATCGTACCTCCTTGAGAAAAAGTCCCCGGGCAGGTGCGGTAATGCCGGCGGCGGCCCGGTCCTTCGCCGCCAGGACGGCCGGGATGTCGCCGGGTTTTCTCCGGCCCTTGCCGACCTCCACGAGGGTGCCGGCGATGATGCGGACCATGTAGCGCAGAAATCCTTCCGCTTCCACGGTGATGCCCACGAAGTCTTCTTCGCTCCGGGTTACGGATATCTCCCGGATCGTCCGGACCCGGTGGGGGGCGTCGGAGTGAACCGTGCTGAAGGACGTGAAGTCGTGGGTGCCGACCAGGTGCGCCGCCGCTTCCCGCATCCGTGCGTCGTCCAGGGGCTGGAAAATCTCCCAGGCGAAATGCCGGTAGAGAGTGGAGCGAACGGGCCGGTTGAGAATCCGGTAGAGATAGACCTTGCCGGTGGCGCTGTGGCGGGCATGGAAGGCCTCGGGCGCCTCGTCGAGCCGGATCACCACGATGTCACGGGGCAGGAGGCTGTTGATCCCCAGGAGAAAATTCCTCGCCGGGATCATCGAAGTGGTCCGGAAATGGGCCACCTGGGCCAGGGCGTGGACCCCCGCGTCGGTTCTCCCGGAGCCGGCCACCTTCACGACCTCACCGGTCATGACGGCCAGTTTTTCCTCGAGGACCTGCTGGATCGACAGGCCGTTCTTCTGGCGCTGCCACCCGGCGTAGGCCGTTCCGTCGTATTCCAGGACCATCCGTATGTTTCGCATGGGGATAAAAAAAGGGGAAGGCGTTCTTGTCCTTCCCCTTGTTCATTCAACATTTACGGCCCTTTACGCCTGGTAACGAGTCGCCGCTCCGCATTCTTCCAAGGCCGCGATCCCCGGAAGGACTTTCCCTTCCAGGAGTTCCAGGGAGGCCCCGCCACCGGTTGAAATATACGTGATCTTGTCGCTCTCGCCGGTCTTGTGGATGGCCACGTCGGTGTCGCCTCCGCCGACGATCGTCAGGGCATAGGAATTGGCCACGCTGTGGGCCAGTGCGGCCGTTCCGCGGCCGAAGGCGTCGATCTCGAAGACCCCCATGGGGCCGTTCCAGACGATCGTCTTGGCGTTGGCCAGGGCCTCCGCAAAAAGAGTGATCGTCGCCGGCCCGATGTCGAGACCCATCCAGTGGGAGTTCATCTCCTGCACCGGAACAATCTTTGTCTCGGCCTCGGCGCTTTTCTCCTCGGCGATCACAACATCGATGGGCAGATAGAACTTGACGCCCCTCTCCTTGACCATGGCCAGGATTTCCTCGGCCTTGGGAATGAGCTCGTCCTCCACGATGGAGCGGCCGACGCTGTACCCGAGGGCCTTGAGGAACGTGAAGGCCATCCCGCCGCCGACGATCATCTTGTCGACCTTCGTCGCGAGGTTGCTCAGCGCCGCCAGCTTGTCGGAGACCTTGGAGCCGCCGACGATGAAAACGAAGGGCCGCGGCGGATTGTCGATGACCTTCTGGAAGTAGTTCAGTTCCTTCTTGATGAGAAATCCGGCCCCGCATTCGGGGACGAAACGCGTGATGGCCACGTTGGAGGCGTGGCTCCGGTGGGCGTTCCCGAAGGCATCGTCGATGTAGACGTCCCCAAGGGTTGCCAGCTCGCGGGCGAAGGCCTCGTCGTTCTTTTCCTCCTCCGGGTGAAACCGCAGGTTCTCCAGGAGAACCACATCTCCCGGGTTCATGCCGGCAACAAGTTGCCGGACGTCATCGCCGATGCAGTCGCCGGCCATCTTCACCTGCTTTTCCAGGAGACGGGACAGGCGCTTGGCCACCGGAGCCAGGCTGTACTTGGGATCATGCTTTCCCTTGGGACGCCCCAGGTGGGACATGATGACGAGCTTCGCGCCCTCGTCGAGGGCATAATTGATGGTGGGAAGGGTGGACCGGATCCGGATGTCGTCTGTGATATTGCCCGATCCATCGAGGGGTACGTTGTAATCGAACCGGAAGAGAACCCTTTTCCCTTTGAGATCCAATGTATCGATGAATTTCACAGCTCCTCCTTGCCCATTTCACGCAGACGTGATAAAAGACAGCCGACTTCCGCGGAGAATCGTTAATTCTCCATAAAAAATCAGCTAGTTGAATGCGATCCCGTCGATTGACCGGGACATATATATACCTCGAACCCTCCCCAGGTCAAGACGGAAGTCGCCCAAGCCCTTTGAACGGACATTGGTGTCTGTCACCGATCCAATACGAGAGAGAAGGAGACTGCAGGCAATGGAAAAGAAAAGTCTGACACAGCAGAAAATCGAGGCCTTTGAGGCCAGGCGGAGCGCCCTCTTGGCCATGGGCGGTGAGGCGCTCGTCAAGAAGCAGCACGACTTGGGCAAGCTGACGGCCCGGGAGCGGCTGGACCGGTTCTTCGACAAAGGGACCTTCCAGGAGTCGCAGCTCTTCGTGAAGCATCGCTCAACCCTGTTCGGCCTGGACAAGAAGGAGATCAACGCCGACGGCGTCGTCACCGGCTTCGGCCAGGTGAACGGCCGCACCGTCTTCGTGGCCGCCCAGGACTTCACCAGCTCCGGCGGCAGCCTCGGGGAGATGCACGCCAAGAAGATCTGGAAGGTCATGGACATGGCCGTCGACGCCCGGAAGCCCTTCGTGGCCCTGAACGATTCCGGCGGCGCCCGGATCCAGGAAGGCGTTCCCGCCCTGGACGGCTACGGCGGCATCTTCTACCGCAACACCATCGCCTCGGGCTACATCCCCCAGATCACCGCCATCATGGGTCCCACGGCGGGCGGCGCCGTCTATTCGCCGGCCCTGACCGACTGGGTCTTCATGGTCAAGAAGTCGAGCTACATGTACATCACCGGCCCGGACGTCATCAAGGCCGTCATCGGTGAGGAGGTCACCCACGATGATCTCGGTGGCGCCGTCGCCCACGCCACCAAGAGCGGCGTCTGCCACTTCGCCACGGAGAACGACGAGGACTGCATCGACAAGCTGAAGTTCCTCCTGTCCTTCCTCCCCGACAGCTGCCACAGCCCGCTTCCCACGGTGCCCTGCACCGACGCGCCGGACCGCCTCTGCCCCGAACTGGACGGCATCATCCCAGACCGCGGCACCCGCGGCTACAACATGCGCAAGGTCGTCGAGGCCGTGGCGGACAACGGGATCGTCTTCGAGCCTCACGAGCTGTGGGCCAAGAACATGCTCGTGGCCTTCATCCGCATCATGGGCAAGCCCGTCGGCGTCATCGCCAACAATCCCGGCTTCGGCGCCGGCGTGCTGGACGTCAACGCCTCCGACAAGGCCTCCCGGTTTATCCGCTTCTGCGATGCCTTCAACATCCCGCTTCTGACCTTCGCCGACGTCCCCGGCTACATGCCCGGAACGAACCAGGAGTGGTCCGGCATCATCAGCCACGGGGCAAAGCTGCTGCACGCTTATTCCGAGGCGACGGTTCCCAAGTTCACCGTCGTGACCCGGAAGGACTATGGCGGAGCCTACATCGGCATGTGCAGCAAACTGCTGGGCGCCGACTACGTCATGGCCTGGCCGTCTGCGGAGATCGCCGTCATGGGCGCCGAGGGGGCCTGCAACATCGTCTACCGCCGGGAGATCTCCTCCGCCGAGGATCCCGCAGCCAAACGGAAGGAACTCGTCCAGGCTTACGAGACCCAGTTCAACAACCCCTACTTCGCCGCCAGCATGGGGATCATCGAGGAAGTCATCGCCCCCCGGGAGACCCGCCAGCGGGTCGCCATGCTCCTGAATGCCTATCAGGGCAAGGTTCAGACCCGGCTGGAGAAGAAGCACAACAACATCCCCCTGTAATCCGGCCCTATCGGGCAGCACGAAACAGCAAAGGGCGGAGGCCGACAGAGCTTCCGCCCTTTCTTTTTCATTCCTGCTCCGATCCCTCCCCGGCCGTTGACACCTCCCCGAAATCCGGTATGATCACAGCACAATGTCTTTGCGAAACCGGGACGCGCAATCAGCGCCCGGTGAGGTGCCGCGATATCTACCATCATGCCGAAAAGTGAGCTTACCATCCTGAGGATCGGCCTGTTCGCCCTGCTCGGCGTCATCACCGCCGCGGCCGTCTACATCACGTTCGAGATCACGCACTCGGCAAAGGCCCTGGCCGGACAGGCCCTCGAAAGCACGGCCCTTTCGCTCTCCTACTCGGCGGAGAACGCTCTTCAGTTCGGCGCGAAGGCGGGCGATGAAATCAAATCCGTCTTTTCCGACCGGGTGGTGGCCTATGCGCTGGTCGCATCGGAAGAGGGCCGGATCCTCTTTCACACGAACAGCCGGCTGGAGGGGCAGACGCTGGATAAAGTGGAGCTTTCCCGCTGGCACCCCGGGGAGAAAGCGTCCAGCCGGCGGATCCGCCTGGGGACGGGCATGCCGGCGGCGGAATTCAATTTCACCATTCACTCCCCCGGGGAAGGGAAACGGCTTCTCCGGCTGGTCCTGCACACGGCAGGCGCGGACCGGATCGCGGCCGAGGCCGGCCGGCTCTGGTGGATCGTCTCCGGCGCGCTCCTGCTTCTCTGGGCCGTCGGGATCCTGCTGGAGAGAACCTTCACCCGCTATCGGACCCTCCGGGACCGGATGGAGAGGGAGGAGCGGCTGACCCTGATCGGGCAGATGACGGCCGTCCTGGCCCACGAGATCCGGAACGCCGTCGGCGGGATCAAGGGATTCAGCCAGTGGATCGGGGAAAAAACAGAGGACGGAGACGAGCGGAAAGCGGCGATCGCGGGCGTGATCCGGGGAACGGACCGGATCGAGTCCCTGGTGAACGACCTCCTCCTGTATTCCCGCGATGAAACCTATGACCTCCGGGACCTGGCGCTACGCCCCGCCATCGAGGAGGCCCTGGAGCCATTCCGATCCCGCTGGGGAGGGCGCGTCGAACTGGAGGAAGACCGGGGAATCCTGGTCCGGGCGGACAGGGACAAGCTGGAGCGGGTCCTGACGAACGGTATCCGGAATGCGCTGGAGGCCATGGGCGCCGAGGGCTTACTGAAGATCGCCGTGCATCCGGAGGGCGGACAGGCCGTCATTGAAATCGAAGATTCGGGACCCGGCGTCCGGGATGAGGACCGGTCCCGGCTGTTCACGCCCTTTTTCACGACGAAGACCAGCGGGACCGGCCTGGGCCTGGCGTACACCCGGAAGGTCGTCGAGGGCATGGGTGGCCGCGTCGACCTGGCCAGCCGCAGCGGCGGCGCCGCGGGCGCGATCCTGACCGTCCGCCTGCCGCAGGGAAAGTGAATCCATGGGAAAAGCCGTATTGATCGTAGACGACGACGAGCTGATGCTGTCCTTCCTGTCCACGGTTCTCCGGGGAGACGGCTTCCGTGTGGAGGAGGCCCGGAGCGGACAGGAGGGCCTGGCCCGTTTTCTCAAATCCGACTTCGATCTCGCCCTGACGGACCTCCGGATGCCCGATTTCTCGGGGGTCGACCTGATTCGCAAGGGCCGGGAAGCGAAGCCGGAGGTTCCATGGATCATCATCACGGCGTTCGGCTCCATCGACAACGCCGTGACGGCCATGAAGGCCGGGGCCTCCGACTACCTGACCAAGCCCCTCTCCAGCCCGGACGAGCTGCGCCGTGTCGTCCGGCGGATCCTGGCCGAGTCGGAGAAGGAGCGGAAACTTGCCTTGATGTCCGAAGAGCTGGCGAGCCACTACCCCCCGGCGGACCTGATCTTTCTCGGGGAGAAGATGGACGCGGTCCGCAGGCTGGTCCGGGAGGTGGCGCCGACAACCGCCACGGTGCTTGTCACGGGGCCGAGCGGGACCGGCAAGGAGCTGGTCGCCCGGTTCATCCACCAGTCCAGTCCGCGCCGGGAGAAGCCCTTTGTCGCCGTCCACTGCGCCGCGCTGACCGAGACGCTCCTGGAGAGCGAACTCTTCGGCCACGAGAAGGGGGCCTACACCGGCGCGGCAGGCATGCGGAAGGGCCGGTTCGAGCTGGCCGACGGCGGCACCCTCTTCCTGGACGAGATCGGCGAGATCGCTCTGTCGATCCAGGTGAAGCTGCTCCGGGTGATCCAGGAGCGGGTGTTCGAGCGCGTGGGCGGGATGCAGCCCATATCCGTGGACGTTCGCATCATCGCCTCGACAAACCGGGACCTCCGGGAGGAAACCGCGGCCGGAAGGTTCCGGGAGGACCTGTTCTACCGGCTGAACGTCTTTCCCGTCACCCTACCCCCGCTCCGGGACCGGAAAGAGACGATCCTGCCGCTGGCGGAGTACTTCACCGGAAAGTTTTCCGCCCATTTCGGCAAGAAGATATCCGGCATCCGGGAGGAGGCGCAGTCTCTTCTCCTCTCGTATCCATGGCCGGGAAACATCCGGGAACTGCAGAACATCATCGAGCGGGCCGTCATCCTGGCGGCGGACCGAATCGGAGTCGAGCACCTGAATCTCGAGGCGCCCCGGCCGGCCGATTCGGGGGAAGGACTCCTCAAGACAGGAGAAGAGGAGACGATCCGTAAGGTCCTTGCAGAGACGGGCGGAAACAGGAAGGAGGCCGCCCGGATCCTGGGGATTTCCCTCCGGACGCTGCAGTACCGGATCAAGGAATACGGCATCCGGTGAGATGCAGAAACTGCGCGGATTTCTGCAGCATCTGCACGCAAGGCGCCGGAAAGCGGACCAGGCTTAGATTTATATCAATTGATTCCAATGCGTTAAGAAGATTGGCGGTTCTGGCACCGACCTTGCTCCCCTGTTCGCAAAACAAACCGAAAGGAGAGCAAGTCATGAACAGAATTCAGGCCATCATCGTAGCGGCGGTGTTCCTCGCCGCATCCTCCATGGCTGTCGTGGCGGACGCCAGGCAGGGAGGCGGCATGGGGGGAGGCATGGGAAGCGGGGCCGGCATCGGCAGCGCCAGCGGCCCCGGCGGCTCCGGCGGCTCCGGCGGAAAAATCGGCTCCGGTGCCCAGGTGCGGCAGCAGACCATGGAGCAGAACCGGATCCGGCAGCATGACGAGACCCTGCTGAAGAGCACCCAGGTAAAATCCGGAAGCGCGAAGAAGAAAGGAAAGACCTATGGCCCCGGCGACGGCACGGGAAACCTGCGGGATCGTCCCCTCGACGGAACCGGTTACGGTGCGCCGGACAACCGGTAACCAAAGAATCAAAGCAGCGGGCGGGACGGTCCTGACCGTCCTGCTCCTCGCTTTTTCCCTGCTCTTTTGCCCTTCCGGGGCCCTCGCGGCCCCGGCCGGGGAGGAGAGTGTCTCTCTGCCCAAAAGCGGCATCCCATACCCGGGAGGATTCGATCGGAACACCGTCGGGGAGATTCGGGGCAAAGTCACCCGGATCACCGTCCCCGCGAGCGGACCGGTGCAGATCCAGGTCCTGTCCGGGCGTGACCCGTACACAGTTCTCGCCTCGCCGTCCTGGTACTGGAAGGACATCGGAGCGGAGGTGACGGAGGGAACGGAACTGCGGGTCCGGGGATCGAAAGCCCTGGGCGCCGACGGGAATCTCTACATGATCGCCCAGGAGATCCGGTTCCTGAAGACCGGACAATCCCTCGTTTTCAGAGACGAGGCGGGACGGCCATTCTGGACGGGTGCGCGGTTCGGATCCTCCGGAGGCAAAGCCGGTTTCGGGTCGCCGCTGAGAGGTCCCGGGGGTTCCGTGGGTGGTCCCGGAGGGGCCGGGCGCGGGAGACGATAAGCGGAAGGAGGCTGGTTTCATGAAAGGCAAGCAGGCATTCATCGGCATGTTTGTGGTGCTGCTTCTTCTATTCACTGCCGCCTCTTCCTGGGCGGACTGGGAAGCGGGCGCGAAGGCCGGGTACGATTCCAACGTGGACCGGGCCCTGAACGGAGGAAGGTCGGACTTTCTCCTCTCCGGGTATGCCGCATACACGCGAGTGCCGACCTTCGATTCCCGGCTGGACTGGACCTTGTCCCTCCTCCTGGAGGGTACCGCCTATGCGCGCGTAACCGATCTCAGCAACGCAACCGTCACCTTTGCCCCGGGGCTTGCGTACGCCTTCAGCCCCGTCTGGAGCATCCACGCCGCCCCCTTCCTGCAGGCCAAGGGTGTCAACGACTCGGACCAGTCGGCATGGGCGATGGGCGCCAGGGTGAGCCTGAAGCAGCAGTGGAGAAAGGACGTCTACACAGGCCAGCATTACATGTACACGGACAGCCGCGCCCGCGAGGACGTGTATTCCTCCCGGGAGAACGCCCTGGGCGCCGTCATCGGGAAGTACTGGACACCCGCCTTCTTCATGGAAGCAACCTACGAGTATTCGCGGGGTGATGCCTTCCGGACCCTGGAAACGACGAGCTACCTGGCGACAACCGTAGCGGCTCCGGGGGGCGCACGATTCGGTCGGGGGGGAAACCGCGTCATTTATTCGACGACTTTCAACGAGTACGTCGTAAAAGAAACGGTGGACCGCCATTCCGTCGGCCTGAGTGCGGGCTACGACCTGTCGAAGGCGCTGTCCACCATTGTCGGCTACACCTACACGACGGCCTCCGGGGATTCCGGGACCGTCTCCTACCACACGGTCTACTGCGGGCTGGGCTATCGGTTTTAGAATACGAAGACGTCGATCCGGCAATCGTCGGCCTTCCGGTTGGAAGCAGCCGCAGCCGGCGGCTGACGGGAACGGAGCCGGCGCGGCCCCGCCCTCACTCAGCCTCGAACTTGTAACCGATGCCGTAGACCGAGTGGATGATCCTGGCCTCCGGGTCCGCCGCCTCGATCTTTCTCCTGAGTTTCTTGATATGGCTGTCGATGGTCCGGTCGCTGACGCTGCGCGGATCCGGGTAAATCCGCTCCATGAGCTGTCCGCGCCGGTAGATGCGCCCCGGGTGGGCGGCCAGGAGCTGAAGCAGCTTGAATTCCACGGCGGTCAGATCCAGATCGCGGCCGTTCAGGGCGGCCCGGTAGCGAAGCTCGTCGAGGACGAGCCCCGGCACGTCCTCCATCCGTCCGTCGCGGGCGCGGCGCAGGACGGCCTTGACCCTGGCCACGACTTCCCTCGGGCTGAAGGGCTTGCAGATGTAATCGTCGGCCCCCAGTTCCAGCCCCAGCAGGCGGTCGATCTCCTCGATCCGGGCCGTCACCATGATGACCGGCACGGCGGAGAATGTGCGGATCTCCCGGCAGATCTCCATGCCGTCGCGTCCCGGCAGCATCAGGTCGAGCAGGATCAGGTCAGGTTCCCGCTCCCTGACCCAGGGGACAACTTCCAACCCGTTTCCGAGGCATGACGGCTCGAACCCCGAGGCCTTGAGGTAGTCGGCCAGCAGGCTCGCAAGTTTCGGTTCGTCCTCGACAACAAGAATCTTCCGGCTCACGCATTCCCCCCCGCAACCGGCAGGACAACCCGCATCAGGATCCCGCCCAGAGACGATGCCTGCACCGTGATGCTTCCCGCGTGGGCCTCGACGATGTTCTTGCAGATCGCCAGACCCAGCCCGGCGCCTCCCGACTCCCGGGCCCGGGATCCTTCCACACGGTACAGTCGGTCGAAAAGCCGGTCGATGGCGGCATCGGGCACCCCCGGGGCGGAGTCCTCAAAATCGACCGTCACCCCACCGATCCCGCCGGTCAGGCGGACGGCCAGCGTCCCCCCCGCATCGGTGTATTTCAGGGAATTGTCGAGCAGGTTGGTGAAGAGTTGGCTCAGTCGCTCCGGGTCGGCAAACACGGCTGCATCCGTCCGGTCCGGGATGTCCGTTTCGAGCCGGATGGACTTGCGGGCGAATTCCGGGCGGAAGGACTCGACGGAGTCCTTGAGGACGGCGGCCGGATCGAGGTCTTCCTTGTGGTAGCTCAGTGTGCCCAGGTCGGAGAGGGAAAGCTGGTACAGGTCGTTCACGAGGCGGTTCAGCCGCAGCGTCTCGGCGTGGAGGGAGCGGATCGTCTCCGGGGTGACGGTGCGGATTCCGTCCAGGAGCGCCTCGATCTCCCCCTGCAGGACCGTCAGGGGGGTCCTGAGCTCGTGGGAGATGTCGGCCAGCCACTGGCGGCGGGCCTTTTCGTTCATCTCGAGCGTCAGGGCCATGGCATTGAAGTCGCCGGCGAGATGGCCCAGCTCGTCCGATGAGGACACGGGCACCCGGGTCGAATAGTTGCCCGAGGCCAGGTCATGAGTGGCCGCGGCCATGGCCCTGACCGGCCGGACCAGGCGGTTTGCGAGCGGAAGGGCGACCAGGACGACGGCGAAGAGGATACCCGCGGCGGCGAGGGCCAGGGCCAGCCGCTGCTGACTGAGAAACCGGGCCTGGACCGGATGCAGGAACCGCTGGGGCGCATGCAGGCCGACATAGCCCACAGCCCGGCCCTCGTGAACGACGGGCCGGAAGCTGATCTCTCCCTCCCCGGTGGGCGACCCGAAGACCGGTTTCCGTTCGGCATCCAGGATCACGAGGGGACCGGACGAACCATCCTTCTCTTCACCTTCCTTCCCCCATTGCCTCATCTGCTCCCGGGTGAGCGCAAGCCCGTTCCCCGAGGCGGTGCGCAGGGTGAGCCCCATCCAGACGCCCCGGCTGTCCTTCAGGAAGCCCCAGCTCCCATGCCCGGCGTAGGCCTGTCCCAGGCTTTCGGCCATCTGCTCCACCCTGCCCTGGTCCTGCGTGGCGAGGTACTGGTAGAAGCCCCGGTCGATGTTCCACCGCATAATCCCGTACAGGATCAGGATGGCGAGGCCCGTGGCGGCCAGAATCGTGAAAAACAAGCGCTGGGTGATGCCGATCTTCATGCGTTTTTCGCCTCCTTTTGTGTCTATGTATTGGTATTGCGGCGGGTCGTCAAGAATCAGGGCGATTTTTGGCGGATTTCCTCATTTCCTGCACATTCGTGTGCTAGCTTACCCTCAAACAACGGATGCCCCGGCGGCCAGGCGGCCCGACCGGGGCGGAGGAACCATGCTTCGAAGCAATGAAAAAACACGACCTGGCAACCGGCGACGGCATCTGGCGATCATGGGTATCGTCCTGACGATGCTGGCGGGATGCGTGACCGTGGGGCCCGATTACAGGCAGCCCGACCTGTCCGTGCCCGCAGCCTGGAACAATGAAACCGGGGAAGAAAACGTCGCCGGGACGGCGGACAAATGGTGGAGCACCCTGAACGACCCGGCGCTCTCCAGCCTGATCGAACGGGCCGTCGCGGGCAATCTCGACCTGAAGAAGGCCCGGGCGCGGGTCCGCGAGGCCCGGGCGCAGCGGGGCGTCGCTCAGGCCGGATACTTCCCGACCCTCGGCGCCACGGGCACGGCTACCCGGAGCCGGAGCAGCGAGGAAACAGGCTCCGGCGAAACGGGCGTCCTGTACTCCGCCGGCTTCGACGCCGGTTGGGAGCTGGACGTCTTCGGCGGCGTCCGTCGCTCCGTGGAGGCGGCGGACGCGACCCTGCAGGCGACGCAGGAAAGCCTTCATGACGTGCTCGTCACGCTGCTGGCCGAGGTGGCCTTGAACTACACGGAAGTCCGGACCTGGCAGGCCCGGATTGCCGCGGCGGAGGCCAACCTGAAGAGCCAGGAAGAGACCTTCCAGCTCACCTCCTGGCGGCAGCAGGCGGGGCTCAGCGACGACCTGGCGGTCCGGCAGGCCCGCTACAACCTCGAAAGCACCCGCTCCCAGCTTCCGACCCTCCGCACCGGACTGGAAGAGGCCCGGAACCGCATCGCCGTGCTCCTGGGAGAGCAGCCGGGCAAGGTCCACGCGGAACTGGAGGAGCGGAAGCCCATCCCAGTCGCCTCCGCCGGGATCGCCCTCGGCGTGCCCGCCGAGGCCCTGCGGAACCGCCCCGACGTGCGGAAAGCCGAGCGCGAGCTGGCGGCCCAGACGGCAAAGATCGGGGTGGCTACGGCCGACCTATATCCCAAGTTCAAGCTGAACGGCTCCATCGGCGTGGATTCCACCCTCATCGGCCGGCTGTTCACCTCGGGCACCTACAGCTGGAGCTTCGGCCCCCAGATCACCTGGACGATCTTCGACGGAGGGGCGATCCGCCGGAACATCGAGGCGCAGACGGCCCTGCAGGAGCAGTACTGGATCGCCTATGAAGCCGCCGCGCTGGGCGCCCTGGAGGAGGCGGAGAACGCCATCCGGGCCTATGTGGAGGAGCAGATCCGCCGGAGATCCCTCAGCGAGGCGACCCAGGCAGCCGAAGAGGCCGCCCGGCTGGCAAGGCTCAAGTACCAGGCGGGACTGGCGGATTTCAGCAGCGTCCTGGAGGCGCAGCGATCCCTCCTGGCCTTCCAGGACAGCCTGGCCCAGAGTGAGGGGGCCATCACGTCCAACCTCATCAAACTTTACAAAGCCCTCGGCGGCGGCTGGACATCCCTGGTCCCCGACGGGACGAAAACGCCTGAGAGCGGAGAGAGCAAATGAACGAGAACACCAATTCCATGTCGGATGTCGAAAAGACCATCAAAGGAAGCCCGTCCAAAGGGCCGGGCAAGCACCTGAAACGGATCCTGATCGTTGCGGCCATCGCGGTCGCCGTGATTCTGGTCGTTGCATTTCTCTGGGGACGAAGCAGCCAGTCGAAGGTGACGCGATACCAGACCGAACCGGTCCGGCAGGGCGACCTCACGGTCATGGTGACCGCGACGGGCACCCTCAAGCCGACGAACACCGTCGAAGTGGGCAGTGAGCTGTCCGGCACCATCCGGAGCGTCGAGGTGGACTACAACAGCCGCGTCCGGGTCGGACAGGTGCTGGCCCGGATGGACACAACGAAGATCGAGGCCACCATCGCCCAGTTGAAGGCCGCCCTGGAGTCGGCGAAGGCCAAGGCCCTCCAGGCGAAGGCGACCGTCCTGGAGACGCAGGCCAAGCTCGCCCAGTATCGGGAGGTGTCGAAGCTGAGCAGCGGGAAGGTGCCGTCGAAGCTGGAGATGGACGCGGCGGAGGCGGCCTTCGAGCGCGCCAGGGCCGACGCGGCGAGCGCCGACGCAGCCGTGTCCCAGGCCCGGGCCACGCTCCAGGCCAGCGAAACCGACCTCTCCAAGGCGACCATCAAGTCGCCCATCAACGGCATCGTCCTCACCCGGAGCATCGAGCCGGGACAGACCGTGGCCGCCTCGATGACGACCCCGGTGCTCTTCACGCTGGCGGAAGACCTGACCAAGATGGACCTGCACGTGAACGTGGACGAGGCGGACATCGGAAAAGTGCTGGAGGGGCAGAAGGCGACGTTCACCGTCGCCGCCTATTCCGGCCGGACGTTCGAGGCGCGGATTACCCAGGCACGCTACGGCTCTTCCACCACCTCGGGTGTCGTCACCTACGAAACCGTCCTCAAGGTCGACAACACGGACCTCTCTCTCCGTCCGGGCATGACGGCCACCGCGGACATCATCGTCAAGAAGATCAACAACGCCATCCTGATCCCCAGCGCCGCGCTCCGCTTCACCCCGCCCCAGCAGCCGGAGGCAAAATCCTCCACCGGGCTGGTGGGCGCGCTGCTTCCCCGCCCGCCCAAGACCGGCGGCCAGAAGAGCGTGGAGGACACCGGCAAGCAGCAGCGGGTCTGGATATTGAAGGACAACCAGCCGGAAGCCTTATCGGTGACGGTCGGGGCCGCGAACGGGAGCTTGACGGAGGTCACGGCCGGCGATCTCCAGCCCGGTGCGTCCGTCATTGTCGACACCCTGGGGGGAACGAAATGAAGAACGGCGATTCTTCCCCGAGCCATGCGGATTCCGGGAAACACCTCATCTCGCTCCGGGGGGTGACGAAGATCTATGGGGAAGGTCTTGCCTCCATGCAGGCCCTCCGCGGGATCGACCTCACCATCGACGAGGGCGAGTTCGTGGCCATCATGGGACCGAGCGGATCGGGAAAATCCACCTGCATGAATATCCTGGGCTGCCTGGACACGCCGACGGCCGGGTCCTACACCTTCAAGGGCATCGAGGTCGGGAGCCTGACCCGCAACGAGCGCGCCCTCCTCCGCCGGCACTACCAGGGCTTCGTCTTCCAGGGCTACAACCTCCTGAACCGCACGTCGGCCCTGGAAAACGTGGAGCTTCCCCTGATTTACCGCGGAACCCCCGCCCACGAACGGCGGGACCGCGCCCTCCTGGCGCTCACGACCGTGGGCCTCAAGGGATGGGAGCACCACACCCCCGGGGAGCTGTCCGGGGGGCAGCAGCAGCGGGTCGCCATCGCCCGGGCCATCGTCACCGGCCCGTCGGTGCTCCTGGCGGACGAGCCGACGGGGAACCTGGATTCGGAGCGCAGCATCGAGATCATGGATCTCCTCACCTCGCTGAACTCCGATCAGGGAATCACGGTGATCATGATCACCCACGAATCGGAAATGGCGGTCTACGCGAAGCGGACGATCCATTTCCTCGACGGCCTCGTCTCCCGGGACAGGCGGAACGGAGGGAACTGATCATGCTCTGGAACACGATTCTCCTCTCCCTCCGGGCGATCCGGCGAAACGTCATGCGGTCGTTCCTGACGACCCTGGGAATCGTCATCGGCGTGGCCGCGGTCATCACGATGGTGACCATCGGCGGCGGGGCGACCGCCCAGGTCGGCGAGCAGATCGCCAGCATGGGGAGCAATCTCCTGATGGTCACCCCCGGGAAAAGGCTCGGCCCGGGCCAGTCCTCGAGCACCGTCCTCTTCAAAGAGGCCGATGCCGAGGCCATCGCCAGGGAGGTCCCCTCGGTCACCGCCGTGGCGCCGGTCTCCTCCCAGTCGGTCAAGGCGATCTTCAGCAACCAGAACTGGACGACCCAGGTGACGGGCAGCGACAACCAGTACTTCCGGGTGACAAACCGCTCCGTCGGTGCGGGCCGGTCCTTCAACGACAGCGAAACCCGGAGCGGAGCGGCGGTCTGCGTCATCGGGGAAACGGTGAAAAAGAAGCTCTTCGGCGGGCAGGAGGCCCTGGGGGAAAAGCTCCGCCTGGAGAAGCTCTCCTGCGAGATCATCGGGGTCCTGAACGCCAAGGGCCAGAGCACCATGGGCACGGACCAGGACGACATCGTGGTCATCCCCCTCCGGACCATGCAGCGGCGCGTCTCCGGCAGCCAGGACGTCGCCATGATCCAGGTCTCGGTGCGGGACGGCGAATCCACGGAAAAGGCCCAGCAGAGCATCGTCCGCCTGATGCGGGAGAGGCGGCACCTGGCGGCGAGCGACGACGACAACTTCACCGTCATGGACATGAAGGAGATCGCCAAGATGCTGACCGGAACGACCCAGCTCCTGACGGCGCTTCTCGGGGCCGTGGCCGCCGTCAGCCTGCTGGTGGGCGGCATCGGGATCATGAACATCATGCTGGTGTCGGTCACCGAGCGCACCCGCGAGATCGGCGTCCGCCTCGCCATCGGCGCCCTGGAGCGGGAGGTCCTGCTGCAGTTCCTGGTGGAGGCGGTGGTGCTTTCCTCCCTGGGCGGCATCATCGGCATCATCCTGGCCCTTGCCGCCTCCGTCTGGCTGGCGGGGGTCCTGCACGTGCCCTTCATCTTCAACGGCACGATCGTCCTGGTCGCGTTCCTGTTCTCGGCGATGGTCGGGGTGGTCTTCGGATATTTTCCGGCCCTCAAGGCCGCCCGGATGGATCCGATCGAAGCCCTGCGCCACGAATGACAATCGCCGGTAACCAATAAACTTTCCCGTGGGCGGGGGATGTGCCGGTGCTTCACCCGATTGCCGCCTACGGGTGCTTCTCCAGGACGTCCTGCAATGCCTTCATGGAGAAAGGTTTCTTCAGCGCCTCCACAAAGCCGTACTGTGCATAATCCTGGATGACCGGATCATCACTGTACCCGCTGAGGATGATGCCCCTGACGCCGGGATCGATCGCCCGAAGCCTTTCCATCGTCGGTTCTCCGCCCAACCCTCCCGGGACCATCAGATCGAGAATGACCATCCTGTATGGCCGTTGAGATTCGGTGGCCCTGATATACAGATCGATCGCCGCGAGGCCGTCGCTGGTTGTCTCCACCTCATAGCCCATCGCCGTCAATAGCTCCTTCAACATGTCCCGGATCATGGCCTCGTCATCCATGACCAGGATACGCCCTTTTGCGCCCGGCAGGCCTTCCGGAGGCCGTTCATCCGGCGGAAGCGCCACGCTGACAGTCGCGGGAAGGTAAACACGGAACGTGCTCCCCCTTCCCTCCTGTGACTCCAGGGTGATGCAGCCGTTGTGCTTGGTGACCACCGAGTGGCAGACGGACAGGCCAAGCCCCATCCCCTTTTGTGCTCCCCTCTGTTTCGTCGAAAAATAGGGATCGAAAATAAGCGGCAGCTCGTCCGTCGGGATGCCTTTCCCGGTATCTTCCACGGATATCCTGATATATGCCCCCGGCCGGATCGGCAGTTTATCCTGTACCTTGACCATCGTGTTCTCAGCCCGGATCGCCAGCCTTCCCCCTTCGGGCATCGCTTCGGCGGCGTTGATTGCCAGGTTTCTGATGACCTGGTGGATCTGCCTTTCATCGACCTCGACAGGCCAAAGATCACGATCCAGGTGGAACCTCTTTTCCACGGGTGACGCGCCGAGAATTCTCAATACGGCGTCTTTAATGAGATCACTGACGTCAAGAACCTGCTTGACCGGCTCCCCTCCCTTGGAAAATACGAGCAGACGATTGGTCAGTTCCGCTGCCTGGCTGATGGCCTTCTCCGTTGCCCTCAGCCTGTTTTGAACCTTCTCCCCCGGAGGGATGTCCATCTTCAACAGCTCGATGTACCCCTGGATCACGGCCAAAAGGTTGTTGAAATCATGAGCGATTCCGGCTGCCAGCGTGCCGACCGACTCCAGCTTCTGGACTTTCAGCTGCTCGGCTTCCGCGCGTTTGCGGTCGGTGATGTCCCGCAGGTAGGCCAGATTGCACCGGTTCCCCTTATAGGTCACCCTGACCATGGAAACTTCCGCGTTGATAAAGGTGCCGTCCGGCAGAAGAACCCTTATCTCAACCTGTTTTGGTGTCGGAAGTCCTTGTGTGATCTTGTCGACATAGTCCATGAAAGCGGCCTGGTCGTCGGGATGGATAAACTTGCCCCTGGTCTTGCCCACGATTTCGTCTCTTCTCCGGCCGATCATGTCCAGAAACGGCTGATTGACATAAACGTATCGGCCTTCATGGACAATGGCGATGCCGTCGCTGGAACTCTCCAGGGACGTCCGATAGAGTTCCTCGCTCTCCTGAAGCGCCTTCTCCATCCGCTTGCGGTCGGTGATGTCGTGAGCCACGACTCTCGCTTTTACGGGCAGACCGTCCTCGAATCCATAATCGATGCTCATGTTCATCCACAGGATGCTGCCGTCCTTCTTCCGCAGCTCGTATTCCTGGGAAGTCGGGACAACTTCGCCTTCCCCGATCCGTCTCATCCTGTCGGAATAGGTTTTCCGGCTCCATTCCGTGAACAGCCCAAATGGGTCCATTTGCATGAGCTCTTCCCTGGAATAGCCTGTGAGGGTGGTTACGACCTCGTTAAAGCTGAGAAACCGGCGGTTCCGGTAATCCGCCTCGTAAATCGCGGCGGGTGCATTCATGAAGAGCTGGCTATACTTCGTTTCGCTCTCCTGGAGCGCCTCCTCCGCCCGCTTGCGTGCAGTGATGTCCCGGCTCACCGTGAGGATGCCGACCAGCTTGTCCTCTTTGTCGCGTAGACCGGACATGCTGCTTTCCAGCCAGATGACGGATCCGTCTTTTTTGTATTCTTCCACTTCAAAAACTCGGATTCTCGCCGGATCGGCGTTCCCCCCGGCTTCCCGTTTCATCTCTTCCTCAAAAGCGGTCGCCAGCACCTGCATGGATTCAGGAGTCATATATTGATCCAGGGACCTGTTCATGGCCTCCTCGACGGAGAATCCGTGGGTGCGCATGACCGACGGGCTGATGTAGGTAAAGCGGAGATTCATGTCCGCAACGGTGATGAGCTCCGCCGAGTTTTCCGCAATCAGGCGGTATTTTTCTTCACTCCGGCGCAGGGCTTCTTCCGTTTTTCTATGCTCGGAAAGCTGCTGCTCCGCGATGCCGAGAGCACTGTCCCGTTCACGGAGCGCCAGATTCAGCGTGCTGGACGCCAGAACCAGGGCAAAGACCAGGATCGACCAGTCGCCGAGGGGGGTATCCACAAAGTAGTGGTAAGGGAGATAACTGAAATGGTCCAGCAGGGCCAGTACGAGGCCCGTCACGATGCCCACGCCCGCGAAAAAGGTGGCGGCCCGTGTTCCGAGGAGCAGGCCGGCAACAATCGTCATGGAAATGAAAAAACAGGCATTGATGCTGTTCAGCCCGCCATCCACCAGAACGATACAGGTAAAGGTCAGCCAGCCTACAGCTACGGCAACGATGCTGGCCAGCCTTAACTTTCCGACCTGCATCAGCAGTTTGGCGGCAACGGTTGCCGCCAACAACACCAGGATGGCGAGGATAGCGCCCATTTTCGGCTCGAAAAAGACGAGGGCGGCAATGAATCCGATTCCCATCAGGATGGAAAAAATCAGGAGGGTGCGGTTCAGCACACTGGCCGTCCGCATCATGCCCGCATCATCGGCGAAGCCTGGAGTTTCCTGGAACCACTTAAGAGGGAACATTGTTCAACCTCCAAACTGGAAACGGGTACCAAATCCCAACCGCACGTTCCTGTTGAATAACAAAATGATTATGAAAAGTGGTCGTTACCTCCTTCTTGGGCCGCTCGCCCGCTTAACACATCTTTACATTTTTTGACAGGTTCTCCGGCGTTGTTGCCGGTGGCAAGGCGCATTTTCCGGGGACGGGACCGGCGGCGTTTCACCCGGCTGTTCCGCCTGACGGAGTCCGTTTAATCTCTGTGCTTAAACAGATCCACCAGTTCGCCCCAGCGGGAACCGGGATCGGCGCTGATCCGCCGGACCGTTTCCTCAAAGGCCTCCCACATGGCTTCCGTGGTCATTTCGTAAGAGTGCCCCCAGAAGTAGATGACGCCGTGCGCCTTCGCTTTTTCGTAGCGCAACCGCAGGTCGGGGGCGAGAAAATGGCAGGAGGGGTGGAACGACATGGCGTTTTCCGGGGGAAACGGATCATCGACCCCGCGGTCCGTCCTCGCGTAAACGTGCCCTGCCTCCCGGACCAGGTCCATGACCGTTTCGCTGTACGCGCCGAAGGGATAGGCAAATCCGAGCACCGGCTGCCCGAAAAACTGTTGAAGGCGGCTGCGGCCTTCCATGATTTCGCGTCGCACGGCCTCGACCGGCATCTGGTCGAGACGCGGATGCGTCAGGCTGTGGTTGGCGATCGTGAAGCCGTCATAGGCTTCTCTCATTTCATCCCGGCCGAGCCGCCGGACTTCCGTACCCTCGTAAACAAAGCTCAGTGTTCGGTTTTTCTCATGCAGACCGGCGTTGAGGTTGAAGGTCGCCTTCGCCCCGTGCCGCCGAAGGATGTCGGTGAGCCGCATGTCCGTCGTCACGCCGTCGTCCCAGCACTGCACCACGGTCATCATTCTCTGGTTCGTCCCCTGTCCGCCATTCGACTGGAGAAATGCTGACAATTCAACCGGCTCGCATCGCCCGTTGCCGCTGGCTGCCGTTATCGACCCGGCCGGAATGTCCCAAAAGGAACGCCCGGCCTCCGCTGACGAAACCGAACGGAAGAAGACCCGCCGAAGCGGCGAATAGAGAAAGACCTATTTCGATTTCCGTTTGAAGAAGATCCGCACCGGCACCTGCGTGAAGCCCATGGTCTCCCGGATCTGGTTGACCAGGAAGCGCTGGTAGGAGAAGTGGATACCCTTGGGGTCCTTGATGAAGAAGATGAACGTCGGGGGACGGACTGCCGCCTGGGTGATGTAGGCAATGGTGTTTGACCGCCCCTGGCTCATGGGCGGGGGGTTCCGGGTGATGACGGCCCGGAGGGCTTCGTTCACGAGGGCGGTGTTCACCCGGCGGGTATACTGCTCATAGACGCTGTCCACGGCTTCAAAGATCTTCGGCACACGCTGGCCCGACAGGGCGGAGACGAAGACGATCGGGGCGAAATCCATGAACTTGAGCGTGTCATGGATCTTCTGGACGTATTCCCCCACCGTGGCGTTGTCCTTCTCGATGGCGTCCCACTTGTTCACGACAATGATGACGGCCCTCCCCTCCTCCAGGGCCAGGCCGGCGATCTTGGCGTCCTGCTCGGTGATTCCCTCGACGGCGTCGATGAGAAGAAGCGCCACGTCGCAGCGCCCCAGGGTCTTGATTGCCTGGAGGACGCTGTACTTCTCGAGGGTGAGGCTGACCCGGGCTTTCCGGCGGATGCCCGCTGTGTCGATGAGGACGTATTTCTTCTCTCCCCGCTCGAAGGCCGTATCCACGGCATCCCGGGTCGTCCCGGGAATGGGATTCACGATGGCCCGCTCGACACCGAGGATCCGGTTCACCAAAGAGGACTTTCCCACGTTAGGCTTGCCGATGACGGCGATGCGGATCCGGTCTTCCTCCTCCGGCTCGTCCCCGGCGGGCGAGAAGGGCAGCGCCTCCACCACCTCGTCCAGGAGCTCCGCCACGCCGAGCCCATGCTGGGCCGAGATGGGATAAATGGTCTCCACTCCCAGGCCGTAGAACTCGTAGGAGAGCGCCTCCTGCTTCGGGCCGTCGGTTTTGTTGGCGGCATAGAAGACGGGCTTCTCGACGGCGCGGAGCATCCGGGCGATCTCCCGGTCCGATGTGGTCAGGCCGTCCCGGACATCCAGGAGGAACACGATGGCGTCGGCCTCCTCGATGGCCAGCATCGTCTGCTCCCGCATCTGCACGAGGATCTTCTCCGTCGTGACGGGTTCGAATCCCCCCGTGTCGACCAGGAGGAACGCCCGGCCATTCCACTCCCCTTCCCCGTAGTTCCGGTCCCGGGTTGCCCCCGGCTCGTCGATGACAATGGCCTTCTTCCTGCTCCGGACCAGCCGGTTGAAGAGGGTGGACTTGCCGACATTGGGCCGGCCGATGATGGCGATGACGGGTTTCATGGTGGATTGTCCTTTACGTGCCTGTCTATTTTCGAGGGCCCGGTGTGGTCACCTGGATGGCAATTGCCGGGAAACGGCCCGTATATACCAGATATCTGCCTGATTGTCTTGGAGAAACAATTAGATGGGCAATTACAGGAGACTACGAGACATCTTCCAGTTCATCGTTTGGCCGGTACGACGGTTGGAGGGGCAGGCCTGGGAATGGATGGAATCGCAGCCGGAAAAGATCTGGAATCGGGAGTTGCTTTCCCCGGAGCGGTTTTGATTGTCATGTCTTTCATATTTCGTTCTTTCTTATCCTGAAGGAAAACAATGATCGATTCTTCTCCCCTTTCCAGTCGGATCATATCCTCTGTAATTCGTTTAATAACGAATCCCCCGATGGAATCCCCTATCTTCACGACTTTCTGTCTTTTTCCCCTTCCAGTTGATGAAAAAGGGTTTTTTTTGTCCTCAATGTAAGCAAAAGCCGCGTCACTGGTAATGGTTGTTCCGTAAAGAACAATCTCCGGCCTTGGTATCGCTTCTATTTTGTTCTCCACAGGTATGATCCTTTGCGGATGAAAAATGTTTTGTTCTCCTATGATCAGATAATCAGGCATGGATGGTGCCTGATACTCATCCAGTTCAATGAGGGACTCCGCCGGCACTTCTTTTTTGTCAGGAGTGACAGGCTCAATTTGCGGATAGGAAAAAGACTGGATTGTAAGGAAGATCATGCCTGCCGCCGATACAAGTAAAATCATATTCAAGACATTGATGCTTCGCAACCAGTATTGCACCGGATTCATTTGATATTCCCGCCTGTCAGGGCTGCCACTTTCATTTTGACGACAAGTTCTCTCGGTTCCTTGATATTTCGAACTCTTGCATCGAGTTCTTGGATCACAAGAAACGGCATCTGGCTCTCAATCGCAAACAGGATGTCGCCAAGTGCCTTTGTATCCGGTACCGTCGTATCAACGCTGATGCTGACTATTTTAAATGTCCCGGCATCCTCATACTTTTCCACCCTTTCGCTGGAGATGGAACCGCCCTTTCCCGTCACGATTCCTTTCACCGTATTCTGAAGGGTTGCGGCCGCCAGAGCCGGAGTCTTTCCTGCAATGATTTTGGATTCGTCCAGTTTGCGTGCTTCTTTTAACAAAGCGATTTCTTTTTCCAGCCGGGGTTTTTGTGAAATCAAAGAAAGATATTTCTCAAGCGTTCTTTGCTTGGCAATTCGCATTTCCCTGATTGTCGACTCTTCCTCTTGAATTCTCAGAAATCCGTACTCATAAATAAATAATCCAAGAAGGATCATCAAAACCGGTATTGATAGGAACAACAACCTGCTTTTTTTCCATGGCATTGATTCAATCACTCCTTCTTTTCACCATCTTCTACTTCGAGACCTTCAATTTTTGCTGTGATGACGAATTTGTCCGCGTTCATTCCCCTGTCCCTGAAGGTCGGGGATGCAAATTCAACCTTACGCAAGTACTCGGATTCTTCCATTTTTTGCAACAAATCCGCCGGCGAACTCGTCGAATAACCTTCAATGTGAACGTTGTCTTCCGCAATGCGAATCCTGGACAACCAGGATGTCTTGGGGATAATGGACGTCAGTTCCTTCACGAACGTCAGCATCATGTAGTTACTGTCTTTGAATTCACGAATCGTTTCCACCTCTTCGTCCAGCATATCTTTCTGCTTCCTGATGGCCTCAACTTTTCCGACTTCATCCTTCAGAGTCATCATCTGCCGTTCAATTTCCCGGAGCCTTTTTTCTTCCATATTCATAGGCGCAATTACATTTGCGATTATCAAAGCAACGATCAACAGGAAAAGCATACCCGTAACTAAGAATGGGGATTTTGGAGCGTTATGGGTTCCATTACAAAGCAAATTGGTTGTGTTTCCTGTCCGCTGCAGGGAGCCGACCAGCCCGCCTAAGGCAGTGTATGGAATGTTAATCGCTTTCTCAGAAAACTTAATTTTTTTTACAATCGCCGTCAGCTTTTTTTCAGGTATTGATATTCGTCTTCCCAAGCCAAGATCAGTAATATTGTCTCCGGATGTTATAAAATGAATCGGCTTTCCGGTATTCTTGATGATTCTCAAAATGGGATTTATTTCTTCGAGGATGGCTTCGGCAACGGACTGACTGTCCTCCGCCCCGGATTCTCCCAGGAATAAATATACGGGCACTCCATCCATGCAGAACTCACCGGAAAATAACTTTTTCGCTCTATTTATAAATATATAATTTCGCTTTTTATATAAATATCGAATAAGAACATCTATTGCTGATGTACTTGGTGTGACGATTTTTACATCGATTCCTTTTCTTTTCAAGACATCCTGATATTCATTAACCAACTTTCTTTTTGTTACATTCATAATTACATTCAATCGCCCATTCTGTTCACCGGCGACATGATAATCGTAATATGCATCTTCAGGACTCAATGGCGTCAATCGATCCAGTTCAAAACGAACGGCATCGGGGACATTCTCTTTTATGGTAATTGGAAAGTCAGCCGCCCTTTTGAAAACCCATTCTGCCGGAATTACAATAATTGTCCTTATTGGCTGATTCGACAACTCTCTAGCGTTGGCTTGGACGGCATCAACGATCTCATCCGGCCGTGGATATCGATCTTCTTCGACAGGATACTTCGTAAAATGCTTAACTGTGTAAACGGACAAAAATCTTGATCCGTTAACTATAGAAATGCTGCCCTTCTCAATGGATATGCAAATGCTCTTGACAGGGATCAGAAACGCATCCGTGATGTTAAAATGAAGCACCTTCCATATCCAATTATAGAGGAGTACGGTCCTGCTTGTAATCATTGACCATGCAGGCGAAAGTTTATTATTTATAATATTATTGAATGTCATTGAGAGTAAACCGGACTTTTATAGTACAGATATCGATACATCTTGCTGCTATGAATGGCAACCGTAGCCCTGATGCTGTAACCGCGCTTTTCATTATTTTTATATCCGCTGGAATCGATGGTAAATACATTCGACTCATCCGTACCGACATACTGTGTCATTAGAGAATTCTTTTCATTCAAATTCATATGATCAATACTAATTGATCCTGACAACTTCAGTTTTCTCTCATTCAGAATATTTACGGCATTATCATCCGTCATTCCCGGGACGGCTATTAATAATTCCTTCGGGGCATACTTCAAATTTATCTTTCCCGTTTTCGAGTGCACGGTCAGAAATTCAACCAGACCGCGTCGTTCCTTGCTTCCATAAAGGATTTCCCGGGTTACTCCCCTCACAAGAATAAGCTCTTCCACGGAATCAAAAGGTCCGTTTTTCGCTTTGTATGGCTTTGGTAATACTTCATAATATTCGTTCTCGGCTCCGTTCAGCCGGTGAAGATCGTCCTCATCCTTCCAGTCCAGAATGGAATCGACAATTACATCCGCATTTTCTTTCGGTATTCCGAGATTGACCAACAGGTTGTTCAATATGATCCCCGACAGGTCCGATAATGCATTTATATCCAATTTCCCGGACTCGTTGATAATCCTTGTCCGGTAATAGCCATCTTCCAGTTGTTCTCTATAGACCGTGCCATCGGCTTCCCATACCCCGCTATCGTCGAGCATTACGTTCTGATGTTTATATAGACTACGATAAAAGATCTCCATGATCGCCCTTTCGATTCCAGCCTCGGCAAAAAATTTGTTTTCAATCCTCTCCTTATTTGTATATGCCGCAAGGGATTCAGTCCTTACAGATAAAGAGAACGAAAAAACCATCACAATCAGGATGACCAACAGCCATAAGGTTATAATTAATGCAATTCCTCTCTGTGAACCACATCTATCTTGGGTTATTATTAGTCTGGGAGGCAACATGATCTTCTACACGTCCGGTGAAGCAGTTGTGGAGACGGGCGATGCCTTCGAACCAAAAGATCTGACAGGAATAATGATGGAATATTTTTCCCCTTCGAATCTCATATTAATTTTTGTTTTTTCTGGAATGTATCGATCTTCAACCCATTCATCGAGCCATTGCCCCGCTCCATCGAGATCCGTAAAGTAGTATTGAAATGCCATCTCTTCGACGTTTTCAAATAGTGTCGTCTCCCGAACATTATCGACTCCTATCAAATTTTCCGATGCTTTGAGGGTTTTATCGGATTCAACCGTGTATTTAACCAGCACATAGCCCTGTTGACCGTGCCAAATCGACTGATTTGTGGAAATTTGCAGGGAAGACCTGCTTCCCTTAAAATATAATTTCTTCTCACTTTCAATTGTGTAAGACAAAGGCATCATGGAGCCAATTTGAGCATTCAGAATCGCCCATGACACCCTGAATCTCTCCAGCCGCCCCATTCTTTTTTCTCCGGTCTCGATGGAGCGACAGGCAAGCCCCATTGAAATTCCAACAATCGAAACGATGGTCGCCATAAGAAGGATGGCAATCAGCAATTCCAAAAGGGTAAACCCCTTATGACTTTGCTTTTCTGTCAATACCATAAAGAATATTCTTTCTCAGTTGACTGAAACATTCACTTTTCCTGCTGTTCCCTGTTGCAATGATTCCGATTCCATCCGATCTACAATTTTCAGTGTTCTTATTGTAATTGACTTGTTCTTCCTGCCATCTGGGCGGTAAACGGTTAAAGCGATGGCCAGAATTTTCAGGGGGAGATTTTGCGTTCGTTCATTTAACGTTTCAGATACAATAATATCGATCTTATAGCCATCTTCGGTGATCTCACTCCATGACTTCTCATCCAATTTATCCATACACTGGATTTGGCGCATCTTCGATTCCGCACAGAGTAAAACTTTTGTTAACTCTTCCGATTTCGTAATAGATTTAATATTTGATGAAAACAGTTGAACAATCGTAATGATCGCAACACCTAATATAATCAACGTGACAAGTATCTCAAGAAGCGTGAAACCTTTCCGTGACTGCCAAGGCTTGTCGGAAGATCCACCGTTGCCTTTTTGATGGTTACAAATCATTCAACCTCGAATGCTATCAAAGCTGCATATCATGGTATCGGTATTGGCTATAATTGCCCCTAAAATGGGGTCCAGTTGAATACTTCTTTTTCTTTTATGATTCCACATCACAACGGTTCCACCATCGGCAACACCGCCGGCATAAAAGTACATCAAATATTTACCTTTAAAAAGTTCCCCCCTATCCGGATCAACAATCTTGACGTTTACATCTTTTGGTATCTCCTTTACTGCCAAACCTTCTATGTTATATTTCTTATTATCAAGATCGATTGTGAGAATCGTAGTTTCATTATTAGCCTTTGCAAGATTTCTCGCATGTTTTATGGTTGACATCATTTCTCTTGTCACGGCATTGAATTTCACCGCCGGCAATAAATTTGCGTAATGCGTCGACGACAGACCGGCAATGAGAGTAATAAGAAATAGAACAATTATAATCTCAAGAAGTGTAAACCCTTTTTTCATCTTTTTAATATTATTGAATCTATCAATGGTCATATTGGTAGATCCGTTATGCTGAATATTGCCATGAGAATAGAAATAACAATAAAGCCAATCATGAACCCCATGCCCAGAATCATGATCGGTTCAAGCAAACTTACAAATCTCTTGATGGTTTCTTTAAGGTTTTTTTCGTATATCGAAGCAACTTTCAGAAGCATATTGTCCAGTTGTCCTGTTTCTTCTCCCACTTTGACCATCGACAATGCAAGAGATGGAAATATCTTTGTTTCTGACAGCGGCCCGGCCATCCCTTTCCCCTCCTTCACGCGTTTTGAAAGCGATTCCAAAGATTTAACTATGACTTCATTTCCAATGACATCCCTGGCATTGTGGATTGCCTGAATCAATGGAACGCCACTTTTAAGAAGTGTACCCAACGTCCTGAAAAAGCGTTCTGTCTCGAGCTCAATGATTACATCTTTCAACACCCGAAGCTTCAATTCATCCCACCAATATCTTCCCTTTTCCGTTTTTATGTATTTCGTGAGCAGGATCCATCCAGACGCGGCAATCAGGAGAATTATCCACCAATAAGACTGGATCGCACTGCTGACAGCCAGAAGAATCTTTGTCGGAAGGGGCAATGAGGCTCCAAGTTCGGTGAATATCGCCGAAAACCTTGGAATTACAAATACAATCAGGACGATAATGGAAAGGATGCCCGTTGCCAAAAGAACAGCCGGATAAATCATGGCTGAGAAAATATGTTCCTTCAATTCTTTCGTTGAAGCCAGATATTCGTTCAATTTATCAAGAACAATATGCAGGACACCGCTGACCTCGCCGGCCCTGATCATGTTGATATACAGCTTCGGAAATACATGCGGATGATTCTGCAGCGCCTCTGAAAATGATTTTCCTTCCCGGATCGACTTCAGAATCGATCGTATGACTTCTCTCATGCCTTCATTTTCAAATATGTCCGAAAGGATATTAAGGCTTCGATCAAGTGGCAGGCCGGCATCGAGCAATACGGACAGTTCACCCGTGAACAATTGAAGATTGCTTTTTAGTTGCCGAATGTTTGATTTATTATCTCTTTTACCTTTTCTTACAGGGAGTACTTTCAGAGGTATATTCCCCGAGATTTTCAATTTCTCGATGGCTGTATTATAGTCGATGGCTTCGACGAAACCCTCCATAATGCTGCCCTCTCTCGTTGTTACCCTGTAAGAAAAATGTTGCACTTTTTCTATGCCTCCTGGGTAACCCGGTAAAGTTCACTTATCGTCGTAATTCCTTTTACAACCTTCTCTGCACCATCCTGAAGCAGGGTTTTCATACCGTTTTCTTTAGCAATTTTACGAAGGCGGTTGAGTTCAAGATCTCTTGTGATCGAATGTCGTACCGCATCGTCAACGTACAACAACTCAAATATCCCCGTCCGACCGAAGTATCCCGTATATGCACACTTATCGCAGCCCTTCCCCTCATACTGCTCTCTTGTAATCTCATTTCCCAGATCGGGATTTACGCCGGTTGTTTCAACGGTTTTCTCTTTACATGATGGACAAATTACCCGTACAAGTCGCTGTGCTAAAATTCCCCTGATTGTTGATGCCAGCAAGTAACTCTCTACTCCGATGTCAACCAACCTCGTTATGGCACTTGGCGCGTCATTCGTATGCAGCGTCGAAAAAACCAGATGCCCCGTAAGAGCTGATTGAATGGCTATTTCCGCCGTTTCCAGATCTCGCACTTCGCCGATCATGATGATGTCCGGGTCCTGCCTGACGATATGCCTGAGAATATTCGGGAAATTTAACCCAATCTGCGGTTTAACCTGAATCTGGTTGATGCCCTTCAATTGATATTCGACCGGATCTTCGACAGTGATAATTTTCTTGTCTGGTGAATTAATTTTATTCAGTGCTCCATACAGCGTCGTTGTCTTTCCGCTTCCCGTCGGCCCCGTAACAAGGATGATGCCGTTTGGTTTGGTGATCAGCTTATTAAACGCTTCAATTGTATGTGTTCCAAATCCAAGTTCGTCGAGATTGATCACGATGTTTTCACGGTCGAGAATTCTCATAACAATGCTTTCACCATACAGCACGGGGATGCTGGACACGCGAAAGTCGATATCCCTGTCCAGAATTCTCAACTTTATACGTCCATCCTGCGGCAGCCTCCTCTCTGCAATATTCAGCTTTGCCAGGATCTTAATCCTGGACACGATTGCGGGTTGAAGCTTTGCCGGAACCGATTCGACGTTATGCAGTACGCCGTCGATACGGAATCTTATTTTCAGCTCATCTCCAAACGGTTCGATATGAATATCGCTGGCTCTATTTTCAATAGCTCTCGAGAGCAATACGTTAACAAGCTTAATAATCGGTGCTTCGGAGGCAAGGTCTTTCAGGTGCCCGACATCTTCTTCATCATTGACGACCTGAAAGCCTTCTTCATCGATATCTTCGATGATTGTATTGATATCATTGGTATCGTATCCATAATACTTCGCCAGATAATCATCGATTGCCCCGCCGTTTCCTTCATATACGACAATGTCCGCAGCCACGGCCATCCGGAGTGCATTCATGACCGTCATATTCTTAGGTCTCTCCATGACAACACGGAGTACATTATTTTTGAAATCCAGGGGGATGATACGGTTTTCGCGAATAAACCTGGAAGAAATGCCCTCCATGATGAACGGTACTTTTGGAAAATCGTCTTCATTCATGAACATAGTTCTTCAATCGACACTGACTTTATGTGTTGACGATTTACTTAAATAAATTAAAAGTTGCACTTTTTGCCGATTTTTTTATTGAAGCATAATTATCCATGCAGATTATTGGCCGCCCATGTGGCTGCCTGAAGACGGCTGGAGACATTGATGGTCTGAAAAATACCGTACAAATGCGCCTTGACGGTATTGGGACTGATACAGAGTTTCTCTGAAATATCCTTGTTCGATGCCCCTCGGGATAAGAGCCTGAGGACTTCTATCTGTCTTAAGGTAAGTGGTTTGTTTTCCGCTTCCGATATCCCGTGCCGGTCTTCGACCGTCAGGATATATTCAGACATGATTGTTCTTAATACAAACAACCCGCCATCAATAATTTTGTGAATGCCTGATTGGAATTGTTCCATTGTATTATCTTCGTAAAAGAAGCCTCTTATTCCTTTCCTGATACATTTATCCTCTACACCAAATCCTGTGGGGACATTAAATAGAGCAATATAAGTCTTGTGAAAAGTGCGTTCACGATAATATTTCAAATCTGCAAACATGTTTTGTAAATTCGTACTTCGGAAATCCCATAATCCGATTCTAATCTCATTATCGTATTCATTGTTACTATTGAATAAAATATCTATTTTTGCGTTGATAACACATCTGACGCCGATCTGATTCTCAATGAAATATTGAATTATATCATTCTGCATCGTTCTCAATCCGATGATGAAAATGATACAATTATTGATGATGTCATGATTATCCCGTTGATCGTATTTTTTATCTTCCATCGATTTACTCACATTAGTGATTGTCTTTATAAGCGAATTTTCATTTTCAAGTGTCTGTTAATATCCAAACATTCGGACTCATCAAGATTGTGTGAGTATTCAAATGGTTCTAATTGAAGATCGCCACCACGAATCACCGGATTTTATTAAGATCTGTATTTTCATTCTTTTACTTTGGTTTCATCTTTTCACTGTCCTTTTTCATTTTGTTTATGCCGTTTCACATTCTGAAGAATCTCGTCTCGTTTCATGTCCTTTTCCTTTTCCGTCATCTTGTTGACAAATCCTTTTGTTAATTCATCCGTTTCTTTTCTTGATTTAACGACATGAGGAGTCAGAAGGATGATCAGCTCATTTCTTGATTCATCAATATCCGTATTTCCGAAAAGATATCCAAGGATGGGAATCTTGATAAGCAGCGGAATGCCTGACTTGGACTTGGAGGCGTCTTCCCGTATAAGACCGCCGATAACGATTGTCTGTCCATCCTGAACCACCAGATTGGTGGAAACCTCCGTTTTGTTGAGGATAATCTGCTTTTCGTCGGAATATAGCAAAAGAGTGGAATAGGTGGACACCTCTTGGACAATGTCCAGAGTGACAAGGCCGCTGTCGTTGATCATCGGCTTCACCTTCAGAATGATTCCGATGTCTTTATATTGAATCGTCCTCTGTGCCGGCACGCTGGCGCTCGCAATTGTTTCCGACGTCGGGATCGGAACCGACTGCCCTACCTGGATTCTTGCTTCCCGATTGTCCGACACCAGGATATGAGGAGAGGCAAGGAGTTTGGCTTTCGACTCCGAAGCCAGTGCGGATATGACGGCTTTGATGGTTCCCGCAGCATCCATCGCCACATATGAAAAGCCGCTGCCGGGAAGGCTATCACTGTTCAGGCTACCCGGATTCAATGCAATCTGACTTCCGAGCCCGCCGGCATTCATGGACCACGCCAAGCCCATGCTCATATTGTCCTTCAGTGATATCTGAGCAACGACCCCTTCGATCATCACCTGCCGTGGAACAATGTCCATTTTCCTGATGGTTTCTTTTATGGTTTCATAGTCTTCCGGAGTTCCGACAATAATCACCGCGTTGATGGATTCATTGGCATATATCCTTGCGATGTCTGACAACAATGCCTCATTGCTCGTCGAACCCTGTTTACTCTGTACGGATCCGTGGGTATCCGCTGTTGTCTGTGATGTCCGCCCCGACTGCGTATATGATGTCTTTGCTGCTGCTTTCTCCGACCCCGGACTTGCACCGAGAAATATTTGCTGCAGCATGGTCACGATGTCTTTCGCCTTGCTGTTTTGAACATGATAGACAAAGACCTGTGGTCCATGCTGCTTCTGCTGCTCACTGTCAAAGATATTGACCAGTTGAATGAGGCGTTTGACGTTTGCATCGGTATCCACAACCACGATCTGGTTCGTTCTCGGGACATCGACGAGAGCGGCGTTTGTCGAAAGAAAGGGACTGATAAGTTTCACAATTTCCGAAGATAGCGTGTACCGAATCGGGATCACTTGAAGCAGGGCAGTTCCCTGCAGTTTCACGTTCTTTTCCGTCCGCCCGATACCGATCGCCGCCGGCTCCCGGGCGATCTCGCTGATTGGAATGATCCGGTACAATCCACTATCTTCGACAACAGCCACCCCATTGAGCCTCAGGATGACCTCCATCAGCGGCAGGACGTTTTCTTGAGCGATCGGCGCTACGGACCGGAATGTAACGCGCCCCTTCACGCGCGGATCGATGATGTAGTTGACCTTCAACACGTTCCCGAAAAGGGTATGAACCACCTCGTATACGTCCGCATCGTCAAAATTGAGGCTTACCTGTCCTTTGCTTATGGTGTGCTTCGATGAAGATACGGGGCCGCCGGGGAAAGTAGGAGCAGAGGACGGCACCCCTTGCGTCGTCGGGGGATGCGGCGGTATCCCCGGCACAGGCGAACCGGCCGACGGCTTCTGAGGCAACACAGTCGCAGGTTTGCCCTGGGTTGTTTTCTGCGGGAGCACGGCTGCGGGTGATCCTTGGACCTGGTTGGCCGTTCGTTTTGCTTCCTCCTGTGAAGGTGGTTTCGACTGTTTTTTCGCCTCCGGACTTTGCTGGCCGGGAAGCGGGCTTGTATTTTTTCCACCCTGTTGCGGGATCTGCGTTGATGATGGTTTAGCCTTTGTTTCCTGGGCCTTTGTTTCCTGGGCCTTTGTTTCCTGGGCCTTTGTTTCCTGGGCCTTTGTTTCCTGTGCCTTTGT
>PHBD01000003.1:186299-216011 GCA_002841865.1 Deltaproteobacteria bacterium HGW-Deltaproteobacteria-19
CCTGGGCCTTTGTTTCCTTGGCCTTTGTTTCCTGGGCCTTTGTTTCCTGGGCCTTTGTTTCCTGGGCCTTTGTTTCCTGACCTGTTGCCTGCTTTTTCTGGGTTGTCTCTTTGGTTTCAGATAATTGCTGCTTTTCCTCCGAAATTTGAGTTTCTGCCTTCAAAGATGCAGGCACCGATGTAGATTGCTCTTTTTTCTGAATTGCAGAGTCAGGCAGTGGTGATATTGGAGCGGACTTTTGGGCCAGTTCCATCGACAAGTTCGCCGGGGCCGCATAAAGAATGACCGCTTCACTACCAGCATACAGTTGAAACAATATAAGTAAAATAAATGATCGAATATTTTTATGCATCACTTCTTTATTTCAATATAAACCCTTTCATTATAATCGATGAACGTAAGATAAATTGGTGTAAAATGCTTATATGGTACAGAAATAATTCTAAAAAGCGCGAAGCGTCGTTATTCTGAACTTACAATATCCTGATCTTCTCCCTCACCTCCCTGGGCACCGTCGCGTCCATATGAAATGAGGTCATATTCACCATGCTCCCCCGGTGTCTTATAATAGTATGGTTTCCCCCATGGGTCTGCAGGAACTTCCTTTTTCAGATACGGGCCCTCCCACTTCTCGACTCCCGGATTATGTGTAAGTGCCGCCAACCCTTCCTGGCCCGTCGGGTATCTGCCGGTATCCAGACGAAAGTGGTCCAACGCCTGCCCGAGCAACTCAATTTGTGCTTTTGCGGCAGCCTGTTTCCCCTTACCAAGCTTGGGGAAAAGCCTCGGCGCAACCAAGGCCGCCAGAAGGGCAATCATGACCATGACAACAATCATTTCGATCAGGGTAAATCCAGACTGCCCGTTCCTTTTTTTACTTATGAATAGCATCCAGACCTCCAGTTCTTTACATGGGAAAGTATATAATTTTGTCGTCCCATCAAAATCCTAGACCAAAAAATAAAGATGAACGATGGACGGAAAAAGCCTCTTGATGACTTTTCAATTCATCCAGAACCAAATCCGGCAAGTTTTACAGGGGAGAGGGGATTCTCCGGATGCTCATGCAATCCGGAAAATAAATCAGGGTTGCACTAAAAGTGATTCTTGCAGAAATTGCAATACCTGTTGATCTATTGAGCAATACCAGCGGAACATAGGTATTATCATGATGCTAAATGATCGTTACTTTCGCCAAGATACATGCTTATGGAATGTATCGATAATGAGTTATTTAATAGTTAAGGAAATGTTCATTAGAGTGAATGTTCATGTTAGTGAATATTATTAAACCTCTCATGCTTTTCATGTTGTATCATTTCTTCAAGGGGCCGTCCTCTGCCATGACCTTGGAAGAGGCAAAGCGACTCATGAAAAAGTGACAGGCTCACTTTCATGGCTCCCCGCTGCTTCAGTTAGTTTTATCTCCCCGGGCACTGCTTCATCATTGTCCATGGAATTCGGTGACAGTAAAAAAGATCCGATTTTTCAATACCTGAAGAACTCTGGATAGTGACTGTCCCCCGGCAGAGCCAAGGGACATTTCAAGAATGCATCAAAAGGATATCTAGTAAGAATTGCTCCCCTACCTGACATCTATTGCACTCACACTGCTCGAATTCCCAGCCTTATCTATTCCAAAATATCTTAAATACAAAGGCTTCGGCGCAGATGTGCATTCTTTATACAATATTGAGTTCTTCGTGGGTGTTGTTCCGTTGGTTGTATAATATATTTTGTCACACCCAGAACCGGTTCCATCATCGCAGTATAAGCAAAACCCAACCGATGCTCCGAATCGAAGATCGCCAACAGATACCTGTGGAGGAATTGTATCCAGAATGATCGAATCACTGATAGCTTGGGACCAATTACCTGATGTATCTTCAAACTTTACATATATTGTCTTGGTTCCATTCCCAGAAGAAAGTGCCCAAGACTTCTTTGTTGTGTAACTTTCAGGACTCGAATAAATTACATCATCCGTAGAAAATTGCATTCTCGTGCATCCTCTATCGTCCATACAATTTAGTGTCAGCGTTACATTTACACTATTTGTTCCTTCTGTATTGTCATTTATTGTAATTGAACCAGTCGGAAGAATATCAATTGTATAGATTTCAGTTTTTACATCCTCTTTGTTCCCGTACTTATCCATTGCAAAAAACTTCAGCGTTGTAGTTGAAGAGATGCTAAGGGGCATACTATAAATAAAAGATGAAGTGGTCGGGATTGTTCCATCAAGACTATAGTAAATTTTACCACATTCAGATCCAGTTCCATCCGCACAAGTCAGGGTTACAAGTTGGGCTGTGTTAAATATCCCACCCGCAGGCGAAGCTGTTGTTGCCGGAGCTGCAGCGAGGATCGTATATGTTTCCGTTTTCTCCATCTCAGTGTTCCCTGCCTTGTCGCTTCCAAAAAACTTCAACATCGTCGTTGAAGCGATGCTAATCGGGGAGACATACACCGGAGACGCCGCAGTCGGAGTGGTTCCGTCCGTGGTGTAGTAGATCTTATCACAGCCGGCTCCGGTCCCGTCTGTACAGCTCAGGGTTACCGACTGGGTCATATAATAAGTCCCGCCGGCCGGCGATGCCGTCGTCACCGGAGCGGCCGTGTCGATCGTATAAACTTCCGTCTTCACCGCCTCACTGTTCCCGGCCTTATCCTGTGCAAAGAACTTCAACGTCGTCGTCGAGGCAATGCTGATCGGGGTGGAATACACCGTAGATGCCGTGGTTGGGGTGCTTCCATCCGTCGTGAAATAGATCTTGTCGCAGCCGGGCCCGGTCCCGTCCGTACAACTCAGGGTCACTGACTGGGCCGTGTTATAAGTCCCACCGGCCGGAGATGCCATTGTCACCGGAGCGGCCGTGTCGATCGTATAAACCTCCGTCTTCGCCACCTCGCTATTCCCTGTCTTGTCTGTCGCAAAGAACTTCAACGTTGTCGTCTCAGCGATGCTGATCGGGGTGGCATATACCGGAGACTCAGTGTTCGGAGCGGTTCCGTCCGTCGTGTAGTAAATCTTGTCGCAGCCGGGCCCGGTCCCGTCCATACAGCTCAGGGTCACCGACTGGGTCGTGTTATAAGTCCCGCCGGCCGGCGATGCCGTCGTCACCGGAGCGGCCGTGTCGATCGTATAAACTTCCGTCTTCACCGACTCACTATTCCCGGCCTTGTCCTTTCCAAAGAACTTCAACGTCGACGTCGAGGCGATGCTGATCGGGGAGGCATACACCGGAGATGCCGTCGTCGGAGTGGTTCCATCCATGGTGTAGTAGATCTTGTCACATTCAGGTCCAGTCCCGTCCGTACAGTTCAGCGTCACTGACTGGGCCGTGTTATAAGTACCTCCGGCCGGAGATGCCGTCGTTACCGGTGCGGCCGTATCGATCGTATAAACTTCCGTCTTCACCGACTCGCTGCTCCCGGCCTTGTCCGTCGCAAAGAACTTCAGGGTCGTCGTCGAGGCAATGCCGATCGGGATGGCATACACCGGAGATGCCGCGGTCGGAGCGGTTCCATCCGTCGTGTAGTAGATCTTCTCACAGCCAGTTCCGGTCCCGTCCGTACAGCTCAGGGTCACCGACTGGGTCGTGTGATAAGCCCCGCCGGCCGGAGATGCCGTCGTCACCGGAGCGGCCGTGTCGATCGTATAGGTCTCCGTCTTCATGGCTTCGCTGTTCCCGGCCTTGTCCTTTGCAAAGAATTTCAGTGCCGTCGTCGAGGTGATGCCAATCGGGGTGGCATACACCGAAGATGCCATGGTCGGAGTGGTTCCGTCGGTAGTGTAGTATATTTTGTCACAGCCTGTCTTGTCGCTCCCTGGTTTGGTACTGGTCCCTTCCGTGCAACTCAGCGTTACCGATTGAGGTTTAATATAGACCCCGCCGGTCGGTGATGCCGTCGTCATAGGTGCCACTTTATCAATGATAAAGTTGAGGGACTTCACCGCCTCGCTGTTACCGGCTTTATCCTTTGAGAAGAACTTCAATGTCGCCGTCATTATTATTGTAATTGGAGACGATAAATACACCGAGGTACCATCCGCACCTGGGACTGGTGTCGCGCCGTTTAACGTGTAGTAGATACCGTCACATCCGGTCCCTATTACATCCGAGCAGCTCAAGGTAACCTTTTGCGTTGAATTGAACGTTCCTCCAGCCGATGAAGCTGTCGTGATCGGGGCATTCTTGTCGACAATGTAGGATTGCGTCTTTACCTCCTCTAACCTATCCTGCTTGATCGCCTGCTCCTTCGGATACATTCTCCATGTTTTTCCAAAGAATTTCAATGTGGTAGTCTTGGTTATACTGATTGGTTTCTTATATAACTTGGAATGTACCGTAGGATTGCTTCCATCGATTGAGTAATAAATCACGCAGTCCCCGCCTGAAGGTTCCACGCAGCTCAGCGTGACCGTCTGATCGGACGCATAAATCCCTCCGGCGGGTGATGCCGTTGTCATTGGAAGGGTCTTGTCGATGTTATAGACAAGGCTCTGAATTTGCTCACGATTGTCTGCCTTGTCCTTGCTGAAGTACTTCAGGGTCGTTGTCGAGGTAATGCTGATTGGTGAGGAATATTCCTTTTTTGGAGTCGTCCCGTCTTTCGAGTAGTAAATTTTGTTGCAGCCATTGCGCACATTGTCCTCACAGCTCAAGCTAACCGTCTGTGGAGCATTGTACGAGGTGCTGCCGGCAGGCGTAGCTGTCGTCACCGGGGCAATTATGTCGTACGTATATGTTTCGGTTTTCGGAACCCCGGTGTTTCCGACTTTATCTGTCGCAATGAACTTCAAAACCGTTGAGTCGGTGATGATAATTGGAGCGGAATAAACCTTGGACGACGTTGTTGGTGTTGTGCCGTCCATTGTGTAATATATTTTGTTGCAGCCCGTCCCGGATGAACCGTCTGTACAAGTCAGTGTGACGGACCGCATCGATTTGAAGGGTCCGCCGGTTGGCGATGCCGTTGTCACAGGCCTAACCGCGTCAATTTGATAAGTCTGCACCTTGACCGCTTCGCTGTTTCCGGCCTTGTCTTTCGCGAAATATTTCACTGTTTTGGAAACGATGATGTCAATCGGTGAATCATAAACCGCAGAGCCTGCAGTGGGAGTTGTCCCGTCGGTCGTGTAATAAATCTTGTCACAACCCAAGCCGGTTCCGTCTGTACAGCTCAACGTTACCTTTTGTTGTGACCTATTAGCCCCACCTGCCGGAGATGCCGTCGTCACCGGGGCGGCCGTGTCGATCGTATATGTCTCCGTCTTCACAACCTCGCTGTTCCCGGCCTTGTCCTTCGCGAAGAACTTCAGCGTCGTCGTCGAGGCAATACTGATCGGGGTGGAATACACCGGAGATGCCGTGGTCGGGGTCTTTCCGTCCTTGGTGTAGTAGATCTTGTCACAACCAGATCCGGTCGCGTCCGTACAACTCAGGCTCACCGACTGGGTCGTGTTATAAACCCCGCCAGCCGGAGATGCCGTTGTCACCGGAGCGGCCGTGTCGATCGTATAGGTCTCCGTCTTCACAACCTCGTTGTTCCCGGCCTTGTCTTTTGCGAAGAACTTTAGCGTCGTCGTCGAGGCAATGCTGATCGGGGTGGCATAAACCGGTGACACCGTGGTCGGGGTGCTTCCATCCGTCGTGAAATAGATCTTGTCGCAGCCGGGCCCGGTCCCGTCCGTACAGCTCAGGGTCACCGATTGGGGCTTGTTATAAGCTCCTCCGGCCGGAGATGCCATCGTCACCGGAGCGGCCGTGTCGATCGTGTAGGTCTCCGTCTTCACGGTCTCCGTGTTTCCAACCTTATCCTGTGAAAAGAATTTCAGAGACGTCGTTGAGACACTGATTGGTGAGGCATAAACAGTAGATTCTTTGGTCGGAGTGGATCCATCGGTGGTGTAGTAGATCTTGTCACAGCCAGCGCCTGAACCGTCCGAGCAGATCAAGGTTACAGTATGGGCTGCGTTGTAGGCCCCACCTGTGGGTGAGGCTGTCGTCAACGGTCCCGTTGTATCGAGTGTAATGCCGTCGCTGCTGGGGGAAGACCAGTTGCCTGTGTTGTCTTTAACTTTCACGTAGACCGTCTTCAAACCATCTTCGGAAGCCAAGATCCAAGTTTTTGCCGTCGCATAGTCTTCCGGAGCTGAATATATCTCGTTATCATTGGAAAACTGCATCTGTGAGCAACCACGGTCATCATTGCATGTTACCGATAATATAACATTTATATCGCGGGTAAACTCATCGCCACTATTTATAACTACAGTACCGACAGGAGCGGCAGCATCGATTGTGTAGGTCTCTGTTTTCACTGCCTCCATGTTCCCAACTCCATCCTTCGCAAAGAACTTCAGCGTTGTCGTCGAAGCAATAGTGATTGGAGAGGAATAAGCGGAAGATGATGTGGTTGGAGTTGTCCCGTCAGTAGTGAAGTAAATCTTGTCACACCCCACCCCTGATCCGTCCGAACAAGTCAGGGTTACCGATTGGGTGGTATTGTAGATCCCGCCTGCAGGCGATGCCGTCGTGACGGGGGCGGCAACGTCTCCGAACTGCTTCTTCTGCATTACATTTCCGACTTCATCGTAGCTGTAATCGATGGTCTTACCGTCGCTATGTTCGACCCTTATCAAACGGTTCAGATCGTCGTACTCATATTTAATCGATTCCGCACAAAGAGGGATCACCGATGGAAAAAGGATCATGAACATCGCAGCAATGAGCATGAAGGCGTATCGTAACCTTGAAATCATTTTCCAATCCCTCCAGATAGTATCTTTATAAGACATTACATGTATCAGTGTCTTCTCTCTGTCTAAAATGCATCACGAGAGCTTTTTCTCGACATATCAACATACTGCAAAGCCATTTCTGTGAACATTACATCGATGTCCCACTTCACTGACATAAACATTCTCGTGTCAGGATTGCAGTCCATCCTTTTTTTATGATGGATCTTGCCACACACCACTACGAGCCGTGTAAATAAGTCACGGTTCATGGCTTTTTTTACTTTCTTTGATCACAAGTTCTAGCAATTGAGAGAGACTTGAATTGCTATCTAAAATATTCGGATAAATAAATATTAAGTAATTTTTCAGAGCTTCTTTCAAGCTAGTTTCATAACTATTATAGTCTTCTGCCAAATCAATCTTTACTTTCTTAGCATTAAGACTAAGTAATCCACAAAGAAAAGGTCTCTTTTCTTTAACAACATCGAATATTAAGCGATGACCACTTGAGTCGTACCCGATGTATTCGTTATTTTCGACATCAATCACCTCTATCTCACTCTCTGCTTCTTCTATCGAATGATAAACTGCTATATCATTACCTTCTCTTTCTACAATAATTATGGGTAGATTTATAAACATAACTATCTCCCCTCCCATGGTCGGTGTTTCCCAATTCCTCCACCTGGAACTGTTTTACCATCAGAACCAATTATCCTACGATGATAATGAGGTAATTCTCCTGTTGGACTTCCTGTTCTATTTCCCCATGGCGCTATCCGTAGATTCTTCCCAAATGAGAACTCTGCTCCAGTTGCATAACCACGTGCATTAATTGCGACTCCCCAAGCAAACCCAGTAATTGCACCAGATAAATAATAACCAGATTTGGAATTAACTACGTCATTAATGCCCATCTTCTCTCGAAGCCAGTTAGTAGCACCTAATGTTATGCCATCACCGAATCCTGCCGCAAAATCAGTCAGCTTGTTTAACCTGTTACCCCCCGTGCTTTGACCACATAGGCCATCCGGATCCACCCCATTCATGGGATTGTTAGCAACATAAGCATACAGATTTATATCCCCGCCCTCAAAACCGCTTGGATCCTCGGAGACGAATCTTCCCGCCTGGGGATCGTAGTACCGGGCACGCATGTAGTAGAAGCCATTCGGCTCCGCCATGACGCCGTATTGGCCCACGTATTTGAAGGATTGCGGGATCTGTTCCTGCTGGTTCAGGATGTACCCATGGGGATCGTAGGAATACTGGTTCACCACCGTCTGGGCTTCGTCCGTCATCGCAATGGTGCTGCCCGTGGCATTGTAGTGATAACAGTACATTCGGGTCGGCGTCTCCGCCACCACGGCCAGGAGGCCCTTACCATGGATGTAGTAGTGCAGGATGTTGCCGTCCTTGTCCGCCTCGGCCAGGAGGTTGCCTCCTGCATCATAGACGTAGTTTGTCATGACACCGTCTCTCGTCGCCCGGATCCGGGTCCCCTTTCCATCGTAGGTAAATTCAATCCCCTCGCCGATGGACTTCAGGCGGTGTTCGAGGTCGAAGGAGTAGGTCTTTTCGTAGCCGCTGTTGAGCTGTCCTTCCTTGTCATAGCCGAAGGCATTGTTCCCGGCCGTCAGGAGGCGGTTCTTCTTCTCGTTGTAGGTGAAGGCCGTGTCTTTCGTCTCCAGGAGTGACAGGAGGGGTTCGTTCTGCTCCACCCCCGTCCGGTTCCCGTTCCCGTCCAGGGTGAAGCGGTAGCTGGAGATCGTGCTGCCGTCCGACTTCGTGTTGTCGATGGACGTCGGGCGGCCGGCGTTGTCGTATCCGTTGGTCGTCACCGTCCCGTTGAAGTTCGTCAGGGAGATCAGGCGCCCCGCCTCGTCGTAGGCGTAGGAGGCCTCCTGGTTCAGCCAGTCGATCCGCACTGTCTTCAGGCGGTACAGGTCGTCGTAGGTGTAGAGAACCTTCCGGTCTCCCGGGTAAACCAGCTCTGTCAGGTTGCCCGCCAGGTCGTAGGTGTACGTCACCTCCGGATGGCTGCCGGTTCTTGTTGTCCAGGGATTGTAGTAGGCATCGTAGGTCATGCGAGTGATGGTTCCCCGGGCGTCGGCGGTCGTGTTGTAAAAAGCCTGATTCTTATTCCTGCCCCGCCGGGGAAACAGGACGGGATGGAATAAAAAGAAGCATCGTGTTTTATCTGTGTCCAATTGCATCATGATCGCGTTTCTCTCGACATATGACAAGCTGCAGAGCCGTATTGCACAATTGCTGACCCCACCCACAGGCGATGCCGTCGTCACCGGACTGGCGGTTTCGCCGATCTACCTCCTCTGCAAAATATTTCCGACTTCATCGTAGCTGTAATCTATGGTTTCACCGTCTCCATGTTGGACACGGATCAGACGGTTCAGATCGTCGTATTCATATTTAATGGATTCTGCACAAAGAGGGATCACCGATTGAAAAAGGATCATGAACATCGCAGCAATGAGCATGAAGGCGTATCGTAACCTTGAAATCATTTTCCAATCCCTCCGAGGGGCTATATTTAATTAAGATAACCTTTTTGTAATTACAGATGATACGACACAAATAAACATATAAATGTCTCGGCATTAAATATTTTAATTTCAATTAAGCTACCTATCTTTTTTCAATCCCCAAAAAACAATCAGCTAACATGAAATATTCGATGGCGATAGTTACCAAACACTAATAATTTTATTTTTTTCCAAATACCCTTCTATGCCAAAATGCATGCGTCTTACAAAACCAATCCTTATTCTTGTCACTCTTAAATATAGAAAGCTGCTTCATATCGATTTTATATCTATAAAATAGTGCGAGCATCTCCCTTAATGCTTTATCATTAACCTTGTCTGCTATTACATTTATATACAAGATATCCAATTCACCTCCGTGACTTTCAACACATTTTATGCTTTCTAACCATTTAAAAAAATACGTTTCATCTTTATTAGAATAGTAGGTAATTCCTTTTGCCATAAGAGTGATTATATTGTCGCTCATTATCTTCCGCCTCCTGGTTTAACGTTAATATGTGCCCGAGTTCTTGGATCCTGTACATCCCAATGAGGACCACCGTGTGCCCGACTGGGCTTGGGTCCAGTTGGAACCCACACTTTCCCATCCTTTGCTTCCCATCCTGAACCTGAACCATTTGGGTTCGGAACCCACTTTTCACCGCCTTTAGGATCCATAAATCCTTCTGCTTTACCTGGTTTACCAGGTGCTTTAGCTCCATTTGGATCATTAGCATCGCTCGGCGGCTTTGAATATAGTGGTTCAACCAGTTTATCCCATAAATATATACCTACATACGTACCTGCCACTGTGCCTATAGCTGCTCCAAGTGCGGCACCGAATGGTCCTGCACTTGCACCAATTGCTGCGCCTGCGGCTGCACCGCAGGCATTGGTACCCTCTGGGTCAATCCCCATTATGGGGTTGTTACCGACGTATCCATACAGATTCAAATCCCCGCCGTCGAATCCAATGGGGTCTTCGGAGATGAAACGGCTCACCTTGGGATCGTAGTAACGGGCACGCATGTAGTAGAAGCCGTTGGGCTCAGCCATGACGCCATATTGACCCACGTATTTGAAGGATTGCGGGATCTGCTCCTGCCGGCTCAGGATGTTCCCATGGGGATCATAGGAGTACTGGTTCACCACCGTCTGGGCTTCGTCCGTCATCGCAATGGTGCTGCCCGTGGCATTGTAGTGGTAGCAGTACATTCGGGTCGGCGTCTCCGTCACCACGGCCAGGAGGCCCTTGCCGTGGATGTAGTAGCGCAGGATGTTGCCGTCCTTATCCGCCTCGGCCAGGAGGTTGCCTCCTGCATCATAGACATAGCCTGTCATGACACCGTCTCTCGTCGCCCGGATCCGGGTCCCCTTCCCGTCGTAAGTAAATTCAATGCCCTCGCCGATGGACTTCAGCCGATGTTCGAAGTCGAAGGTGTAGTTCTTCTCGTAGCCGCTGTTGAGCTGTCCTTCCTTGTCATAGCCGAAGGCATCGGTCCCCGCCGTCAGGAGGCGGTTCTTCTTCTCATTGTAGGTGAAGGCGGTGTCTTTGGTCTCCAGGAGCGCCTGGAGGGGTTCGTTCTGCTCCACTCCCGTCCGGTTCCCGTTCCCGTCCAGGGTGAAGCGGTAGCTGGAGATTGTGCTGTTATCCGACTTCGCGTTGTCGATGGATGTCGGGCGGCCGGCGTTGTCATAGCCGTAGGTCGTCACCGTGCCGTTGAAGTTCGTCAGGGAGATCAGGCGCCCCGCCTCGTCGTAGGCGTAGGAGGCCTCCTGGTTCAGCCAGTCGATCCGCACCGTCTTCAGGCGGTACAGGTCGTCGTAGGTGTAGAGAACCTTCCGGTCTCCCGGGTAGGCCAGCTCTGTCAGGTTGCCCGCCAGGTCGTAGGTGTAATGAACAACGAAGCCCCGCGAATCCGTCTGCGAGGTGATGTGGTTCACGGGATCGTAGGTGTAGTTCGTGGTCCCCGTGGCATCCTGCATGGAGGTCAGGTTGTCGAGGATATTGTATGCATAGTTCACCGTGGTGGCGTCGGGATACGTGATCTTTTCCACCTTGTCCGAGGGGGTATAGGCGTAGGTTGTTGTATGGCTGTTCCGGTCCGTCCGGCTGGTCATCCGGCCGGCGGCGTCATAGGTGAAGCTCGTGGTCCGGCCCAGGGGATCCGTCTTGCTCAGGAGGAGGTTCCGTTTGTCGTAGGTGAAGGTTGTTGTGGCCCCTTCCTGGTCCGTCAGGCTGGTCATGCGGCCGATGCTGTCGTAGGTGTACGTCACCTCCGGATGGCTGGCGATTCTCGATATCCAGGGATTGTAATAGGCATCGAAGGCCATGCGGGTGACGGTTCCCCGGCCGTCGGTGGTCGTGTCTTTCAGACCGCTGGCCAGGTACGTCGCTGTGATCGTATTGCCTATCGGATCCCGCGTCTTGAGAAGATGGTGCTTGTCGTCATAGGTGAAGCTTGTCATGTTCCCCAGGGGATCCGTCGTATCGATCAGCCGGAAGCGATCATCGTACGTATTGCTGACCGAGTATTCCAAAGCATCCGTGGTCTTAAGCAGGTTCTGGTTACCGTCGTAGGTGTAGCCCGTTCCCTTGTTTTTTTCAGACAGTATCGTGTCTGTCGTCCAGATGACATGATCCTGGCCATCGAAGGCGCTCGTCGTCCAGAATCCCGTGGCGTCCAGATGTGCCCATTCCCGCTTCTTGTCATCATAATGGAAGGTCGTGAGATAAAAACTGTCGCTCTGACCTGGAATCGGCGCGGCCTCCACATTCCAATACTCCGAGAAGAGGAAGGCATACTTTGCCGTAACACCTCCCTGCCGGGGCATGTCCTGTGTCATGATCCTGCTCATAGAGTCATAGGTATTCTTGACTTTTGTAATATTCAGCGGAGTTTTCTCTTCCAGTATCTGATGATCTGTATCGTAGCTGTGACTCCAGACTTTCTTCTCCGGATCGGAATACCCTGTTAGATTATTGTTGGAATCATACGTGTAAGAAACGGATCGGCCGGCAGAGTCCATTACAGAACTGATTTTCCCACCGGCATATGCCAGGGTCAGAGTGCGACCTACGGCATCTTTGACGGAAGTGAGGTTCTTGTCGGCATTGTAAGTAAAGGTCATCGTGTTGCCGTCGACATCTTTCATCTCAGAGATCTTCTTGTCGGAGTTGAAGTTCATGCGCGTGCCGAACCGCTCCTGGAGACTGAAGGTTCCATCCGGGTTCTTGACCAGTTGCGTCGTCACGCCTGGAGGAGGTGTGTATGTGCCATCCGGCAATTTGATATATTCAAAGCCTTTCTTACCCAAATATACGGTTACCGCGTTGTCCGTCATCTGCTCGCCGGACCATTTACCCATCAGCGAAGAGATGACCCAGGCATCGGCCGTGTCATCATATGCCTTCATAAGGTCATTGGCGATAAACAATGCCGTGATGAAACTTGCGGTATCAACAGGCTGTCGGTCTCCCAGAACCGGTTCGGCATAACTGCTCAGCTTCAGAAAAAAATCATTGTTGTGCGTCCAGCCGTATCCCAGCGTTCTTTTGTTGTATTTCTTGTCGCTATCGTAAGAACGCGCCATGGCCAGCCCGCTGGGTGCGCTGCCGCCGATGGTCAGGTCAGTGCTCTCACTCATGAAAGCACCCCTCGCCATATCGACGGGATCCCCGCAACCCGAAGTAAAATTCGTGCATGCCTCGTCCATTCTCTGTTTCACTGAAAACCAGCCGTCATATGTTCCGTAACTTTTGGGATCAACATACCCTTTATAGCTGCAAAAACCCCCGAACAACCCCCCACCGATCATCATGCCAATGCTTTTTTCACTGAACGCGTCGTCCGAGTATTTTTTTACAACGTATCCTTTACCCTTCCATTTGTTTAAAACGAGTTGACCATTATCGGGTAATATCAGCACTTTTCCATCATTAACCATGCTCTGGAAGCTGTTCAGGTCCGTTGTAGAATATTTTATCAATTGTGGTTTAATTGCGCTAAAGTTTAAACTGGTCGTCCGAAATACCTTTCGGCCGGTGGCATTGGCAATCTGCATAAGTTTGATGGTTGATACTCCGGGCTTGTCTGACCCCATCGTCTGCTCAAGCACAGTATGCTCAAAAGCACTCATAAAAAGCGTAGCAACTTGATCAACAGACCGGAATACTTCATGCGAAGAGAGATCTCCATGAGTCATGCTGCTGGAATATACATTTTTAAAATCAATATAATACGAACCTTCCTGGGCAATCATACCCACCGTGTGGTGATTTGTCTCGGCAATATTATATAGTGCGGAAATTCGCTCCTTCACCATGAATGCCTCTTTCATATACACGAGACCCATTACTGCAAGTGTTTCCTGGATAAGTTTCTCTGATGACGCATTTTCAGCTAACAGCTCATCCAGATAATTTCTTCGTGATTGCACCCTAAAGTCTGATACGCCCCTCCCAAAAGCATAGGGAATATTGTACATACTTTCTCCACGAACGACGTATGTCGCCGACTGATCGCCATACTTTCCGTCTTGCGCTGCATACGGATGATCCAGGGTGATCGTCATATTTGTTACGGTACTCGCCCCCCAGCCTGTGGTCGGAAGATACCAGGCAATTCCCCCGAATTCATCGGTGCGAGCAGTCCAGTTGTTAATATAACCCGGTATATTAATGATCATCTTCGTGACATATTCCTCCGGAATGTCATCCCATGTGGCGATTACAGTAGACGAAACCGGAAGTGTTGTCCGGTACTGGCTATCATAGTCCTCCTGGATCTTCCTGCCGCCAAAGAGTTCTCTGACAGAGTTGTTCGGATAGTTTTTCCTGATATGATTCACCAGGTTTGACGAATATTGAGAGAGTTTGCTTCTGACATTCGGTTCGTTGATGTTTTGGGCATAATCGCTTCCAATGGTAGCGCCTGCCGTGGCGGAAGCCATGAATTCGCTCCGGTCGTACCCCATCGCCTGCCCGACATCCATCTTATTGTAATACATATAGTTCTTGAACGCCGGATCGAAGATATACTCCGTATTGTTGATGGTCGCCTTCACCCAGACCCGGTTCAGTGTCACGGTCTTGTTCTCTTCCGACACGGTATGCGGGATGCCTCCATCGGACAGAGCTGCATCAATTCCGCCCCTGGTCCAGATATTGAGCCAGTTGGCTGCCGCCGTGTCCGAAATGGTCATCGTGCCGTATACATACTGGGCGGTATAGCCGCTGGCCCTGAACAGGGCGATCATCAGCGACGCCTGGTCGAAATCATTTCCGTTTTTGTCAGCATATGTGAGATTTGCCCCTTTTGTGGAACCATAATAAGGCACATAGTCGATAAACATGTGAACATAGTTGTATATTTTCAGCGGATCATGGACCAGGGCACGGGCCAGTCCAGCAATCTCACCCGATACAGCTGTTGGGCCACTACTTGTCGTGGCGCCAGCTGCCAACAGGTTATCACCGGCAGAGTCCAGTATGCTCTGTGATATCATCGTCATTTGAGCTTCTTTATGAACTGCCACCGACGGCCGAACCGACTTCATGACAGGAAGCTCGCTTCTCCTCGCGGCAAAATATTCCTCCGCCTTCTCCGGACTGACGGCAGGGGCCTTGCCGAAGATCCAGCCGGGTCCGGCCACTTTGTACGGCCCGGTTTCACCCGTATCCTTTTCCAGGATCTCCGTGTCGTCCTTGACCTTCTCGTCCTTGGTCGCAGCCGCCGTTTCCCCCGTCTCGGACGCGGAAAGGACAAAGTCCTTCGTGGTCGTCGCACCGGCCTTCAGAGTAACGTTTTCACTCGCCGTGGAGTAGCCGCTCTTCGCGGCGGTCACGACACGGTCGCCGGCGGGAACGGAGGGCAGGGTGTACTTGCCCGCACTGTCTGTCAGGGCGGCTTTCTCGCCGGTCTTGACATCGGCGCCGCCCACGGTGTTGCCCGCCTTGTCCGTCACGGTGCCCTGCAGGGTGGAAAGCGATGCAGTCAGATCACCCTCCGCATTCGCCGTGTCCGAGTCTCTCATCCTGGAGATTCCGTCGACGGTCGGGAACGCTTCGGGAATGGCGTTCTGGTAGGTCAGGATCGAAACCAGGTTCGGCACTTCGCTATAGGAGATCCGCGCATAGCCGTCCTCTCCCCAGTCGGCGCCCCAGCTGTTTTTGACGATGAAATACTGCCCCGCGTCGTCGTATCCGACAATCAGCACGGCATGGTACCCCTCGCGGCTGCCCCATACGGGCGAATAGATCCCCGTCCCGTAGAACAGAAAGTCCGTGCGGATTTCCATGAGCGCAACTGCGGGACCGAAGTTGTAAAGGGCGTATTTGAGGGATTGTACCGTGGGAGAGACGTTGAACCAGTTGGAGATCCTGCTGGAGCTGCCCGGCCAGTCGGCACAGGCGTTCGAACATAATCCGTCCGTTGCCGTATATGGATAACAGCCCTCCGCGGGCAGTCCCACACTGCGGAGAAATTCCGATGCCGTGTTGAGCCAGCCGCCCTGGCAGCCGCCGGCACCACTACAGGCAATCAGGGCCTGTTCCGACAAATCGAGCGTCGAGCCGGGAGTGTTCTGCGAGATGAGGAGGCTGGATTCGAGGGCCGCCGTCGCTGCAAACGACCACCCCGAGGCGCACAATCCCTGGTCCTTCACCGGAGTCACGTAGCTGCCGCCGGTGTAGCTCCTCCAGTCCAGCCGGAACGGCAGGGCCTTGCCGGTCGTCGCCAGGACGTTCTCATCGCCCGCGGCTCCAAGAGGCTCTATCGCCAGGATGTTTTTTCGAGCTTCCGCGCTCCGTTTGGAGACTGTCGTCTCTTTCGCCTTCCAGGAGGCCTTCCGTTCCCCGATCGCCTTGACGATATCCCCGTATTCGGCGGTATCGGCAAGGGATATGGAGATGCAAAAGGGGATACTCAGAAGAACCATCAGGGCAACAATACAACCGGCGAACGATCTCGATCTCATCCCTCACCTCCACACTCACGAAGCGTTTTTTCTGGAGATTGCTGACGACTACCGGGGGGAGCCCCCCTCAACGGCAAACCTGCCCAAAGGGTCGGTCTGCCGCTGATGGGCCACTTCGTAATCGATCAGGAGGGAGTTTGTGAATAAGGCGTTGGTATTAAATTTAGGGTGTTTTATGGCTTAAAAAAGTATTAGTCCGACTAAGCCAAAAGTATTAATATTTGTAAAGTATACCTCATATCAGCATGTTACAGATGTGTTTTCCCAATGAACCCGAAATGGGCCTTTTCCCCTTTCGGGGGGCATTGGGGGGCATCAAGGCGACATGGGGGACATCGGGGGGGCATCCCGACACCAATCCCTGGAACGCCTCTCCTCAGGCGTCAAGACGAAGGGACAGATGAGTGATGCGGATGCCGCGGTACCCATTTTCCTCCCCTCTCCCTTTCCCCGATTGACACCCGGCCCCCCATTTCCTATAGTGGCGGCATTCTTCAACGTTCCCACCAAGGAGGGTTTCCGTGAGCAATGATGTGCAGGCCTGTCTGGTCCCGACCCCTTTCATCAACAGCGATCATCCGGCGGTGCGGAAGTTCGCCCTGGAGGCGGCGGGAGACGCCGCAACCGAGATCGACAAGGCTGTGCGCCTCTTTTACGCGGTCCGGGACGGGATCCGCTACGACCCCTACCGGATCGTCCTCTCCATCGAGGGGATGCGGGCGAGCACGACCCTGGAGAAGGGGTACGGGTACTGCGTCGTGAAGGCGGTGCTCCTGGCGGCGTGCGCCCGGGTCCTCGGGATTCCCGGCCGGATCGGCCTCGCCGACGTCAAGAACCACCTGACCACGGAGCGCCTCAAGGACCTCATGAAGACGGACCTCTTCACCGGCCACGGCTACTCGGAGTTCTATCTGGGCGGCCGCTGGATCAAGGCCACCCCGACGTTCAACATGGACCTCTGCGACCGCTTCGGCGTGAAGCCCCTCGACTTCGACGGCGTCCACGACGCCCTCCTGCACCCTTACGACCAGAAGGGAAACCGCCACATGGAGTACGTCCAGGACCACGGCCCCTTCAACGACGTGCCCCTGGAGATGATCAAGGAGTCCTTCCGAGTCTACTACCCGACCTTCTTCAAAGCCGACGGCAGCCCCGCCATCGGGGGGAACTTCGAGCGGGAGGCCGTCGAGGACCGGGCGTCCCGGGCTTCCGGCAAATAGCTACCATGGCCGGAGACCCGCGTCCGTCATGGAAACTGCACACCACGCGGGAGTATCACCTTCAGGACCTGACGACCCTCGGCTGGGAGTGGACCGTCTGCAACAGCCTGGCTAATCCGGAGAGCCTCTGCCGAAAGGTTCTCGCACGCCCCGATTCCTACGGGAATCTTCTCTTTGATTTTCTCGAGCGGTTTCTCGATTTGAGCGGCATGCGTCGGATTCTCGAGGTCGGCGGGGGATACGGCGTCCTGATGCAGGATCTCCTGGGACGGCATCCGGGACTCACGGCTCTCTGCATCGACCTTTCACCGGTGCTTCTCACAAAGCAGCAGGAGGCCCTGGCCGGATTCCCTGCGGACTTCCGGCAGGAGGATTTTCTGGAGACGCTGCAGTCAGTCCTGGCGGGATTCGACCTGGCCGTCCTGAACGAGAACCTGGGGGATTTTCCCGTGGTCCTGGACGTACCGCGGGGGATCGCGGACACAGCGCGGCAGCCGCAGCGGAAAGCGGAACAGGTTCCAGGGAGCGATGACCTTCCGGAGCGGGTCTTTCATCTCTTCGCGCGCTACGGCCTGGAGGCGCCGCAGGGCTTATCCTTCCCCTTCAACCTCGGGGCCTGCGAGGCCCTGGAAAGGCTGTGCCTCGCGGGCGTTCCGGCCATCTTCCTGAGCGAGCACAGCTGCGAGGCCTGCGTGCCGGAGGAACTGGCCGGGCTGATCCGCATCTCCGCCCCGGGTCGGCCGGAGCGGATTCCCCTGAAAGGCCACGACGAGTACACGGTAAAATTCTCGCACCTGGAGGCGATCGCCCGGTATCACGGCTACCGGGTCCGCCGGGGTCCCCTGGCGGATTACCTGCCCGTGGCCTGGACGGACCGCCTCCGGGCGATCCTGCGGGCCCCGGCGGCACGGAACGACGAAGAGGAAGTCCTCCGGCATTTCCTGGAGGACCTGTACCAGTATGAATACCTGCTGCTATGGAAAAACCGGTAAGGGGCAGATTTGAAATCCGCCCCCGTTTACGAAGCATGAGACAAACCATGAGCGACACGGCCGAAATTGAATGCCAACGCTGCGGCAAGTGCTGCCTTGCCGACATGCTCGACTATGCCGCCGAGGAAGAGCAGGATCGCTGGAAGCGGGAGGGCCGGGAAGACATCCTGCGGATCATCGAGCAGCACCACGGCGTCTGGATGGGGGACCACATCGTCTCGGCCGACAACGGTCACATGTTCCGGGGCTGCCCCTTCCTGGAATGGGAGAACGGCCTCACCCGCTGCGCCATCTACGAAACCCGCCCGCGGGTCTGCCGGGAGTTCCGGCCCGGGTCCTCGGAGATCTGCCCCCAGTTCAAGCCGGATAAACAGGAAGAATGAGCATTTTGACCTCACCGGAAAGAACGGACTGCCACGTTCTCGTGATCGGTTCCGGCGGCGCCGGGGTCCGGGCGGCCATCGAGGCGTCCCGGTACGGCGATACCGTGCTGCTGTCGAAGGCCATCGCCGGCAAGGGCGGCTGCACCCCCATGGCCGAAGGGGGATACAACGCGGTCCTCCGGGCGCAGGACTCGGTTGAAGCCCACCTCCGGGAGACCCTCGAGAGCGGCGCCTTCCTGAACGATCCAACTCTGGCTCAGACACTGGTCCACAACGCCCCGGAGCGCCTCCGGGACCTGCTCCGCCGGGGGGCCGTCTTCGACGTTACGGAGGAAGGCGAGGTCGCCCAGCGCTATTTCGGCGGGCAGAAGTTTCCCCGGACCTGCTACGCCGGCGACCGCACGGGTCACGAAATCATGACGACCCTCATGGAATGGCTCCGCTCGACCCCGGTTCGGGTTTTTCACGAGACCTCCGCCATCGCCCTCCTGAAAAGCGGCGATGCCGTGACGGGAGCCCTCGCCCTCGACCGCAGCGGCGGGCTCCTCCTGTTCCGGGCCGACAGCGTGATCCTGGCGGCGGGCGGGGGCGCGAAAATCTACGCCTCTTCGACGAACTCGGCGAGCGGCACCGGCGAGGGCTACGCCCTGGGCTACGAGGCCGGCGCGGAGCTGATCGACATGGAGATGGTGCAGTTCCACCCCACCGGCGCCGTCCTCCCCCCCGACGCAAAGGGACGTCTGATCACGGAGGCGGCCCGGGGCGAGGGAGGCATCCTGCTCAACCGGTTGGGAGAGCGCTTCATGGAGCGCTACGACCCTGCACGCATGGAGCTTGCCCCCCGGGACGTCGTGTCCCGGGCGATCGCCACGGAGATCCGGGAGGGAAGAGGAACGATCAACGGCGGCGTGTATCTCGACCTCACCCGTCTGGCGCCGGCGGTGATCGAGGAGCGCCTGCCCGTGATGCTGGAGCAGTGCCTCCGCTTCGGGGTCGATATCCGGCGCGAGTCCGTGGAGGTCGCGCCGGCGGCGCACCATGTCATGGGAGGTTTGCGGATCGATCCCCTGACCTGCCGGACGACCGTCGAGGGGCTCTACGCCTGCGGCGAAACGGCGGGCGGCGTCCACGGGGCAAACCGCCTCGGGGGAAACGCCCTCGCCGAGACCCAGGTCTTCGGGACCCTTGCCGGCGAGGCGGCGGGAAAGGCAAAACCGCGGGCATCCTCCATCCCGGCAAAGCAGGTGGACGACCAGCGGAGAAGGCTGGAGGCCTTCCGGACGGGTGACGCGAATCCTTATGCCTTGCTCAAGAGACTCCACGAGATCATGGGGGAAGGCGCCGGGATCTTTCGGAATGAGGCCGGCCTGAAGAAGGCGCTCCTGGAGATCGACCGGATTTCCCGCGCGCGGCTCCACGCCGCGGCGTCCCGGAACCTGGCCGACTGCTGTTCCGTCCGGAACGCCTGCACGACGGCCATGCTCGTCTGCCGGGCCGCCCTCCTGAGGGAGGAATCCCGGGGAGCGCACATGAGAACGGACGATGCCCCCCCGCAGAGCGAAGAGCGGTCGCCCTTCGGACACACCTTCCTTTCGCTGTCCCGGGAGGGGATCGAGAGGAGGGACCGGCCGTGAAGACCATACGCCTCACGATCTCCCGGTTCGACCCGGAGTTGGACGACCGCCCGCGGCTCGAATCCTATACCGTTGATATCAACGAGGGCGCGCGTGTCATCCACGCGATCCAGGCCGTCCGCGACGATATCGACCCGACCCTCTCCTACCGCCGTTCCTGCAACGTGGGACAGTGCGGAAGCTGCGCCGTCCGGGTGAACGGCCGGCCCGTCCTGGCCTGCAAGGAGGAGGCGACCGACGGCATGGTCGTAGAGCCGCTCCGGCTGCCCGTGGTAAAGGACCTTGTCACGGACCTGGCGCCGCTCCTGGAATCCGTCGCCCCGTTTGCGCCCCGCGGCGAGGCGGACCCGCCGACCCGGGTGGAGACCGAATCCATCAAGCCGCTCCGCCACTGCCTCCAGTGCTTCACCTGCGTCTCCGTCTGTCCTGTCATGGACGTGGCGGAATTCGCCGGACCGACGGCCATGCGGCAGAGAATGCGCCTCGCCCTCGATCCCCGCGACGCCGGGGACCGCATCCCCGAGGCCGTGGAGGCCGGACTCTTTCACTGCACCTCCTGCCAGGCCTGCCGGACCGCCTGCCCCGAGGAAATCGCGACCCCCGCCCTGGCGATCGAGAAGCTCCGCGCCCTGGCCGTCGGGCGGGGCTTCACGTTACCGAAGCACCTCGAATTCGCCCGGCTCGTCCGGGAGACCGGCCGGAGCATCGCGCTTCCGGGCCCCCGTTTCCTCGAGCGCGTCCCCGACGTGGTCGAGCCGGAGACCGCCGCCCGATGCACCGTCGCCCTCTTCACGGGCTGCCTGTACGACCTGGTGATGCCCGAGACCGCCTTCGACGCCGTGGAGGTCATGCGGCGCAACGGCATCCGGGTGATCGTCCCGAAGGACCAGGTCTGCTGCGGCTCGCCGCTGATCCGGACGGGGCAGACGGATCTGGTGGCGGGCCTGAAGGAAAAGAACATCGGGATCTTCTCAAGGCTCGGTGTCGACGCGGTCGTCACTATGTGCGCCGGCTGCGGGACCACACTGAAAAACGATTACGAGACGCCTTTCGAGGTCCTGGATATCACGCAGCTCCTGGTGCGGCAGGGAATCGAGCCGCCGGCCCGGCTGCCCGTGACGGTGACGTACCACGATCCCTGCCACCTGCTCCGCGGCCAGGGAATCCGGGAAGAGCCGCGGGCGCTGATCCGGCAGGCGGCGGAACTCGTGGAGATGCCCGCGTGGTGCTGCGGCTCCGGGGGCGGCGTCCGGGCTGCATTTCCCGGGGAGGCGAAGGCCTTGGCCCTGCAGCGGAGGGATGAGATCGAAAAGACCGGAGCGGAATCGGTGGTCAGCGTCTGCCCCTTCTGCGAGTTTCACCTGAGAGAGCACACGGGCATGCGGATTCAAAACATCTGCACGCTGCTCTTGGAGGGCTACCGGGAGAAGGACCGGCGGGAGTCTCGCTGAGGCCGCTGTGAAAACGGGGGAAAAGCAGGGGGGCTACATGGGACGAATCATTCTTTTTTCCGTATTGGCCCTGGCGGGCCTGGCGTGCGCCTGGCTTGCCGTCCAGGCATACATGGCGGGCTCGATGCAGGGGACGGCCCTCTTCGGGGCCTTCGGTGCTCTCTTCCTGGCCATCCCGCTCGGTGAGATCGTCCGTTTCTTCAGGACAGAAATTCCATCGGACACCCGGGAGCAGAGCCTGCCGGCCGGCCCGACGTTTGTTCCCCATTGGCAGGTCATGGCCATGATCGCCGTTGCCCTGGCCGCCATCCTTCTGGTGATCGCAATTTCTCTTTTGCGGTAGGCGAAAACTCAACATCCGTTCACCCGATGCAGCGGTTTTTTCCGGACTCTCCGGTTCAGCCGTTCATGCGCAGGTAGCGTTGGATGTAGGCGGCAGCCTGTTCCTTCGGTTCGAAGATCCCGAAGTGTCCCTCGCAGAGAATGTCCGGCTCCAGGGCCAGGATCTTCTTCATGGAGATCCGCCAGTCGTTGATGTTGGAGCGGAAGGCCGACATGAAGGGACCGTGGATGTCCTGCCCGAAGAGAACCCGCTTCCCGTTCCGGTCGAGCCAGAGAACGACGGACCCGGGCGTGTGGCCCGGCGTGTGAAGGCAGTGCAGCTCCTCGCCGCCAAAGGCCAGAATCTCCTCCTCGCCCTTGAGCCGCCGGTCGACCCGGGTGGGAGGAAAATCCGTCTCGTACCAGTTGGCCGCCGTCCGGACGGGATCGCCCGACTCCAGCGCCTCCGCGTCCAGTTCGTGGATGAGGATCTTGCATCCGAACTTGTCCCGGAAGAAGGGCGCCGACCCGATGTGGTCGATGTGGCAGTGGGTCAGGATCAGGGTGGAGATGGCCTTCGGATCCAGGCCCGCCTCCTCGATGTTCCGCTGGAGGACTTTGGAGCTGCCTCCGGCGCCGGAGTCGATCATGACCAGCTCCCCGTGGAAATCGATGACGAAGGCCGTGGCGTCGTCGGACCGGGAGACGTCCGGTCCCCCCACGAGCCAGATCCCGTCCCAGATGGATTCCGCCCTGCCCATGGCCCTCCTCCTTCCGTTCAGCGGTTCGTCCGCAGGGTCGCAGAGGCCTCGAAGAATCCCGCCCCGCCCCCCGGCCCGTCCGGCTTGGCGTTTTTCGCGGGCGTCTTGACGATATTCACTCCCCGGACCTTCACGGCCATGTCCGCCGCCTTCGTCCGCACTTCATAAACCGGACCCGCCGCCTCCAACTGGAGATCGCCGATGGGTGACGAACTGGCGTACACCATGATTTTCTCCTCCCCGAAGGGAGGTACGACTTCGAGCTGGAACCGGTCGTTGCCCGAGGGGATCTCATAGATCACGCCGCCCTGGAAATAGTTGTCCGTCCGGTAGGGATTCGGCAGCAGCTGGAGCACCTGTCCCTTGGTGTCGCGATAGATCACCCGGGCGAAGAACGGCCGGTTTCCCCTGAGGAAGATCCGGATCTGTTCCGCCTGCCGGTATGTCTTCTTGTCCGTCCAGACACGGACGTTGAGAGGCGCGCCGGGATCGTCCGCCAGGGACGGCTTCGCAGCGACCCGGTCCATGGCCTTCGAATCGGGAAGCACCTCGGCCTTGACCTTGATCCGGAAGCACTCGCCGGTCTTGGGATCGGTGTACCAGGTCCGCTGGAGCTCCTGGAGGATCCGGACAGTGCCGTTCGCGTAGGCCTCCAGGAGGTCTTTCAGGACCGTCGCGTCCTCGACGGTGGTCGCGCTCTTCACGTATGTCGAGGCATATTCGAGGGCCTGCCGCCGGGCGTTGGCCAGCGCGTCGTCTTCCGTGGCCTTCCGGGACTTGTCGTAACCCATGCAGGAGTACCCCTCCGCCTCGGTGATGGCGGATGAAGCGGCGAACGCCGGCAGGGCGGCCGCCAGGAGCAGGATTGCGACCATCAGGAACATTTTCTTCATGATGTTCTCCTTATCGTGCGGAAGTGCATTGAAGCGAGCCGATCAGATCCTGCACGTCCTTCATGCCGTGCCGCTCAAGATAGGCCTCGATCCCTTCGATCACGTCCAGGGTCATCCGGGGATTCACGAACTGCCCCGTCCCGACCTGGACCGCCCGGGCCCCGGCGATCAGGAATTCCAGGGCGCTCGCCGAGTCGACGATACCCCCGACGCCGATGACGGGAACCTTCACCCGGCCGGCGACCTGCCAGACCATGCGCACGGCCACGGGCCGGACGGCCGGGCCGGAGAGCCCGCCGGTAATGTTCTGGAGATGGGGAACGCGGCGCTCCACATCGATGGACATGCCCAGGAGGGTGTTGATGAGCGACAGGGCATGGGCCCCGGCGGATTCCACGGCCAGGGCGATCTCGACGATGTCCGTCACGTTGGGGGTGAGCTTGACGATCACCGGCAGGTCCGTGTTGCCCCGGACCGCCGCCGTTACCTCCGCGGCCGACTCCGGCCGGGCGCCGAAGGCGATCCCGCCCTTTTTCACGTTGGGGCAGGAGATGTTCACCTCCAGGGCGTGGACACCGCCGGCCCTGCTCAGGATCTCCGCCACGGCGGCGTACTCGTCGACGGCCTCCCCGAAGATGTTGACGATCACCGGGACGTCATGCTGCCGGAGATAAGGGAGCTTCTCCGCGACGAACGCCCGGACGCCCACGTTCTGCAGGCCCACGGCGTTGAGCATCCCCGCGGGTGTCTCCATGATCCGGGGAGGCGGGTTGCCGGCCCGGGGCAGGAGGGAGATTCCCTTCGTGACGACGGCCCCCAGGCGGTTCAGGTCCGCGAACGGGGCGTACTCCTCCCCGTACCCGAAGGTGCCCGACGCGGGCATGACCGGGTTTTTCAGGGTCAGGCCGCCGATCGAAACGGCTAGGGATGGGGGTCTATTTCCAGTCGAGTTCATGGATGTCGAAGACCGGGCCTTCCTTGCAGACCCGCACATACGATAAAGCGTTCTCCCCGCTGCGGATGGCAACGGCGCAACCGAGGCAGGCTCCAAGCCCGCAGGCCATGCGCTCTTCCACGGAGACCTGGCAGGGAACGGGCGACTCCCGGAGCATGTCCGCCAGACAGCGCAGCATCGCCCCGGGCCCGCAGGCGTAGATAACCGTTGCTCCCGGGCGGAAGGACGGCAGATCCAGGCCGAGGGGCTCCGTCACGATTCCGCAGGCACCGCAGGTGCCGTCATCCGTCGTGACGACGACCCGCGAGCACAGCGCCTCCATCCGCTCCAGCCCGACCAGGGCCTCGGAGCAGCGGGCGCCGACATAGCAGACGATTTCCCTTCCCTCCACCACGGCCGGGAGCCCCCGGTAATGCTCCGCCAGGAAGGTCAGCGGGGCAATGCCGATGCCTCCGGCCACGAGAATGACGGTCCGCAGTTCCGGGACGATCCGGAAACCGCGCCCCAGGGGGCCCAGGACCTGCAACACCCGGCCCGTCGAGAGTCCTGACAGGAGGGCCGTGCCCTTCCCGGCCACCCGGTAAAGGAGTTCCAGGCGAGCCTCCCCCGCCTGCCGCGAAAAGCCATAGATGCCGAGGGGCCTGGCCAGGAGCGGATCCAACCGGTCGGGCATCCGCACCATGACGAACTGACCCGGGACGGGATCGGCAATGGGAACCGGTAGTCCCAGGACCATGTGGAAATGGCCCGGCGCCGTCTCCCGGTTCGACAGCACCACTCCCTCAACATTTCGATCCGCTTCCTGTCGGGTCCGGTCAGTCATTTTGCTGAATTCGATTTCTTGAACGATCCTGAATGTTTGAAAGGTCCATTCCCTTTTCTCACAAGGAACAGGCAATTGCAACGCCAAATCCGGTCGGGGCCCCCGTCACGGAGCGTTCCATTCCATGAGGAGTGCGTCCTCGCCGGTCTCGGGATAATAGCCGCGCCGGGTCCCGGTCCGCTGAAACCCCCATTTCCGATAGAGTCCGATGGCCGCCTCGTTGCTTCTCCGCACCTCCAGCATGACGCGCGTCACATCCTCCTGTGCGCACAATCCCAGCATTCCCTCCATCAGGCGGTCGGCGATGCCGGCGCGCCGGAGGTCCTGCCGGACGGCGATCCGCTGAAGCTGGCCCTCGCCGGCCACAAACCAGAAGAACATGTACCCGGATACGGTATCCGCCACCCTTTCCGTCCCGCGCGCCACCAGGTTCCTGGAAATGGCCAGGTCCAGCTCCCGCAGGAAGAGCTCCCGCGACCAGGGAGTTGGAAAGGAGGCCTGTTCAATGGCCAGGATCTCCTCCAGGTCCGCTTCCGTCGCCGGTGAAATCTCGATGGGCGGGTTCATCCGGGACTCCGGGTCAGGGGCTCTGGAGCAGTTCCAGGAAGAGAACGGCCGCCAGATACATGCCGCAGAATACGTGCAGCGCCCGTTTCTGTGAGAAAGCCTTCAGGGCGGCAGCGATTCCCACGACGGGAAACATAAAATAGGTCAACTGCAGGGCGGTGCGAACCGGATGGGAAAGATTCGCCAGGAACCAGCCCAACAGGGGAACACCCACCGCCAGGAGGACGGCAAGCAACCCGGCCGAGACCAGCCAGTAGCGCCCGAGAGCCCGTCCGTGTAACCGGGAGATGGCCCGCAGGTTGCCCTCTTCGCCGGCCGTCACGGCCTGCCGTGCCAGTCGCTCGTTCAGCATGACGAGAACCTGCTCCCCTTTCTGGGCAAGGTAGGCCACGGGAAGAAACACGAGGAGAGAAAGGGCGACGGCCTCCCGCTGGACAGTGCCGGACGGGCCGGGGCCGTTCAGGACAACGGCGGAAACGGCAAGAATGGTCACCATGGTTTCATTGGGGGGGATATAGGTTCCAATGGGCAGGTGGTCGATCCAGAAGAGCTCCATCATGGCCCCCACGAACAGCCCTGTTGCCGGATCTCCCAGCATCCAGCCCGTGAGGGTCCCCGCCACGACGGGACGGGAGATCATGGCCTGGAGAACGATCCGGTCCAGGCACATCAATCCACCGGTCGAAGCAATGAGAAGGATTTTCCAGTGCACGGGTCCCTCCGGCGGGCATTGACGGGTCGAAAAAGGCGGCTCTAGCGGGTCTCGTCGCCGAGGACATCCCGGATGTCAACGGGTTTCTCGCGCGGAACGCGGCGAACATCCACGTGGACACCATCCGTCACCAATTCCCGGATGGCGGCAACATCTTCCTCCCCCAGCAGAACCGAGGGAGCGCACTGATGGATGCATTCCTCGTTATGGATGTTCCCGATATTCAGGTGGTCGAAGTGAAATCCGCCGCGATACGCCCGCAAGGCATCCTTCATGGAAGAGAAGAGGATGATGGCCTTGCGGCCTTTCCTCTCGATGCTCTTCATGATCGCGGGAAATTCATCGACACTGCTGATCAGGGTCTCAATGTCGCGGGGAACGGACATTTTGATGACGGTCTCCCGGAAGAAGTCGCTCGCCACGTGGTCGTCGACGACGATGATGCAGTTGGCCCGGGCGAAGGGAACCCACGCCTCGATGATCTGGCCGTGGACCAGGCGGTTGTCGATTCTTACCAGGACGATGTCCATGTCCCGAAACCCGTCATGTGCTGACCTTTCTGTTGAGGATCTCGCTGGCCAGGGAGATATTGCTTCTCCCGTAGTCCTTGATGAAACACGCGAACTCCTTCAAGTTCATGGTCTCGCGGACATCGGCGAGTTTCAGCATCATCGGGAGGTTGACACCGGTGACGACCTCCACCTTCCCGTCTTTCATGAAGGAGAGGGAGATGTTGGAGGGCGTTCCGCCGAAGAGGTCCGTCATGATGAGGACCCCATTGCCCTGGTCGAGCTTCTTGATGGCAGTGCTGATTTCCTTCTTGATCTCTTCGACGCCCTTGCTCTGGTCGATGGGAATATGGAGGACACCCTTCATGGGACCTTTTATCATTTCTGCGGCCTTGACAAACTCCTTGCCAAGGTCGCCGTGGGTCGTAATCAACACACCGATCATGATCTGCTCCAACAGGTACGGTTTAGGGGCGCTACGCTAATGGATTCACCTGCCGTTGTCAAGACCAATCGGCCTCCAAATCCCCCTTGACAGAGACCCGTTTTTCAACATAGAAGCTCGTGTTTTCAAGGCTCTTCACACGCTTCCCCGGGGCTCTGCGAACCGGGGCGGCGCCATCCACAACACGCTGATACGGCAAGGAGAAAGCATGAATCCTGAGGTATTTCGCGAATACGATGTCAGGGGGCTGGTGGACCGCGACCTGAATCCCTCTTTTGTACGGGAACTTGGGCAGGCCGTCGGGACCTTCGCCCGGCAGCGGGGTGTCCGGACGATGACCCTGGGGCGCGACTGCCGGCTCAGTTCCGAATCCTATGCCGGGGAAATAACCCGGGGACTCCTCAGCACCGGCATCGACGTCATCGACTTGGGCATGTGCGCGACGCCCATTCTCTACTATTCCATCCGCCACCTGGAAACGGACGGTGGCGTCATGGTGACGGGGAGCCACAATCCGCCGGAATTCAACGGATTCAAGATCTGTGTCGGCCCCGACACGATCTATGGGGACGACATTCAGGAACTGCGCCGCATCATGGAGCGGGGCCGATACACAAAGGGAGAGGGCCGTGTGACGAGCCGGGACGTCTCGGGTGCTTACGAAGATCATCTTTTCGGGAACGTGACGGTCCGGAAAGGCATCTCCATCGTCATCGACGCGGGAAACGGAGTGGCCGGCCTCTTTGCCTTGCCTCTGTTCCGCCGGCTGGGGTGCCGCGTGTCGGAGCTCTACTGTGAGCCCGACGGGCGGTTCCCGAACCATTTCCCCGATCCGACGGTGCCCGAAAACCTTCAGGAGATGATTTCCCTGCTTAAAAAGGAGGGCGCTGATCTCGGCGTCGCCTTCGACGGCGACGCCGACCGCATTGTGGCCGTCACCGACAATGGACGTATTCTCTGGGGTGACGAGCTCCTGCTCCTCTTTTCCCGTTTCATCTTGAAGGAGCGACCCGGTGCGGCGATCATCGGCGAAGTGAAATGCTCCCAGAACCTCTATGACGACATCGCCCTGCACGGCGGGCGGCCCATCATGTGGAAGGCCGGCCACTCCCTGATCAAGGGGAAAATGAAGGAAGAGGAAGCCGTGCTGGCGGGAGAGATGAGCGGCCACATGTTCTTCGCGGACCGTTACTTCGGGTATGACGATGCCATCTATGCGGCGGCCCGCCTCCTGGAGATCGTTTCCTCCACCAACGTCTCCCTGAGCTCCCTGCTGGCGGACGTGCCGAAAACCTTCACCACGCCGGAGATCCGCGTGGACTGTCCCGACGAGCTGAAGTTCCGGGTCGTCGAGGAGGTGAAGGCCCGTTTCGCCGGAACACACAAAATCATCGACATCGACGGCGTACGGATCCCCTTCGCCGACGGCTGGGGCCTCCTCCGGGCCTCCAACACCCAGCCGGTCCTGGTCCTGCGCTTCGAGGCAGCGACGGAAGAGCGCCTCCGGGAAATCCGCTCGCTCATCGAGGGAGTCCTTGAAGAGGTGAAGCGAACGATTTCCTGACGTCGTCTCACGGGAAAACAGGTCCAAAATGAAGAGAGGACGGGTTTCAAATCCACCCCTTTCCTTTATTCTTTCCTTTTTTTTTAGATAATCAGGCGCGGATGGTAGGCTGGCATGTGGGAGAAGGGCTTCCCTCGCGCTCAGAAGCGTTTTATCGACCCTGCAACGTCTCGCTCCGCTGCAAAGTCATAACTCGCACCGGACGGTGCT
>PHBD01000003.1:216068-226496 GCA_002841865.1 Deltaproteobacteria bacterium HGW-Deltaproteobacteria-19
GAAGCCCCCCTCCCCGACCAATGTTCGCGGGGGCGCGACCGGGGGTTTCCAGAGGAGCAATTGGGACTTTTTTCCCATCCCTCCAGCCTGACAGACCGTTGATGACGGATCGCGGGAAAAAATGTCCGCGACGGCGGAAGCCCCCGTGGCAGCCCCCGCGCCTTGATGCGAAGAGAAAGAAAAAAAGGAGGGGGATGGATTCGAAATCCGCCCCCCCTTCTTACTGTATGCACTTCGCCCGCTCAGGTCGCCAGGTTGTACGCCGCCGGATCCAGCGGGGAACCGGCCGGAAAAATCCGCGCCCCCAGTTCCTTGTCCAGCATGAAGAGCCCCTCTTTCGTATGGCCGATCATTTCGATCTGCCGCACAATCTTTTCCGCCGTCGCCTCTTCCTCCAGCTGCTCCTTCGTGAACCAGTTCAAGAGCGTGTCGGAAGCGTAATCACCCTCGGCCCGGGCCGTCTTGACAATCCCGTGGATCTTGCCGGTGATGAACTGCTCGTGGGCCAGAGTGTCCTGCCAGACCTCCTCGACGGACTGCCAGGCAGTCTTGATCTGTTTGAGGTCCTGGAGCTTCACGGCTCCGCCCCGGTCCAGGATGTGGTCCATGAACTTCATCGCGTGGATCATCTCCTCATGGGCCTGGCAGCGCATCCAATGGGCCATTCCATCCAGATTCCGGGCATGGAAATAGGCCACCATGGACAGATAGATGTAATATGACTCGAGTTCATGCCGGATCTGCTCATTCATCGCCTGGTGCACTTTTTTGCTGATCATCGCTGGGCCTCCTCTGCCGTTTGTGGTCTCTTTTCATCCGACTCGGAACTGTCCGCGCGGAACGCCGGTCACCGATTTCTTCATGCCGGATAAACATAAGCGGCAACCGGGAATTGTCAATGTTCCCCTCCCCCTGCGCAGCCGAAAATTGTCTTGACTTGGCGCGCCGATCTTGGCTAAACACCAGGGTCTTCGGACAGACCCTTCCATTGAATCTGAAAGGAGCAACCATGGCAAAATATGAGTCGCAAGCCTTGAGGAACGTTGCCGTTGCGGGGCACGGGGGAACGGGCAAGACAACGCTCTGTGAGTCGTTCCTCTTCGTATCCGGCAAGACGGAGCGCCTTGGCCGTGTGGACGACGGAAGTTCATCCATGGACTTTGATCCGGAGGAACACAAACGGCGCAGTTCCATCAACACCGCGGTGAATTTCTTCGAGTGGGACAAACATAAAGTGAACCTGCTCGACTCGCCGGGAGACTCCAATTTTGCCTACGACATGGTGGGTTGCCTCGCCCACGCCGATGCGGCCCTCGTGGTCATTGACGCCGTCAGCGGTGTCGAGTTCCAGACGATCAAGGTATGGGAAAACGCCGACATCAACTCGCTGCCCCGGATTGTGGTCATCAACCGGATGGATCGAGAACGGGCGGATTTCGGAAAAGCCGTCGAGAGCATCGGCGCGAAGCTCGGCCGGAAGGTCACCCCCCTGATGCTGCCCATCGGCACAGAGGCGTCATTCAAGGGCGTTGTGGACCTGGTCACCGGAAAGGCCTTCCTCTTCGACGAAGGGAAAGGAACCTGCAAGCCTGCGGACGTGCCCGCCGACATGGCCGCCCAGGTGGAGAAATTGCGCGGCAGCATGGTGGAAGACATCGCCGAGACGGACGAGGCCCTCATGGACAAGTACCTGGAGTCGGGAGAACTCGACGCCGAGGAACTCCAGCAGGGACTCCGGAAGGGCGTGCTCTCAGGATCCATGATCCCGGTCGTCTGCACATCTGCTCTCAAGAACATCGGCACATCCCTCCTGATGGACCTGATCGTCCGGTTGTTGCCCTCCCCCGTGGACCGCGGAGCCGTGACGGGAACGAAGCCCGGGTCGGATGAACCGGAGGAGAGGACACCAGAGCTGTCATCTCCCTTCACGGCACGGGTATTCAAGACCATCGCCGATCCATACGCCGGCCGGGTCACGATCTTCCGCGTCTATTCGGGTACGGTGACCTCGGACGCGATCTTCTACAACCCGACCCGGAAGAGCACGGAGCGCTTCGGAAACATCTTCTTCCTCGAAGGCAAGATCCAGAAGCCCACGGAAGACCCCCTCGTACCGGGTGACATCGCGGCTGTTACGAAGCTCAAGGAGACCTTGACGGGAGACACCCTCTGCCTCGAGAAATACCCCTTCATCCTGCCGCGGATTGCCCCGCCGCCGGCGGTCATGTCTTTTGCCATCGAGCCCAAGTCCCGGGGCGACGAGGAAAAGATCGTTTCGTCCATCAACCGGCTCATCGAAGAAGACCCGACCCTGACCTACCGCCGGGACGAGCAGACCAAGGAGATGATTCTCTCCGGAACGGGCCAGGTCCACATCGAGGTCACCGTCGAAAAGATGAAGCGGAAGTTTGGCGTTGAGGTCATCCTCAAAACCCCCAAAGTTCCCTATAAAGAAACGATCAAGAAAGCCAGGGCCGGCATCCAGGGACGGTACAAGAAGCAGTCCGGCGGGCGCGGTCAGTTCGGCGACGTCTGGCTGGACCTTGAGCCTCTCCCCCGGGGGACGGGCTTCGAGTTCGCCGACAAGATCGTCGGCGGCGTGGTCCCCCAGCAATACCGGCCGGCCGTGGAGAAGGGCATCGTGGAGGCGATGGAGGAAGGCATCCTCGCGGGCTACCCCACGGTGGACCTCAAGGTCGCCCTCGTGGACGGTTCGTACCACACGGTGGACTCATCGGAAATGGCCTTCAAGATCGCCGGCTCCATGGGATTCAAGAAGGGCGTTCTCGAGTGCCAGCCGACCCTGCTGGAACCCATCGTCAACATCGACATCGAAATCCCCGACGAATACATGGGAGACATCATCGGCGACCTGAACTCACGCCGGGGCCGCGTCCTCGGAATGGAATCGAAGGGATCGAACCAGATCGTCAAGGCCAGCGTCCCCCTCGCGGAGATCCTGAAGTACGCCCCTGACCTGCGCTCCATGACAAGCGGCCGGGGAACCTTCACCTATGAGTTCTCGCACTACGAGGAAGTCCCGGCGCAGATCGCCGAGAAGGTGATCGCCGAGGCGAAGAAGGAAAAGGAAGCGGCGGAGAAGTGATCATTCGGGCCGGCGTCATTACAATGAGCGACCGCGGATCGAAAGGCGAGCGCGAGGATCTGAGCGGACCCGAGGTGGCCCGCCTGCTGGAGGGGATCGGCTGCCGGATCGTATGTACGGCCATGATCCCCGATGAGACGGACCGGATCCGGGAGACCCTGATCCGGTTCGCCGATGAAGAGCAGCTGGACCTGATCGTCACGACCGGCGGGACGGGGGTCAGTCCCCGGGACCTGACGCCGGACGCGACACTCGCAGTGATCCACAAGGAGATCCCCGGCATGGCGGAGGCCATGCGCCGAGCCAGTGCAGCGAAGACCCCGCACGCCATGATTTCCCGCGCCGTCGTCGGCATCCGGGGCACCTCACTGATTGTCAATCTTCCCGGCAGTCCCCGGGGAGCCCGGGAGAATCTGGAAGTGCTGTTGCCCGCAATCCCCCACGCCGTGGAGAAAATCAAGGGAGACGAGACGGAATGCGGCTCCGCATGACGCGGAGCATCTTCTCCGCGTGGCTCCCGGCCCAGAATATCCGTCCACAGCGCCCGCAACTCCGGAAGGCCGCCTGCGTTTCGAAAATGTAAGCGGGAACCAGGCCTTCCACGGCGATCTTTTTCACTTCCGACAGGGTTTCATTGCAGTCCAGGCAGCGCCCCAGGATGGCGCGGTCGTCAAACGAAAGTTCGAGGGCGGCGGCCGCCTCCGCAAGCTGCTCATCCCAGCGGTCCGCCGTGATGAGGATCAGCCGCCCCCGGAACGGCCGGGCTGCCAGGCTGCGGCTTTTCGTGACTGCAATCCGGTTCTCCAGGAACGCCCTTCGCAGCATATGCCGGTCCGCACGACCCTCATGGATCGCCGCGTCGCAGCCCAGTGCCCGCAGCCAGCGGGCCAGCCTCCCGAGATTACCGTCGACGATCAGTCTTACAGCACTGGCTGCGGCCATGCCCGTCATCTCCGGGGAAGGAAGAAATTTCCAATCCGTTTTGCCTTGTGCTATATTCCCCCTCCATCATGGGCGGGAGCCCTTCAACAGGGGGGAAGTACATGGAACCTGGGCAGGACATTTTTTACTTTTCGTACGGTACGAACATGAACGAGGCGGATGTCCGTCAATGGTGCCGCGAAAACAACCAGCCCTACCCGCTGGGACCGGTTTTCGCCCGAGCCTACCTGCCGGACTCGCAGATCGTTTTCAACCTCCCCTCTCCGGTCCGGGAGGGCGGTTCCCTCAACATCCGCCACCGGCTCGGCCAAGCCACCCCGGGCGTCTTATACCACATGACGCCCGAAGGCTGGAAGATCATGGACCGGAGGGTAAGCTCTCCCAGGGATTACAAGCATCTCGACGTCGTCGCCCTGACGGAGGACGGGCGGGAACATTCCGCCGTCACGTACCAGGTGGACACCACCCTGACGGAGGGTGGATTCGTCAAGCCCACGGCGGAGTACGTCGGGATCGTTGCGGAGGGGCTCGCGGCGCACGGATTCACCGACCGCATGCTCCGTCCCGTTTCCCACGGCAAGGAGCCCCCGTGGCACGTCGACATGCTCTTCGTATACGGCACCCTGATGGAAGGAGAGGTCCGGCACCACATCCTGGAACACTGGTGCGACCACCGGGCGGGCCTCCGGGCACAGGCCGCAGGGCTCCTCTACGAAAGCGGGAAGGGATTCCCGGCCATGTTCCCGGCCGAGCGCGAGGGCCAGGAAGTCCGGGGAGAACTGTATCCCCTGGTAGACCTGAAAAAGGCCTTCGAGATGCTGGACATCGTCGAGACCGTCCGGCGCTACGGCTCCACCGGCTCTCTCTTTCGGCGCGCCATCGTCAGGGTCCGGGCGGAGGACGGGAACTCCTATACGGCATGGGCGTACCTTTACGACGGAACCCCGGGCGGCATGAGCCCGATCCCTACGGGCAACTGGCTGGACGTGCCCCATGAAAGGCTGCCGGAGGACTAGGACAAACCTCGGGAACCGGTCCACAGCGGCGCTCCCGAACGGAACAACGGGAGACAGCCGCCCGGGCCTTCACGGCCATTCCAACTGCATGTCTCCATCCACTCCCAGGCGGATCAGCGCCCCGCCTCCCCTTCGCCCCATGGCGGCATTGACGACCAGGGTGCGTCCCATCCGCTCCGAACCGGCCGCCTCGTGGATGTGCCCGCAGATGAGAAGACGCGGCTCGGTTTGCCGGATCAGATCCCGGAGACCCGGCGAACCGGCGTGCAGCATCCCGAAGGCCCGGTCGAGGACACCCAGCGGCGGGGGATGGGCGACCAGGACCGTCTCCCGGCGGACCCGCGGCATCAGGTCCCCGCCTCCCTGTCGAATCCGGGAGGGTCCATGTTTCCACGGACGACCAGAACCGGAATGGACAGGGCGTCCAACCGCTCCAGGACAAAAGCGGCGTCCCGGCGCGTCGCCACGTCCCCGGCGGCGACGAGGACATCCGGCTTTCGCTCCCGAGCGATCCGCTCGATCCGCTCCAGGTTCTCCTTTCTCCCATGAATATCCGCCACGGCATACAGGATCATCGCCCCCTCCTTTTTTCCCGACCGTCCGTGGCCGGGGCTTCGCACCCCCGTTCTGAAGGCAAAGCGCCCTCTTCCTCTACCCGAAATCCCCCCGCCTCTGCAACGGGAAGCCGGCCCCCAGGCATTGACGGACGATGTCCCGGAAGACCACGCTCGCCCGGCCATCCTCCGCCGTATCCTGCCCTGCAAGGATTACAAAGGGGATTTTCCGTTCTGCCGGCGCTGGCGGCGATTCTTCTTCTCCTTGCCGTCCTCTGCTCCTGCGGAGATCGGGAACGACTGCCGCGGCTCGATTCCGGAAAGACCATCCTGGCCTTCGGCGACAGCCTGACGGCCGGCAACGGGGCGGGTCCCGGACAGAGCTACCCGGAGGTCCTGGAGGGACTCCTGAAGATTCGGGTCATCCGGTCCGGCGTGCCGGGTGAGGTTACCACGGAAGGACTCCGGAGGCTCCCCGCCGTCCTTGCCGAAACAAAGCCAGACATGGTGATTCTCTGCCACGGCGGAAACGATTTGCTCCGGAGGATGGATACCCGCGAGACGGCACGGAATCTGCGCGCCATGATCTCCCTGATCCGCGAAAATAAAGCGGCGGTGGTTCTTCTGGCCGTTCCGGCACCGGGCCTCTTCCTGAAACCACCCGCCCTGTACCGGGAAATCGCCGACGAGATGAAGGTTCCCCTGGAAGAGCAAGTGCTGAAGGACGTCTTGTCCGACGGAAGCCTCAAGGGGGATCTGATCCACCCCAACGCGGACGGATATAAGCGGGTAGCCGGCGCCGTGGTGCAGCTTCTTCGAAAACATGGCGCCGTTTCCTGAACGCTGTCCGCATTTCTTTTCCGTTGACGGCGACAACGCGCCACGCTAAGTTGTCAGCAAGCGACACACCGGACAGCCGACAACCACCCGAACACATTAAAGATTCGTTATGACCGAGCGGAAAGACAAAATCGAGGTTCCAGGAGCCTCCGAAGATGGAAAGACGGCGGAATCGACCTTCCGGCCGCCTGTCGCGACTCGTTCCCTGAGGAATCGGATCGACAGCCGCACCGTGACCACATGGCAGGCAAACGAGTACATCCTCCACTGCCTTCCCGACGGCACCCTCACCTTCGCCAGCGATTCTTTCTGCGCCGCCTTTTCAAAGTCCCCGGGGGACATCATCGGAAGAAGCATTTACGAGCTGATCCCGGAGGATAACCGGGCCGCCGCGAGGGCTCAGCACAAGGCCGTAACACCAAGCAATCCGGCCATCACAACGGAGTACCGGATCATAACCGCCGGCGGCGAGATCCGTTTCCACCAGTGGTCGTTCATCGCCCTCTACGACCGGGAGCGAAAGCTTACCGGCTATCACGCGGTGGGCCGGGACATCACGGAGCACCGGAACACGGAGCAGGCCCTCCGGGAAAACGAGGAGTGCCTCCGTTTCCTCATGGAGAACATGGGGGACATCCTGTGGACGCAGGGGCTGGATCTGAAGACGACATACGTGAGCCCGTCAATTTTCCGCATCCTCGGCTATACCCCGGAAGAACGCTACCGGCAGAACGTTGAAGACCAGCTTACCCCGGAATCTCTCAAGGTGGCCTTCGAGCGGCTCGCCCACGAACTCGAGATCGACGGCCGGCCCGGCGTCGATCCGGACCGGTCTGTGACGATCGAGCTGGAGTACTACCACAAAAACGGTTCCATCCTCTGGATCGAGAACGTGATGCGGGGAATCCGCAACGAAAAAGGGGAGATCGTCGCCCTGCAGGGGGTGTCCCGGGACGTGACGAAACGCCGGCAGACGGAGGTGGCCCTTTGGGAAAGCGTTCAGCGCCTGGAGGAACTGAGCATCACCGACAGTTTGACGGGACTGTACAACCAGCGGCACTTTTACAACATGCTGGCCCTGGAAATGACGCGGACACAGCGTTATAAAAGGCACCTCTCCCTGATGATGATCGATATTGACGATTTCAAGGCCTTCAACGACACCTACGGCCACATGGAGGGAGACCGCGTCATCGAGCGCCTGGGCATCGTCATTCGCAACTGCATCCGGAAGACCGACATCGCATGCCGCTATGGCGGGGAGGAGTTCGTGGTCCTCATGCCGGAAACGACCGCTGTCCAGGCCACCGTGATGGCAGAGCGGATGCGGGAGGAATTCCGGGCCCACGCCTTCCATCCCCGGCAGAACGATACGGTCCACAAAACCATCAGCATCGGCATATCCCAGTGTGAGCCGGGGGAAGAATCCCGCTCCTTTATCACCCGGGCCGATTCGTTCATGTACATGGCAAAGCGGATGGGAAAGGACCGGGTTTGCCTGTCATTGAAGGAGAACGGCTGGCTCCGGCCGCAGAAAGCAGCCGCGGGCATGAAATCCCCCGAAGGAGGTGAAACGTTGATTCCGGACCGTCAAGAAGCCATTTCCCTGCTCCTGGCCCACGTCACGGACGAACGGATGCTCTCCCACAGCTACGCCTCCGAGGCGGTGATGCGCTCCCTGGCCCGGCGTCTGGGAAAAAATGAAGACCTGTGGGCCATGGCGGGCCTGCTTCACGACCTGGACATCGAACGGGTGGGGGGCGACCTGACCCGCCACGGCATCGAGGCGGAGCGGCTCCTCCGCGAACGTGGATACGATCCGGAGATGATCGACGCCATTCTCCGGCATAACGAGACGGCATCGAAGCTCCCCCGGGAGACAGATTTCCATCACGCCCTGGCAGCGGGCGAGACGATCACCGGCCTCATCACCGCGACGGCCCTGGTCCAGCCGGACCGGAAGGTGGCAAGCGTCAAGGTAAAATCGGTGGTGAAACGGATGAAGGAAAAGGCCTTCGCGGCCTCGGTCCGGCGGGAGAACATCCTGGAGTGTGAACTGATCGGGATCCCGCTTCCCGAGTTCGTCGAACTGTCTCTCGCGGCGATGTGCGGCGTCCACGAACAGATCGGGCTGTAGCCAAAAGAAAGGGGGCAGATTGAAATCTGTCCCCCTGTTAATTTCTATCTGATCCGAATCTACGGCTTCTTCTCCTCCGTCCCCTCCTCGATGACCGGTGGGGCCTCGCTGGCCCGGATCTCCCGCCGAAGCTCCCGGATCTGCTTGTTGAGCCGGGTGATCGTTCGGTTGAGCTGGAAACGCTCGATGACTCCCAGGAACCCCGTAAAGACCACGCCCACCAGGAATGATATGAATATGAGCATGTAGACGGCGACTGCAACCTTCGGCACCAGGTCGTAATACTGGATGACCACGTCCGTCTGGTTCTGCAGGGAAAAGGTGATCACGAAGAGCATGATCAGCACGATGAGGACGGTATAGACTACCTTCATCTCACGCCTCCGGAAGCTGCTTTTTCAAAACAGGGTTTCAGTTCATCCCGGGTTCCGGTGAGGCTGTCCGGGATAACCCGGATTCCTCCCACCACGGTCATGGAATTCGTGTCCCCCGACCAGCGGGGAACCACATGGATGTGCAGGTGGTCCTCCACCCCGGCGCCGGCCGCCCGGCCGAGGTTGATGCCGACGTTGATCCCCTCCGGCCCGAGGACTTCCCGGAGGACCCGCACCGAGCGGTCCAGAAGATCGAACAGCTCCGTTCTTTCCTCTCCCGTCAGATCCTCGAGGTTCGCGACATGGCGGGCCGGCATCACCAGCAGGTGGCCGTTGTTGTATGGGTAGCGGTTCAGCATCACCAGGCAGGTCGTTCCCTCCCAGAGCAGGAGATCGTCCTCGCGGGCTTCCTCTTTGCAGAAGACGCACCCTTTTGCCTTTTCTCCCTTGATGTAAGCCATTCTCCAGGGGGCAAACTGAACGTCCATCAGACCCTTTCCCGGCCTCTCCCGGACTTTGCCGGACCGGCGCTGGATTATAGCGATACCCGGCAAAAAGACAAGGATATTTTTCTTTGCGACACACCTGCAACCGTCTTCCCGAACGGGTTTTCCCTAATGATCGCCGATATTACATTCCAGTACAGGACTTGGATATCTTGCAGATTTCCTCGTAAAGGGGCTTCAACCGCCCATACATCTGGCTGTAAACCCGCCGGTACAGTTCATCGTAAAGACGATGAGTGCCGGGATCCGGTTCGAAGACCCGGCCCACCCGGGTCATTTCCCGGACCGCTGTCGGGAAATCCGGATGGAGCCCTGCGCCGACGGCGGCGTCAATGGCGGCGCCGAGGCCCGATGTCTCGTAGATGTGCGGCCGGGCCGTGGGCAGGCCGAAGATGTCCGCCGTCAGCTGCATGGCCCCGTCGCTCTGGGATCCTCCTCCTGCCACCCGAAGGGTCGTAATGGGAATGCCGCTCCGCTTTTCCGTCCGCTCCTTCCCCTCCCGCAGGGCATAGGCGACGCCCTCCAGGATGGCCCGATAGACATGGGCCCGGTTGTGAACATCGCCGAAACCGATGATGGCGCCCCGCGCTTCCGGTCCGGGCACTTTCACTCCCGGCGACCAGTAAGGCTGCAGCACCAGCCCGTGAGACCCCGGGGGCGACTGCCGAAGCAGCTCGTCGAAGAGAACCTCGGGCTCCACGCCCTGCTCACTGGCCAGGGCCAGCTCCCGGTCGGCAAATTCGCGCTTGAACCAGCTCACCATCCAGTAACCCCGGTACACCATGATCTCCTGGCTGTAGGCCCCCGGCACAGCCGACGGATAGGGCGGGATCAGCGGAATGGCCTCCAGGTATTTCCGGTGGGTCGTATTGATGGTGGCGGTCGTCCCATAGCTCAGGCAGGCGACATCCGGTTCCAGGCAGCCCGCCCCGATCACCTCGCAGGCCTTGTCG
>PHBD01000004.1 GCA_002841865.1 Deltaproteobacteria bacterium HGW-Deltaproteobacteria-19
GGGCGGGATTCGCCGTCGTGGCGGAGGAAGTCCGGAACCTGGCCATGCGGGCCGCAGAGGCCGCGAAGAACACCTCGGGCCTGATCGAGGGCACCGTCAGGAAGATCCGGGAAGGGTCCGAGCTGGTCGGGAAGACGAGCGAGGCCTTCAGCGAGGTCGCCGTCAACGCCGCCAAGGTCGGTGAGTTGGTCGGGGAGATCGCCGCCGCCTCCAGCGAGCAGGCCCAAGGCATTGACCAGATCAACAAGGCCGTCACGGAGATGGACAAGGTCACCCAGCAGACGGCGGCCAATGCGGAGGAATCGGCATCCGCTTCGGAAGAGATGAATGCCCAGGCGATGTCCATGAGAGAAGTCGTGCAGGAATTGATGCTCGTGATCGGCGGGAACGGGAACGGTCATCAAACTGCCGCTGCGGTCAGGAGTACCGGCTCGGCAGGCAGAATGAGGACTCCGATGCTTGAGCAGGCAACCAGAGCAGGGCGGGCATCCTCAAGTGACAAGAGGGAGAGAGGACCGGCCGTAAAGCCAAGCCAGATCATTCCATTTGAAGAAGATACGGAGTTCAAGGATTTCTAACAGGCTGCTGAAAAGGTCGTTTACACCGGCTGTATAAAAAATGCACGGGGGCAAGGCCGCCGAAATCCTGAAGGGGACAGATTCAAATCTGTCCCCTTCTTTTTTACAAGAGGGGTTTGATTCGGGACACTTCTGGACTATTTGTTTTTATTCGGCGCGTAATGCTGGAAGTCACGAGTGATTTGCGGGTTATCCAGATCATCCTGGGACAGTTTCGTCAGCATTTGCAGGGCCTGCATATCCAGCTTGAGGCGCTTGATCTTCTCGTCCAGGAAAGGCAGCTTCTTCTTGTAGGTCTTTCTCTGTTCGACCGGCATGAATGGTTTCTCTCGCATCTCCAGGATAATGTGATCACGGGCCTTTATCATTTCGGAAAGTGCTTTCTTCATGTGCTCAACCCTCTCCGCATCGCTCAACGGAGCGGAGCGCTTCTCCGGCGGAGCCTCCACAGAGGGTGCCGCCGGGGTCTCTTCCGGGGGCGTCGGCCGGCTCCCGGAGCCGTTGACTGTCGCGGGACGTTCGACCTGCGTCCGGACATTCATCACCCGGTAGTCATCCTGCTTCTTCTCCCCCTCTTCGGAGCGGCGGATGCAGACGTCCACGACAAAGTTTCCCTGCTCGGTGGAAAAAGGGATCACGATGCTGGGACTCTTGAGGATATGGTTCAACTGGTGGTTTCGCCCGTGAATGACCGAGGGGATCGCGGCATACACGGACAGTCCGTCCTTTTCGATGCCGCGCCTGGCGGCGCCGGAAATCATGTTCGTGAGCTCGCCTACGGTGTCGAGTACGTCGTCGTTCACCTCCGGAATCGTCTCACCCAGCATCAGGGCGGCAATGCGGCAAATGCAGGGCTCGGTGAAGCTGATCGCCATGGACCCCAGCGCATCGCCGGTGATGCCGATGATCCCGGAGACATCTCCGTATGCCGTATCGTCCTTCTTCAGAAACGGCTTTCCCACAACGGCGTTCGTGGACGCCATGGTCGAGAGGACCTCGCGGGTCGCATTCAGGAAGGGGTTGATGAATCTCACGTCCATAGGTTTGCCTCTGGTTTTCGCAATTCATTCATGCGTCGAGAATCTGACGGATTTTCAGGGAAAGCTCTCCGGGCTGAAAGGGCTTCTGGATGAAGCCGTTGCAGCCCTTGTCCATGATCTCCTGGGCCTGATCGCTAAGGCTGAATCCGGTGGACAGGAGGATCCGCGCTTCCGGGTTCATCTCCCGGAGCCGGTCGAAGACCTCGCTTCCCCCCATCCCCGGCATGATCATGTCGAGGATGACCATGTCGATATCCGTCCCCATCTTCCGGTAGAGATCGACTCCCTCCTCGCCGCTCCTGGCCGTGAACACGCGATATCCCATGAGCTCGATCAGTTCGCGGGTCACATCCATCACGATCTCCTCGTCATCCACAATCAGGATGGTCTCTTTTCCCCGGACAACCCCGTCCTGCACCCGCTGATCTTCGACCGCCGAAACCAGCCGGGCCGGAAGGTAGATGTCGAAACGCGCCCCGGCGTTGATGCTGCTGGTGACGAAGATATATCCCTGGTGCGCCTTGACCACCCCGTAAACGGAAGCCAGGCCGAGTCCCGCACCCTTTCCCATGAACTTCGTCGTGAAAAACGGCTCAAAGATTCTTTTCCGGGTCTTTTCGTCCATTCCCGAGCCCGTGTCGGTGACGGAGATCCGGACATAACGGCCGGGAATCACGGGAACCTCCATGATGTCGGAGTCGCGGATGAGCCAGTTATCCGATTCCAGGTAGAGGTTTCCTCCCCCCGGCATGGCCTGGCCGGCATTCACATACAGGTTCAGGAGGGTCTGCTCCACTTGCACCCGGTCCAGCATGACGCTCCACAAGGCAGGTTCGAACCGCTCATGAACCGTGATGTCCTTGCGCGTCCGACCGAACAGATCGGCCGTCTTGCGGATGAGGTCGTTCAGATTCGTCGCCTTCATCTCGTACTGCCCCGCCCGCGCAAATCCGAGGATCTGATTCGTCAGACCGGCTCCGGTGGACACCTGCTCCTCGATTCTCTGCAGTTTTTTCACATGCGGATGATCCGGAGGAAGCTCCATGAGCATGAGGGAGACAATTCCCTGGATTCCCATGAGCAGGTTGTTGAAGTCGTGCGCAACGCCCCCGGCCAGCGTGCCGACGGCCTCCATCTTCGCCGCCTGGGCAAGCCGGGCCTCCATCTTTTTCCGCTCGGTGATATCGATGAAACTCGCCAGGGCGGCTTCTTCCCCTGCATAGGGTATCGGAACGGCCGACAGCAGGGCTGTGAATGTGTCGCCATCGGCACCCCGGAATATCCGCTCCTCGTTCGCGATCCCGCGGGACTTGCGAAGCTCTTCCCGGAGGAATTCCCTCTCCTCGGGATTCTCGTAGAATTCACGGATCTTCTTCCCGCTCACCGTCTCCTCGGAAAGGCCGAAGATCCTGGCCGCCCGGGGGTTGAAGTAGAGGATCCCATCGTCGGAGAGGCGGGAAACAACAACGGCGATGGGTATGCCGTCGAGAATCCTCCGGAGTCCCTGTTCCGATTCCTTGAGGGATTCCTCCATCAACTTTCGGGCGGTCACATCGTAGAAGGTCCCGAGGCCCGCGGGCTCCCCTTCCCAGTCCGCAACAACGGCAAGACAATCCACCCACCGGTCGATTCCGCTCTTCGTCTGGATCTTGAACTCATAATGCGACGGGATTCCTTCGTCACGTTGATTTGAAAATCCGCCTTCCCGGAGCATATCCCGGGAATCGGGGTGTGCGATGTGCCAGAAAGGCATGTTCAGAAGCTCCCGGGAGCTGAACCCGGTAATGGCCTCCATCCCCGCATTGACGTAGCGATAGCGATCGTCCTGATAAATGAAGATCGCCGCGGTCGTGGCTTCCGTCAGTTTGCGGAAGCGATCCTCGCTGCTGCGGTAGGCGTTCTCGATCTGCTTGCGCTCCGTTATATCCCGGATGGACTCGATGGCTCCCACGACCTCACCGCGGATGTTGTAAATGACGCTTGCCTTCCCCCACAGGATCCGCTTCCGACCTTTTACGCAGGGGACATCCGTCTCCGCGATCAGCAGGTTTTTCTCCTTCTGGATGAAGGAGTACTTCTTTTCGATCTCCTCGCGAGAAACAAACACCAGGTCGATGAGGATGGGTCTGCGCTCATTATAAAACGGCAGGGCGTATTCATGGTCTCCCCGGCCGATCATGTCCTCCTTCCTGACGCCCGTCATCTCCTCGATCGCCCGGTTCCAGACGATCACCTTTCCGCCACGGTCGATGACGAGCGTGGGATCGGGAATGAAGGATATAATGTCGCTCAGCAGCTGCTGCGACTCCCGGAGTGAGTCCTCGATCCTGATCCGTTCGCCGACGGCGGCGCTCAAGGTTTCCAGGACTCCAGACAGCTCCTGGGTTTGGTCCTGGACCCTCATCTCCAGGGCCCTGCAGGTCTGCCGGACCGCCTCTTCCAGCACTCGGCGCTCCGTGATGTCCTCGTAGGTGGCGACGATCATCCTGTCCCGGAGTGATGCGCCCGTTCGGGACGTGCTGATCATGCACTCGATGTCCTGCCCGTCCTTGCGCCGGCAGGGGAACGGTTCAAAATGCGTCCGCTCCCGATCGAGAGCCGAATAAAACCGTCGGCCCACCTCTTCGTAATCCTCTTCACTCCGGTAGAGAATGCGCGTATCCCGGCCGACGATTTCTTCCGGACGCCATCCGAAGACGCTGGTCACCGCCGGGTTCGCAAATACGATCCGCCGATTCTTCAGCACCAGAACGGCATGAGGAATGGCATCCAGAACGGATTCCAGGATATCCTTCAAATCCCCCTCACTCATTCGGGTCGCCTTCCGATCCGCTTCATCATGCCCTTTCGACTCCCGTTGCGTCGTTTTTTTACCGGCCCCACCGGTTCCCACGTCCCGGCCGTCATCGGCCCCGTCGTTTCCAGAACTGCAAGGGTATGCGGGAGGACAACACGCATCACGCTCCCCGCGCATAACCTTTTCGCCACCTGCTCAGTTTTTCGAACGCATCTTCCACAACCCTGAATAGAAAGTCAACGGGAAGGGGCTTGGCGAAAAAATCGTCGAATCCGGCCTCCCGGCACTCCTCCACCTCGAAGAGCCCCGTCCAGCCCGTCATGGCGTAAAGAATACAGAGTGGATTCTCCCGCCGGATTTTACGGCATAACTCGATGCCATTCATTCCGAAGAGGTTCAGGTCCAGGAGCAGGAGCCCCTCCTGTTCGTGGGACATGATCTCCAATGCATCAATGGCGCCTTCGGCCGTGAGGACCCGGTAGCCTTCGTCCGTGAGGATGTCGCGAAAAAAGCTTCTCAACGACTCTTCGTCATCCACGACCAGAAGGGTTTTCTCGACCGGCAGATCAGATTTCTCCATGAGGACTTCTCCACAGTCTTTCAGGGAGTTGAGGCAGCGGAAGCGGTTCCCGTGGGAAGCGGCATCACATTCCCGCCTCCGCATCGTTTCATCGACCCTTCCGACGCCCGGACTCATCAAACCAAACGCCTCCCCGAGGAATCACGTCCCTGAATCGACCGGGGATCTTTCCACGGAGAAGCACATCGACATCTATTCTAATTTCGTGCCGGAGAGGCTGAAACTTGAAAAAAAATGTGCCGGCCTGGCCCAATTATGAATAATCATTAATATTTCCGATCAAGTAGAAAAGGTAACCCGGGGAGTCGCCAGGATGGGTAACGATCACTTTGAGCAGACGGGGAACATGTGTGTCACATATTTGACGTGCTGTCATAAACCGTACGAGATTATACCGTTCCGGCGGATCTCCGGGAGAACCCAAAAATTCCTTTTCAAAAACCCTCTTCACCGGTATTTTGTCGGTCCCCGACGGGGATGAAAAACCCGCCCTGACGGGGGAGGGGCGACGCGGGGAGGATGTCCGTCCATCGGCCCGTCGAGGGAGAAAAAAAGGGAGAGGAAACAGCATGCCATTGTATGAGTTTGCAGGGAAAAAACCCCTTATTGGCGAAGAAACCTTCGTTCATCCCCTGGCCGTTCTGATCGGGGAAGTGACCATCGGCCGGGAGTGCTTCATCGGCCCCGGCGCCGTCTTCCGGGCCGATTTCGGGCCCATCACCATCGGCGACGGATCCAGCATTCAGGACAATGCCGTGCTTCACGTGACCCCCGGCGATCAGGTCACGATCCAGCAGCGGGTCATCGTCGGTCACGGGGCCCTCCTTCACGACGTCAAGCTGCATGCGGGGTGCGTCGTCGGGATGGGGGCCATCCTCCTGCAGCGGGTCGTCTGTGAGGAAGCCTCCCTGGTGGCCGCCGGATCGCTGGTTCCGCAGGGCATGAAGATTCCCGCGCGGATGATGGCGGCGGGGAGCCCCGCCCGGGTCATCAAGGAGGTCCCCGCGGACCTGGCGGCCTACATCGTCATGGGCGTGGACGAATACCGGAATCTCACCCGGCGCTACCTGGAGACGTGCCGGGAAGTCACTCTGTAGCCCGGAAAATCAGCGGGCGTTCTCGAACAGCCGGAGATATTTTCCGTACCCCTCCCGCTCCAGGTCCTCCTTCGGGATAAAACGTAGGGCTGCGGAATTCATGCAGTATCGCTCCCCTGTCGGGCGCGGGCCATCCGGGAAGACGTGCCCCAGGTGGGAATCGCCGTGCCTGCTCCGGACCTCGGTCCGGGTCGTGAGGAGGCCCCTGTCCTGCCTCTCCACGATGTTGTCCTTTTCGAGGGGCTTCGTGAAGCTGGGCCAACCTGTTCCCGAATCGTACTTGTCGATGGAGCTGAACAGCGGCTCCCCGGACACGACGTCCACGTAAATCCCTTCCCGCTTGTTGTCCCAGTAGGTGTTCCGGAACGGCGGTTCCGTTCCTTCCCGCTGCGTCACGTCGTATTGAAGAGGAGTCATGCTCTTCCGAAGCGTCGCATCGTCGGGTTTTGAATAGCCGCTGTCTTTCGTCACCGGAGGGGCGACGCTTTTCGGTTGATTCTCCTCGCGTTGCCATACTTTTTCCAGGAACTGGTCCCGCCCCGACCCGTTCCTGTAGAACCGATAGCGGAGTGGATTCTTCCTGTAGTAATCCTGGTGATAATCTTCCGCCTCCCAGAAAGGACCGGCGGGAAGAAGCTTCGTCACGACCGGCCTGGAGAAGCGTCCGGATTTCTCAAGGGCGTCTTTCGACTGCTCCGCCTGGACCCGCTGCTCTTCGTCCTGGTAGAAGATCGCGCTCCGGTACTGACCTCCCCGGTCGACGAACTGGCCACCGTCGTCGGTGGGGTCGATGTGTCTCCAGAACACATCCAGAAGCTCCCGGTAGGAGACCTTTGCCGGATCGAAGTGCACCTGCACGGCCTCCATGTGGCCGGTTTTCCCCGCCGACACGTCTTCGTAGCGCGGATTGTTCGTCCGGCCTCCCGTATATCCCGGGATGACCCTGATGACTCCGGGGATTTTTTCGAAATCCGATTCGCCGCACCAGAAGCATCCTCCGGCAAAGGTCGCCACACGGATGTTTTCATTCGAACCTGACATGGTTGCTTTCACCTCCTGCGGATTTCCTGCCTGCTGACAACCGACCAGGAACACCGTAATCATCGCAATGACGATGCTCAGTCGCACGTTCATGACTTTCCTTCTCCTTCCCCGGCATCAGACGTGGAACTATAGTAGGGCGTCATCGGCCGATGTCAATCAGCCGAGCTCTTCCACCGGATGAACATCAGCCTTCTCAAATGTGGAATCAGGGAGGAAAGACGGACGCCGGGGAGGGGTCGCTCTGCCTGCCAGAGCCCCGCGATCGGCAGAAGGGTCCCCGGGGAGAAACGGGGTTGCTGCGGCGTTATCCGCTTCAGGCGCGGTCGAAGACCTCTACGATCTTTTCCGGGCGGCGATATGCCAGCCCCTGGACCACCGCCAGGAGTTCCCCCGTCTCATCGGAGACATGGACCGTGTACGAGGCGAGCGTCCGGCTGGAGGAAACCTCCCAGGCCTCGGCAATCAGACGGTGCCCCTTGGGGGACTTGAGAAAGGAAACGGAGGCATTGGCCGCCACCGCCACGCGCCCCTTGGAGTTGGCCGCGGCGGCAAAGGCCAGGTCCGCCAGGGTGTAGATTACACCACCGTGAACGATGCGAATGCCGTTAAGATGCTCTTCGCGGATCTCGAGCTCCGCCTTCGCCCGGCCGTCGAAGACCTCTTTCAGCTCGATCCCCACATAGTTGCAAAAAACGTCTTTCTTGAAAAAGCGTTTCAGGTCCTCCTCGGGAACCGGCGGTTCCTGACCGGCATGTTTCGTCATGATCATCGTTCTCCATTTCTTTTTTTCATTCACCCGTTCCGGGAATACCTCGGTGCCCTGCTTTCCCTGCCTGCCTTCGCGTTCAAGAGAGACAACGTGAAATTGGGGCTCCGGCATGGAACATCCGGCATGCGGGCTTTCCCGGTGCGGCATCTCAGGCAGGGAAACGTTCGTCCAGGCGCCCCGGAATCTCCAGCAGGTCCGCCCCGGCGGGAGTGAGCATGAAGAAGTCGGGCCGGCGATGTCCCGTCGTGGTGGACCCGATGCAATGAATCAGCCCGGAGTCGCTCAGGTAATATAGATCGAAGAGATTCGCCCGCGCCTCCTCCGTATGCCAATCGAAAACCTCCGGGTCGCAATATGCGTACTCGGGATAACATGCGTAGGCCTCCCGGAGAATCTTCCGGCGGTTCCGGCTGATTTCTTCGTAAGAGCGTTCAGGCAGGGGGGGTAAGGAATTCAAGGTCGTCTCTCCCCGTCAATGAGGCAGGCCCTGATCAGCCTGTCAGGGCCGTCATACCTCATTTCAGAGGGCTTGGCAACGGACGGATGGGAGACGCGGCTTGCCGGATGGCGGGTCTGTGAAGGAAGCGGGGGCGTTTAAACTCCGGAATGATTCGAAGGGACAAGACAGAGAGTCCCCCTCGCACTGCTTCGCATGGATATTTGCTTGATAGCGTTCCCGGAATCCGTGAAACGGCATGCCCAGATACCGAAATCAGGCGTCCGGTTCGATAAAACGTTAACGACCGATTGAAACATTCCGCAGGTTTTAAAGGAGTGGCGACCCCGGGCTTGCACAACCCGGGGTCGCTGAGAGGAAGGTAACTTCTGTGGATGCGTTAGACTTCCGCTGTCTCGATCCGAGAGGCACCCTACGCGATGGGAGCAAGCGCTCCAATCGGGCTCAGGCCTTTTTTCCATTCGGTAAGAGTCCGAAAGCAACATAGGTGTTTGTCCTATCGCCCATAGCCTTTCGACAGGGCGGATCAATACTTCCATCAGAATGGAATCTCGCCCGCCGGAAATGCGGGGCCAACGATTCCGTCGGCTTGACGGCCGCGCCAAGGCATTATAACGTTCATTCCCGAACCGGATTGTTCTCGTCCGGAATCTTTATTCCCGGGAAGAGAATAATGCTTATTCCCTTTGTACGTCGAATGACAACAGACGAAGTGCCACGAAGCATCCGGGCATTTTCCGAGGCCGCACCCCCTGTACAAACAGAGGCCTCGCAAAATGACCGCAGGCAAGGCGCGCCCAAACCGAGACGCGAGGCGTACCCTTGAGTACGCCGCAGCGACGAGGGATGAGGCGCAACGCAGCATCCGGGCATTTTCCGAGGCCGCACCCCCTATACAAACAGAGGCCTCGCAAAATGACCGCAGGCAAGGCGCGCCCAAACCGAGAAGCGAGGCGTACCCTTGAGTACGCCGCAGCGACGAGGGATGAGGCGCAACGCAGCATCCGGGCATTTTCCGAGGCCGAATCAAAGGAGAAACGCCATGCAACTGCCTCTATACCAGGTTGACGCCTTCACAAACCATCTCTTCGCCGGCAATCCGGCGGCGGTCTGTCCGCTGGAGGAATGGCCCGTGGACGCAGTTCTCCAGTCCATTGCCACGGAGAACAACCTCTCCGAAACGGCCTTTTTCAGTGGCCGGGACGGGTCCTATCACCTGCGGTGGTTTACGCCTGCCGCGGAGATCGACTTGTGCGGCCACGCAACGCTCGCATCGGCCTGCGTAATCTTCCGCTATCTCGAACCCGCCTTGAACCGGGCAGAATTCCAGACCAGAAGCGGAATCCTCGTGGTGGAAAAACAGGGAGACCTCCTGGCCATGGACTTCCCCGCCCGCCCGGCGGAACCCTGTCCGCTCCCGGAGGCGCTGGCGGCGGGCCTCGGCGTTGCACCATTGGCGGTTCTCCGATCCCGGGACTACATGGCCATTCTTGATAACGAGGATACGGTCCGGAAACTCCAGCCCCGGATGGATGAGCTGATCAGGCTCGACTGCACGGGGATCATCGCGACGGCCCCGGGCCGGGAATCGGATTTCGTCTCCCGCTTCTTCGCCCCCCGGGTGGGTGTCCCGGAAGATCCTGTCACCGGATCGTCCCATTGTACGTTGATTCCCTACTGGTCAGGGCGGCTGGGGAAAAAAGAACTTCATTCCGTCCAGGTTTCCCCCCGGGGCGGACAGCTCTTCTGCACCGACCTGGGGGATCGTGTCCGGATCGCCGGCCGGGCCGTGACATACCTGGAAGGGATCATCCATATCGGCTGAAGGGAACGGGCCGTTCGCCACGATGGCCGATATCGCCGGCGGATACAGGCCTGCTTTTCCCGCATCCAACGGATCAACGACGACAAACCGGCTCATCCCGTTCCCCAATCCACACAGGGCGGGAGAAAAAACCGAACAGAAAAGGGGGAAGTGACGTTTCCATGGAAACAATCAAGGTTCTCGGCATTCACTCCAGTCCCGTCAAAGACGGGAATACCGCCTCACTGACACAGTACGCCCTCCAGGCCGCAGCGGTGGATCCGGGAGTGGCAACCGAGATGATCGCCCTGGCGGGCCTCGCCATCGGCGACTGCAACCACTGCAACTGGTGCATGCGCAAACAGACGCCGGAGAAGCTCTGCAGCATCGAGGACGACGCCTCGGAAATCCTGAAAAAGATCCGGGACTGCGACATCCTCGTCCTGGCCACTCCGGTCTATTTCACCCGCCTCTCCGGCCGGATGGCCTGCCTGATCGACCGGACACGGTGCTTCACCTTCGGACGGCAGGGCCACACGGCCCTTCGGGACAAGGTCGGCGTAGCAATAGCGGTGGGCTGGCTCCGGAACTTCGGCATCGAGTCCACCCTCCAGAGCCTTCACAACGCCTTTCTGCTTCACGAAATGTGGACGCCGGCGGTCCACCATGCGGGGGTCGCCTGCGGTGTCGGGGCCATGGCCGGAAAGCTGGGCGACGACGGTACGTTTTCCGACCGGAAACGGGCCGTCATGGACGATGCGTGGGCACTGTCCGCAACGACCCAGCTCATGAAGAAAGCCGTTGAGACATCCCGAATGCTGAAGGGCCGGCAGGCATGAACTCACGGGACCGAACGCATCCGACGTCCGCCGCGTTCCCCGGACACGGAGCGTCGGGATGGAATGCAGGACCGACGAACAGGGAGGAAACTCGAATGCAAAGAATGAACGGATCGATCAGGACACCGGCGGCGGGCCGGCGGGCGGGAAAATCTCTCAGCACCTGCATCATGGTGCTCTGCGTGCTGGCGATCGCCGCCGTCTTCTGCGGCCAGGCGGCGGCGGAGGGCTTCGTGGCCTTCCAGTCCTTCAACTACCGGGATCACTACATTCGCCATCGGTCGTTCCTTGGCGAGATCACTCCCATTCAATCCTCCCTGGACAAGGCCGACTCGTCTTTCCGGATTGTCCCGGGACTGGCGGGGGGAAAATCCGTTTCCTTTGAATCCCGGAACTACCCGGGCCAATACCTCCGCCACCAGGGATTCCGCATCAAGCTCCACCGGCCCGACGGCAGCGACCTCTTCCGCAAGGACGCCTCCTTCTGGACTGTGCCGGGGCTGGCGGACCCGTCCTGGAACTCCTTCGAGTCGGTCAACTATCCGGGTCACTACATCCGGCACCGGGAATTTCACCTCTACCTGGAAAGGGGGGACGGCGAACTGTTCCGGAAGGACTGCACCTTCCGGGAAGTGAACCGCGACGGCAGCCGGCCGGCGGGCACCGCTATCGTTCCCCCCCGGAGGTCGGACGACGGCTTCGTAGCCCTCCAGTCCTACAACTACCGGAGCCATTATATCCGCCATCGGAACTACCTGGGGGAGATCACGCCCATAAATTCAGGCCTGGACGTCGCCGACTCGTCTTTCCGGATCGTTCCGGGACTGGCGGAGGGGAAATCCGTCTCCTTCGAATCACGGAACTACCCGGGCCAATACCTCCGCCACCAGGGATTCCGCATCAAGCTCCACCGGCCCGACGGCAGCGACCTCTTCCGCAAGGACGCCTCCTTTCGCGTGGTTCCCGGTATGGCGGACCCGTCCTGGAACTCCTTCGAATCGGTCAACTATCCGGGTCATTACCTCCGCCACCGGGACTTTCATCTCTACCTGGAAAGGGGGGATGGCGACCTCTTCCGGAAGGACTGCACCTTTCGGGCGGTGGGGCGGTAAGGAATGCATAACGGACAACGCCTTGGCAAGCCACAGGCAAGCCGATAAATGTAGATCAAACTTATAAGAGTGTTTGCAGCATGATGAAAATCCACTGTCTCCAACACGTCCCCTTTGAAGGACCCGCCGCCGTCGGGCGTTGGGCGGAATCCCGCGGCCATCTGCTCACGGCGACCCGCTTTTTCGAGGACGGCAGCCTTCCCCGGATGAAGGACTTCGACCGTCTTGTGGTCATGGGCGGCCCGATGAATATCTACGAAGAGGATTGTTACCCCTGGCTGACCCGGGAAAAGCGCTTCATCGGCGAGGCCGTGACAGCAGGGAAGACCGTCGTCGGCGTCTGCCTCGGCGCACAGTTGATCGCCGGCGTCCTCGGCGCGAAGGTCCGGCGGAACAGGCACAAGGAGATCGGCTGGTTTCCCGTCGAGTGGACAGAGCAGGCACGGCAGTCTGCCGTCTTCGGGTTTCTGCCGGAGCGGCTCGACGCCTTTCACTGGCACGGCGACACCTTCGATCTCCCCGTGGGAGCCCTGCATCTTGCCCGGAGCGAGGCCTGCGAGAACCAGGCTTTCCTCTATGACAGCCGCGTTCTGGGACTCCAGTTTCACCTGGAATCGACAGCAGAAAGTGTTCGGTTCCTGACGGAGAACTGCCGGGATGAACTCGTTCCTGCCCCCTATATCGAGAAAGAAGGGGAGATTCTGTCGACGGATCCGGACCGATTCCGCGGGATCAACGAAGCGATGTTCGGTATTCTCGACCGCCTGCCGGGTTGAGAACGCCCAGTGTCTGTGTAAGCGTTCTTTCAATCCCGGAGACGAGCCTGAGAAGGTGGTGCCGGAGTTTTTTCCGTCCGCCCATCGGCCCCCTCAGGAGGGCGGAACGATAATAATCCTTGCATTACCGCTGGATCGGGGATACAAGCGCCGCAACCAATGCGAACCATACGGTTCGTCAAATCAACCACGCAAAGGAATTTGCAGAGCTTCATCGAGCTGAGAGTACCCCTTGGCTCAACGGAGTCAAGGAGAACAATCAGTGCAGTTTGAAGAGTTTCAACTCGATTCACACATCTTTGCCGGAATTCGGAAGGCCGGCTACACCGTACCCACCCCCATCCAGGAGCAGGCAATCCCCGTCGTTCTTGAAGGACGCGACCTGATGGGTATTGCCCAGACCGGAACGGGAAAATCCGCAGCCTTCGTGCTGCCAATTCTGCAGCGCCTGGCCAGGGGTCCCGCGAAGCGGATCCGTGCCCTCATCCTCGCCCCCACCCGTGAACTGGCGGAACAGATTCACCAGACCATTGCGGACCTGGGCCGTTACACCCCCATTCGCAGCGCCGCCGTTTACGGAGGCGTGAGCAAAGGCGGGCAGGTCACAGCCATCAAACGAGGTGCAGCGATTGTCGTCGCCTGCCCCGGCCGCCTGCTGGACCACCTGGGAGACGGCAACATCGATCTGTCCCGGGTTGAAACGCTGGTACTGGACGAGGCCGATCGCATGTGCGACATGGGCTTCCTGCCGGACATCCGCCGGATCATCCAGAAACTGCCGGCCAAGCGCCAGACCCTGTTCTTCTCCGCCACCATGCCGAAGGACATCCGCTCCCTGGCGGACAGCATCCTGAGCAACCCCGCCACGATCCAGATCGGCGCCACCGCGCCCGTCGAGACGGTCTCCCATGCCCTTTACCCGGCGGCGGACGGCCTCAAGACGAAGCTGCTCACAACCGTGCTCAAGGAGACGGCAACGGGCCGCGTCCTGGTCTTTACCCGGACGAAGCACCGGGCCCGCAGCCTGGCGGCGCACCTGGAGAAGAGTTCGTTCCGCGTCTCGGCCCTGCAGGGAAACATGACGCAAAACAAGCGCCAGAGCGCCATCAACGGCTTCCGGAACGGGACGTTCGACATCCTCGTCGCGACGGACATCGCCGCCCGCGGCATCGACGTGTCGGACATTTCCCATGTCATCAACTTCGACATGCCCGACACCGTCGACGCCTACACGCACCGGATTGGCCGCACCGGCCGTGCCAACCACACGGGTGAGGCCTTCACATTCGTCTCCAGGGGAGATGAGGAGATGGTGCGGGAGATCGAGCGGGTCCTCGGCGCCCGGATCGAGAGACGTCGGCTGCCCGATTTCGATTACAGCAGAAACGTCGAGGAGGGTCCTGTCCGGCAGACCGACGAGAGACGGCGGAGTTCGCACTCTGCGTCCACCCGTCCAAGCGCCGGAAGCCGCAAGGAACCAACCCGCCGGACCCTACCGGCCGCCGGCATCATGGGCTCACAGCAGCAGGGAAGTGGCGAGTCGCGATCCGACGCATCCAGCCGTCACCGTCCCTCGCGGCCCTTGCGGTTCTCAACCAATGGCAAGCGCTGAAAACGGCCCGGCGAGCAAGAGCAAGAAACATTAATCCCACGTAAAAAGCGGCCCGTCGGATCACCCGGCGGGCCGAACCTGTTTTTGTTGCCTACTTGTAGTCTTCCCGAACGGGGGAAAAGACATCGAGGACCCGGCAGTCCGTCTGTGACAAGGCGGAATGGGGCATGTGCGGCGGGATGACGGCCACGTGGCCGGCCTGCAGGGTCTTCTTCTCGCCGCCGACGGTCATCGTGAAGGTACCCTCCAGGATCGTCGTGATCTGTTCGTGCGGATGGGAGTGATCCGGGAGGGACGAGCCGGCCTTGACCTCCCAGTAGGAAATCGTCATCGCCCCCGCATGGATCATCCGGGCCGTGAAGCCAGGCAGCATCTGCTTTTCCGCCAGTTCCGAAATCTCGAAAAAGGGCATGGGTTCTCTCCTTTCGGGGCGGGCCTTCCGAAACTGCCCACCTGCATGGTCGTTACTCCTCCTCCCGGTCCGGTCATCGGGAACTCTCGATTCTTCGGACAATCCGGCATCCGGCCGCGACTCTCAGACCCCCGAGACCTGGACGACCACCCTGCGCTGACGCGGCCGGTTGTCGAAATCCATGAGGATGATCTGCTGCCAAGTCCCGAGAATCATCTGCCCCTCGGCGACGGGCACCGACAGAGACGGTCCCAGCAGGGCCGCCCGGACGTGGGAATAGCCGTTCCCGTCGCCCCAGCGGGCGTCGTGACGATAGGGAATGCCCCGCGGGGCGATCCGCTCGACGGCCTCCGCCAGGTCCCGGACCACTCCCCGCTCATACTCGATCGTGGTCAGGGCGGCCGTGGATCCCGGGACGAACAGGAGAACCTGACCTTCCCGAATGCCTGAAACCTTGAGGATACCGGCCGTCTCCCGGCTGATATCGATCACGTCCGTGTCCGCCGATGTGGCGATACTCAACTCGTCCCGATGGATCTTCATGTCCGATCTCTCCTCAACATACCATCCTGAATTCGATTACATTTTCCTACCATGCGGAGTTGCTCCTCCACAAGGAAGCCCTTTTCCTGAATCTCGCCTGTCCCCGGCCTCTTGTACAGCAGGCGCCCTCTTCATCTTTCCTTTCCTGAGCTCGCATTCCCCGAGCATCCATATGCCACGATTCCCGAAGTTCCGGTAAATCTCTTCTCGCTGAGCCGGAGTGCAGGAAAATCCGATGAATAGAAATCGCGCTTGACATTATGCAAAACATGACATAAGGCGCGAAACGAATAATCGTGGCACGCATGATATCTATCGATTTTTTATGGCTGCATGGATGAACCGGACGTTCGAAGGACCGGCAGGCCTTGCGGCCGGACCGTTTCATTCCATTTGAAGGGTGCACGGAACGGCGCAGGGAACGGGCCTGCCGGGTTTGGACCCGTCCAATCCGTCCGAGACGACCACAGGGAGGTTTAGGACATTGAACCAGGAGACAAAAACCTATCGGAAAGGGGAGATTCCCGGCATCATCGCCATCAACGCCCGGGAATGCAAGGGATGCGATGCCTGCAAACGCTTCTGTCCCACGGGAGCCATCACCGGAATGTTCGGCACAACACACCGGGTCGATGTGGATCGCTGTATCAGCTGCGGCCAGTGCCTGATCAACTGCCCGTTCGGGGCACCGTATGAAACGGTGGATCCGGTGGACGAAGTAGCGGCAAAACTGGCGGACAAACACGTTACCGTCGTCGGAATCATCGCCCCGGCGGTCCGCGTGGCCATCGGCGAGCCCTTCGGCATGCCCGCCGGCAGCCTCGTGACGGGCAAGATGTACAGCGCCATGAAGAAAGCCGGGTTTGTGATCCTGGACAACAACTTCGCCGCGGACCTGACGATCATGGAGGAAGGAACGGAATTCATCCAGAGGGCCCGACATGCCCTCTTCGGGGAAAAGGCGGAGCACGGAGGCGGGATCGGCCCGCTGCCGCAGTTCACGTCCTGCTGCCCGGCCTGGGTGCGGTTCGTGGAGACGAACTACCCCGCCCTGATCCCCAACCTGTCCTCGGCGAAGTCGCCCCAGCAGATGGCCGGCGCTGTGGCGAAGACCTACGGGGCCGCGCAGGTCTTCAATGTGGCCCCGGAGTCCGTCTACACCGTCGGCATCATGCCCTGCACGGCCAAGAAGTTCGAGGCCTCGCGCCCGGAGTTCCAGTCGGCCTGGCATTTCACGAAAGAGAAGGGCGGCAGCGCGCCGTCCGCACCCTATCCGGACATCGACGCAGTCCTGACGACCCGGGACCTGGCGCGGCTCCTGAAGAAAATGAAGATCAACCTGGCCGCCGAAAACGACGCCGAAGGAGGCACGCTCTTCGCAGAATACACCGGCGCCGGGACCATCTTCGGCAACACGGGGGGCGTCATGGAGGCGGCCCTGCGAACGGCCTGGGTCGTCCTGACGGGAACCCCCTTGTCCAAGATCGAGTTCACGGCGGTGCGCGGCCTGAAGGGAGTCAAGAGCGCCGCCGTCACCCTCCGGGACCGGAAATACGGCAAGGAGGTGACCGTGAAGGTGGCCGTCGTTCATGACATCCGGGCGAACATCCGGCCCATCGTGGAGGAAGTCATGGCCGGCCGGTCCCCCTATCATTTTATCGAGGTCATGAACTGCCCCGGCGGATGCATCAACGGGGGCGGGCAGCCCGTCTGCGACACCGGCTCGTCGTGGATCGGCCGCGTCCTGCCTTCGTTTGCCTGGTCCTGAGGAAAGGAGAAGAACATGAGCAAGAACGATCCGTCCCATGAATTCATCGAAAACCCCTTCTCATTGTCCAGAAGGGAATTCATCGCCATCGGCGGTGTGATCATCGCCCTCCTGGCCCTGCCGGCCATCTGGATCCGGTCCGCCCTGATCAACCGCAATCATCATATCCAGGCCAGGACCAAGGGGCTCTACCAGGACGACGCCACAGCGAAGATCCGCCTGAGCCATGAAAATCAGGCCGTCATGAAGCTGTACAAAGATTTCGCGGGAAAACCCCTGAGCCCGGTGTCCGAGGAGCTCCTGCACACGAAGTATGTCAACCGAATGAAGGCACTTTCCTGAAAGGAGCATGGGTATGACCGAATCATCCTTCATCCTGAAACACCCGCTCAGGGTCCGTGTTTTTCACTATCTTCTCGCTGCGAGCTTTCTGACGCTGGCGGTTACGGGGATCATGCTTTACTTCAAACTCCTGGCCGAACCGGCCATGAATACGGCCATGCAGGTCCATGTAGTGGCCGGAGTCGTGCTGACAATGGATGCCCTGGCCTTCTTCTTCCTGGCCTTCGACCGGGTCGTCCTGTTCACGAAGCGGACATTCACCTTTTCCGGCAACGACATCAAATGGTTCGCCGTCCTCGGGGGATATCCCCAGAAGATTCTCCTGCACAAGAAAGTGGATGTTCCCCCCATGGGGAAATACAACGCCGGCCAGAAGCTGTTCGGCATCTGCGTCCTCGTGGGCGGAACGCTTCTCATCCTGTCGGGATGGGTGCTCTGGGCGCTGCCCCACGCCGTGCCCCACGGCGCGGCGTCCATGATCGGCTCGATCCATCTGTACGCAAGCTGGGTCCTGATTCTCTTCCTGTTCGTCCACCTCTTCCTCGGCATCTATATGTGGGACGACTTCAAGGCGATGTTTGTCGACGGCAGGATCCCCTATGAGGATGCGGCGGAAAAAGCCCCCCTGTGGGTAAAGAACGACCTCCGGCGGCTGGGCTGACCCCTCACATCCCGCCTGCCATCACCGGGCATGCGGTTCCCGGGGAAAGGGCGGCCGCCCTCCGGCCCCCTTTCTCCGGCTCCCCAGTCCGGTCTTCTTTCCATGCCTCCCGTCAGCAGATACACTTCCTCTCGCAGATCATATGCACGCAATAAGCAATCCGGACGTTGACATGTCCTTTTCCTTTCGGATAGTCTCACCATCGGTTCAGGTATCGGCCGGGATCCGGAGAAACCGTTTCCCGGCAATCCCCGACAATGGATCGGCCATTCACAAAAGAAATGGAGGATTGCTCATGAAGAAGATCGTTGCCACCGTTACCATCTGTCTGCTTCTCTTTGCAGCGGCGGCCTGGGCGGGCCCTGCCGACCAGATCCGGGGGCGCATGGACAGCCTGCAGCATCGGATCGATGAAGGCACCCGGTCGGGAACGCTGACCGGTCAGGAGGCCAAGCGCGTCCAGAACCAGTTGAACAGCATCCGCAGGGGCTTCGACAGCTCCGTACGGAACGGGCTCTCCGACCGTGAGGCGAAGCACTTCAACCAGCGCCTCGACACCCTGAGCAAGGAAGTCTCGAAGGAGAGGCACGACCGGGAGGACACCCGCTCGGCCGGCCGGATCGACCAGCGGATCAACCAGTTGCAGAAGCAGATCGACGAGGGTTCGCACAGGGGAACCCTGACCCCGGTGGAGACGCAAAACCTCCAGAAGCGGCTGGACGGGATCCGCGGTCATTACGGGCGGACCCAGAAGGACGGAAAACTGACCGATCAGGAAATCCGGGCCATCCAGGGAAGGCTGGATTCGCTCGCCAAAAGCATCACCAAGGAGCGACAGGACCGGGAACGGTCACGCTGAGGGAAGAACCCTGCCGCAACACGAAAACATAGAATGAGGATACAGAAAAGGCCGGGGGTCTTTCCAGCCCCCGACCTTCCATACTGCCGTTGACGGCCGCAACAAACCGCAAACGTTCAGGACGGCTCCTTCAGTTGATAGCCTCTTAATCGAAACAGCCTGATGCACGCATCGACCACATCCTCATCGAATCGCGTTCCCCTGTGTTCTGAAATTTCGGCGAGGGCGGCGTCGACTCCGAGGGCCGGGCGGTAAGGCCGGTGAGACGCCATCGCCTCAACGGTGTCCGCAACGGCCAGGATCCTGGACGAAAGCAGAAGCTGCCCGTCTTTCAGGCCCTGCGGATATCCGGATCCATCCATGCGCTCGTGATGCTCCAGGACGGTCCGGGCGATGTCCCAGGGAAACCGGATCTCACGTAAAATCTGAGCTGCGGTTTCCGGGTGTTCGCGAATCATCATTATTTCCATGTTGTTCAATGTCGCGGGTTTGCTGAGAATCTCGGCCGGGATGGACATTTTCCCGACATCGTGAACCATCCCGGCCATGCGGATTCCTTCCGCCTCTTCTTCATCCAGGCCCAATTCACCGGCAATGGCCTCCGCGAGATCGGCCACCCTCTGCTGGTGCCCCGCCGTATACGGATCCCTCTGTTCCACAACCCTCACCAGAACCTGGATCACTCCCCGCAGCGCCTGCTGAAGCCTGTCCATGCCCTCGCGGATCTTTTCCTCCGCCTGCTTGCGATCCGTTATGTCGATGACCCGCCCTTCGTAGGAAAGAACACCGCCCCCCCCGTCCCGGATGACGCGGGCCGTCAGGGAAACCCAGAATGAGCTTCCGTCTTTTCGCCGGTGCCGAACCTCCACGTCCCGGACCGATCCCTTCTCTTCCAACTCGGCATTGATCCGGTTCAGGTCTTCCGGCAGGCAGTAGACCTGCCGCTCGATGGAGCGAACGCCGTCGATCATGTCCTGCGGCGATTCGTAACCGTACATCCGGGCATATGACGGGTTGACGAAGATGAACCGCCCGTCCCGCGCACTCCGATAGATCCCCTCCACCGCGTTGGTGAACATGTCCCGGTACCGGGCTTCGCTGACCCTCAGGTTTCCCTCGACCAGCCTGCGCTCCCGGATTTCCCCTTCCAGCGAGCGATTCGCCTGTTCCAGGTGAAGCATCTTCGCTTCCAGTTTCCGGATCAGCACCTCGTTGTATTCCTTCAGGTAATCCGATTCCTGGAGCTGCGGGTCCTCCGCCTCCGCAGGGGCTTTCGCCTGGCTCTCCCTCTTCATAAGAAAGGATGAGATTTCCCGGAGCAGCACTTCGGGATCCAGCGGTTTCACGAGGAAGCGGTCTGCCCCGAGGCTCAGGGCAAAGCTCTCATCCTTCGGATCTATGTAGGTGGCGGTATAGAAAATGAAAGGGATCTTTTTCAACCGCTCGTCCCGCCTCCATTCCCGGCACAGGGCAAAACCGTCCATCATGGGCATCAGGATGTCGGTAATTATGATGTCGGGCGGATTGAGCCTGGCCGCCTCCAGGGCCTCCAGGCCGTTCGTGGCGCTCTCCACTTCATATCCGTTGCCCTTCAGGAGCGCATCGAGCAGATAGAGATTCTGCTCCTGGTCGTCGACAATCAGGCACCGACTCATGGGACCGCTCTCTTTCCCTGCGGCATCCCGGGTAGAAAACCGGCGATCTGGTCCATGAACGTGTCGGGATTGATCGGTTTTTCAATGTATCCCGAACAACCGGCGGCTATCGCCTTCTCCCGGTCGCCAACCATGGCATAAGACGTCACGGCCACGATGGGAATTCCCGCAATGACCGGATCGTTTTTAATCTCCCGCGCCACGGCATAGCCGTCCATCTCCGGAAGCTGAATATCGAGAAGAATCAGGTCGGGATTCTCCCTCAGCGCCAGATCGATTCCATTCCGTCCGTCGCGGGCCTGCAGAACCTCCTGCCCGTTCCGGTTCAGGATGAATGTCAGCAGATACATGTTCTGCTCATTGTCCTCAATGATCAGAATCCTTGGTTTCATTTCCTTCCTCCTTCTTCCACGGCAGCGTGAACGTGAAAACGCTTCCCCTGCCGGGCCCGCCGCTCTCCGCCCAAATCCGCCCGCCCATCAGTTCGACCAATCGCCTGCTGATGGAAAGACCCAGGCCCGTTCCCTCGTATCGCCGGGTCAGGCCTGTTTCGATCTGGCGGAACGTCTCAAAAAGGGTCCCCATGTCCTCCGGTTTGATGCCGATGCCCGTGTCCCGGACGCTGACGACGACTTCATCGGAGTGCCTCTCGCACCGGACGTGGATTTCGCCTTTCTCCGTAAACTTGACCGCATTGTTGACGAGGTTGATCAGAACCTGCTCCACCCTGCGCCGATCGTGAAAGAGCCGGTCCGCGTCGGGGGGAACGGGTTCCACCCGGATCAGCAGGCTTTTCTTGTCGGCCAGGGGTCGCACCAGTTTGGCAACCGAATCGATGGCCTGGCTCAGGTCGAACCAATCGGGCGACAGCTTCAGCTCTCCCGCCTCGATCTTCGAGATGTCGAGTACCTCGTTGATCAGTTGCAGTAAATGGTGCGAGCTGTTGCGAACCATGTTCAGCTGTTTCTTTTGCTCTTCATTGACGGGACCGGCCAGACCCTGCAGCAGGATGCCCGTGAAGCCGATGATGGAATTCAGCGGTGTCCTGAGTTCGTGGGACATGGAGGCGAGAAAGGCGGATTTCAAATGGTCCGCCTCCTGGGCCTTGTCCCGCGCGCGGGCCAGTTCCTCCGTCCGCTCCTTCACCAGCTCCTCGAGATGCTCCTGGTGCCGGATGAGTTTCTGCTCGGTATCCTGCAACGATTTCTGGGTAGCGTTCAGGGCCGTGATCATCTGATTGAAGGACGTTCCCAGCATCCCGATCTCGTCCTTCGACGAAATGCGGACCTGGCGGCTCAGGTCGGACGTCCTGGCAATCACGGACGTCTCTTCGCTCAGGAGATCGAGGGGACGGATGACGAAGGCGCTCAACCCCAGCAGGCTAAGGGCGCTGAGGAAGAGCAGGCCGAAGATCAGTCCCGTCATCGTCAGCAGGACAGGGACTCGGATTTCCTGTTCAACCGCGGCGGCCGGAATCAGGACGGCGACCTTCCAGCCGATCCCCGACGTTTCCCGGAAGAATACATGATGCCGGATGCCCTCGATCGTGATCGTCTCTTCTGCCTGTCTTCCTCCCAGCAGTATCTGCCCGAGCTCTTTCGAATAGTCCCCGATCTTTGAAAACAGGAGGTCCCTGTTCCGGGAAGCCAGGACGACTCCGTTCCGGTCCACAACAAGAATGCTGGAGGCAGTCCCTATCGTGAAATTGAGGATGTAGTCCGTGAGTTTTGCCAGTGTGATGTCTACGCCCACGACGCCGTAGACATGATCGACGCCGTCGACCAGGGCCTTCACGACCCCGATGTTGACGTCCTTTGTGGTCACGGAAGGATAGGGCTCGGTGATGACGACTCCGTCGGGAAAACGTTCGGCTTGAATGTACCAGAGGCGCTTGCGGGGATCGTAGCGGGTTGGACGCTCCCGCTTGTGGGAACGGACGGAGCTTCCGTTTGCGCGCCCCATGTAAACGGAACTCACATAGGGGTGGGTAACGCGATACGCGTTGAAAATGTCGATGATGTTCTGTTCAACCGGTCCGATGCGGTATTGAAAGGTCTTTTCGTCGGCCATCGTGAAGTTTGTGAAATCGCGGTCGTTATGCGTGCAGACGATCTCGTTCTGTGTCAGGGCGTGGACATCGTTTTCGACCTCGTCGAAAAAAGCATTGATCGAAAATGCGATGTGGCGCAGCTGTTCCAGCGTATTCAGGCGGATGGACTGAAACCGGTCCTCACGGAGCTGATGGTAGAGGAGAGTGCCCAGGATGGCCGTTATGGCCAGCGACGCAATACCGAAGAGGGCAAGGAGTTTCCACTTTAGTTTCATTTATCCGGAGCCCAGAAAGGGGGGAGCATTGAGGACTTCGACACGCCGATCGGTGTTTCCCGTCTCCGGCATGGAACCGTCGAACCGTCCCGGGGAACGTGGCATATCACTTCTTCCGCGCCGTCGCTGCAAGCATTGGAAGCACCTGCCGGAAGCCCTCGTCGTGCTCCAGGAGGAAGGAGGCCTCCATCCCGGGAGTGCCGTAATCGATCATGAAACCCTTGGTGGTCATCAGGGCCGTCAGGGGCGCCTCCAGCAGGTTCGCGGCGATCGCCAGGGCCCGTTCGAGAATCTGCGCATCTTCCGTAACCTCGCTGACGAGCCCGGTCCTCAGGGCCTCCTCGGCCCCCATCATCCGCCCCGACAGGCAGAGGTCCCGGGCGATCCCCTCCCCGACGATCCAGCGCAGGGGGGTGTAGAGCACGGGGGAGCCGAACTTGATCTCCGGGTGGCCGAAAACGGCCGAACGGCTGCAGATCCGGATGTCGCAGAGCTTTGCCAGGTCGAACCCGCCCGCCAGGGCGGGCCCGTTGACGGCGGCGATGACGGGTTTCGGGAATTTCCAGACATCCCGGTGATAGCGGGATGACGTCGTGAAGATCTCCTCCGTCAGGGCCGGGTCACGAAACTCCTTCAGGTCGAACCCGGCACTGAAGACGGCGCCGGCGCCCGTCATGACGAGAACGCCCACGGCGGGATCATCCTTCCACGCCTCCAGGCAGGCGGAGATCTCTTTCCGCATCCTGACGGATATGGCGTTCCGCAGCTCCGGGCGGTTGAGGGTGAGCACCCCCGCGCCACCCGGACGGATCTCCGCACGGATCGTCTCGAATTCCATTCCCGCCCCTCCTTTCTCATCGATGCCGTTGACACAGGGACCGATCCTGCAGCTCCCGGGGATGGATTTGACATCCGTCCCCCGGCTCTCCCAACGCGCTCATCCTGACCGGCCCCGTCACCGCAATGAAAACCAATTCGTCCTTGCAAACGCATCGGGGGTCCTTTACAGTAGCCGTCCGGTCAGAGAGCCGGAAAAGAGTCTCAAATATCAATCAACATATCAAGCCCTTTAACGTATTATTCCGGATGATGACGCCCGTCCCGGAGGTCATCATCCGAAGATCAGCGCATCGACATGGACATTCGCTTAGCAGGCTACAACGTGGACGCCGAGCTCCTGGAAAGCCTCCGGGAGGCCCTGCCGGAGAAGATGGAGCTGACACCGGAGACCGTTTCGGCGGCCTATGCCCGGATCAGCCGCAGCCCCAGAACCGTGGGGGAATTGCGGGCCTCGGCCCGTCTGGAAGTGGAAAAGGCCCGCCGGTCGAACCGGGCGATCGTCTTCGACATGGGCCACAGCTCCGTTGCCGAACACGCCGTCTTCAACCTGGACATCACCGGCATCTCCCGGCTCGTGGTGGAAGAGGTGGAGCGGTTCCGGCTTTGCTCCTACATGGAGAAGTCCCAGCGCTATGTCCTGTTCCGGGACGACTTTGTCCGACCCGAGGAAATCATCCGGGCAGGATTGTTGGAGCCTTACGTGGACACGATCCGCGCCCAGCAGAAGCTCTACGCTGAATTATACGAAGCGCTCCGCCCACTCATCTTTGAGCGCCATGCCGACCTGGCCGCGGAAGGGAAAAACCGGTCCCTCCTGGAGGGGTGGGCCAAGGAGGACGCCCGGTACGCCATCGCCCTGGCCACGGAGACACAGCTCGGCCTGACCGCCAATGCCCGGAACCTGGAGCTCATGATCCGGCGCCTCGCCGCCTCTCCCCTGGCGGAGGCGGCCGACTGCAGCCGACGCATCCTGGAAGCCGTCCAACCGGTCGCCCCTTCCCTGATCCGCTACACCGAAGCCACCGAATACGACCGGCTGACCCGGGAAGAGCTTCGGCGTCAGGGGGACATCCTGGCCGATCAAAAGGCCGGGGAGGGAAGACGTCGCTCCAGGATGCGGGAGGTCTCCCTGGTCCACGCCACCCCCGAGGCGGACACGCAGACGGTGGCGGCCCTCCTGTTTGCCTCGACCCGCTGGCCCCTGGCCCGTTGTGCCGAGGAAGCGGAACAGATGGGGCCGGACGGCCGGAAGGAATGGATCCGCGCGGCCCTTTGCCGCATGCAGTCCCATGACGCGGCCCTCCGCGAATTCGAGTATCCGGAGCTGGTTTTCGAGCTGGTCGTGAGCGCCTCCTGCTTTGCACAATTGAAGAGGCACCGCATGGCCACGCTGATCGCCCAGGATTACGATCCCTCCCTGGGGGTCACGATTCCCCGGGCGATCCGCGAGGCCGGAATGGAGGAGCGGTTTCTGGAAGTCATGCGGCAGACGGAGAAAACCTACTCCAGGATCCGGAAGGCGGCGCCCGCCGCGGCCCCCTACATCCTGACCAACGCCCACCGGCGAAGGGTCTGCATCAAGCTGAACGCCCGGGAGCTGTATCACCTGGCCCGCCTGCGCTCCGACGGACACGCCCAGTGGGACATCCGGAACATAAGCGACGGGATGCTGGCCAAGGCCCGGAAGGCGATGCCCCTGACCCTGATGCTGGCCGCGGGCAAGGACGGTTTCTCCAGGACCTGCGAAAAGGCCTTCGGCAAATCCGGGGGCAAAGGAATGCGAAAAGAAAAATGAACGGGACCGGCGCCGCCTGCTCCGTCTGCGGGCAGGCAAAGTTCTTCGTCTCCTGCATCGACTGCCGTGTTCCCCTGTGTGAAGGCTGCGCCCGCTTCGAACTGCTCGCGGAAGGGTGCGGCACGGTGGTGCCGGCTTATTTCTGCCCGGACTGTGCCGTCAACCCGCTGGTCAATCCGAATGCCGCTTTTCGAGATGATTTCTGAAACCAAACCCTGCCGCCAATTACGACATTTCGTTCTTTTGGCCCATGCATGTTCATGCCCATAGAACACATTCGCACGTTCGGCCTGTTCTCTTTTGTATCGTCCCCTTCATAAACGGACAGGGAAAAGATATGCTGCGAAATCATTTCATCGACAGACGATTGATCCTGTAGCGGGCTCCCTTCACTCGGCGTACGGAGGACATGAAATGAAATCTCTCGGCATCTGCATCGGTGCATCGACGCTATCCGCCGTGGAGCTCCTGCAGTCGGACGGTGGAAACCTCCGGGAAGGCCTCGTGGTGACTGCCGCCCATGCGGGAAACCCGCGGGAGGCCGTCCGGACGATTCTCGACCGGTACCAAACCGGAGAAGACTGCCGGGTGGCCGTGACGGGCCGCAAGTTTCGGGGGCTCCTGAACCTGTCGTCGATCTCGGAGCCCGAGGCGGTCGAACAGGCGTTTCACGCCTCGGTCCAGGGAAACGGCTCGTTCGACGCCGTCGTCAGCGCCGGCGGCGAGACCTTCATGGTCTACCGCATCGGCCCGGACGGGCGGATCTGCGGCGTCAACACGGGCAACAAGTGCGCCTCCGGGACGGGGGAATTCTTCCTCCAGCAGATCCGGAGGCTCGGGCTCAGCCTTCCGGAGGCGCTGCCCCTGGCCCGGTCGGGCGATCCCTACCGGGTCTCCGGCCGCTGCAGCGTCTTCTGCAAGAGCGACTGCACCCACGCTGCCAACAAGGGCATTCCCAAGGGCAGGATCACCGCCGGCCTCTGCCAGATGATGGCGGGCAAGATCCTGGAGCTGCTCCGGCAGACGGCCCGGGAGAACATCCTCCTGGTGGGCGGCGTATCCCGGAACGAGGTCCTCCTGGAGATCCTGCGCCGGGAGATCCGGAACGTCCATGTCCCCCCGCAGGCAGCCTGGTTCGAGGCCTGGGGCGCCGCCCTGTGGGCCCTGGAAAACGACGCGACCCCGCTGCCGGAACCCGGTTCGCTTTTCCGGCCGGAGCATCGGTCTTTCCATTACCTGTCCCCCCTGGCCGAATCCGCGTCGCGGGTGTCGTTCCGGGACAACGGGATGGAGAGCGCACCGGCGGGCGGCAAGGCGATCCTCGGCCTCGACGTCGGCTCGACCACCACAAAGGCCGTAATCATCCAGGTCGCCGACAGCCGGATCCTGGCTTCGGTATACCTCCGGACCGGCGGCGACCCCGTCGCGGCCTGCCGCGCCTGCTACGCCGAACTGGCACGACAGATGGACGGGCAGGGGATTCCCATCCGGATCACGGGCCTCGGCGTCACGGGCTCGGGCCGCCAGATCGCCGCCCTCCACGCCGGAACGGGCGGCATCATCAACGAGATCATCGCCCATGCCACGGCCGCCCGCTACTTCGATCCGGAGGTGGACACCCTCTTCGAGATCGGCGGCCAGGACGCCAAATACACGCATCTCGTCAACGGCGTTCCCATGGACTACGCCATGAACGACGCCTGCAGCGCCGGCACGGGCTCGTTCCTGGAGGAGGCGGCCCTGGAAACGCTGGGCGTCGCCATGGAGGACATCGGCCCTCAGGCCATGGAGGGGCACCGCCCCCCCAATTTCAACGACCAGTGCGCCGCCTTCATCTCAAGCGACATCAAGAACGCCCTCCACGAAGGCATCGGCCGGAAGGACATCCTGGCAGGGCTCGTCTACTCGATCGCCATGAACTACAACGTGCGGGTCAAAGGGAACCGGCCTGTCGGCAGGCGCGTCTTCATGCAGGGCGGCGTCTGTTACAACCGGGCCGTACCGATGGCCATGGCGGCGCTCGCGGGAAGAGACATCGTGGTCCCCCCGGAGCCGGGCCTCATGGGGGCCTTCGGCGTCGCCCTGGAGGTCGTCGATCGCCAGCGCCGAGGGCTCCTGGAGCCGGAGGAGTACGTTCTGGAAGACCTGCGGGACCGCGACTTCTCCCATGAGGCCTCCTTCGTCTGCCAGGGGGGCTCCCGGGAAAAATGCGACCGGAAATGCGAGATCTCCCGGGTCCGGATCGGCGACAAGGTCTTTCCGTTCGGCGGCGCCTGCAACCGCTGGTACAATTTGAGGCTCCACCGCGACACCGAGGACACCCCGAACCTGGCGGCCCTCTATGAAAGCCGGATCCACCCGGCATCCGGCCCTGCGGCAGAGAAGACGGCGGAGACGCGCACCGTCGGGATCAATCGGTCTTTCCACGTCCACGCCTGCGCTCCCCTCTTCCGCACCTTTTTCCGCCGCCTCGGCTTCGATCCGATCCTGCCGGAGAAAGCCGAGCCGGACGGAATGGAGGCCCGGGGCGCCGCTTTCTGCTATCCGGCGGAGCTGGCCCACGGATTCTTTCTCGACCTTCTCAACCGGGAGCCCGACTTCCTGTTCCTGCCCCATGTGAGGGACCTTCCGGCACTGGCGGGGGCTTCCCGGAGCATCACCTGCCCCGTCACGCAGGCGGAGCCCTACGTCCTGGCAACGGCCTTCGGGGACCACCCCGTCTTCCGCCGCCTTCAGGCGGAGAAGCGCGTTCTGTCTCCGCTTCTGGATTTCTCCGGCGGCTGGGGATCGGCGGAGGAGGCCTTCATCCGCCTCGGGAGCAACCTGGGGGCCGACGCCCGGAAGAGCCGCTCCGCATTCCGGGAGGCCCTGGAGGAGCAGCGCCGGACGACGGAGGGACTCCTCGCGGAGGGCCGGAAATTCCTGGAAGAACTGGAAGGGCGGCCGGACCGGTTCGCCGTGGTTCTCCTGGGCCGAACCTACAACACCTGCGTTCCCGAGGCCCACCTCAGCATCCCCAAGAAGCTCGCCACCCGCGGCATTCCCGTCATTCCCTGCGGGATGCTTCCGCCGGGCGAATTCCCGCCGGATCCCGACATGTACTGGGCCGCCGGCCAGACGATCCTGCAGGCGGCCCGGAGGACCCGGGAACATCCCCAGCTTTTCGGCTGTTACATCATGAATTTCTCCTGCGGCCCCGACTCGTTTCTCCTCGGGGACGCGAGACGCATCATGGGCCGCAAGCCTTTTCTCGTCCTGGAACTGGACAGCCATACGGCCGATGCCGGCCTGGAGACTCGCATCGAGGCATTCCTCGACATCATCGCCAATTTCCGCAACGCCGGGGAAGAAACGCCCCGGCCACCCGTTGCCGCACCGCAACAAGCCTGCTGGGATAAAAAACGGCAGTCTTTCGTCGACTCCCGGGGCCGCTCCCGAAACCTCACGGACGAATCGGTCCGCGTCGTCTTCCCTTCCATGGGGCGCTTTCTCTCCGAGGCGGGGGCGGCGGTTTTCCGCGGCCTCGGCATCCGGGCCGAGGCCAAACCCCCGGCCGATACGGAGATCCTCCAGCTCGGACGGGGGGAAACGACCTGCAAGGAGTGTCTGCCCCTCCTCCTGACGACGGGGACCCTCCTCAAGACCGTCCGGGAACGTCCCTCGCCGGAAGAGCTCCTGGTCTATTTCATGCCCACAGCCGGCGGCCCGTGCCGGTTCGGCCGCTACGCCCCCTTCATGAACGGTCTCATCCGTGAGCAGGGCTGGGAGAACGTCGCCATCCTCTCGCTGACATCGGAGGACAGCTACACGGGGCTCAGGGACAGCGGCGCCTTCCAGCGCCTCTGGCTCGGCGCCGTAACCGCCGACATTCTGCAGGACGTCCACTCGGTTCTCCTGGCGGGGGCCGATGACAGAGAACTCGCGCTTGCCCTTTTCGAGGGCGAATGGCAGCGGATCCTGATCGCTTTGGAACGGGCGAAAGACGAGACGGGGATCAGGGAGGCACTGGTCGGAACGGCGGAACGGCTGAGCAGAATTCCCTTGAAACGCCCCCTCCCGGACATCCCTGTCATCTTCCTGACGGGAGAGATTTTCGTCCGCCACGACGACCTGTCGCGCCAGTTTCTCGTGGAGCGGCTGGCGGAGGAGGGGTACGCCGCGAAGGTGGCCAGCGGGATCGAGTGGGTGTACTATACGGACTGGTGCCTGCGGCAGGGGATCGGCAAAGAACGGCCGGGCCTGCGGAACCGGCTTTCCCAGGCCGTCCGCGGGGCCGTTATGAGGAGGGCGGAACGATCACTCAAGGAGGCCGTGGCACGCTCCGGTCTCTATGCCTTCCACGAGGAAGACGTCGGCGCCGCCATCGAGTGCGCCCGTCCCTACCTGGATCCCCGACTGACGGGTGAGGCGGTTCTCACCATCGGCGGCTGCCTGCACGAGGTCCCCTCGCGGGCCTGCGGGGCCATCGCCATCGGCCCCTTCGGCTGCATGCCGAACCGCATCGCCGAGGCCATCCTGTCCCGCCGGATGCATCCGCTCCCGTTCCTGGCCATCGAGAGCGACGGGACTCCCTTCCCGCAGCTCATCGCCGCGAGGCTGGAGGCCTTCCTCCTGCAGGCCCGGAGGGTCCACCAGGAGCGGCTCCACGGACGGCAAGAACCAGACCCTTGAGGTAACGGCCTTCCAGGTGGCCCAGAGACACGGGATGATCCGGCCCAGCCCCGACCCGGTACAGCACGGAGGCGGACCGGCCGGCGTCCTGCAGCGCCCCCTGAACGATCCGCTCAAAAAGCACTTCATCCACGGCATTGGAACAGGAAAACGTCGCCAGGATACCCCCTTCCCGCAGCCGGAGCAGGGCCTGCAGATTGGCGTCCTTGTATCCCCGGGCGGCCCGGGCGACATCCCGTCTCGTCTTGGCGAAGGCCGGCGGGTCGAGGATGACGAGATCGTAGGTTTCCTCCGTCTCCCGGAGATACCGGAAGACGTCGGCCCGTACGACGGGATGGTCCTCCGTTGAAATGCCGTTGGCGGCCAGATTTTCCCGGGCGAGACCGCAGGCATCTTCGGAGACGTCCACGGAGACGACCCGTTTCGCCCCACCCCGGCCGCAGGCGACGGAGAATCCCCCGGTAAAGGAAAATCCGTTGAAGACCATCGCCCCGGCGCACAGCCCCCCCAGGAGTGCCCGGTTCTCCCGCTGATCCAGGAAGAATCCCGTCTTCTGTCCCTTCACGACGTCCACCCGGTAGCGCAGGCCTCGTTCGCGGATTTCAACCGGCCCCGGCGGGACGTCCCCGAAAAGAGTCCCGCTCCGGTCCGGGAGTCCCTCCAGGCGGCGGGCCCTGCCCTCGGAGCGTTCCAGGATACAGTCCGGCGTCACCTCCTCCACGAGGGCCGCCGCGATCTCTTCCCGCCGCCGGTCCATGCCGGCGGTGGCGAAGGAGACCACCAGGATCCGGTCGTACCGGTCCACGATCAGCCCCGGCATGCCGTCCCCCTCCGCGTGGATCAGCCGGTACGCCGTCGTCTCCGGCGGCACGACGAGGCGTCTCAGGTCCATGGCCCGCCGGATGCTCCTCCGCCAGAAGGCGCCGTCCACGGGTTCGTCGGTGCGGCCCGTGAGCAGGCGGAAAATGATGTCCGTTTCCGGTTGGTAGAACCCCAGGCCGAGAGGACGGCCGTCCCCGGAGACGGCCAGGACGACGTCGCCGGCCCTGGCGGGCGGGCGCACCGACGCCACGGCCCCGGAGAAAACCCAGGGATGCCCCTGGCGCAGGGACCGGTCACGGCCGGCCTTGAGAATCAGTTGGGGAACGACGTCGCTCACGGTGGGGATTCACCTCCGATGGAATCGCCGGGCCCGGGGAGAGAGTGGAATTGATTCATCCGCTTCTTTAACCTGTTGCCGCAACGCCGGGACCGGATGCATTTGGCCCTGGCAATGTACCGGCGGGCAGGCTAAATTGCAAGAAAACCGCGAGGCGATCCTTGAACCTGTTCCGCGATCCCCTGTATCCCGACCTGTACCCGTCAACGTTTCGCCGCCGGCTGCACCGCTTCGCCGTCGAATGCGACCTGGACGGCCGGACGGTGACGGCCCATCTGCCCAACCCGGGCCGCCTGTGGGAGCTTCTCCTGCCGGGCCGGACCGTCCTGCTGGCGCCCGCGGACAAGCCCGGGCGCGCCCTGGCCTGGACGGCCGTCGCCGTTGTGCGCGACGGGGCCACGGTCCTTCTCCACACAACCTTGGCGAACCGTGTAGTGGAGTTCCTGATTGGAGCCGGCCGGATTCCCGGCCTGGAGGATGCGTCCGTGGCGCGCCGGGAGGCCACCGTCGGGGACAGCCGCCTGGACTTCATCCTCCGGCGGGGAGAGGAGGAGATCCTCCTGGAGGTGAAATCCTGCACGCTTTTCGGAAACGACCTGGCGATGTTCCCCGACGCCGTCACCGAGCGGGGGCGCCGCCATCTCCTGAACCTGGCCGCGCATGCCCGGCCGGGGCGGCGATGCGGCGTCGTCTGGCTCGTCCAGTGGCCCCGGGCGCGGAGGTTCCTGCCGGACTACCACACGGACCCGGCCTTCGCCGAGACCTTCCTGGAGATGAAAGACAGGCTCTTCTATCTCCCCGTCGCCGTGTCCTGGACGGAGGATCTGCGCCTCGAGGACAACGTCCGCGTCCTCCCCGTTCCGTGGGACCTGCTCCGCCGGGAATCCCGGGACCGTGGCGCGTATCTGATCCTGTGCCGCCTCGACGCGGTGCGGTCCGTCGAGGTCGGATCCCTGGGGCGCATCGATTTCCCGGCGGGGACCTGGTGCTACGTCGGGTCCGCCCGGAAAGACCTGTCGCGCCGGATCGCACGGCACCTGCGGCTGCGGAAGACCCTGCACTGGCACATCGACTACCTCCGCGCCACGGCGGACGCCTGCACCGCCCTCCCGATCCGGACGGCGGACGACCTGGAGCACGAACTCGCCCGGGCCCTGGCGAAAATCGCCGAGTTCTCCATCCCGCGCTTCGGATCCTCCGACTGCACCTGTGCCGGCCATCTCTTCGGCTGGCGGGGCGATCCGCGGCGCGATCCGTCCTTCATCGCCCTGCTCCAGCACTTCCGCATGGACCGCCTCCCGCCGGATTGATCTTGTCAAGAGAAGCTGTCTCTGCTATGCATCCCGGGGTCGTGATAACCATCCGTATTCATATGACAAGTCGAACGCCGACCCATTATCTGCAAGGAGAATTCCCATGTATATCGTCATCATGGCCGGCGGCCGGGGAACCCGCTTCTGGCCCCGGAGCCGGGACCGGAAGCCAAAGCATCTCCTGGACATTCTGAGCGAGCGGACGATCATCCAGGAAACCGTCGACCGCCTGCTCCCCCTCGTGCCGCCGGAACGCATCCTCATCGTCACCGGCCGGACTCACGCGGCGGAGCTGGCCCGCCAGCTCCCGGACATCCCGGCGGAGAACATCCTCATCGAGCCGATGGGGCGGAATACCGCTCCCTGCATCGGCCTGGCGGCCCACTTTGTCCGCCGGCTGGATCCGGGCGCCGTCATGGCGGTCCTCCCGGCAGATCACCTGATCACCGATGGCGGGCGGTTCCTCGATGTCCTCCGGGCAGCTGCCGAGGCGGCAGCGCCGGGGCATCACCTGGTAACCATCGGCATCAACCCCACGGCCCCGGAGACGGGATACGGCTACCTGGAGCTGGGTGAAGAAGAGGGGACCGCCCGGGGTGAGAAGGTCTGGCAGGTCCGGTCCGTCCGGGAAAAGCCGGACCGGGAAACGGCGCAAGCCTTCCTGGCGGAGGGCTGCTATGTCTGGAACAGCGGCATGTTCGTCTGGACCGCCGCAGCCATCATTGATGCCATCGGGCAGTGGCTGCCGGATCTGGCCGGTGGGCTGGCCAGGATCGATACGGCCCTCGGAACGGACCGCGAGAACGCCGTACTGGAGGATGTCTATCCGGGGTTGCCGTCCATCTCCGTCGACTACGGCGTCATGGAAAAAGCCGACAACGTTCTCGTCCTCCGGGGGGATTTCGGCTGGTCCGACGTGGGAAGCTGGGACGCCCTCTGGGAGGTTTCACCGAAAGACCCGTCGGGAAACGTCCTGAAGGGATCCGTGGCCGTCACCGGCACAAGGAACTCCCTCGTCGTGGCCCGGGACCGGCTGGTCGCCCTGGCGGGAGTCGAGGACCTGATCGTCGTGGACACGGAGGATGCGCTTCTTGTCTGCCGGCGCGGAGACTCCCAGCGGGTCAAGGAATTGGTGGACCTTCTGGAGAAGGAAGGACTCACACAGTATCTCTGACCGGCATTGTACAGACAGCAATCGGGAGACTTTCCATCGGGTTCTTGAAAACACCCGCCGGCCGTGTTCTCCGAGTCCCGAGCCACGGTCATGCCAAAGACCGAGACTGCAACATTTTTGAGCTGCACGGCAGGGATTCCTGCCTTATGACGGTCAGTTCCACTGTCCCATTCTTACAGAAAAAAATGTGGATAATTTATTCTGATTATATTAAGCACTTTCACTTAATAAGCGCCTTGATACAGGGGATATATTCATATGAGGTTTGAAATCTGCAAGGGTGGAAGCGGACTTACCTACGAAATCCGCAACATCGTCAACATCGCGAAGAAACTGGAAGGATACGGAGTCGAGATCTGCTGGGAAAACATCGGTGACCCGGTACAGAAAGGGGAGCACATCCCCGACTGGATGAAGGAGTGCATCATCGAGATCATCCGGGACGACCGGTCCTTCGCCTACTCTCCCACGAAGGGCATGGACGAGACCCGCCAGTTCCTGGTGGATCGAGTCAACACGCGGGGTGGCACCCAGATCACACCGGAGGACATCATCTTCTTCAACGGCCTGGGTGACGCCATCGCCCGTTCGTACAGCGCGATCCGCCTCGACGCCCGGGTCATCGTCCCCGAGCCGACCTATTCGACCCACTTCCTGGCGGAGGTGCTACACGCATCGTTCCCGCCCAACACTTACCGGATGAATCCCTACAGCAACTGGTATCCGGACATCCGGGAACTGGAGCAGAAGGTCAAGAGCCACAATGCCGTCGTGGGCATCCTGGTCATCAACCCGGACAACCCGACAGGCTTTGTCTACCCCGCGGACACCCTGCGGCAGATCGTGCGGATCGCCAAGGAATACGATCTGTTCCTGATCTTCGACGAGACCTACATCAACATCGTATACAACAACAAGAAGACGGCCCATCTCTCCGACGTGATCGAAGACGTCCCGGGGCTCAGCATGAAGGGGATCTCCAAGGAGTTTCCCTGGCCGGGATCCCGCTGCGGCTGGATGGAGGTATACAACGCCGACAAGGACGAGAAGTTCGCCAGCTACATCAATACGATCCTGCACCAGAAGATGTCCGAGGTATGCTCCACCACGCTGCCCCAAATGGCCATCCCGAAAATCATGAGCCATCCGGAATACCAGAATTACCTGTCCGAACGGAGAAACCTCTACGAGCGCCTGTCCAACATAGCATACAAGATCCTCAAGGACGTGCCCTACCTGATGGTGAACCGCACCAACGGCGCCTTCTACATGACCGCCGTGTTTAACGAGGCCGTTCTCAACGCCCGGCAGTTCCTGCCGATCGAGCATGAAGAGGTGCGGGACTACATCGAGAAGCTGACCGGCCCGAACATCGAGTTCGACAAGCGCTTCGTCTACTATCTCCTCGCCTCCACGGGAATCTGCGTGGTTCCCCTGACGTCGTTCTTCACCAACATGCCGGGTTTCCGCATGACGCTCCTGGAGAAGGACGAGGAAAAGTTTACGCGGAACATCCACATCATCGCCGAGAAGATCGTGGAGTACATCGAGTCCTCCAATAAGCAATCCGTCAACGCCGTGGTGGGACTGTAGCCGTTCCCGGAATTGAATGCAGAGGGGCGGGCCGGAGTATCCGGTCCGCCTTATTTTTTGGCAGGCTGTTCAAAAATGCCCGGATGCAAGGCGCCCGATGTCCCGGGCCGCGAGGCGTACTCGGCAGTACGTTGAGCGGAGCGGGATAAGGGCAACGCCGCAGATGGGCGTTTTTCAAGAGCCTGTAGACATTATTTTACCAGGCGGCGATACATCAGCCTGAGGGCCAGCGGGTAGGCAACAGCCGCAAAAACCAGGAAATACAGAAGACCCCACAGGGCGGACAGGTCAGCGAACCCGATGCAGAGGGCCCGGGTGACGTTCACCAGGTGGGTCAGGGGCATGACCAGGGCCGCATAGCGGGCCCACTCAGGAAGGGCCTCCAGGGGGAAGAAGGTGCCGCCGAAGAGGTACATGGGTGTGATGAACAGGAAAAACGGGAGATTGAACAGTTCGATGTGGGGCGTGACGGCCGTGAAGATCATGCCGACCGAGCCGAAGGCGATCCCCCCCAGGAAGGCCAGGGGAAGCAGGAGGATCGCTTCGGGCCAGCGCAGGAGCCCGAAGAGGCTGATCACGAGCAGCATGATGGCCGTGGCGATGACGGCTTTCGTGGCACCCCAGACGATCTCGCCGGTGATGATCTCCGAGACGGTCAGCGGCGTGGCCATCATGGCGTCGAAGGTCTTCTGGTAGTACATCCGGACGAAGGAGCCGTAGGTGTTTTCGAAGAAGGCGTTGTTCATCACCGTCATGGCGACCAGGGCCGGCGCGAGGAAGAGGGTGTAGGAAACGGTCACCCCTCCATAGGGGACGTCCCCGACAAGGCGGCTGAAGCCCACGCCGAAGGCCAGGAGATAGAGAAACGGCTCCAGCATCGGTGTCAGGAAACTGACCATCCAGTTCTGCCGGTAGACGGCGAGATTGCGCCTCCACACCCTCCAGAACCGCCCCGATATGGCGCTCATTCCCGTAGCCCCCGTCCCGTCAGTTTCAGGAAAACATCCTCCAGGGTCGCCATCCGGAGCAGGCAGCCGTCCCCGGGGCACCGGCCGGCGACCTCCCGGAACAGGCCCTCGCTGTCGCTGTCGTTTCCGAAGATGATCAGCCGGTGGCCCAGATCGTCGAACTGTAATCCCCGCTCCCGGACCCACGCGCGGAGATCCTCCCTCGGCTCGGCCACCTCGATGACATGCCGCCCGGCAAAGCGCTCCACCAGTTCCCGGGGGCTTCCCTCCACCAGCAGTTTCCCGCGGTCCATGATGATGAGCCGGTCGCAGAGCCGCGCCGCCTCGTCCATGTAGTGGGTCGTCAGCAGGATCGACAGGCCCCGGGAGCGGAGTTCCTCCAGGCGCTCCCAGACCTGGTGCCGCGACTGCGGATCGAGGCCCGTCGTCGGCTCGTCCAGGATCAGGAGGTCCGGGTTGTTGATCAGCGCCCGCGCGATCACCAGGCGGCGCATCATGCCGCCGGAAAGCTCCATGGCCCGTGTCTCCCGGCGGTTTTCCAGGGACATGAAGGCCAGGAGATCCAGGGCCCGCTTGCCGGCCTCCCGCCGGGGGATATTAAAAAATCCGGCGAAGACCTCCAGGTTCTGGATCACCGTCAGGTCCGGATCCAGGTTGTTCTCCTGCTGGCAGACGCCGATCCGGCTCTTGACGGCCCGGTAGCGGCGGCGGATGTCCATGCCGAAGACTTTCATGTCCCCCGCCGTCATGGGCGAGAAGCCGTAGATCATGCGGATCGTCGAGGTCTTGCCGGCGCCGTTGGGCCCCAGGATCCCGAAACACTCACCGCTCTGTACCGTGAACGACAGGCTGTCCACGGCCACGAGATCGCCGAAGGTCTTCCGCAGGTTGGTTGCCTCGATGACCGGTTCCATGCCGCTCTGCTTCTCCGATCCGCTGAATTTCAGGATTCCCGCCCCACCGTTTGCCAACCGCCCCCGGGATGATTATCTTTGAAAGCACAACCGCTGATACCATACCCTGGGCGGAAAAGGGAACTCTCGGACGATTTTTATTGCATAGGGCTTTCCGCCGGGATATGGGGAAAAGCATGAACTCAAAGGACACCAAGGTGTCGGAAAGGGCTGAAGAAAAATGTTCACCGTAACGGAAAAAGCAAACGAAATGATCAAGGATTTCATGAAGAACCGGAAGGAGAACCTGCCGATCCGGCTGATGGTTTTCGAGGGCGGCTGATCGGGGCCCTCCTTGGGCATGGCTCTGGATGAGCCGAAACAGGACGACCAGACGTTCGAGGACAACGGCCTCAAGTTTGTGATCAATCAGGCCCTGTACGACGAGATTCAACCCATCACCGTGGACTTCATCGAGACCCCGAACGGGTCCGGATTCAAGCTGTCGTCAAACTTCGTCGCCGCCGGCGGCAGCTGCGGCACCTGCTCCTCCTGCGGTTAAACGGACATCTCTCAACCACTTGCGGCCCGGGGCTGCGGATCATCCCATCCGCTTCCCCGGCCGCTCTATCCTTATTTAACCAATCATGACGACTGCGAACGACAAAAGCCAAAGCGGGCGCGATGCGGCGGACCGGCTCTACCAGGAAGGGCGGTTCGAGGAAGCGATCCTTCTGTATCGGAATCTCCTGGCGTCATCTCCCGAAGACGGTTCCATCGCCCTATCCCTTGCCTGGGCCTGCCACGACGCGGGCCGTCTGGAGGAGGCCATCGGTCACTTTGAGCGTCTCTTCCAAAAGGAGCTGACCCGGCAAGTCTTCACCGGGTTCGGCTTCGACGAGCTCGTCCGCATCTTCAAGGACAACGGCATGTTCGACCGGCTGGTCGACATCTGCGAACGGGTCATGGCGGTTCAGCCGGAGGATTTCGCTCTCTGCGAGGCGCTGGCGGACGCCTACCTCAAGGCGGATCGTCCCCGGGACGCGGTGAGGGTGCTGGAAAAAATGACGGAGGAGGAACCGGAGGCAGCCGCCGTTCTCTGCCTCCTCGGCAACGCCCTCCTGGCCCTCTCCGAGTGGGACCGTGCCGAAGCGGCCTACCGGCGGGCCGTCTGCCTGGAGCCGGACAAGACCGGCGTCTTCTACGGCCGCATGGCCCACATTCTTCTGGAACGGAACCAGCCCGAGCGGGCTCTTGAATCCTACGAAAAGTGCATCGCCTTCCGGCCGGAAGATCCCCTCTACCGGTGCGGCCGGGGAGACATCCTCCTCCGGCTCGACCGGCTGGAAGAGGCCCTGGAGGCCTATGACCTGGCTGTCTCCCTCAACCCGGAACAGACCGGGGCCTACCTGAACCGCCTGGGCCACAGCCTGGCCCGGCACAACCGGCACGCGGAAGCCGCCGATGCCTTCCGCAAGGCCTCCGCCGCCGAGCCCGATAATCCTCTCTACCCCCTCCATCTAGCCGAATGCCTCCTGGCCATGGGGAAGGAGGAGGAGGCAAAGGACATCCTCCGCAAGGCCGGGATGTTGAAATAGGCAGATCGCGTTTCCTGAAATCGACAGAAATCCAAAACGGCAGCAACAAAAATAAAGATGCAGCCGGTCAGCAGCTTCCCCTGCAGCAGGCGGAGTTGATCAAACTGGCAATGGAACAGGCAAAACTGGTGTTCAAAAGCTGCCCCTTCTCGGCCCTGTATGCTTTCTGGCCATGAATTCATCCGCCCACCGGTTCATGTTTGTCACCGATTTCGAATGGCGGATTCTGCCCCCCGTCGTGCTCGATCAGGCGAAGGTATACATGCGGGACGAATCACCGGTTGCATTCGCCAGTTGGGCCTTCCTGTCGAAAGAGGTGGCGGATCGTTACCGAAAGATCGGCCGTCTGGCGCCGCCGGACTGGAAAAGCGGCGACGAGCCCTGGCTGATCGACGTCATCGCCCCCTTCGGTTCCGTGGAGGAAGTCGTCAAGGATCTCAAGACGAACACGTCCCTGGCGGGCAAGACGACCAAAATGCTTGGCCCGAAGGTCGGCGAGGAGCAGGGAATCATCGAGTTCTGATTTCTTGAAAGGCCGGGATTTCTCTCGTGCTCCAATTCAAGTTCGTATTCCTCTGAAAAGACTTCTCTTCTTGACATGAAGCGAAAGATCTGTCTTATTGCTTCACAAAATGAAGCGTTTAGGACGGCAAATGGCTCGATACCTCTGGCAGCGTCCGAACTGGACACGGTTTCGCTGGAATAGCGAGGAGATGCTCGTTGGACTGGGCGAGTGCCGGCTGTTGCAGGGCAAACTGCTCAACAAGGTGACAGGCCTCGGGCTGACGCTGGGAAGCCACGCCCATGTTGAAATCCTGACTGAGGAAACCCTGAAAACGGCTCTGATCGAGGGAGAGCCTCTCAACCTGCAGGCTGTCCGGTCTTCCGTAGCAAGAAAGCTCGGTCTTCCATCTGCAGGGCTCCTGGTTAGCCGTCCCGTTGACGGACTCGTTTCTGTTCTCCTGGACGCTACGAAGAATCATGACGAACCCCTAACGAAAGAACGGATCTGCGGCTGGCACGCTTCCCTTTTCCCGACGGGATACTCGGGAATGCACAGGATCCGGGTTGGAGAATGGCGTGGAGATCAACCCATGCGAGTTGTGTCCGGCCCCCTGGGCAAAGAAACCATCCACTTCGAGGCGCCTCCATCGGATTGCATCCCCTTGGAAATGGATCGTTTCCTCGAGTGGTGGAACGAGAGCAGGGGCCGTGTGGAAGGAATCCTCCGGGCAGGGATCGCCCATTTCCATTTTGTAACCCTCCATCCCTTCGAAGACGGCAACGGTCGAATCGCCCGCGCCCTGACCGACATGGCCCTGTCCCAGGACGACAAACAATCGATCCGCTACTACAGCCTCTCGTCCCGGATCATGGCAGAACGCGATGCTTACTATCGTGTCCTGGAACGCTGCCAGAAGGGAACCGGGGATCTCACAGAGTGGCTCGTCTGGTTTCTCGGGTGTTTCCGCAGGGCCATCGAGCACTCCGGGGGGATCCTGTCAGGCGTCCTCGACAAGGCCGACTTCTGGAAAGCGCACGCTCAAACTCCCCTGACGGAGCGGCAGCGCAAGGTCATCAACCGGATGCTGGATGCCGGCAGAGGCGGTTTCGAGGGAGGCCTGACAACGAGAAAGTATGTTTCTCTTGCCAAAGTCAGCCGGGCAACAGCCTTCCGTGAGATGGACCAGCTTGTCAAACTCGGCATCCTGACTGTGAATCCTGGAAAGGGCCGGAGTGCAAGCTACGACTTGCGTTGGGAAGAAATGTGATCGAGAAGGCGGAGCACATCGGAAAAGGTTCTTGTTCTGTCGTATTCAGAACAAAGAAAAACCGGCCTGCCTGATCCATACAAAAAACAAGAGCTCAAATGAAACAAAGACATTTCCTGTTGATACTGTTGTTCGTCTCCGCCCTTGTCATGTTTTCTTTCATCAACAGCGTTTCGGCTCAGTTGCACGGGAGTGAAACCGAGACGCAGGCGGTCGCGGAGATGCAAACCCGCTTGAAAGCCGCCCTGTCAAAAGGCGATACGGCGACGTGCAAGAGGGAAGGGGACAACCTGGCGCGCTACCAGCGGGCGAAGGAAGGAGAAGCCCTGAGCGAGGAAGACATCAGGGCCGTGGAGAGGCGACTGAACAAGGTAAAGACGGTATACGACCAGCTTCGGCAAATTCGCGACTTTAACGCGAAGGGAGCTGTGGAGCAGGCATATGGCCTGCTCAGGGGCATTGCGGCGGAAATGGCGGAGGACGTGGTCACGGAGGTGGCGGTCACACTGGTGACGGCGCCGGTCCCCGGGGCGGGCAAGATCGCGGTGGAAATGGGCAAGCAGGCCGCCGACTTTCCGGGTAATTTCGCTGTACCGGCAAGCCCATCCTATCAATTCATGAAAGATAGATAATAAGGGAGCAGCCCTTAAACGACAAAGGGGGCTTACCGCCCCCTCTTTCGTTTCTGCAAACGTCTCAGCCGGGCCTCAGATTTTCCCGATTTTCCTCAATCCATCCGTGAACACGGAATAGAAGTTCTTGTTGTCGCTGATGCCCCGGCGCAGGATTACCGCCACGTCGTCGATGTTCTTCTTGTTGATTACCAGGTTCACGCTCCGGTGGAAGGCGGCCATGTTATCCATGGTCCGCAGCGTACCGGTAAGCAGGACCACAAAGATATTCCTACGGGTGTGCATGTTCAGGGTTTCCAGATAGTCCAGGACCTCCCGCTCGAAGCCCTCATCCACGATCACCAGGTCGAAGACGTGGAAGCGCATGCTCTTCAAGGCGTCCTTGGCTGCGGCAGACTCGTTGATCTGGAATCCCATTCCCTGCAGCGCCTGGATGACCTTTTCCCGGCTCGGTGCATCGTTTGAGCACACCAGGGCTGTCTCCCCTTCTTCGAGAACGAAGTCGAAGGGCCGGTCGGAGGCGTCGTACGTGTCCGCCGCTACCTCGTCCAACAGTTTTTTTTCGTCTTCCATCGATTCTCTCCCTTTGTCCGGATACCGGTTTCAGAAATGAATCCCTACCAACCCGGCCGTTTGGGTCTCCCATAATCCGAGTCGACCTGGAGTTTGCCCAAGTCCGTCGTCTTCTCGCCCCGGGAACTCTTGACAGTGTCGATCCCGCGCCCGACCGCGCTCTTGTTCGACGCATACGCCCTCGCCGTATCCTCCGTGATGAGACCCTGCTTGAAGAGTTCCACGATGGATTCGTCGAAGGTGATCATGCCGAAAGGCCGACCTTGGTCAATGATGTCATAGAAGGTCTTGCCTTCCGACTCGCCGTTCAGAATCGTGTCCTTCACCCGCAGGTTTGATCCCATGATCTCAAAGGCCGCCACCCGGCCGCCGCCGACCTTCGGCAGCAGGCGCTGGCAGGCGATCCAGCGGACCGTGTCGGACAGGCGGATGCGGATCTGCTTTTCCTCCTCCGTGTTGAACATGCCGATGATACGGTTGATGGTCTGGCCCGCGTCGACGGTGTGCAGGGTGCTGAGGACCAGATGCCCCGTCTCCGCTGCGGAGAGGCCGATCTCGACGGTCTCGCGGTCGCGCATTTCACCGACGAGGATCACCTTCGGGGCCTGGCGCAGGGCCGCCCGGAGGCCGTTGGAAAAGACATCGAAGTCCTGGCCCATTTCCCGCTGGTTGAAGGTTGCCTTCTTCTGGGGGTGAACAAATTCCACCGGGTCTTCCAGAGTAACGACATGGACCGACTGCTCGTCGTTGACCTTGTCGAGGACCGCCGCCAGCGAGGTGGATTTACCACTTCCGGTGGCGCCGGTGACGAGGATGATTCCGTTCTTCTCCTGGGCCATCTTCTGGAAGGCCTCCGGCAGGTTCATCTCCGCAATGGTGGGGATCTTTGTCTCCAGCTTCCGCATGACGATGGAATAGTTGCCCTTCTGGGAGAAGATGTTCACGCGGAACCGGGCCCGACCGGGCAGCTCATAGGCCAGGTCGCAGGACCCCTTCATCAGGAGGTCTTCCGTAAGGCGGCGGTCCCGGTTAATGAGGTTCATGGCGAAGATTTCCGTCTGGAAAGGCGAGAGCTTCTCTATGTTCGGCTCCATGTCCACTTTCGACAGCTGGCCGGAGGTTTCCACCTGGAACGGCTTGCCCACCGTCAGATTCAGGTCCGAAACGCCTTTGTGGGCATCCAGCATCTTTCCCAGGACGTAGTCGATTTCCTGCTTTCTCATGTCATTGCCTCCTCGACGCCGGCCCAGCGGGACCGGGCTGGCAGTTACACCTCCGTGAAGTCCGTCGGCGGATTCTTCAGATACTGGCGGAACCGGGCCTTGTCGTTGCTCTTCTGGTACGCATCGTCTCCGCTGATCCACCCCTTGTTGAGAAGCTCCATGATGGCGTCGTCCAACAGCTGCATGCCATATTTCTTTCCCGTCTGGATCATGGATGGGATCTGGAAGGTTTTGGATTCCCGAATGAGGTTGCGCACCGCTGTGTTGGCGATCAGGATCTCCAGGGCGGCGCAGCGGCCCTTCTTGTCGGCCCGCTTGAACAGGGTCTGGGAAATGACCGCCCGGATGCCGTCAGCCAGGGTGGAGCGGATCTGTGCCTGCTCGTTCGCAGGGAAGACCTCGATGACGCGGTCCACCGTCTTGGCGGCGCTGGTGGTGTGAAGGGTCCCGAAGACCAGATGGCCCGTGGAGGCCGCCTCGATGGCCAGGCCGATGGTCTCCAGGTCGCGCATTTCGCCGACCAGGATGATATCCGGGTCCTCGCGAAGGGCGCCCCGGAGGGCTGCCGAGAAGCTCCGGGTGTGGAGCCCCACTTCCCGGTGATTGACGATGCAACCCTGGCTCTGGTGGACGAATTCGATGGGATCCTCGACCGTGATGATGTGATCCCTGCGGAGCTTGTTTGCCTCGTCGACGATGGCCGCCAGGGTCGTAGATTTGCCGCTCCCGGTAGGTCCCGTGACCAGGACAAGTCCCCGGGGCAGGAGAGCCAGCTTGGCGATCACGTCCGGCAGGCCCAGGTCCTTACAGCCGAGGATCTTGCTCGGAATCTCCCGGAACACGGCGGCACAGCCCCACTTCTGCTCGAAGAAGTTGGCGCGATAGCGGGCCAGCCCCGGGATTTCATAGGCAAAGTCGACATCCCCGGTTTCTTCGAACTGCTTGATCTTGATCTCCGGGGCGATTTCGTAAAGCATGGCCTTCAGCCCGTCGTTGTCCAGGGTGTCGTACTTGATACGCTCGATCTCGCCGCGGATGCGGAGGGCCGGCTGCTGGCCCGTCACAAGGTGCAGGTCCGAGGCCCCCTGTTCGTTCATCAACTGGAAAAAGGCATCAATTTTGGCCATGGGATTCCTCCTCTGTCGGTTTGACGGCCCCGGTAGCTCCGGAAACCGCGCTTTCCCCCGCGGAAAGTGGGATTCCGGGGATAAGACCGGCTGATCTGGCGGTAACTTCCGGCTGCCTGCCGGGTGAATCAACCGATCCCGGTGTGTGCGGATGCAAAAAGCTATAAAGGATAGGTAAAAAGAATGTCAAGCGTTTCTGCGACCCTGCGCCTTGCCAGGGTGTCCCGGGTGTGTTAATGCTGTCGGCAGGAGGTCAGGAGAATCCGTCCCATGCCCAAGCAATTGCATAGAAATATCAACTACCTGCGGGTGTCCGTCACGGACCGCTGCAACCTGCGCTGCATATACTGCATGCCCAAGGAGGGACTTTCCCTGCTGGGGCACAACGACATCCTTCGGTACGAGGAAATTCTGCGGGTTGTAAGGGCGGCCATGCCGGAAGGCATCACCAAGGTGCGCCTCACCGGCGGCGAGCCGCTTGCGCGGAAGGGGCTCGCGGAATTCATTTCCACGCTCACGGGGCTCAAGGGGCTCACAGACATCAGCCTCACCACCAACGGCATCCTCCTCGCGGATCATGCAGAAGCGATTTATCAGGCGGGCATCCGACGGATCAACATCAGCCTCGACTCCCTGAATCCTGAGCGGTACCGGACCATCACCCGGGGCGGAAGCCTGGAGACGGTGCTTCGGGGGATCCGGAAGGCCGCCGAAGTCGGCTTCTCCCCCATCAAAATCAACATCGTCCTGATGAAGGGAACCAATGACGACGAAATCCTCGATTTCGCCAAGGCCACCCTCCGCTGGCCCTACCAGGTGCGGTTCATTGAAATGATGCCCATCGGACGGGACAACACGGAAGCCGTAACGGAGTACCTGTCCAACGATGTGGCCCTTGATCGGATCGGCCGGATGTTCAAACTGGATTACCTGGGTGAAAACGGTGCTCCGGAAAACCGGGGTCCTGCCCGACGCTATCGGATCGAAGGGGCGAAGGGGGAAATCGGCTTCATCAGCCCCATCAGCCACGAATTCTGCGACAACTGCAACCGCCTCCGTCTCACTGCCGACGGGCACCTCCGGGCCTGCCTGCTCTCCGATGACGAGATCGACCTCAAGCCCGAGCTGCGAAGCGGCTGTTCAGACGAGGTGCTGAAGGCGCTGATTCGCAAAGCCATCGCCAGTAAGCCGGCGGGGAAGAGCACCCTGCCGGGAGACCCGTCTCCGAAAAAATGCCGCCGGCAGATGTCCGCCATCGGGGGATAGCGCCGGAGAAACGCCGGGACGCATGATGCCGCGAGGGTACAGCCCCGGGGAAATGCCGACGCACCGCCGGATGAAGGAGCAGGGAATTGATTTTCAATGAAGACGTTGCCCGGACCTACGACGACTGGCTCCTGACCCCTGCCGGGGCCTACATGGACAGACGGGAGAAAAGCCTCATCCTGAACCACCTGACGCCTCGCGAGGGAGAGCGTCTCCTGGACGTGGGATGCGGCACCGGCGACCACCTCGCCCTTTTCCGGGCAAAAGGCTGCGCCGTCTCCGGCATCGATCCGTCTCCCCCCATGCTGGCCCGGGCCAGGCAGAAGCTGGGCACCCACGCGGACCTGCGGCTCGGCTCGGCGGAGGAGCTCCCCTTTTCGGACAACGAGTTCGATATCGTTACGCTCATTACTTCCCTGGAATTCACTGTCGATCCGGAGCGGGCCGTATCCGAGGCAATCCGGGTCTGCCGGGGCCGGGTCTTCATTGGAGCCCTCAACCGCTGGTCCCTCATCTCCGCGGCGCGTCGCCTGGCCGACCGGCGAGGTCCGACCATTTTTCGCCATGCCCGTTTTTTCACCGCCGGGGAACTCCGGCGGCTCGTCCGGAAGCTTCTCCCGGGATCCCACATCCAGTGGGGAAGCGTCGTTTTCCTTCCCTATGGCTGGTATCCGTCCCTGTCGGACCTGGAAGAATTGGTCCCGGTAACAAAAAATCCTTTCGGGGCCTTCCTGGGACTTTCCTTTCCCGTAACCTTCTCCACCCGGACGATCCAGGAACCCATGAGGATCTCCTTCGGAGTGGAGGCCCGGCAGCAGCGGCCCATCCCCGGCGCCATCCGGGTGATCAAATAGGAGAGGTCCCGGTATGATTCGGGAAGCGCTGCTCTATGAGAAGAAGGACGAAGGCAGGGTTAAGTGCGGGCTCTGTTCCCACCGCTGCCTCATCGCCCCGGGGAAACGGGGGATCTGCGCCGTCCGGGAGAACCGGGACGGGACCCTCCATACGCTCGTATACGGAGCACTTATCGCCCAGAACGTCGATCCCATCGAGAAGAAGCCCATTTTTCACATCCACCCGGGGTCGAAATCCTTTTCCATCGCCACCGTGGGCTGCAACTTCTCCTGTACCTTTTGCCAGAACGCGGACATCTCCCAGATGCCCCGGGAGGGCGGTTTCATCCGGGGCCGAGAGACTCCCGCGGAGCTCGTAGTCGAATCGGCCGTCCACTCAGGGTCCCGGACCATCGCCTACACCTATACGGAGCCCACGATCTTCTTCGAGTACGCCCTCGATGTCGCCCGGCTGGCCAGCGGCAGAGGGCTCAAGAACATCTTTGTCACCAACGGTTACATGACCCCGGAGACCCTCGATACGATTGGCGCCGATCTGCACGGGGCCAACGTGGACCTGAAATCCTTCTCCGACGAATTTTACCGGAAGCAGTGCGGGGCCAGGCTGGAACCGGTCCTCACGACCCTGCGGGAAATGAAACGGAGGGGGGTGTGGGTGGAAGTGACGACGCTGCTGATCCCGGGACTCAACGACGGGGATGGGGAACTTCGGGAAATTGCTTCGTTCCTGGTTTCCCTCGGCCCGGAGACTCCCTGGCACATCAGCCGGTTTCATCCCCGATACCAGCTTCTCTCGGCGCCGACGACTCCGGTGGAGACCATTCACCGGGCTGCGCAGATCGGGCGGGAGGCCGGATTGAAGTACGTCTACAGCGGGAATGTGCCGGGGGATCAGGGAGAAAACACAGCCTGCGCCGCCTGCGGTGAGTTGCTGGTCCGGCGCTGGAGCTTCACCATCGTGGAAAACCGCCTTCAACAGGAATCCTGCCCAAGATGCGGCACCCGTCTGGACGGTATCTACTGACGGACGACGAATGGAGGCCACCCGCGGCCGGTCGCAGGCCTGCCGCCTGTGGACGTGGAGATACGGCGCAACAGGAAAAAATCGCATCCTCCCGAGGGAACGGCGCCCCAAACGGTCCCATCATGTTCTATCCCTCGCCCTGCCAGTCCAGGTCCTTTTCTTCGTAAGTCCGGCCTATGACCACCCGGGCCTGCTCCATGTACTCTTCCGGCACGAGGATTTTTACCGCACCCAGCCCGTTGATTGTTATCCCGTAAAGAGAGCCCGCCACATCATACCGCAGCCGCACGGGGATCGCTTCCGATTCCAGGCGGCCGGCCATGACCTGCGCCTCGATCATACCCGCCGCGGTGGCGGCGACGGACCAGGATTCATCACCCATCACGCTCTCCCTTCCATGACCCGGATGACCGAAGGATACCCCGCCTGGGGATTCGAACACATCCCACCAGGCGGGGCCTGGCCGCTCAATAATCGATACGCCGGGGTGAGCGCCACGGAATCCGCCCCCATAACGGGTTTTTCAGCGCTTCCGGATGACCCTTTTTTTCAAAAGTTTCTTCTTCATCCTGTCCCCCTCGGAGACCTTCTTCACCGCCACCGGGGCCACCGTATCGCCTTTCGTCGTGAGACCGGCCACTCGGTAGTTGAACTCGAATGCCAGGGCGCCGCTCCAGTCCTCGTCGAAAATACCCTTGTAACGGGTGCCGTAGACAGGTCCGACGGGTTTCCCATAGGTGTAGAACCAGTTCACGATGGGGTCTCCGGTGAAGCCCAGGGCGATCCAGTAGGAACCGGGCATCAGGATCGGGTTGTCTTTTGTGAAGTCGAAGTCCGCCCACCGGTAACCAGGCTTCGGGGAGAGCTGGTCGAGGTTGACAATTTTGCTCGTCGCCAGGGGAGCACCGGGCTTCCCGCCGTTGTCCCGGTAGATGTCGATCCACAGTTGTCCGTCACCGCCGAAATTGTGCAGGGCGAGACCCACCATCTGAAGCTTCACGGGCTTTTGCAGGACCACCACCTGGGCATACTGGGTGGCCTTGGTGGTCACGTACTCCGCCGTTTCCACGAGAAAGCTCCGGGCCATCTCGAACTGGTTACCCCCCGACTTCTTGGTCGCCCGGGGGAAGGCAAAATCGATGTTTTCGGGATAGTCCAGGTTGCCGTAAAGGAAGGGAACGTCATAACGCAGCTCCTTTTTCACGTCTTCGGGAATAACCGGAGGCGGCGGCGGCGGTTCGATGATGATCTGCTTGAAATCGGCTTTCACGTTCGGCGTCAGGAGCAGGTTTTTCGGCCCGTAAGCCTGCCGGTTGCCGCGGATCTTCACTGCATCCTTGGCGAAGGCGGCGTCGATGTTCTCCTGCAGGGTCGGCTTCGTCCGGGCATTTGCCAACTGGGACCACCGCATCAGCCCGTCGTTCTTCGTCTCGTTGTTGTCGACGCCGACCTCAACCCGGATGAAGCGATTCGAGACGAACAGGACCGTGCTCTGGGGATCGAAGGGGACCCAGCCCAGATCGGGGAACCAGACCTCGATCCAGGAGTGGCGTCCCTTGCCCATCTTGAAGGTCATTACGCCCCGGTCCCAGCTCACGTCATAGGCCCGATCCAGGGTCACGCCGTTGATGATGCGGACCGGAATACCGACGGAACGGAGCAGGGCCGCACTGAGATGAGAGTAGTTCTGGCAATTCCCTTTGCCCGACTGGAGGGAGTACATGGCGTCATACTGGGCAGGAGGGGAAACGTAGCGGACATGATCCACGACCCAGGAGATCACCCTCTGGACGGCGTCGAACTCAGTTTTCACGTCCTTCGTCAGATCCGCTGCGAGAGACCGGATTTTCGGGTTATCCGACTGGACCTGCTCGGTGGCTTTCAGGTAATCCTCCATGGCCGCGTCAGTCCTTCCCAGCGGGAAGGGCGTCCGGGTCTCCAGGAGCTTCAGGTTTGTCCGGTTCACGGCATTGCAGGAGAGTTTCACGTCCACTGCCCCGGGCGGCTCTGTCCAGGTTGCCGTGACAACTCTGTTTCCCCGGGCATCGGTGGTCTCCTGCCGATCCTGCGGCTTCGGTTTCAACTCCAGCGAGAAATCCGAGATATCCTGTCGATAGGTTGGGGAGTCGAAGCTCTGGGGAATGACGAAACTCATCACGATCTTCCGCATCCCGTCGCCGGAGATCACCTTCTCCTCCAGCACATAGCGGATCGTGGAACCCATGTCTCCCTGAACGGTGATGTTTTCCGCACCTGCCGGCGACGCCGCAAGCGCAAGCAGCAGCGCGCACAGGATCTGGATGGCCAATCGGTACATGATGGAACCTCCCTGAAAAAATACGACTTCCAACGCGGTTTCCGCTGCCGGATATCCCCCGGAGGCAACCGGACCGGCTGCCCGGGGAGATGGTCTCTGAAACGCCCCGGGTGGCTCAATCTTCCGGATCGGGGTCCCACTTCTCCGTTCAGAAGGATGCGGGCTTGCCGATGACTTCCTTTACTTTCAGCACGAGGGCCTTCCGGATCCCCGTCTCCTCCGCCCTTCGGGCCGCCGCTTCGAGAAGAGCCCGGGTGTTGCGCCGGCCGGGCCGCAGAAAGTAGCGACAGGAAATATCCTCATAGGTCTTCGCTCGGGTCACACATCCTCTCCGCTATCGTTTTGCCTTTTTGTATCTTCACGTTCCCGTAGTGTCAAAGAAAAACTCCGAGCCGACCTCATCCCGCAGGGCGGCCGGCCTTCTCCCGAGGCACCGGAAAGGACTGCCGGACCTTGAGGAAATGCCCGATCCATGATACCCGTCGGAACCATGAAACGATCCTACTGGTTTGGTATATACGGCATCCTCTGGATCGCCGTTCTCTGGTTTCTCTTCGCCGTACCGGGTTGGGCGCCCGAAGGAAGCAGGCGAGGTGTGGCCATGGCCTGGTTCATTCTCCAGAAGGGACCGGCGGTCCTCGTTTTGTTCCTGGCAACGGACCTCCTGGCAATCCATTGGAAGGAGCAAAGGCTTCCCCTCTCGAGCATCCCGAAGCATCTGAAAAAACGCCCCCTGCCCGGGGTGATTTTCATCCTGGGGATGGCCATTTTCGCGATCCTGAACATCCTGTAAACCACTCCATCTCCCGTCGCTGTTTTCCATAAAGACCGGCCACCTGCACCTTTTTTACGGATTCCCTTCCCAAAACTACAGGAAACTGCCCCTCACGCGGCCTTCAGGCGAAATCCCGTTTCGCCTCCGGAATGGATCGACCTGATTTCTCCCGGTGATCATTCCTTCCCTGATTGTCACCTGGCGGCCAATCCACCTAACCCTATAGGTGTCTGCTTTTCCACAGCATATTTCCTTGACTCTTATGCAGTATGTAAATATACGTAAGTCAATGTTCATCGAAAAAATCACCGTTCACCGGACCCACTGAGGGAATGAAGATTCTGAGTTTTACAGAAAGTCCTCTAACCGGCCCGATCGGCCTCCCCGGCAGCTATGATCAACCGGGGTACCTTTCTGCCTTGCTAGCGCATTCTCCCTCGTTATGACCGCATTCTCGAGAAAGGATCTGCCGATGAAAAAGAATTCCCTGATCTTTCTTCTGACGGTCCTCATTTCCTGTTTCCTTCCCTCGACTCTCCTTGCACAGGTCCCACCCGGCCTGCAGGCGGGCATCGAACAGTACAGGGCCGACGATTACGAGGAGGCACTGGAAACATTCAAGAAGTTCAGGGCGGATAACCCTTCCTCTTCGGAGGCCGCTTTCTGGCTGGGGCTGACCTACAAGCAGATGAACCTGACAGCGGAGGCTCTGCAGCACCTGGAGGCCGCATCCACCATGAAGCCGTCCGTCAAGGAGGCGGTCATTGAGCTGATCGACGCCCTGTACCAGACAGGCAGGATCGCCGAGGCGAGAAAATGGATTGTCGTGGCGGAAGAGAACAGCATCTATCCCGCCAAAACGGCCTTTCTCAAGGGGATGATCCTCGCCAGGGAGGGAAAGCACGGCGAGGCCATTGAATCCTTCGAGCGGTCCAAGAAAATGGACCCCAGCTACAAAACCGCCGCGGATTTCCAGATCGGCGTCTCCCTGATGCTCGAAAAGAAGTTCGACAAGGCAAGGGATCGCTTCCAGGCCGCCATCACCCAGGATCCTCTCTCCGATCTTGCCGCATACGCCCGGCGTTATTCGGACATCGTGGAGCAGCGCAGCTTCCTCGAACGGCCCATCCGCTTCACCTTCGGCATGATGGGCCAGTACGACACAAACTTCATCCAGGAACCGAACGACTACCTCGGCATTCCCATGCCGACCCCCGGACAGCTCGACATGGGCAAGGAGTACGGCTATGCGCTGGTGACCTCGGCACGCATGGACTGGGTTCCGGCCCTAAAGGGGCCCTGGTTGTTCAACGCCGGCGTCGCCGTCTCGAGCACGCTCCATGAACGTTTCATCATCGCCCAGAACGGAAATGTGCCGTCCACAAACTACGACATGTTCGCCACGAGCCTCTATATGGCGCCGGGATATGATTTCGGCCGTGCCGCCCTGAACCTGTCGATGAACTACACCAACACGCTGAAGCGAAACCCCGGCTATGAACGCTATATCGACACGTACAACATCGGCCCTCTCTTCCGGGTCGCCCTGACCCCGACCAACAGCCAGATCCTCGAATTCTACGCCGGCTTTACCAAGAAGGATTACGCCAACAAGGTCAACACGGAGATCTGGCCGTATCAGGATGTCCTCGACAGGGACGAAGAAGACCAGACCTCCGAAGGACTCAGCACTCATGTCAGCTGGTTCTGGCTCTTCCGGAACACCGGTCTCTTCAACCTGAAATACACCTACAACAAGGATCACGCCCGGGGCGTCAACTGGGACAATGAAGGGCACCGGTTCACGGCGAACCTGATCTATCCTGTCTGGAAGGCCCTCAAACTTCAGCTTTCCGGAGACGCCTATCTCCAGGACTTTACCCATCCGAGCACCTACACCATCTTCAGCGGCATAACCCGGAAGGACCGGATCTACACGGGAACAGCAGGGCTGACCTGGGAATTCAACCGTCATCTGAGCGCCCTGATCCAGTACACCCACATCCGGGCTCACTCGAATATCTTCCTGTACGACTACAACCGGGAGATCTATGCGGCGGGGTTTGAACTGCGGTTTTAAACGCACGCCATATGATGAAGCTTACATGGAGAAAGGAGCTTGAGCCATGAAGGCGAAGACATGGTGGATCCTTGTGGTTTTCCTGATGGCACTGTTCATTGCCGGACCGGTGCTGGCCGCTCCGGTCGGTAAAGTCACCCATCTGGAAGGGAAGGCGGATCTCACCGCTCCGGGGGGAAAAGCCCAGGTTCTCAAGCTCGGCGACCCGATCAACAACGGCGACATCCTCCGGACAAAAAGCAAAGCCAAGGTGGGAATCATCTTCACGGACGGCAACACCCTGTGGCTGGCGGAAAAAACCCGCATGAAGATCAGCCGGTACAACACCGCGGAGAAATCGCACAATTACTTCGACCTCTTCCGCGGAAAGTCCCGGACCGTGGTCACGAAACTGTCCCGAGGCTCCCGCATGGAGGTCCACACACCGACGGCCGTCTGCGGTGTCCGCGGCACGATCATCATCGGCCTGTTTATGAACGGAGAGAGCGCTTTCTTCCTGCAGGGCGGAGCCGGATACGGCTACAGCAAGAGCGAACCCGGCAAAGAGGTGGCAATCCCGGCGGGAAGCGGGATGGTGGTAACGAACGAAAAGGCTGAACCCGTGGTCAAACCCTCCACGGCGACAGATATTGAGCAGCATATGCAGGACACCTCGGCGGGAACGGGTGAGGGATCGGGATCCACGGACAGTGCAGAAGGGACAACACTCGACGTCGCAATTCCGTGGACGCCTTCGACCGGTACCGAAACGCCTCCCCCGGTGCTCATCGATGAGAGCACCGACATTACGTTCTCAACATCGGTCCTCCAGGACGGCTTTGCCGGCACCCTGGAGGGAAGCTACGGCCTGCTCACGCGCATCGGAACGGTCAGCTACAGCGGCACCGGTCCGTCGGGACCGGCCGTCACGTCACTGGCCACGCCGCTGACCGGAATCCTCAGCAACGGAGCCACGTATACGGGGCTCATTGGAGGCGTTACCGGAACTTATCACGGCTTCTTCAACAGCATCACCAACAACGGCGGGGCTCTCGGAATCCTGGCGGGCAAACTGGACGGAACGTATTCCGGCGGAAACATCGCCGCCACCGGAACGTTGAACTATGACACTACGAGCTACGTCGCGGCGAGTGCGTTCCAGGGCTTCAGCGGCATCGCCGTGCCGACGTTTGCGACGACAAAGTTGAGCGGTCTCTTCTCATACGAGGCGCCCGTCGAAACCGGACTCGCCTACGGGTACCTCACCTCTTCGGGAGGTCTCTTCGGCTTGTGGGGGTTTTCGGGAAACGGCGGAGAATATGTGAACGACGGTGGTTATACAACCTGGATCAGCTATTATGGCTATGACTTCACAAAATCCTCGGTGGGAGGACCATCCGATGTCTTCATGCTGGGCCTGGTGACCGGAACGGATGACATGGCGGGACACACGACCCTGACCGGGAACGACTCGATCCAGTACATGGACCGGGACTACTTCGGCCTCATGAGCGTCAGCTACATGGGCGAGTATCTTGGAGCAAACTACGAGATCGCCGGAACGGGAATCTACAAGCTCGCCCCTCTGGCCTTCACGGGTGATTGGGGCGGAGACGGATCCCATCCCGGCCCAAGCGCCATAGGCGCCTTCATGTACGATAACACCGGCTCCCAGGCAATTGCCGGCACGGGTCAAAACATGTACGGCCTCGTCGGCGGCTTCTCCCTCCCCTGGTCCGGGGGCACGACCATGTACGCCATGGGAAGCTACACACTGTCCCCGAATTCACTTTCCCACTACCTCTGGTTGAGCGATCTCACCGGGAAGGCACGGAGCGGCGGGGTGACGGACGCGTACCGCAAGTTCGACGGCTACATGACAGGGCTCTGGCTGCCCACCTCCGGCACGAACAACGGGACCATCGAGGGCTCCGCCCGGACGCTCTTCCAGAATGTCGGCTACGGCGGCTATTACAACGGAACCATCGGCATCCTGAGCTCGGACAGCCTGAGCGGCGACTACTACGGGTTATACAGCCCCGGCGCGGGCACCCTCCAGGGCATGTGGCAGGCCTCGGGTACGCTGGCGCCTTCATACAGCGAGACGATCACCGATGCCACGCTGGCCACCGGCAGCGGCACCATTCAATCCAATACGAGACTCGCCGGGAAATTCAACAACGGCGGCTCCATCTATGCCGAGGCCCTGGGATCGTTGAAATTCTACCTGGTGGACACGATCTATCGCCCCTGGGGCATCTACAAAATGGCCCTGCAGAGCAATGCCGGCACCTACAGTCGTCCGGCCGGCGCGACCACCTGGTCGGCCCGCCTCGGCGGCGAGGGGATCTTCGGGGACGGCGCCACCGCCGCCGGCTACTGGGTGGCCACAATTAATGGAACCTGGAACGACACCGGCGAGATCCGGGGTCAACTGGGCTTCGTCTCCGGGATTGCCGACTCCTTCAGCATGTGGATGACCCGGGATTACGTCGGCATCCTGTCGGGTCAGGTCTACGGCGTCAGCGACTCGTCAACGTCCTGGGTCGGGGAAAGCGTCGGCAGCTACACCGGGACGAAGCTGGCCTTCATGGCCGAGGAGAATGGGAGCGGCAAGTTCTGGGATTACGACTCCGGCACCAGCAGCTTCGTATCAAGCGGGGGGATCCCAGGGCTGATCGGCGGAACCGAATCCCTGTTCAACGGCGCAGGCGGGGTCACACCCTATCCGTCCGTTCAACTTTATGGCGTCGGGGGGCTCACGAAAACGGGCGGTCTCGATTATACCACCATTCTCGGCCAGTTCAGCGGCGGCATTCCGGATCAGGCAGGCTACCGGCTGTCCTTCGCGGGCATTCGGACCGCGACGGATACGGTTTCATCCTTCCTGGGCGGTGTCTACTGGAACAAGATCAACGAGGGTTCCTACAGCATCGGCTTCCTGTACTCTTCCAGCGACGGGGCCCGGAGTTCCTTCACCACGCACCTCTATGAAGACCTCCCGTCAGGGGGTTACCAGATGTGGTTTCTTGGCGCCGATTCAAGGCTCCAGGCATACCAGATCGCCACCGTGGCATCGGCACCCGGGATCGACGACTGGGTATCGGAGGGAAGGAACAACTACACCGTCTCGGCCCAGGGGCTGACCGACGGAACGATCACCCAGAAGGCCTACCGAAACGATTTCGTCAAAATCACCAACGAAGCCTGGAGCGTGGGTGTGCGTCTCGCGGGAGGCACTTATGATATCGGGAGCTTCACCGAATTCAATGGCCAGTCCTTCACCATGACCAGCTCGAATGCATTAGGCACAGTGAATACCTACGACCGGGTCGACTTCACCTCTGTTGACGATACGGGTGTCTTCGCCGCCACCGTTGCCGGGGCTCAGGTCGGCCTGGAAGCCGGCTGGACATCCGTCAACGGGGCCGTCGCCAAGGGGCTGTTCGACCCCGACACGTCGACATGGCGGATGGCCGGCGCGGGCTTCTCCATGGAAACGGGGGCCTTCCTGGACAAGATCAACGGGCTGGACGAGGCGGGCCGGACGGCCTTCCAGAAGGCCACGGGCATCCCGACCGTCGTCGTCGGGACGGCCGACCTGGCCATGACGAACAATGCGAGCAACCCGAACATCACCGCCCTGAACATGAACAACGTCACCTTCCTCGCCTCCCAGAGCGGATCGGCGCCACAGATCTGGGCAACCCAAAATATCTCGGGATCCTATTCGAATACGCCCCTGACCGGTGTGGGCAAGAGTGTAACCCTTGGCGGCGGCGGGCTGACAGCGGACTTCACGCCGGTCGCCTGGACGGGCACATACTGGGGCGCCACCGTGTCCGGGAGCGGGCTCTTGAGCGGCGGGTCGTACACCGGAACCATCACGTTCAAGGGCGGAGCCGCCGGAACGCACACCGTCGGGGCTGGAGCTGGCACCTTGAGCGGAACCGGTGCCGGTACGGCACAGGCTTCAGGCCCCTTCTGAGATCCATATTCAACGGCATCCCGTCGAAAAAGGGCACAGGCCTCGGGGCCTGCGCCCTTTTTATATTCCCGCTGCCCTGGAGCAACCTTCCGGCGGTGGAGTTTCTTGTGGCAGGTCCCGTTTCCTGTTATGGAGGTCGGGCGCCTGCCGCTGAAGAGGACAGAAGCCAGGCAGGCCGGAGGGAATACGCCGGATGGCCGGAAAGAGGAGCATGCCGCAGGACATGGCGACAGGAAACGCTGCCCCGCGGGACTGGGAGAGACACACCCCCTGGATCCTCGGGGCCATCCTGCTGTTGGCCCTGGCGCTTCGCCTGCTGGGCCTCTGGAGTCTCTCCGGCACGGTCTACTTCGATTTCCTGCTCTGGGACGAGCGGATTTATCATGAGTGGGCCTCCCGGATCGCCGACGGAACCTTTGCGTCGAAATCCGTCTACGAGTTCCCGCCGCTCTTTGCTTATCTGGCGGCGGCCCTTTACAAACTTCTGGGCCCCGACCCTGTCATCCTCCGCTTCCTGAACGTCGGCTTCGGCGTCCTCGCCTGTGCATTCGTCTATCTTATCAGCAAGGCCCTGGCCGGCCGGAAAGTCGGGCTTCTGGCTGCACTTCTCGCCTGCCTCTACAAGCCTCTCATCTTCTACAGCGTCGTCCCCCTGAAAGAGATGTTCAGCGTCTGCCTGTTCGCCCTCATGACCTGGCTCCTCCTGTCCCTGAACGGGAAGCCGGTCCCGGGAAAAGGAGAGAAACCGGCGGGGAACGGGCGCTTTCATCCGCTGCTGCGGGCAGCGGCCCTCGGCATCACCCTGGGTCTCCTGATCAATGTCCGCCCCAACGCGGTGATTCTTCTGCCCCTGATCCCCTTGATCCTGCTGTGGTTTTCCGGATTCCGGGTCCCCGGCCTGAAGACGGCTTGTCTCCATGTCCTGATCGTTTTCCTTGGAGCCGCTGTCGCCCTCTCCCCCTTTGTCATCCGGAACTACCGAACGGCCGGCGAATTCACCCTGACGACATCCCAGGGTGGCTTCAATTTCAACCTGACGAACAACCTCCGGAACCCCGATCCCTATACATGGCCCGTCTCGTTCGCCACGACCTCGCCTTTCGAGCAGGGAATCCAGTACACCATCGAGGCCAGCCGCCGCGTTGGGAAGAAACTGACACCCGGCGATGCCTCCCGCTACTGGACTAGAGTAACCATGCGGGAAGCCTTGGAGCAGCCGGGCGCCTACCTCCGGCGCCTTGGAGAAAAGACCCTGGCCGTCTTGAACCGATACGAGGCGGGAGACCATTACGACATAGGGTTCATGAGCGACTTCGCAAAGTTCTTTAAAATCCCCTTTCCAGGCTTCTGGTTCATCATGCCGCTGGGCATGGCCGGGATGGTCCTCTTCGGTCGCCACAGCAGAAATGCCGGTGCCCTCGTCGCGCTGGCCGCCGTCTATGCATCCACCCTCGTCGCCTTCAGCATGGTGGACCGGTATCGACTGCCGCTCCTGGTCCTTCTGATTCCCTTCGCCGCCGTCACTCTGGACCGGCTGTACCGGCTCTTCCGGGAAGGCCGCCATCGGAAGGCGGCGGTTCCCCTCGCCGCCATCGCCGTCTTTGGAATCACCGCCGTTCTCCCCATTCCCGGAGCCGGCGACCAAACGGCCTACTACAACACCCATGCCGTCGTCCTTACCACGCAGGGCAACCATGCCGAGGCGCTTCGCTACTGGAAGATCTCGGCCGACATGAACGGCCGCTATTCCGATTTCGCCCGCATCCCCCTGGCGGCGAACCATTACACAAGAGGCCTTGTCGGCGAGGGAAACCGCTATTTAGAGCAGGTCCGGGACAGTTCGTTCTTCGCTGTCGCAAAGTATGAGCTCCTGGGAGATTACTATCTCCAGCAGCGGCAGCTCCCCCTGGCCGCAGCGGCGTACGAGCAGGTTCTCCGGATCAACTCGGGTCTCCGGATACCTCGCATCAAGCTGATCTACGTCTACCGGACGATCGAGCCGGGGAAAGTCCGGCTGGAGGAAGAAAAGCTAAAGGACATCAATCTGTTCTACGACCTCATGTAACGTGGCGACCGGAAAGGCAGATCCCACTCCCCGGCCCGCCCTTGATATTACCAAGCCGGGATTGCTCTACCGTCCGGGTGGTGCTAAACTTCACCGTAAAATGGCGGAACAAACCGATGCAAAGGAAAAGAATCAACGGTACGGAGGGTAATCGATGAAAAAATACGGGATTCTGGCGACCCTGATCGCCGTGGCTCTGATGCTGTCGTCTGTTCCTGCGGCGGCGGAGCAGAAAGAAGGGCGCTGGACCCTGGCGGGCTTCACGAAGTATCAGGACGGCGTCTTCGTGGACGGCGAGCGCCGCTCCGTCCCCTCTCCGGGACACGCCGCCGCCTGGATCCGGGTGGCCCCCAGGGCGAAGAGCCCTTACATCGGCGAGATCCGCGGCTTCCTGGCATCGGTCGGCGTGGATCCTCGGGCTTTCCGGGCCATCGAGATCCTGTGCGAGTACGATTGTATCGGCAATCAGGTCCGTTTTCTCAGTTACGTGTACCTGAACCGGAACTGGAAACCCATCCACGAGGCCGGCGAGGCGGACCCACCGTGGCATGCCGTTCAGCCGGGCAGCCTCTGGGACAAGGTTCAGCCGCCCGTCTGCCGGTAAGAATGGGGGCGGATCTCTTTTTGCGGGCCGCACTCCTGTGGCCGGAAGTCATCCCCTGCCACAGAAAACGGGGACAGATTTCAAATCTGTCCCCGTTTTCTGTTTTCTGGGAAAATGGCGGAGAGAGCGGGATTCGAACCCGCGGTACACCTTTTAGGGCGTACAAGCGCTTAGCAGGCGCTCGCTTTCGGCCACTCAGCCATCTCTCCGCTGGGCCGGTTTGGAACATCCCGGGGAACACATTGCGGGGGACAGATTTCAAATCCGTCCCCATTCCACCCAACTCTGTCCCCCTCCTGTTGAAGGACGGTCCGTTTTCTGGCGGAGGGAGCAGGATTCGAACCCGCGGACCTTTCGGTCAACGGTTTTCAAGACCGCCGCCTTCGACCACTCGGCCATCCCTCCGTATTTCTATCTTATGATCTCCAGACCTCCCATGTAAGGCCGGAGCACCTCCGGGACAACGACGGTCCCGTCGGCCTGCTGGTAGTTCTCCAGGACGGCCACCACCGTTCGCCCCACCGCAAGCCCCGAGCCGTTGAGCGTGTGGAGGAATTCCACCCGGCCCCCGTCGGTCCGGCGGAACCGCATTGCACCCCGCCGGGCCTGGAAGTCCTCGAAATTGCTGCAGGAGGAAATCTCCCGGTATGCTTCCTGCCCCGGCAGCCAGGCCTCGATATCGTAGGTCTTGGCGGAGGAGAAGCCCAGGTCCGCCGTGCAGAGGCTGACCGTCCGGAAGGGGATCTTCAGCCGTTTCAGCACTTCCTCGGCATTCGCCGTCAGCTTCTCCAACTCGTCGTAGGACGTCTCCGGCTGGCTGAACTTCACCATTTCCACCTTGTTGAACTGGTGCTGCCGGATGAGCCCCCGGGTGTCTTTCCCGTAGGATCCCGCCTCGGCCCGGAAACAGGGCGAATAGGCTACATAGTAGATGGGCAGGTCCTTCTCTTCGAGGATCTCGTCCCGGTGGATGTTCGTAACGGGCACCTCTGCCGTGGGGATGAGGTAATAGTCCGTCTTCTCCACGTGGAACAGGTCCTCCTCGAACTTCGGGAGCTGCCCCGTACCGGTCATGCTGTCGCGGTTTGCCATGAAGGGCGGCAGGATCTCCAGGTAGCCGTGCTGCCGGGTGTGGAGGTCCAGCATGAAGTTGGTGATGGCCCTCTCCAGGAGCGCTCCGGCTCCCCGATATAGCGTGAACCGGGCACCCGTGATCTTGGCTCCCCGGGCGAAGTCGAGGATTTTCAGGTCCTCGCCGATGTCCCAGTGGGGCTTCGGCGTGAAATCAAAGACCGGTTTCTCTCCCCAGGTGCGGATCACCGGGTTGTCCTCGGAAGACGTCCCGTACTCCACCGACTCGTGGGGCACGTTCGGAATGACCATCAGGAAGGCATTCAGGTCTTCCTCGGTCTGCTTCAGCGTCTCGTCGAGGGTCTTGATCCGGGCGGACACCTCACCCATCCGGGCGATGATCTCCGTGGCGTCTTCCTTGCGCTTCTTCTTCTCCCCGATTTCCTTGGAGACGGCGTTTCGCTCGCTCCGGAGGACTTCCACTTCCTGCAGGATGTCTCTCCGCTGCGTGTCCAGTGCCGTGAAGCGGCCCATGTCGATTTCCTGGCCCCGCTCCAGCATTTTGATCCGGACATGCTCCAGATTCTGTCTCAAATATTTGATGTCCAGCATGGCTCTCCCATCCCGGTCATAATGGTCCAAAGGGACAATTTTCCTACCACTCGGTCCGGGTCAAGTCAACTCCTTTGTCCCGTTCCGGCCCGGGTTCAAAGGGTTTCCCCGGTTCGGGTGCGGCCGATTTTTCGCCGCAGCACGTTCGCCAGGGCCGTCATCTCGGGGCTCCTGACGAGCCAGGAGGAGAGCAGGAACGCCCCGCCTCCGAACGACACCGTCAGGGCCAGGAAAACGGCCCGCTCGAAGAAGGGGCCGGAGGCATTCCAGGGATACAGGACATCCACCCCCAGGATGACGCCCCACATGATCAGTGAGGAGAGGATCACCTTGCCCAGTGACGGATAGAAATCCCGCATCAGAAAGGGGCCGATCCGGTGCCAGAGGATGATCGAAAGCATCCCCACGTTGACCGCCGAGGCGATGGCCGTCGCCAGGGCGATTCCCCCGTGCTTCATGGGAAACATCAGGGCCACGCTGAAGACGACGTTCACCACCAGGGCGACGATGGCCGCTTTCATTGGGGACTTCGTGTCCTGGAGGGAGTAGAAGGCCGAGACGATGACCCGGATGACCGAAAAGGCCCACAGGCCAACGGAATACCACAGGAGGGCCCAGGCCGTCTGCATCGTGGACTCGGCGGTAAAGGCCCCCCGCTCGAAGAGGACGGAAATGATGGGGACCCGGAGGGCGATCAGGGCCACCATGGAGGGGATGGTGATGAAGAGCATCAGCCGGAGCGAAAAGGAGATCGTCTTTCTCATCTCGTCGAACCGCCCCTGGGCAACCTGCTCGGAGAAGCTGGGCAGGGTCGCCGTACCGATCGCGATGGCGAAGACCCCAAGGGGAAGTTCCACCATCCGGTCGGCATAGTAGAGGTATGACACGCTCCCTTTGGGCAGGAGCGATGCCAGGACCGTCCCAATGAAGACATTGATCTGGTAGATGGCGGCCCCGAAGATCGCCGGCAGCATCAACGCGCCAATCCGCCGGACCCCAGGGTGACGGAAGGCGAAGTTCGGCTTGAGCCGCAACCCCATCTTCACCAGGAAAGGCCACTGCATGGCAAGCTGGAGCACCCCGCCGGCCATGACGCCCACGGCGAGCCCCACGATCGGCTCGGCAAAGAAGTCCTTCAGGAACAGGGCTCCCAGGATCATGGTGATATTCAGCAGAACCGGCGAGATGGCCGGGGCGGCGAAGTGCCGGAGGGAATTGAGGATCCCCATGCACAGAGCCACCAGGGAAATGAAGAAGATGTAGGGGAACATCAGGCGGGTCAGGAAAACCGCCAGGTCGTACTGCTCGGGAAGCCGCGAGAAACCGGGGGCCATGACGGTTACGATCAGTGGGGCGAAGAGAACTCCGAGCAGAGAAACCACCACCAGGATGATGGAGAGGACCGTGAAGGCCACGTTGGCCAGTTCGAAGGCCTCCTCCCGGGTTTTCTTCTTGAGATACTCCGTAAAGACGGGGACAAAAGAGACCGTCAGGGACCCCTCCGCCAGGAGGCGCCGGAGCATGTTGGGAATCCGGAAGGCCACGAAGAAGGCATCCGTGGCAATCCCGGCCCCGAAGAAGGCGGCAATGACCACGTCCCGGACAAAGCCGAAGACCCGGGACAGCATCGTCGCCAGTCCCACCACCCCCGCCGCCCGGGCGACCCTTGCATTCTCAGAACGGACCGGCTGCTCGGCGCTCACGGTTTTTCGTCTCCCAGGAGCGCTGCCAGCCGATGTTCCAATTCCCGCCGGTCCACGCCGGAAATGGAGAATGTCTTCGTTTTTGACGTCGGCCCCGCCACGAGGGCAATCTGGGATCTCCGGATCCCCAGAGCCTCCGCGAGGAAGCGGAGACAGGCCTCGTTGGCCTGCCCCTCCACAGGGGGGGCCGTAATCTTGAGCTTGAGCGCCCCGTCCTGAACGCCCGAGGCCTCCGTCCGGGAGGACCGGGGAAGCACCCGGACTTTCAGTGCCAGGCCGTTTTTCGTTTCTGTGAGTGGAATCGTCATGACATCATCCGGCGCGGGCCGCCTGGGATCAGAAGCGCTGGGCCGCCTGGATCAGGGTCTGGACGAGAAACTCCTGGAGGAAAAAGATGATCAGGAGAACCAGGATGGGAGAGAGATCGATCCCTCCCGTGCGAAACGGAATCAGCTTCCGGAGCGGCGCCAGGACCGGCTCGGTGGCCCGATAGAGAAAGCGGACGATCGGGTTGTAGGGATCCGGGTTCACCCAGGAGACCAAGGCCCGGGCGATGATGATCCACATATAGAGGGTCAGGATCAGATTGATGACCTTGGCAACGGCCACAACCAGGTTTTGTGCGACAAACATGATGCCTCCTGGGATCGGCCCCGCCGTCGGGAGCATCCGCTACCGGCTCTCCGGCCGGGTCTTGCGGCGAGAGGCGATCCTCCGGGAATAAGAAAGGGCGGCAGTTGACCGGTCCGCCTCCTACAGGGATTCCGTGAACTCCAAGATCGCCTGGTTAAAGGCCTCCGGATTCTCCATCATGGCGAAATGGCCCGCCCCGGGAATGTGGGCAAGTTTCGCACCCGGAATGGTATCCCGGAGGAATTCCGAAAGGGACGGCGGGGTCATCTTGTCATCGTCGCCGCAGACAACGAGGGTTGGAACCCGGATGGAACCGGCGGTCTCAGTGAGGTCCAGGCGGTCGCAGGCGGTCAGGTCGCCATGAAAGATCATGGGATCCACCCGCGACATGCTCTCAACCATGATTTTACCAAAGCGCTCCCGATTGGCCTTGGTAAAGGAAAACTTGACGGCCATTTCATAAATCGGCCCCGGGTTCGTTTTCAGCCCCTCCAGGAGGGCCGGGTTCACCGGCATGCGGGCGCCGCTTCCGACGGGTACAATTCCCGTGAGGAGGGATCCATGCCTGACGGCGAAGGTCAGGCTGATGGCGGCCCCCAGGGAATGGCCGATCAGGATCGGCCGGGCAACGCCCAGGGCGGCAATCATTTTCCTGACCCACTCCACACAGGCATCCACAGACTGCTCGCCGGGCCCTTCGGACCGCCCATGGCCCGGCAATTCGAGGGCGACTACCTGGAAACGGTCTTTCAGGACCGAATACTGGTAAATCCAGTTCGTGTGATCACCTGCCGACCCATGAATGAACACGAGTGTTTTCCGCGACGGGTCGAGGGACTCCCCGCTCACCCACGCGGACAGCTTCCGGCCGTCCACATCCAACGTACGCATCATGCTCGTTCACCTCCTGCCCGGCAGTGGGGCATGGTGTAGCACAACCCGCGGGGCTTTCGCAAATGAAAGCTTGACGCATGCCAAATGGATCCCCTATGATTCCCACCATTTCAGCACACCGGAAAAGGAGGGGACGAGGCGATGGACAGCAAGACGAGGATCGGTTTCATCGGCGGCGGGAAGATGGGCGGCGCCATCGCCGGGGGGCTCCTCTCCCGGGGTGTGGCGGAAGCCAGCAGGATCTGGGTCTCCGACACGGCAAAGGACAGGCTCCAGGAACTGAAGGACCTCTATGGAATTCACACGACAACGGAAAACCAGACGGTCGTGAAGAATGCCGACATCCTGATCCTCGCCGTCAAGCCCCAGGTCATGGGACCGGTCCTCAAGGGGCTTTCCGGTGCCGTCGGCCGCTCGAAGCTCGTGATTTCCATTGCGGCCGGGATCCCCATCGCCTTTCTGGAGGGACACCTCGGCAAGGGAGTCCGGGTCATCCGCACCATGCCCAACACGCCGGCCCTGATCGGTGAGGGCGCAACGGCTCTGGCCCGGGGGAGCCACGCCTCGGAACAGGACCTGGAAACGGCGCGGCAAATCTTCAACGCCGTGGGCCAAACCGTCATCGTCCCGGAGGAGCAGCTCGACGCCGTGACGGGCTTGAGCGGCAGCGGCCCCGCCTACGTGTTCATTATTCTGGAGGCCCTCTCCGATGGGGGGGTCCGGATGGGACTTCCCCGGGATACAGCCCTCGTCCTCGCGGCCCAGACCCTGCTCGGCGCAGCCAAACTCTTTCTTACAGGGGACAAGCATCCCGGCCAGCTCAAAGACATGGTGACCTCTCCCGGCGGGACGACCATCGCGGGAATCCAGGCGCTGGAAGAGGGGGGGCTCAGGGCCGCTATGATCCGGGCCGTGGAGGCGGCGACCCTGCGGTCGCAGGAACTGGGGAAAGCAAAATAAACAGGGGGGCAGAGTTCAAATCTGCCCCCCTTCCTTATTGTTATAGGCCTTCACTTGCTTAGTGCCGGCGACTCGAGAAAAAGCCTCCGAAGGAATCGTCCTCGTCGTCCAGGTCAAAGACCGCTTCGCCATCCGGCGGGTTGCTTTCACCGGACATGTTCACCTCACCATTCTGCGGCAGGTCCACCTCCCCCTGCCCCTCGCCCCGATTCTCCGCCTTGGTGCCCGATCTCCTGCGACGGCGCGGCCGGCGACGGGATTTCTTCTTCGGCGGCTCCTGCCCCGGCTGTGTCCCAGTACCATCGGCGGCACTCGGCGTTTCGGGCAGCGGCGCGGCCGGAACCGGTTCAGGCGCCGTTTCCTGGCGAGCCTGCCCTTCAGCGGCTCCGGCTATTTTCCGGGGCTCTTGTGCGGGGCCTTTTGACTGCTTCTTCGGTTGCCTGCGCTGTTTTTTAGGCGGTGCAGCCGTTTCCGGCGCCTTGGCTTCCTCTTCCATCCCGACCGGCTCGTCCGGTCCGCCCCGGTCCGACTCCAGTTCATGCTCTGCCACAGGTGCAGCCTGCCTGCCGACTGAATCTACGCGGATCAGGTCCCACGCCATGTCGGGGCTTCCGGAGATGTGGATGTCCATATCGTACTGGCTCTCCAGCTTCAGGAGTTCGGATCGCTTCTGATTCTGGAGGTAGTCCGCAACCTCATAAGGAAGGGAAACATTCAACACTGCCGAGAATCCCTTCACCGCCTGCGACTGGAGCCTCCGGTAGGCCGCCAGGGCCGTGGATTCCAGCGACGGCCGGACGCCCCGGCCTTTGCAGAAGGGGCACGTGGAGAAGCTGATTTCCTGGATGGTGGGCTGCTTCTTCTGCCTGGAGAGCTCCAGCATTCCGAACTTGGAGATCCGGGAGAGCTGGATCCGGGACCGGTCGAGGCTCAGGGCCTTCTTGAAGGCCTTCTCCACCTCCGCCCGATGCTTGCTGTCGGCCATGTCGATGAAATCGATGACGATGAGCCCGCCGAGGTCCCGGAGACGTAGTTGCCGCGCGATCTCCTCCGCCGCGTCGATATTGGTCCGGAACGCCGTTTCCTCGACATTGCGCTTGTTGGACCCCCGGCCGGAGTTCACGTCGATGGTGATCATCGCCTCCGTCGGACTGATGACGATGTGGCCGCCCGACTTGAGATCGACCCGGTCCTGGTAAATCACACGGATCTGGTCCTCCAGGTTGTGCTGGTCGAAGATGGGGGTGTTTTCCTTGTGGAGCTTGACGAACTTGGACATCCGGGGCGACACGACCTTGCAGTAGTTGCGCATCTTTTTGAAGGTTTCCTGGTCGTCGACGAAAATCTCCTCGATATCCGAGGTGTAGTAGTCCCGGAGGGCCAAGACGCCGAAGTCGCTTTCCTGGTAGATGAGCGCCGGCGAGGGCGATTCCTTCGCTGCTTTCTGGATCTCCTTCCAGAGACGGAGCTGGTTCTGGTAGTCGCGGGAGAGCTCCTGCTTGGTCCGGGTCATGCCGGCCGTCCGGACGATGAGCCCCATCCCCTCATCCACGCTGATCTGCTCCACCAGCTCCCGGAGGCGCTTGCGGTCTTCCTCGTCCTCGATCTTCCGGGAAACGCCGCTGCCGGCCTTGTTGGGCAGGAGCACCAGGTAGCGGCCGGGAAGGGAAAGGTATGTCGTGAGGAGCGCCCCCTTGCGCTCGCTCATTTCGCGGAGAACCTGGACGAGCACTTCCTGGCCCGTCTTGAGGACGGTCCGTCCCCCCTCCGCGGGAGTGAAGTAATCATCGCTCACGTCCCGAAGCGGCAGGAAGCCGTCCCGCTTGCCCCCGTAATTCACGAAGGCCGCCTGGAGTCCCCGCTCGACCTTCAAGACCGTTCCCTTGTAGATGTTGCCCGTGATGGGCTCGCGCACGGACATCTGGATATAGAATTCCAGCAGTTTGCCCGAGTCGACGATGGCCATGCGCTTCTGTTCGACGTGCACGGCGTTAATAAGCATTCGTTTCATGACGGTTCCTTTCTCAGAGAAAGGCCGAGACGTCCCCCTTGCCGACCCGGATAACCTCCGCTTCGTCCTGGAGCAGGCTGATTACGCTGGATTCCTCGGGTATCAGGCTCCCCCCGTCGATGACCAGATCGACGCAGTGTCCGAACTTCTTCTCGATCTCCCGGGGGTCGTTCATATAGCTTCCGTCCTCCAACTTGACGGAGGTGCTTATGATGGGCGAACCCAGTTCGGCCAGGAGAGCGTTGCAGATGGCATTGTCCGGTACGCGGATGCCCGTGGTCTGACGCTTGGGGAGGATGATCTTGGGAACCAGCCTGGACGCCTCCAGGATGAAGGTGTACGGCCCGGGGAGAAGCCGCCGCATGATCTTGTAGGCATAATCGGTGACCCGGGCGTACTGGCTGATGTCCTTCAGGTCGGCACAGATGAAACTCAGGGGTTTGTTCCTGTCTCGCCTTTTGATCTGATAAATACGTTCAATTCCTTTTTTATTGTACAGGTCGCAACCCAGCCCGTAGACTGTGTCCGTGGGATACACCACGAGGCCTCCGGCCTTGAGCACGTCGACGGCCCTCCGGATCTGGCGCGGCTGGGGGTGCGAATTGTGGATTGCCAACAGCATACATACCGCTTCTCGAGGGGGCCGTGCCGGCCCCCTTCCCTGTAAATCTGTATGAGAGTATCAAATGGCGGTTGGATTGGCAATGAATTCTTAGGCCGGCGCGGCTTCCCGCCGCTTGTGATTCTTGTTGAGCCGATCCTTGCTCAGTTTGTACTGCATGCTGTCCACGAGGGCGTACCAGCTTGCCTCGATGACGTTTTCCGAAACGCCGATCGTGCTCCAGGCCTCTTCACCGTCGGCCGATTCGATCATGACCTTCACGACGGACGCCGTTCCCTCAGTCCCCTCGACGATGCGGACCTTGAAGTCCGTCAGGTGCATCCCTTCAATCTGGGGATAGAATTTCGTCAGCGCTTTCCGGAGGGCATGGTCCAGCGCGTTGATGGGACCGTTGCCTTCCGCGGCGGTCAGTTCTTCCTCGTCTCCCACCGAGATCTTGATCGTTGCCAGGGCGGTGGAAGGATGATGGGCCGTCTTCACAACGGCCACGTTGAAGCACTCCAGGACAAAGGGCTCGGCGAACTCGCCCGTGGCCTTCCGGATCAGGAGCGACAGAGACCCGTCGGCAGCGTCGAACTGGTATCCCTTGTCTTCCATTTGCTTGATCTGCCGGACGATTTTTTTGCTCACCGTCCCGTCTTTCCCGAGGTCGATGCCCAGCTCCCGGGCCTTGTATTCGATGTTGCTTCGGCCGGCCATGTCGGACACGAGGACCCGCTGGTGATTCCCCACCGTCTCGGGCCGGATGTGCTCGTAGGCCTCCGCATTCTTCAGGATGGCGTTGACATGGATCCCGCCCTTGTGGGCGAAGGCGCTCCGGCCGGTAAAGGGCATGGAATTCAGGGGCGGTACATTGGCCACGTCGCTTACGTACCGGGACAGATTCGTCATCTGCCGCAGGGAAGATTCGGAAAGGCAGCGCCGGTGCATCTTGAGCTGCAGATTGCAGACCGATGCGACAAGGTCGGCGTTGCCGCAGCGCTCACCGAAGCCGTTGACCGTTCCCTGGATCATCGTCGCCCCGGCCTGGACGGCGGCAAGCGTGTTGGCCACCCCGACACCTCCGTCATTGTGGGCGTGGATGCCTAGCTTCGCTCTGGGAAGGGCTTTTCCGATCGTCCCGACAATCTCTGTCACCTCATGGGGCAGGGTACCCCCGTTGGTGTCGCACAGGACGATCACGTCGGACCCCGCCGCAAAAGCCGCCTCCACGGTCTGCAGGGCATAATCGCGGTTCCGTTTGAACCCGTCAAAGAAATGCTCCGCATCGTAGACGATTTCCCGGCCCCGGGCCTTGAGGAACGCCACGGAATCCCGGATCATTGCCAGGTTTTCCTCCAGCGTCGTCCCCAGGACTTCCTTGACGTGGAGGTCCCAGGATTTGCCGAAGATGGTCGCAACCGGTGTTTGGGCATCCAGGATGGCCCGCAGGTTCTCGCATGCCTCCGGACGAATGCCCGGCCGCCGCGTGCTGCCGAAGGCGGCCAGTCGGGCGTGCTTCAGAGCAGCGCTCTTTGCCAGTTCAAAAAACCGCACGTCTTTCGGGTTCGATCCGGGCCATCCCCCCTCGATGTAATGGAACCCCATATCATCGAGTCGGTGGGCGATCCGGAGCTTGTCCTCCGCCGAGAAGTTGATCATCTCTCCCTGGGCTCCGTCCCGGAGGGTCGTGTCGTAGACCAGGATATCGGCTTTCGTCATGTGAAGCACCTCGCAAAAAAAATCCGTTACCAGGGCTGGGCCTGATAACGGATGGTTGTTTCGCTCTTCGATGTCCGGCGGGACTATCCCCCTATCAGGCCTCCTATGTCAGGAGTCCTAATTATGCCGTCGATAATGATGATGGTGGAAATCCGGCCGTTCATTCTCTCTTGCGCTCTTTCTGTCTTGATGGATCTTGTTGATGCCGCTCTATATTTGCTTTAGCCGGCCTTGTCAACGGGAATTTCGCCTTCCGTCAACCCCCGCAGGAGCTTTTCCGCCTCCGACAGCCCTTCCCGGAAGGCCTCGTCGAAAGCGGTCTCCCCGCAGCGGCAGGACAGGAACAGGGGGGTGTACAGGATCGCCCGGAAATCCTCGACTGGCCGGCCGTTCTCCCCCCAGGCGGCGGTGAGCAGGCGATCTGTGGCCGCGTGCCACTCCCGGAACGCCTCCGTATAGGGAGACAGGGACCGTATGGCGTCGATCGCCAGGATCTGATTCGCAAGACTCCGGATAAACCGTTCCTCCATGACGTTCACTCCCCGGAAGCGTCCGGGGCGCCGGGGACCGGCCCGGCATCCGAAGCGGTCCCGGACTGCTCCGTCGTCTCGCCGGCCTGACGGCGGCAGTCCTCCCACACGTCCGGTGGAATCATTTTCACGGCCAGCCAGAACCCCGCAGGCACCAGGATCAGGTCGTCGAGCCACCCCAGGACGGGGATGAAATCGGGGATCAGGTCCACGGGACTGAGGGCATATCCGACCACCGCCGCCGCCAGGGCCTTGGCGTACCAGGGTACCCGGGGATCCGCCGCAGCCAGGCGCAATGCTCTGATAAGAGCTGTCATCCGACCGATCTTTTTGCGCAAATCCAAAAAGGATTTCCTCATCCTGAACGATCAGGCAGGTCCTGTCCGTGTTCCTTTCCGATGCCCGCCTGACGGAATCCACATATCACATCCCGTCCCCCGGCGCCCGGGAGAAGTGACCATGCCTCCACCGCCAGGTGCGTATACTCCAGGGTGGCGATGCCGTCATGGGTTGTCCGTGAGAACCCGCCGTTCCGAGTCTGGCAGGCCCTGATGAATTCCGCGCAACCGGCGGCATGACGCACCTCCCGGCCCAGGATCCGCGACAGGATAATCCCCGCATGGACATGTTCGAGGAACGACAAGGTCGTCCCGGGGAGGTCCACGAACCCGGAAACCCGGTCCTCGCAGGCGGCAAGAAAGCGGTCCACGCCCAGGCCGGCTAACGGATAATCAAGCTTTGAAAGCATTTGGACGGCTTGGCACGTCTCGAACAGGGTCGAACATGCATCACCAAAGCCCCCGTCCGCCTGCCGGTATCGGAGCAGAAATTCCACCACCGATTCCTTCTGCTGCACCGGCACGGGAAGGCCGCGTACATTCAGCAACTCCACGCCCGCCAGCATCTTGCCGAAGATGGATGTCACCTCCGCCGGAAGGCGATCCACGTCATAGGCCCGCAAATGCTGAAGAATATAAGCGGAGGGATCGGCCCTGGGCTCAATCCTGAGGATCGAGAGCCCCTTCAGGCAATAGCCCGCCTGGAAAATGCTCTCGTAAGACCCGTCGGGCGCCTGGCGGTCCAGAAGAAAAGCCGCCGTTTCCTCATCTCTCTCAAGCCGACCCAGCCACCGCAGAGAGGACAAGGCATGATACGTATCGGATCCGTTCGGCTCCTCCAGACGATAGAAACAGTATCCGCCGCCTTTGCAGCGCCTCTCCCGAACATAACGGACAATCAGATTTGCCCGGATGCCATCTCCCAACGAAAATATTGTATTGGGAATGCCATTTACCGGCAGGTCTTCCATCACTTGACGACCAGCACCGAGCACGGAGCCAGGCGGACAAGGCTCTGACAGGTGCTGCCCATGACCCGGTCATACAGTGCAGATCGGCCCATGAACCCGAGGACAAGGAGATCAAATTTGAATTTCTTCGTCATTTCGATGATCGTTTTGACCTCGTGCCCGACAATGACATGAACGTGAAGGTCCACTCCGGCCTTCTGAGCCATTTCCCGTGCGCCAGCACCTATTTCGTTGAAATAGGCCTTGGAAGAAGCCTCCTCTTCCATCACTTCTCCGATGGTGCCCGCATAGTGGGGAACCTCCTGAACGCTTACAGAATGCAGTTCGGCTCCATACAGTCTTGCAATGTCCACAGCTTGCTTCAGCGCTTTGAACGCCCCTTCCGATCCATCCATCCCGTGCAGGATCTTTTTATACATCGGTCTTTTCCTCCAAACCGTTCCAGGGGGGTTGAAACCATTTCTGTGCAACAAGGGTGGGAAGCAGGGCGCTTCCAATCACGGCTGCGACAAGGATTGTGTATTGCTCCCGACCGATAATCCCGTTATTCAAACCGAACAGGGAGGCGATCGTTCCAAACGTGAGACCGGTGCACATCATCAGGGTTGTATATATCCCCTCGCGGGGCTCAAACCGGAATCTTCTGGTAAGCGGCCAGACACCGACGAACTTCGTCAGCATTTTCACGGCCAGGAAGATCAGGATCAGGACGAACGCGGACTGAACAACTGAAAACTTGACGAGCGATCCGGCCTTCAGGAAATAGAAGGGCGTGAGGAACACGAAAGCACCGGCCCGCAGACGCCTGGCATGCTCTTTCTCTCTCAGAAAAAAGGGCGCCAGAACCATGCCGATCAGATAGGCCGGCAGAATCGCTTCACACTTGGCCAAGTCACCCAGCCCTCCCAGCAGAAAAAGCAGGACGAAAAGAAACTTGATCCTCGGCTCGCTGACTCTATCCCCAACTCTGCGAAAGAAAAGGGGAAGAAATTTCGGGATCCCCCACATGGCCGCAGCGGTCGCAAGGATGAAAACCACCAGCCAGACATCGTAATTGGCGAACAGTGCGCCGAGGACGATAACGGTTCCCAGGTCGTTGATGAAGCATGCCGCCAGGATGATTTTACCCAGTTCGGCCTGATTGAGCCCCGTTTCCACCATGACAGCATAGACAACCGCGACCGAGGTCGTGGACAGGGCAAGGCCGGCGATCTGCGACTGCGGCCAGGTCCACCCGAGAACATAACGGCTGAAAAGAAGGACTCCGGCAAACGGAACGAGGAATCCTGCCGCTCCGATTCCCATGCTCGCCCCGAAATGTTTTCGGATCACCTGGGGGTCCACTTCCGCTCCAGCCAGAAACGTCAACATGATAGAGCCGACGCCCGCCAGGTAATTGACCCACGGAGTTGCACCGAGACCGACAAGATTTCCCGCGAAGAAACCGACAAAGATTTCGATGAGTGCAACAGAAACGGCCACCCGGATGGAGATGAGCGACGACAACAGGGCCAACCCCATCCACAACGCAGAGGTAAGCCAAGCGCTATCCACCGCCATGATTGATGCTCCTTTCGCCTGTTTTAAAAAATCGGCCGCGCCCTTTTTCAAAAAAAAGCCCGGCAGGCAGGAGTCATCAGCTGGTTGGGACAGCGGTTTCGGTGGACCCCATCACCCGGCACGGAAACAACCGCACCCTCCTTATGAATCTCTGCGGATTTCCGTTGTCAGGTCTTACCTTTCGCGCCACCCTCTTTCAGCGGATTCTCAAAGATCGCCGCCTTCCCGAGCTCCGCTTCGATCTCCAGCAGGCGGTTGTACTTGGCGATCCGCTCGCTCCGGCAGACGGACCCCGTCTTGATCTGCCCTCCCCCCATGGCAACGGCGAAATCCGCCAGGAAGGTGTCCTCCGTCTCGCCGGACCGGTGGGAAAGTACATACCCCCAGCCGGCCTTCCGGCAGAGGGCAATGGCCTCCATCGTCTCCGTGATCGTACCGATCTGATTCAGTTTGATCAGGACCGCATTGGCCGTCTTCTCCTGAATGCCCCGCTGTACGAACTTCGGATTGGTGACGAAGATGTCGTCCCCTACGACCTGGATCCGGCTTCCCTGTTGCGCCGTCTGCTGCCGGAATCCCTCCCAGTCCGTCTCCGCCAGGCCGTCCTCGATGGAAACGATGGGATACTTCCGGATCCATCGATCGTAGAAGTTGACCATGTCCTGGCTCGTCTTCTTTCCCTGTCCCGACTTCGAAAGTTTGTACATGCCGTCTTCATAAAAAGAGCTGGCCGCCGGATCCAGAGCGATGGCGATATCCTTGCCCGGCTTGTAGCCGGCCTTCCGGATGGCCTCGACGATCACGTCGCAGGCCTCGTCGTTGCTTTTCAAGTTCGGCGCGAAACCGCCCTCGTCGCCCACGTTGGTTGCGTATCCCTTCGTGGCAAGAATGCCTTTCAGGGCGTGAAACGTCTCAGCTCCGTAACGAAGGGCCTCCGCGAAGGATGGCGCACCTACCGGCATGATCATGAATTCCTGGAAGTCGACGCTGTTGTCGGCGTGTTTTCCTCCGTTGAGGATGTTCATCATCGGGACCGGCAGGCGCAATGCTCCGAAGCCCCCCATGTAGGCATAAAGGGGAAGTCCCGCGGCCATGGAGGCCGCCCTGGCAACGGCCATGGAGACGCTCAGGATGGCGTTGGCGCCCAGCTTCGCCTTGTTCGGGGTCCCGTCCAGGAGGATCATGAGTCGGTCGATCTCCGCCTGCTGGGTCGGGTCCATGTCGAGGAGAATCGGGGCGATGCGCTCCTTCACATGGGCGACTGCCTTGAGGACTCCCTTGCCTCCATAACGGGTCCGGCCGCCGTCTCTGAGCTCGATGGCTTCGTTTTCACCGGTGGACGCACCCGAGGGGACGGAAGCGGACGCCGTGATTCCGCTGTTCAGGGTGACATAGGTCCGGATCGTCGGATTTCCCCGGGAATCGAGGATCTCCATGGCATTGATCGCTTTGATTTTCTGGTTCATGGCATTTTCTCCGTTCGTAAAAAGGAGGAGCCCGCGGCTTCAGGACACGGCTTCCATTCCTCTGTTAATGGTATCCATGAGATCTTGGATTGTTTTTGTCTGGCCCTCTGTCCGGGACAGAACACCCTCGATCGTATCAATCTCCTCGCGGATGTAGCGGGACGCCTGCTTCCGCATGTCCTCAATGGCCCGGTTGATCCGCTCCTCCCAGGAGTTGGAAAGGCGGGAGAAGTTCACCTCCACCTGGTGAGGAATCTGATCCACAAAGTGGCGCTCGAAGACGCCGCGGAACAGGGCCATGGGAATGAGGAACCACAGGAGGTCGAAATGGAACTGGAAGATCTGGCCGATCTGGATATCCGGCCGGCTGGGCTCTTCCACCTCGACGCTCCAGTCCGCACCGGCCATCCGGACGCCGAGAATCCGCTCGATGTTGCCCTCCAGGACGGCCCGGAAGGATTTCAGGTACCGATCCAGGGCGGATTGCGCCCTCAGGAGGGTTCCATAGAAGTGCCTGTGCTCCCGCTGGGATATCCCGTCGAGCTCTTCCGCAAGGACCTCGCGAAGCCACTCCTCGAATCGCCGGGAAAGCCTCCAGAGGTTCCCCTCCCAGGCGACCATGTCCCCCTTCAGGGCCGCGGTGAGCTTCTCTCTCAGAGGCTTCTTGAACCGGTTCAGGTACTGGTCGATGTTGACCCGGGTGTGGCGGCAGGTCTCCCGGGTCATGATCATCAATTCTTCATTGATTTCGGTTATGTTGGCCTTTTCACCCAGGATCCGGTCGCGGAGGGCCTGACGATCTTCATCCGCCCGGAGGGAGGTCTGGAGGGCAATATCCAGGTAACTCCGGCAGTTCCGCGCCAGAGACTGGATCTTGTACTGAAGGATCCGGCCGAACTCTGCGTCCCGGTTCCGCGCCAGAGGACGAAAGATCTCCGTCTCGATGCGGTGTTGAAAGAGTTCCGTGTCCGTACGGTTGGAGAAGAGATAGATAGGAAACTCGCGATTAAGCTCCCTTTTCAGGGTCTCCTGGAAAAAACGGACCACCTCGTCCTGTTGCGCCTGTAAAAGGAGGTCTGCCTTCGTCAGCAGGAGAACAATCCGTGGCGTATACCGGAGGAGTTCCCGGATGAGTGCCAGGTCGTGCTCCGAGAGGGGCCGGTCGGCACTGATGGCCAGGAGCGCCGCCCCCACCTCGGGAAGCCAGTTTTCGGAGGTCTCCATGTGGTACTTGAAGACGCTCCCCAGGCCCGGCGTGTCCACCAGTCGAAGCCCCGCGTACTCCTCCAGCGTGGGGAGTTCAATATCCACCACCGCAACATTCTTGTCATTGTTCGGGTTCTTCGCCTCCGAGGTGTACTCTTCCAGCCTCTCCAGGCTGATTTTCTCCCGGATTCCGTCGAAATGTGTCACGACGGCCCCCTCCCCGGGGCCGTGCGAAATGCGCGTGATGACCGTCGTCACGGGGATTACGCCCACGGGCAGGAGCGTCCGGCCGATGAAATGGTTCAGGAACGAGCTCTTGCCGGCCTTGAACTGGCCGAGGACAGCCACGTCAATGAGAGGGGTCTTCGCGGCGAGGTTCTCACAGACCTCCAGGGGACGCTGCAGGGAGACCAGGTGAAAACGAGAGACGGCGTCTCGGATGGGACCGAGGATCTCCAGGAACCGGGACTGAAGAGCGGAATCCGTTTCAACAGAAGGCATAAAAAAAGCTCCTCCAGGGGTCAAGTCCTGCAGGAGCATCTTCTCCTGCCTGGACGTATCGTTCTTGCAGGAGTCATTAGCCCCGGGGGCGGTTTTTGGTGAACTCCATCACCGGGTTCACCTTTAAGCGAAGGCACGCTGCCTTGTCAAGGAGGACCTGGGGACAGACAGGCCCATCGACAAAGAAAACAAATTTGTAACTACGTCCTTTTCCGCATGATTTGGACACTGCGCGACGGCGAATCCGTTGCGTTGGAAGCGGCCTTTCTGATATGGAAGAACCCTGCTTCAGGAAGACCAACGGGAGAGACCATGCCCCACAGAATCGAGATCGGCTTCAAGGAAGGATTGCGGGACGCCCTGGGTGAAAAGATCCGGCGGCGCATCATTGAACACCTGGACCTGGACGTGGACACCGTCCGGACGGTGGAGGTCTACACCATCGACGGGGACCTGGCCCCGGAAGAGCTGGAGGCGGCCGCCTCCGGTCCTCTCTCCGACCCGGTGATCCAGCATTATGCGGTCGACCGGGGCCTGGCGGACCGCTTCGACTGGCTCATCGAGGTGGGTTTCCGGCCCGGCGTCACGGACAATGTCGGCAAGACGGCCCGGGAGGCCCTGGCCCTCCTCTTCGGCAGGAAGACGGAGGACTTCCCCCGGGTCTATACCTCCCGGCAGTATCTCCTCAGCGGTCCACTCAACCGCAGCGACGCCGAACGGATAGCATCGAGCCTCCTGGCAAACGAACTCATCGAGCGCTATGAGATCGTGGACGGTGCCTCCTGGAATCCCGCCGCCGGCATGACGGCCCACGTTCCGCGGGTCGCCGGGATCGACGACCCCCGGGTGGAGGAGATCGACCTCGACACGGACGACGCAACCCTCCTCCGGATCAGCGCCGAGCGGGTCCTCGCCCTGACTCTGGAGGAGATGAAGATCCTCCGGGACTACCTGAAGGACCCCGCCGTCCTGGAGGCCCGGCGGCGAGTGGGCCTCGGGCCGGCCATGACCGACGCGGAGCTGGAATGCCTCGCCCAGACCTGGTCGGAGCACTGCAAACACAAGATCTTCAACGCCGAAATCCGATACATCGACGAGCAGGGGGATGAGAAGACGGTCGTTTCCCTCTTCGACACCTTCATCAAGGGCTCCACGAAAGAAATCCGGAAACGCATGGGGGAGAAAGACTGGTGTCTTTCGGTCTTCTCCGACAACGCCGGCGTGATCCGCTTCAACGACGACCACAGCCTCGTCTTCAAAGTGGAGACCCACAACTCCCCCTCCGCGCTGGACCCGTACGGCGGCGCCCTGACGGGCATCGTCGGCGTCAACCGCGACCCCTTCGGTACGGGCCGGGGCGCCCGGCTGATCTTCAACACCGACGTCTTCTGCTTCGCTCCTCCCGGGTACGACAAGCCCCTGCCGGCGCGGATCCTCCATCCGCGGCGGATCTACGAAGGCGTCCGGGAAGGCGTGGAGCACGGCGGCAACAAGAGCGGCATTCCGACGGTGAACGGGTCCCTCGTCTTCGACGACCGGTTCCTCGGGAAGCCCTTGGTCTACTGCGGGACTGCGGGGATCATGCCGGCCGAGCTCGGCGGCGAGCCCACCCACACGAAAGAGATCCTCCCCGGCGACTGGATCGTCATGACCGGCGGCCGCATCGGCAAGGACGGCATCCACGGCGCCACCTTCTCCTCCGAAGAGCTGCACGAGGACTCGCCTGTCACGGCGGTGCAGATCGGCGACCCCATCACCCAGAAAAAGATGACGGACTTCCTGCTCATCGCCCGCGACCGGGGGCTGTACCGCTGCATCACCGACAACGGTGCCGGTGGCCTGTCGTCCTCCGTGGGCGAGACGGCGCGCCTGGCCGGCGGATGCGAATTGGACCTGAAGAAGGCCCCCCTGAAATACCCCGGCCTCAACCCCTGGGAGATCCTCATCTCCGAGTCCCAGGAGCGGATGACCCTGGCGGTGGATCCCGCCAGGATCGATGCCTTCCTGGATCTGGCGAAAAAGATGGACACGGAGGCCACGGTCCTCGGCCGCTACACCGACTCGGGGAAATTCCACGTTCTCTACAGCGGGAAGACCGTGACCTTCCTGGACATGGATTTCCTCCATGAAGGGCTTCCCCGGATGAACCTCACGGCCCGCTGGGTCCCGCCGGGTAACCCGGAGCCGGAGATCCCGGAACCGGCCGACTACGGGAACGCCCTGAAGAAAATGCTTTCGCGCCTCAACATCTGCAGCAAGGAATCGGTGGTCCGCCAGTACGATCACGAGGTCCAGGGTGGAAGCGTCCTGAAGCCCCTCGTAGGCGCTGCCGACGACGGCCCCGGCGACGCCGCGGTGATACGGCCTCTCCTCGACTCCTTCGAGGGCATCGTTGTGGCCCACGGCATCTGCCCCCGGTACAGCGACATCGACACGTACGACATGGCGGCCTGCGCCATCGACGAGGGTGTTCGCAACGCGGTGGCCGTCGGCGCCTCCTTGGATCACCTGGCGGGGCTCGACAACTTCTGCTGGTGCGACCCGGTCCAGTCGGAGAAGACGCCCGACGGGGAATACAAGCTGGCCCAGCTCGTCCGGGCCAACCAGGCCCTCTACGACTGCACCCTCGTCTACGGCGTTCCCTGCATCTCCGGCAAGGACAGCATGAAGAACGACTACCTCATTGGAGACGTGAAAATCTCCATCCCTCCGACGCTCCTCTTCTCCACCATCGGGAAGATCGAGGACGTGCGGAAGGCCGTCACCATGGACGCGAAGCGGCCCGGCGACCTCGTGTACGTCCTCGGGGAGACGTATCCCGAACTGGGCGGCTCCGAGTGGTACGCCCTTCACAATGCCGTCGGGAACAGCGTCCCGAAAGTGAACGCCCCCCGGGCCCGGGTCCTCTATGAAGCCCTGCACCGGGCCATCCTGGACGGCCGCGTGGCCTCCTGCCACGACTGCGCCGACGGCGGCCTCGGGGTGGCCCTGGCGGAGACGGCCTTCGCCGGCGCGCTCGGCATGGACGTGGACCTGGGACTCGTCCCGGACCGGGACGTCACCCGGGACGACCACCTGCTGTTCTCGGAGACGCCGAGCCGCTTCGTCGCCACGGTCTCCCCGGAGAACCGGCAGGCCTTTGAAACGGCCCTGGAAGGATGCGCCTTCGGCTGCATCGGCGCCGTCCGGAGCGACGGCATCCTGAAGGTGAAGGGACGGTCGGGAGGAACGCTCCTAGAGGAGGACATCGGCGCATTGAAGGCTGCCTGGCAGGCGCCGCTCCATTTCTGATCCGGGACAGAATCCGGACGCGACACGAGAAACATCTCGGCAAGGGGATTCAAGGCATGGCGAAACCGGTGAGATCCATCGTCATCACGGGAAACGGCACGAACTGCGAGCGGGAAATGGCCCACGCCTGCCGGCTGGCGGGCTCGGACGTCACGGACATCGTCCACATCAGCGAGTTGCTCTGCGGAGAGAAGAAGCTGGACGACTATGACTTCCTGAATCTGCCGGGAGGGTTCCTCGACGGCGACGACCTGGGCTCCGCCAAGGCCGGAGCCAACCGGATCCTCCACGCCCCGGTCCGGGGAACGAAGGAAAAGCTCTTCGACCAGTTCGACCGGTTCATCCGAGCCGGCAAGCTCATCCTCGGAGTCTGCAACGGCTTCCAGCTCCAGGTGAAATTGGGCATGCTCCCGGGATTCGACGGCGATTACCGAACCCAGACGGCCACGCTCAGCTTCAACGATTCCGGGCGCTTCGAGGACCGATGGGTATCCCTGAAGGTCAACCCGGATTCTCCCTGCGTCTTCACCCGGGGCCTGGACGGCCTCTATCTCCCCGTCCGCCACGGCGAGGGGAAGTTCATCCCCGCCGGGGACGGCGTCTGTGAGAGGCTCGAGAAACAGGGGCAGATCGTCGTCCGGTACTGCACACCGGACTTCCGGGAGGCGACGATGGACTACCCGCTCAATCCCAACGGCTCCGTCGGGGCCGTCGCCGGCATCTGTAACGAGACGGGCCGCATCTTCGGCCTGATGCCCCATCCGGAGGCCTACCTCCACCGGACGAATCACCCCCGCTGGACCCGGGAGGATCTCCCGGAGGAGGGGATGGGCCTCGCCCTGTTCCGCAATGCCGTGGAGTTCCTCCGGCGCGAGTCGCTCTGACGATCGCAACGGCAACATCCTGAAAGGAGCCCTGCCATGAGCCTCATCACCGCCGAGAATCTGGCGAAGGACTACCGGACCGGGGAAGTCACCGTCCATGCCCTTCGGGGGGTGTCCTTCCGGATCGAGCCAGCCTCTTTCGTCTCCTTCGTCGGTCCCTCCGGGAGCGGGAAGACCACCATCCTGAACATCGTCGGCTGCCTGGACAAGCCCAGCGGGGGAAGCCTGACCGTCGCCGGAACGGACGTCACGGCCCTCGACATGAAGGAAAGCGCCCGCTTTCGGGGAAATCACATCGGCTTCATCTTCCAGGACTTCAACCTCATCCCCGTGCTGACCGTTCACGAGAACGTCGAGTACCCCCTGATGATGGTCCAGAACGTGCCGGAGCGGGAGCGGCGGGAACGGATCGGGACGCTCCTGGAGGCCGTGGGGATGGCGGATCAGCGGGACAAGTACCCGGACCAGCTCTCGGGTGGCCAGAAGCAGAGGGCGGCCATTGCCCGGGCGCTGGTAACGAACCCCCGGCTTGTCCTGGCGGACGAACCGACGGCGAATCTGGACTCGGCAACGGCCTACGCCGTCATCGATCTCATGAAACGCATGCGGGACGAACGGCAGACGACGTTCATCTTTTCCACCCACGACCAGAAGATCGTCGGCGAGGCGGAGATTCTCTTCTGGCTGGAGGACGGCGCCCTCCGGGAGGTCCAGGAAAAGGGAGGTCGGAACCATGGTTAATCTCTTCAAGATGGCCGTCCGGAACCTCCTGCGGTACCGCCGCCGAACCCTGCTGACGGCGTCTCTCATCACCATCGGAGTGGTCTTTGTCCTTGTTTTCCTTTCTGTCTCCGGCTCCTTCAAGGCCATGATGATAGGCCAGATCACCGATTCGATGCTCGGCCATCTCCAGATCCACCGGCAGGGCTACGTTGCCTCCATCGACAATCTTCCCCTGAATCTCAACCTGAAGCCGCCGGAGGTCCGCAAAGTGTCGGAGGCCCTCGATGGGATGCCTGGTGTGGAGACCTATTCTCCGCGGATCAAGTTCGGGGGCATGTTCAGCAACTTCACCGAAACGACCAACATCCGTCTCAATGGGATCATCCCGGAACGGGAATTCAAAACGGTGCCCCTGCTTCCCTCGCGGATCAGTGAGGGAAAAAAGACCCTCGTGAAGGGGGAAATGCTCCTGCCGGCCCTTTTGGCCCGTGGCATGAACGTCAAGGTGGGAGACCCCGTGGTCGTCGTGGCGACAAACCAGGACGGCTCCGTCAACGGCAAGCAGTTCATCGTCGCGGGAATTCTCGAAGGCGTGACCGGCCCGGGGGGACGGGACGGCTACATCCACCTGGACGACGCCGTGGAAACCCTGCGGATGCGGGAGCCCGAAATCAGCGAGATCGCCGTACGGCTGAAAGATTTCGGTCGCCTGTCGGACGTTCACAACAGGCTTTCCGGTCTTCTTGCAGGGGAAAAGAATCCGCAGGGGAAGCCTCTGTTCGAGGTCCACACCTGGGAGGCCCTATCGCCCTTTTTCAACGTCGCCCGGATGATCGATGTCATGACCTTCTTCATCAAGCTTATGCTCATCGCCATCGTCCTGATCAGCATCATGAACGTCATGATCATGGCCGTTTACGAGCGGGTCCGGGAGATCGGCACCATGGCGGCCATCGGCACCCTTCCCGGCCGGATCCTCTCCCTGTTTCTCTTCGAGGGCTTCTGCCTTGGCATCCTGGGGGCCGTCGTCGGCTGTATCGCCGGGAGCCTGCTCCTGTGGATCCTCAATCTTTCCCGAGTCACCTTCGACTTCGGCCAGCAGAAGGGACTTGTCCTGGCGGTATCCCTCCGGCCGGAGGACCTTCTGACCATATCCGTCACCGTCATCCTCGTCTCTGTAGCGGCGAGCCTGCAGCCCGCCTGGAAGGCCTCACGGATGGAGCCGATCGAGGCGCTGCGCCACGTCTGACCGGAAAAGAAAGGAGAAACCTCATGCTGCAGAAGCTGCTGATCTCGTCTCTGGTTCTTCTGTTCGCCCTGCCGGCCTTTGCCCTGGACGGCCCCGCTCTCCTGAAGCAAGTGGACAGGAACCTGAACCCCGAGTCCTACGAAATGTACAGGAAGCTGATCAACGTGGAACCCGATGGAAAAAAGAAGGAGTTCACCCTCTTTTCCGTCAAGAAGGGAGCCGACAAGGTGGCCGCCCTCTTCCTCGCCCCGGCCAGCGAAAAGGGCCGCAGCACTCTACGGCTGGGTGATAACATGTGGCTCTACATCCCCGGTGTGGGCAAGCCGATCCGCATCACCAGCCTCCAGTCCGTGGTCGGGGGCGTGTTCAACAATGCCGACATCCTGAACCTCGACTACAGCACCGAGTACGACGTGAAATCCATCACGGACAAGGACGGGGGGTACCTGCTGCACCTCAAGGCGAAGACCCGGGAGGTCGCCTATGACCAGTTGCGCATGCAGGTCGACCGGAATCGCAAGGTTCCGATCCGGATCGAGTGCCTCACCGAGGCGGGGATGCTCATCAAAACCCTCTACTTCAAAGACACGAAGGAGTTCGGCGGCGGGCTCGTGAGGCCCTCGGTGGTCGAGACGGACAGCCCCCTCTACAAAGGCTACCGGTCCATCATGATCTACGCGAAGATCCGCAAGCGGACGTTCAAAGACGAGGTCTTCACCCTCACTCACATGCCGAACATCGATTCGCTCCGATAGGGACCGATGGACGAATGACCCGGTTTCGTGCATTTGGCCGCGGACCCGACCGCGGCCGAGCCTGCCCCGGGAGGCAAACATGAAGCCCGCACAACCGGGGACTCCGGACTGGCACAGCCGGGGATCCCTTCGCAGGAACGGCGGACGCCCGTGTCTTGCAGGCGCACTGCTCCTGTGGGTCCTCCTTACCCTGGCACCCGCTGCCCGGGCCGCGGACGAGTCTTATTCCTTCGACCTTTCGGAAATCGAAAAAAAATCCTGGCACATCGGAGGCTACGCCGAGGTCCGGCCGGTCCGATACCGCCTCAATCCCGACGGGGCATTCTACAAGCTTCGCTTCTACAACCGGCACGAGGGAGACGCCGTCGACGAGTTCAACGGCCGGTTGCAGTTGGAAGGGAGTTATGAGAAAGGCATTGCCCGCCTGTACATGAGAACCAACACGGACTATCGACGCTCGTACACAGGGGAGACGGAAAAAACGAGCATCTACGAGGGGTACGGTTCCCTCCGCCCCTCCGCTTCCTTCAAAATTGACGCCGGCAAGAAGAATCTCAAGTGGGGAAAGGGTTATGCCTGGAATCCGGCCGCTTTCCTGGACCGACCGAAGGATCCCGACGATCCGGAACTCCCCATGGAGGGTTACATCGTCCTCACGGCCGACTGGATCCGAAGCTTCGACGGGCCGCTGAAGACCGTTTCTTTCTCCCCCGTCGTGCTTCCCGTCTATGACCATGTGAACGACGAGTTCGGAGCCGCCGACCGGATCAATGTTGCGGGCAAGCTCTACCTCCTTCTGTACGACACGGACATCGACCTGATGGTCCTGGCCGACGGCAGCCGCACCACCCGCTTCGGGTTCGACTTCTCCCGGAACTGGACGAGCAACTTTGAGATCCACGGAGAATTCGCCTGGATCCGGGATCAAGCGAAAACCAGGATCGACGCGGCCGGGTCCGCCGAGACGGAAAGGTATGACGCCTTCAGCGGCCTCATCGGCCTCCGCTACCTCACGACCCGGGACACGACGATCATCGCCGAGTATTACCACAGCGGGACGGGATACACGGCTGAGGAAATGAAAGGATTCTATGCCTTCGTCAACCGGGGGTGGCGGACGTACCTGGCCGGCGGCGGCGATGGCATTCTCCAGCGGGCTCTTCTGACAGCGGACGGAACGTATGGCCGGCTCAACCCCATGCGGGACTACCTGTACCTGCGGATCACCCAGAAGGAGCCATTCGACATCCTGTACTTCACGCCTGCCCTGACCGTCATGGCCAACCTGAACGACGGGGGATACACCGTCTCGCCGGAGGCCGTGTACACGAGGATTACGAACCTGGAATTGAGGCTCAAGGCCAGTTTTCTTTACGGGGGTCCCGACAGCGAATTCGGCGAGAAACAGAACCGCTGGCGCATCGAGTTCCGGGCGGGATACTCGTTTTAGGGAATACCGTCGTGCCCTGATCGCAGGTGCCTGATCCGGGCACTGAAGCGCTCCGTGATGGCGTGCGGGACCCCTTGCCCGGAGCCCCCCGGCCGTTCATTAAGGCACTCCAACTGTTTAATATCTCAACGCATTATTGCGCCTCGCGGAACCCATAAATTCATTGAAAAAAAACCCTTCCGATGTTAAGGGTATCGGCATTCCAACCAAGAGAGAGAGCGGCAAACCATGGACCTCGGCCACATGCTGGAGGAAAGTACCAGACGTTTTACCGAACGGATTGCCCTCATCCATGACGGCAATAGCCTTACCTATCGGGACCTGAACCGGGCTGTCAACGCCCTCGCCGGAAGTCTTCGGGATCTGGGAATCGGCAAGGACGACAAGGTCGCCATTCTGCTCCCCAACATCCCCGAATTCGTCATCGCCTACCTTGCCGCCCAGAAGCTCGGCGCCGTCGCGGTCACGCTCAACATCATGTCCACCGCCTTCGAGCTTCGGCACCTCTTGAGCAACAGCGATTCCAAAGCCTTTATCACCACGGCCTCGGCGGCAAGACGATTCGAGGAGATCCGGGATGAACTGCCGCTCTGCCGGCACCTTCTGGTCACCGACAGTACCGATTCTCCCTATGCCTGGAATACGCTCGTGTCGCAGGGAGGAAACGACTTCCCGATTCCCGCCATCGGAGATGACGATCCCGCGGTCATAATCTACACGTCGGGACTGACCGGCAGGCCCGTGGGGGCGGTGCTCACCCATGGCAACCTGCAGAGCCAGACGGGCCTTCTGGCATCGGAGGTTGCCGGTACGGAAGAAGATCGCTGCCTGGCGATCATCCCGTTCTTCCACTCCTTCGGCGGCGTCGCCAACATGCTCGCACCGATCAGGACCGGGGCCAGCATCGTCCTCATGGACCGCTTCACCCTGGATGGCATCTTCACCGCCATCGAACGGGAAAAAGTCACCTACATCACAGGCGTACCCCGGCTGTTTCTGGGCATGATCTTTCATGACAAGGCGGACAGCCACGACGTAAGCTCGCTCCGCTTCTGCATCACCGGCGGTGCCGCCATCCCGCCGGACGTCTTCGCCGCCTTCGAGTCCAAATTCAAGGTCAAACTGGTCGAAGGATACGGCCTCACGGAGGCCTCCCCGATCTGCACCCTCAGCCGCATCGACCGGCCCCACCGGCCGGGCTCCATCGGCACGGTAATCCCCGGCCTGGAAGCAAGAATCGTCGACAAGGCCGGGCTGGAGGTTCCCCGGGGACAAGAAGGGGAACTCATCGTCCGCGGCCCGAACATCATGAAGGGATACTACAAGGACGAAGCCCGGACCGCCGAGGTCATCCGGGACGGCTGGCTCCATACGAGCGACCTGGGAACCATGGACGAGGACGGATACATTTTCCTGACGGGCCACGCAAAGCGGATGGTCATCACCAGCGGTTTCAACGTCTACCCCCGGGAGATCGAACTGGTCCTGGAGATGCACCCGGCCGTCAGGCAGGCAAAGATCACGGGCAAGCAGGACCTGATGCGCGGCGAGATCGTGAAGGCCAGCATCGTTCTGAATCCGGGTGCGACGGCCGGCGAGAAGGATATCCTTCGGCACTGCCGGATCTACCTGTCCAACTACAAACACCCCCGGGAGATCGAATTCGTCGAGACAATCGACGAGGCATGAACGATACGGGGATCCGTCCCCGCCGGAATATTCTACATCCTTGAGAGAGGAGGAAGGAGCAACATGAGAGATGCGGTAATCGTAAGTGGCGCCAGGACCGCCGTGGGCGAGTTTGGAGGAGCCCTGAAAGGTGTTTCCGTGGTGGAATTGGGCAAGGTCGTCATGAAAGAGGCCCTCAAGCGGGCGGGTCTCCGGCCGGCCGTCAGCGACTTCATCAAGAGCTGCCGTCCGGACTGCTTCGGCGATTTTGACATGACGGACATCCAAAAGAAGTACTATGACTATGACAGTTCCCTGAAACCCGTCTACATCGACGAGGTGATCATGGGGAACGTCCTGAACGCCGGCGTGGGCCAGAACCCGGCCCGCCAGTCTGCCATCTTCGCCGGTCTGCCCGAGGAATCGAACGTCTTTACCGTCCAGAAAGTCTGCGCCTCCGGCATGAAGGCCGTTGCCGTGGCGGCCCAGTCCATCATGATGGGCGATGCAGACATCATGATCGCCGGCGGCATGGAGAACATGAGCAACGTCCCCTACGCCTTGGCCGACGCCCGCTGGGGTTTCCGGATGAACATGCCTTTCGGCAAGATCACGGACCTGATGGTCCATGACGGCCTCTGGGAAATCTTCAACGGCTACCACATGGGCCTCACCGCGGAGAACATCGCCGCCAAGTACGGGATCTCCCGTCAGGAGCAGGACCAGCTGGCCTACGAAAGCCACCGGCGCGCCCGAGCGGCCATCGCCAGCGGCGCTGTCGCCGATGAGATCGCACCCGTCATCATTCCCCAGAGGAAAGGCGACCCGAAGGTCTTCAACGTGGACGAGCGGCCCATGGACACGAGCCTGGAAAAAATGGCCAAGCTGGCCCCGGTCTTCAAGAAGGACGGCTCCGTCACGGCGGGGAACGCCTCGGGCATTAATGACGCCGCTGCCGCCATGGTGATCATGAGCGCCGAGAAGGCCAAGGAACTGGGCCTGAAGCCCCTGGCCAAAATCAAGGGCTGGGCCTCCGGCGGTCTCGATCCGGCATACATGGGCCTCGGTCCTATCCCGGCGGTGCGGAAGCTCTTCAAGAAGCTGAACCTCACCATGAAGGACATCGGCCTCATCGAGCTGAACGAGGCCTTCGCCGTCCAGGCACTGGGATGCGTCCGCGAGCTGGGTATCGACCTCAACATCACAAACCTCAACGGCAGCGGGATTTCCATCGGTCATCCCATCGGCTGCACCGGCGCCCGCATCACCTACACGCTGGCCATGCAGATGAAGAAGCGGAACGTTCCGCTCGGCCTGGCGTCGCTGTGCATCGGCGGCGGTCAGGGCATGGCCATCGTCCTCGAAAGCGTTTAACCACTCGTCATTCCACCGGCACTCCCCGGCGCAATCGGGGGGTGCCGGCCTTCTGTCGACACGGGGGAAGCGAATCCAGAAAGGAGGCTGTCTGATGGAGTTCAAGAACCTCATTTTCCAGGTGGAGGAAGGGGTCGCAACGATCACCTTCAACCGGCCCAAGGCTCTCAACGCCATGAACTCCGAGACCATGTCGGAGCTCTACCAGGCGGCGACAATCTGCAAGAACGACGACGCCATCAAGGCCCTGATCCTGACGGGCTCCGGGGACCGTGCCTTCGTAGCCGGTGCGGACATCTCGGAGATGCAGAACCTGAGGCCCCAACAGGCCCTGGCCTTCATGGAGCTTGGACACGAGACACTCCGCCTGATCGAGACGCTGCCCAAGCCCTCCATCGCCGCAATCAACGGTTTCGCCCTCGGCGGCGGCACGGAGATCTCCATGGCCTGCGACATGCGTTTCGCCTCCGACAAGGCGCGCTTCGGCCAGCCGGAAATTTTGATCGGACTCATCCCCGGGTGGGGGGGAACCCAGCGGCTGGCCCGGCTGATCGGCCTTGGACGCGCGAAGGAACTGGTGATGGGCGGGGACCAGATCGACGCCCAGCGGGCCTACGAAATCGGCCTTGTGAACCGCATCTATCCCGCCGAGGAGCTTCTGCCGGCGGCAAAGAAATTCGCGGCGAAGATGGCCCGTCTGCCCGGCTTCGCCCTTAAGATGGCCAAGCACTCCATGAACTTCGGCTATGACCTCTCCCTTGACAATGCCAACCGCCTGGAGATGGAATGCTGCGCCCAGTGCTTCAGCACCGACGATCAAAAGGAAGGAATGGGGGCCTTCCTGGAGAAGCGGAAACCCAATTTCAAGGGCTGCTGACAGGCAAACGCAGGCGGCGGTCCTGTGCGGTCCAGGGGGGCTGTGCACAACCGCCGGTGCGGATCCGGTATTTTCCAACCACATTTATGAAAGGGGGGTAATCATGAATTTCGGTCTGACGGAAGAACAACAAATGGTGAAGGACCAGGTAACCCGATTCGCCGAAACGGAAATTAAGCCGATCGCAGCGGATCTGGACCACACTCACCGGCATCCCGAGGAGATCTGCCGCAAGCTCGGCGCGATGGGCATCATGGGCGTTGCCATTCCTACCGAGTACGGCGGGGCCGGCATGGACACGGTGACATATGTCCACGCCATGATCGCTATTTCCAAAGCATGCGCGAGCTGTGGTGTTATCGTCTCCGTGAACAACTCGCTCTATGGCTTCCCCGTGAATACCTTCGGGACGGAAGAACAAAAGTTAAAGTACCTGACCCCCGTGGCCAGCGGAAAGGTCGAGGGCTGCTACGCGCTGACGGAAGCGGGTGCCGGCTCCGATGCCGGTGCGCTTGCCTGCAAGGCCGATCTGAAGGGCGACAAGTACGTTCTCAATGGCACCAAGCGATTCATCACCAACGGCAACGTTGCCCAGTACTGCGTCCTGGCCTGCACAACGGATTCGACCAAGGGCTACAAGGCGGTCATCAATCTGATCGTCGATCTGAAGAACACGAAGGGGTTCTCCCTCGGCAAGATCGAAGAGAAGATGGGCATTCTGGCCTCCGGCACGGCTGAACTGGTTTTTGAGGATGCGGAGGTTCCGGCTGAAAACCTGCTGGGCAAGGTCGGCCAGGGATTCAAGCAGATGCTGATGGGTCTTGACTGCGGCCGTATCGGCATCGGGTCCCAGGCCTGCGGTATCGGCAAGGCAGCCCTGGAAGACGCCCTGAACTATGCCAAGGAGAGGGTGCAGTTCGGCAAGCCAATCTCCACCTTCCAGGCCATCCAGTTCAAGCTGGCCGACATGGCAACGGAACTCGACGCGGCAGAGCTCCTGCTCCTCCGGGCCGCCTGGATGGAAGACAATCACCTGGACTATGAGAAGGAATCCGCCATGGCCAAGATGTACGCCTCCGATGTGGCCATGAAAGCCGCCATTGAGGGTGTCCAGATCTTCGGTGGTTACGGATACTGCAAGGAATACCCGGCGGAGCGGCACATGCGCGATGCAAAGATCTGCCAGATCTACGAGGGAACGAACGAAATCCAGAGGGTGGTCATTTCCCGCAAGCTCCTGAGCATGCGGTAACAATCCCTGAATAGAGCATGACCGAGGGGGGTGGGCGAACGCTCACCCCCCCTTTTTTTCATTTAAACGAAAAAAAAGGGAGCCCGGCCTTACGGCCGGGACCCCTCCGGATCGAGATCAGACGGGAAGTCCCGCCTGGTCCACAGTGATTACTTTGTGATGCCCAACGCCTTCTCCGTCTCCAGGATTTCCAGGGTTGTCTTGATGACGGTGTCGGAGTTGAGGGAAATACTGGAAATCCCGCATTCGACGAGGAACTTGGCAAATTCCGGGTAGTCGCTCGGGGCCTGTCCGCAAATGCCGATTTTTTTGCCCATCTTCCGGGACTTGGTAATGGCGATCCTCACCAGGTCCATGACCGCCTGGTTCCGCTCGTCGAAGATGTGGCTGACCAAGGCCGAATCGCGGTCCAGCCCAAGGGTTAACTGGGTCAGGTCATTGGAGCCGATGGAAAAGCCGTCAAAGATCTTGCCGAATTCCTCGATGAGGATGACATTGCTGGGTATCTCCACCATCATATAGAGTTCCAGTCCGTTTTCTCCCTGGACCAGTCCTTTGTCCGCCATCACCTGGATGACCCGTTTTCCCTCCTCCACGGTGCGGCAGAACGGGATCATGAGCTTGACGTTCGTGATCCCCATGTCGTTGCGGACCTTCTTCATGGCTTCGCATTCCAGGGCAAAGGCCTCGCGATAGCGCTCGTCGTAATAGCGGGACGCCCCCCGGAAGCCAATCATGGGGTTCTCTTCCTCGTTCTCGAAGAAGGATCCGCCGATCAGGTTTGCGTATTCGTTGCTCTTGAAATCACTCATCCGGACGATGACGTCGTTGGGCCAGAAGGCTGCGCCGATCTTGGCCACGCCTTGGGCGAGCTTGTCGACAAAGAAGTCCGGCATGTTCGGATAGCCATGGGTCAGGCCTGTAATCTCCTTGCGGATGTCAGGGTCCGTAACGCTGTCGAACTTGATGAGCGCCATGGGATGGATGCGGATGAACTGGTTGATGATGAACTCGAGCCGGGCCAGCCCGATTCCGTCATTGGGGATGGCGGCGAGGCTGAAGGCGTCGTCGGGGTTGCCCACGTTCATCATGATCTGGGTCTTGGGACGCTGCATGTTCTGAATGTTGACCCTCTGGACGTCGAACTGCAGCAGGCCTTCATAGACCTTGCCCACTTCGCCCTCGGCGCAGGAGACCGTGGCCTCCTTTACTCCATGGAGGGCCGCCGTACCGGTACCGCTGCCGACGATACAGGGGACGCCGAGTTCCCGGCTGACGATGGCGGCATGGCATGTCCGGCCACCCTTGTTTGTGACAATGGCAGCAGCGATCTTCATGATGGGCTCCCAGTCCGGGTCTGTCATGTCTGTGACCAGGACCTCGCCCTTCTTGAACGTCTTGATGTCGCTTACGTTTTCAATGATATGCACGGGGCCGGCGCCGATCTTGGACCCCACGGCTGTTCCCGTTACCAGGGGTGTCTTCGTCTCCTTCAGAATGAATGTCTCGAGGACTGCATCGTCTTTCTGGGACTGGACCGTCTCCGGTCGGGCCTGGAGAATGAACAGCCCTCCCGAAATTCCGTCCTTTCCCCATTCAATGTCCATGGGCTTGAAGAAACCCGCCTTCTGGGAATAGTGATCCTCGATGATTGCAGTCCAGCGGGCCAGAGTCAGGATCTCGTCGTCGTTGAGGCAGAAGCGCCGCCGGTCGTCCACGGGGACGGACACCGTCTTGGTTCCTTCATCGCCCTTGCCCGTGGCGTAAATCATTTTGATTTCCTTGGCGCCCAGTTTCTTCTGGAGGATGGGACGGGCTCCCAGTTTCAGGGTGGGCTTGAAAACGAAGAACTCGTCGGGATTGACGGTCCCCTGGACGACGGTCTCGCCGAGCCCGTAGGCGCCGGTGATAAGGATGGCGTTCCGGAAGCCCGACTCGGTATCGATGGAAAAGATGACCCCCGAGGCCGCCAGATCGGAGCGGACCATTTTCTGTACCCCGATGGAGAGGGCGATAGACAGGTGATCGAATCCTTTGTCGACACGGTAGCTGATGGCCCGGTCGGTGAAGAGGGAAGCAAAGCATCGCTTGCAGGCGTCGAGCAGCTGGGTCTCGCCGCGGACGTTCAGGTACGTCTCCTGTTGTCCGGCAAAACTGGCATCCGGAAGATCCTCCGCCGTGGCGGAACTCCGGACGGCCACGTCGGTGTCCTCTCCATATTCCTGGCAAAGCTTTTTATAGGCCTGGAGGATGGCGTCCTTCAGGTCTGCCGGCAGTTCGGCCGAGTAGATCAGGCTGCGGAGCTTCTTTCCCCTGTCAGCGAGGTTCTGCATGTCATGGGTATCCAGGTCTCCCAGGATTTCGCCCATTTTCTGCGTGATTCCGGCCGACTGCAGGAGATACCGGTAAGCATAAGCCGTGATGGCGTACCCATCGGGGATGCTGACGCCCTTGGAGATGAGTTCCCGGCGCATCTCGCCGAGGGAGGCGTTTTTCCCGCCTACCTGAGGAATATCGTCCAGTTCCAGTTCGTCGAACCACATGACCAGTTTGTTCTCTTTCATGCAAAACCTCCTCTTGGTATTGTGAGACCTCGGCGGTGAAGGGCGATATAAGGGCACCCCTTTGCACCGACAAGCGTTGTGCAGGGAATTCTTCTGAAGAATGGCCGGGCCGGATAGGTCACTGTTTGCGTTCCTGCGGATTGCGCATTTCCCGTATCAATTTTGGTGGATTGAGTCAAACAGAAAGATGAGCAGAGATATTGGGGAATCACCTATACAACGCACGGGAATCGATCCCGAATCCGTCTGAAATAGAGACCGCCTCTTCGGAAGTGACGAATGAAGACGACGGGAACTCCAGCTACACTCAAATCCATAAGATACCTTTCGCGGGTCATCATGTCTCTTGAACCCCACCCCGGCATCACTTAGATTTCCAGGAATGACGGCGCACCACCAAAAAAAAGGCCGGCTCATTGCCGGCCTTCTCTTTTTCATTATACTCTTCGGATCAATCTTCGTCATCGTCGAATACGATCGACTCCGAACCCGCAGGAACCTCCGAGGCAATGGACCGGGAAATTCCCCTGGTCAGCAGGGCCATGATGAGGAAAAGGAGAATGACGGAAACGATGATGATGATGACGATGGTCGTCGTCCAGGCCTTCGTCTCCGACTGGATTTTCTTGGCCGCCACTGACGCAAACTCATTGTACTTCCCGACATCGACACCCATGCCGACCCACCCGAACCCGGCGGGCTTGGGATAGGACGAGGCATAGTATTTGATCGGCGCATAGGCTACGAACTTTTCACGGCCGGCAAACTTGTACTGCTTCATGCCCGCATTCCCCGCTGCCGCATCCTTGGCGATGGCAGGGAGATTGGGGTCCATGAAGGCGAGCTGGTTCAGATCCAGGACTTCCTCGCCTCTCTTCGTCGCAGCGGCCTGGTTCTCCGCCGTCAGCGGCGCGACCGGTGTTCCGTCCGCGTTCTGGCCGGCGATGTGGAAATCGTTGGGGTGCGAAATGATGAATCCCCGGTTATTCGCCATAAAGGCATAATTGCCCGTCGCGGCATCAGCCTCGAGGACATATCCCGACTGCGTGGGAATGACGTTGTCCGTGAACCTCATCAGGTGACGCACATCCAGCGCCAGTTCCACCACACCGCTCACACCCGACTTGTCGAAAACGGGCGTCGTGAAGCGGATGACTCCTTCAAACCGCTTGCCCTTGGCGAAATCCTGTTTGTTCACATACAAACCGGTAGGCTGCGATACGTAAACCTCGCCGCGGGCCAAGGCCTTTGCCTTAGCGAAATAGTCTTCGGATTTATAAGTCGTGCCGGCGGGGTTTGCCACATTCTTGAGGTTTGCCTTCGGCACTACCTTGCCTGCGGAAATCCGGATCGTCTCGTTACCCGAATTATCGATGAACGCCATCTCCGTATACAGAGGTTCCAAGACCCGGACGATCTGTCCGTCCTTCTTCACCCAGAGGGCTCCCATGTTCTTCGCCATGAAGTCCTTATAGGCTCCTTCCGTCGGCGGGATGATCGTCGCAACCAGAACATCCTTCTCCCGTTCCTTCAGAAAACTGGCAACCTCCTCTGCAACGCTGATAGCACGCGTCTTGATCTCCTCCTGCGCCTTCTGGTCAAGGACCGTCATGGCTCCTTGCCTCGCCATGTCCCCCACCTTGAAGATCCCGTTGGCGATGAGAATTGCCATGAGGGACAGAGGGATCACGACCAGCAGGAAGAAGATCTTACCGACAGAGAAGAACTGCTTGTCATTGTTCTTTTCTGGCATCATCTTCTCCTGAAAAATGAATTTTTTGCAGAAGCAGCTCTACTTCATGATGAGCGCTGCAAAGGGGTTCGCGTACAGGATCACCAGTCCGATAACCAGAGCATAAATAACGCAGGACTCGGCCATGGCCATACCGACCAGCATGGTGGTCATGATCTTGCCCTGGACACCGGGGTTCCGGCCGACGGCCATACAGGCGCCGTTCGCCGCATTTCCAATACCTGCACCGGCGCCGATGGCACCGAGGCCGACGCCGATACCCGCCGCCAGCATGGCCGCGGCGGCAAAGAGGACCTTCGTGTAGTTATCGCCCGATGGAATCGCTTCAGCGGCCCATACCGCCGGAGATGACACAACAAGAGCTGCCACCGTTGCGAAGAGTGTTAACAGTTTCTTCCCGAATTTCCCGAACATCTTGGTTTCTCCTTTCTTCCTTTGGTGAGTAATTTTGTACCTCTGCCCTTAACATGAATCTTTCGCCAGGGGGAAGAGGTTTTTCGATCCGCCGTGTTGCAAGCAACGGCTGTACCACATCCCCACAGACCTGAACCATGACCTGCTAACCGTATGGAATAACATACGGAAAATTTTTCCCGACAGAATGTCAAACCCCACGTCAAGCACGCAACGGTTGAACGAACCGTTCAACAGACATCCCCGATGAAACGAAACGTTGAACACGCTGGTAACCGATTCCCGGGAATCGAGGAAATCACCGGGAAGCCGTTGACAGCATCTCTTCCAATTCGCTAGGATGGCCCTCTTCCGGGAGAACTGCCGCCTGGCAGCAAAGAGCGGTCCCGGTAGATGGAGAGAACCCGTGCGGGACTATGACATCATCGTGATCGGCAGCGGACATGCAGGCTGTGAGGCCGCTCTGGCGGCGGCCCGGATGGGTTGCGACACCCTGCTGTTCAACATCAATCTGGACTCGGTGGCCCTGATGCCCTGTAATCCAGCCATCGGCGGGCTGGCGAAGGGCCAACTGGTCAAGGAAATCGATGCTCTCGGCGGCGAAATGGGACACATCGCCGACCGCACGGCGGTGCATTTCCGGCTCCTGAATGCCTCCAAGGGACCGGCCGTCCGTTCCTCCCGGTTTCAATGCGACAAGCAGCTCTACCGCCTGGCCATGAAGACGGTGGTGGAGCGTGAGAAACGGGTTCATCTCCGCCAGTCGCTGGTAACCGCCCTGCGGGTGGAAGGGAACCGCGTGACCGGCGTCGTGGACCAGGCCGGCGTGACATACGGCAGCCGCGCCGTTGTCGTCGCCACGGGCACCTTTCTGAACGGCCTCATCCACATCGGCGCCGCCCGCTTTCCAGCCGGGCGGGCCGGGGAGATCGCCTCCCTGGAACTCGCGGAATGCGTGAAATCCCATGGCTTCGAAACGGGCCGGATGAAAACGGGAACACCCCCCCGGCTCCGGGCATCCTCCATTGACTTCTCCCGGCTCACCCGGCAGGACAGTGACCCGGAACCGGAGGCCTTTTCCTACACGACGGAAAAGCTGCGGGAAGAGCGTCTTCCCTCCTACTTCACAGCCACAACGGAGGAAACGCGCCGGATCATCGGGAACAACATCAGCCTGTCGCCCCTTTATTCGGGAACGATCCGGGGGATCGGGGCCCGTTACTGTCCCTCCCTTGAAGACAAGATCGTCCGCTTTTCCAATCGGGAGAGCCATCCCGTCGTCCTGGAGTTCGAGGGACTCGACACGGAAGAGGTGTATGCAAAGGGGCTTGGCAACTCGATGCCGCCCCACCTCCAGGAGCAGATCGTCCGCAGCGTACCCGGGCTCGAGGCAGCGGAGATCATGCGCTACGCCTACGCCATCGAATATGACTTCATCCAGCCCACTCAACTCCAGCCGACACTGGAGACGAAAAGGCTCCGGGGGCTCTACCTGGCCGGCCAGATCAACGGAACGTCAGGCTACGAGGAGGCCGCCGCCCAAGGCCTGTGGGCCGGAATCAACGCCGCCTGCGCCGTCCAGGGGCGGGAGCCATTCGTACTCCGGAGATCCGAGGCATACATGGGAGTGCTGATGGACGACCTGGTCACACGGGGCGTGGACGAACCATACCGAATGTTCACCTCCCGGGCGGAATACAGGCTGCTCCTGCGGGAGGACAACGCCGCCATCCGCCTGATGGGAAAAGGACACGAACTCGGCCTGGTGCCCCCGGACGTCTATCGCGGCCTCAGGGAAAAGGTCCGGCAGATCGAATCCGGGATGAAGCGGCTGTCGTCGGCCCGGATCTACCCCGTGGAGGACAGCGCCCGCAAGCTGCAAACCCTCGGGTCGCCTCCCCTGAGGAATCCGGTCTCCCTCTTCGATCTCCTCAAACGGGAGGAAATCGACTATGACGACCTGGCCGTCTTCGACGGCTGGGAAGCGATCCCGGACCAAATGGTGAAGAAGCAGATCGAGATCGAAGCGAAGTACGAGGGGTACATCCGGCGCCAGCGCGAGGCCGTGGAGAAGATGAAGGCCCAGGAGGAGAAGACCATCCCGCCGTCGATGGACTACGACCATGTCCCGGGCCTGTCCAATGAGCTCCGGGCAAAGCTGAAGGCCATCTCTCCGGCGACCATCGCCCAGGCGGGACGGATTCCCGGGATGACCCAGTCGGCTCTGGCCTCCATCCTGATCATCATGAAGAAAATGAAGGGGCCACCAACAGACCGTCGTGACGACCCACCCAACCGACCATGACCTGATCGCCTCCCTCTGGGGAATCCGTCCGAGGCGGAGCTGTCCCGATCTCTCTGTCGCGGGCAGCCCCGAGCGCACCCTGTCGCGCCTGGTTCTTGAAGCCGAGGACGACAGCCTCTGGGTCCTCGAGGAGATCGCTCCTGCGACGTTCCCACAGAAAGAGCGCCAGGCGGAGATCCTGCACCAACTCCATCGTGCTGCACTGGGGCTGGTCCATCCCTTTCTCCGGGTGCGCAACGGTTCGTGGGCAGCCTGCACGAACGGGCACTGCCGGATGCTCCGTCCTTTCGTGGACGGGGTTTCCCCGGTGCGTCCCGACTATGCCTTCGACGCCTGGCGGGGAGAGGCCATGGGAACGTTTCTTGTTACCCTCCGGCAGTCGTCGCATTCCCTATCGCCGGAAGTGTTGGGCCCACATTTTTCCCTGGAGATCTTCATCGAGGATCTCCTGGGGCGGATCCGCCGCCACGATCCCGCCCTCCTGCCGGCCCTCCATCCAGCACTCCAGCGTCTGGATGAGCACCTTTTCCCCGTTCTCGCAAACCTGCCGTCCGCCTTCTGCCACGGCGACTTTCATCCCCTCAACGTGATCTGGTCGCAGGAAGCCGTACGCTCCGTCATCGACTGGGAGTTCTGCGGCCTCAAGACGGAGGCCTACGATGCGGCCCTCCTCATGGGATGCATCGGCATGGAGGATCCCCGGGCCCTGACGGGCCCCTTCATCTCGTCTTTTATAGCCGGACTCCGCCGGGAGGGGCTCCTGTCGCCGGCCAGCCGGTCCGTCCTGTTCGAACTGGTTCTGGCGGTTCGTCTGTTATGGCTGTCCGAGTGGCTCCGGGGACGGGACATGGAGATGGTTCGGCTGGAGCTGGATTACCTGGACCTGCTCCTGGCAAACGAATCTCTCATCCGGGAGGCGTGGGAACTGACGCGCTGAATGGGAGGCATGGCCGGCGATGCCGGAACACCCCGCCGGCTACTGGCTACAGCGACCGGAACAGGGTGAAGATCCCCAGCAGGCCCAGCATGGCGAATACTACATTGCGGTACGAGCGCTCGCCGAGTCTGCCGTAAAGGACGTGTCCCAGCCAGGTTCCCGTCAGGATGGGGATGACGGAGTACAAAAAGAGCTTGAGCACCGGCTCCGTCATGAGCCCTTCCCTTGCCTGGAACAGGATGACGACAATCCCCGAAAACAGGAAAAAGCCCTGCAGGGTTGCCTTGAGGACGTCCTTGTTCCAGGGTTGGAGTGTGACGTAAACGATGACGGGCGGTCCCGAGGCACTGATGGCCCCGCCGAACAATCCCCCCAGAAAGCCGAATCCGTAGGGCCATGCCCCCCGCAGCTCCCGGTTGCTCGGCGAAGCCAGGAAAAATCCCCAGAGGCTGTAAAGCAGAAGGACAAGCCCGACAAACCGCTGGATCCAGAGGGCATGCAGGTGGACAAGAAGCATGACGCCGAGGGGAATGCCTGGAAGGCTGCCGAGGAGGAGAGGAAGGACTTTCCGCCAGTCCAGGTAGCGTCGCAGGGGAATGGTGAGTCCGACTGTCAGGAGCGCACCGAAAAGACTGGTCACCGGGACCGCAGTCCGAACGTCCAGCCAGAGCATGATCAGTGGCAGCGACAGGAGGACCGAGCCGAAGCCGGTGAATCCTTGAACCAGCCCGGCGAAAAAGGCGATCAGGAGGATCCAGAAGACGGTTTCAGGCGGCATGATTCAGTTCATGTCCTGTCATTTCATCCGCGGAGACCAGGACGGCGCGGCCCCACCTCCATCCTGGAGTGTCCGGACGTTCGTTCCGTTGACGTTCATCACCTGGATTCTTCCCCCTCCCCGGCGGGAGCTGAAGACGATGTAGCGGCCGTCGGGAGACCAGGTGGGAGACTCGTTGTCGTCCCGGTCGAACGTAAGCTGCAGGAGATTGGATCCGTCTTCGTCGATGGTAAAAATCTGGAACCGGCCACCGGCCATGCCCTCGAAGGCAAGGCGCTTTCCCTTGGGGGACCAGGATGGGGACGTATTGTACCTCCCCTCAAAGGTGAGCCGCCGGACATTGCTCCCATCGGCGTTCATCAGGTAGATCTGGGGAGAACCGGCCCGGTTGGAGACAAAAGCGATCCGGCCGCCGTCGGGGGACCAGGCGGGGGAGATGTCGATGGAGGAACTGAAGGTGATCCGGCGGACCTGGTAGGAAGATGTGTCCAGGATGTAAATCTCTTCGTTGCCGTCCTTGCTCAGGGTGACGAGGAGCCGACGACCGTCGGGGGACCAGGATCCGGCCAGGTTGATTCCTCTGTAATCCATTATCTTCCTGGTTCTTCGGGTCGCCAGATCGTGGATATACAGGTCCGGATTGCCGTCCTTGTAAGACGTGAAGGCCAGTTTGCTGCCGTCGGGGGACCAGCGTGGAGCATGGATGATACTCTGGTGGCTCGTCAGCCGCTGCCGCTCGGTCCCGTCGAAAAGGACCGAGTAGAGGTCCGCCTTGCCCTTCGATTTCAGGACGAAGGCAATTCTCGTATCGAACACGCCCCCCTCCCCCGTGAGGGCCACGAGGATGTCCGAAGCGACAAGCCTGAGAAGTGCCTCCGGTTTGTCCTTGCGCCCCATGTAGCCCTTGGCGACGAGGACCTGCCCCTTGACGACGTCGAAGAGGCGGACCTCGATGTCGAGGTCCGTTCCTTTGACCGCGTAGGAACCCTTGACCAGGAACTCGGAACCGATGGCGGACCAGTCGTCAAACCGGAATGTCCCCGGGAGAAGGCCTGCCTTCCGGGGATCCTCCAGGAAGGCCTTCCGGGAGATGACATTGAAGAATCCCGTCACATCCAGATAGCGTCCCAATCGGTCTGCCAACCCCTGCGACAGGCCATCCGTTCCGGAACCGCCCGTCCGGGCCTGGAAATCGGCCACGGCGATGGGATACTTGTGGAAAGCGGGGGAATCGATGTCCAGGTAGACCTTGGCCAGAACCTGACCGGGAAGGAGAAGCAGGAGGAAGAGCAGGAATGCAGAAACACGGCTTTTTCTGGTCTGGGTTCGAACCGGTTCGGTCATGGCTCACCTTTTCAACTGGGATGAATGGAACCGGATGCCGATCTCGACCACCCGGTCGGGAATCCATTCCGGAAGGGGGGGAAACGGGGCCGCCTTTTGCACCGCCTTCAGGGCTGAATCGTCGAAATACCGGTTTCCGGATCGCTTTTCAAAATCCAGTTCGGCGATCTCCCCGCCGCGGAGAATGTGGACCCGAACGACCGCCTCCAAAGTCTGCCCCTTCGTCAGGTCAGCAGGGAGAGCCCACTGGTTGCGGATCCGGTTCCAGAGAACGACATAGTAAACACCCATGCGGTTGTTCAGGTCGGCCTCGGACATCTGGCTGGAGGAAGATAACCGGGCCGACATGGCCGGCCGGGACGCGGCCGCCCGTTCCGATTGCTCCACTTTCCGGCGGAGTTCCTCGATCCTGCGGTCCAGGGTCGCTTGTTGCCTGGCCGGTTCGACCTTTTTCTTCGGAAGGACGACCGGATCCTTTTTGAGGGCCTTCGGCGGAGCCGGCGGAACGGTGCCCAGGACCTCCCGGGTGAGATCCGGCCCGGGGGACTTGGGCGTGATATCCGCCATGCTGACGAGGGAAACGGAGTGGACCGGACCGAACGTGAGCCGGGTGGGTGAAGACATGGGACCGAGGGCGACGAGCAGGACAAGGATGACGACGTGCAGGAATCCGGACAGGAGGATCATGCGGTTCAGGCTGCTCCCCCCATGTGGCTGGAAGAGCCCGGTGGATGTCATCGCTCCTCCTCCGGGGGCTCGGTGATCATGCCGAGTTTGTCGACACCACCCTTCCTCACTGCTGCCATGACCTGCACTACGAATCCATAGGGCACGGTCTTGTCCGCCCGCAGGTAGACATCCCGGTCGATCCGGTTGGCAAAGATGGCCTCGAGCTTGTCACTCAATTCCGCAAGGGTCACGCGTGTTCGATTGAGAACGATTTCCTGGTTGCTCCGGATCGTCAGGACAAGCTTTTCCTCCGTCACGTCGACGCTTTTCGACTTGACCTGGGGAAGGTTGACGTCAATGCCCATCTGAAGCATCGGGGCCGTCACCATAAAAATGATGAGGAGCACCAGGATCACGTCCACCAGCGGCGTCACATTGATCTCCGCCATGGGCTTATGGTCGGAGGCGGTCCTCCGGAAACGGTTCATCACGAAATCAGGATCTCCCCGAATGACGATCAACCAGGTTCAGGAACTCGGAGGCGAAGTGTTCCATGTCCTGGGTCATGCCGCGAACTCGGTTCAAGTAATAATTATAGAATATAACCGCCGGGATGGCTGCCGCCAATCCGGCCGCCGTGGCGATGAGGGCCTCCGAGATGCCAGGCGCGACGACAGCCAGCGTCGCCGATCCCCGGGCGCCGATCCCCTTGAAGGTGTCCATGATCCCCCAGACGGTACCGAACAGGCCGATGAAGGGACTGGCGCTTCCGGTCGTGGCCAGGAATCCGATGGCGCCTTCCAGCTTCGCGCTTTCCATACCCAGGGCCTGACTCAGGGCGCGCTCCACATGATCCACGCCCTGCCGCTCAATCGATATGGATGACGTCTCGGAACCCGGCGAATCGGAACTTGTCCGGCCGACCCGGCTCAGTTCCTCGTATCCCGAAAGGAACACGGCAGCCAAGGTGGAATCGGGGTGCCTCTTCGCCTGCGGATAAACTTCCGAGAGGCGGCTGCTACGGCTGTAGGCCTCCAGGAAAGCCTCGTTATCCTTTTTCACTTTCCTGAACTGACGATACTTCATGAAAATGATGGCCCACGAAACAACGGAGAACACGAGCAGGAGGACGAGGACAAACTTGACCATCAGTCCCGCGCCCAAGATCATCCCGAGAAGGCTGCCGTGAAAAGAGCTTCCCGCGGCGGCGGCGACAGGGGGCATTGGATACTCCTGAAAGGGTATTTGAAACTGGATGGACCGTAATGGAATTTCGCCCCCTTGTCAAGGGCGGAGGCCCCGGTAATTAACGGGGTTCACAGGATTTCCGGCGGAAACGCCACGACCTCATCGATGGTTGCGGCATCGCAGAGGATCATGGCCAGCCGATCGACGCCCAGAGCAATCCCCGACGCTTCGGGCATCCTTTCCAATGCCCTGAGGAACCGCTCCGGCTGGGGAGGGGCAGCCCTGCCCCGGCGCTCCGCTTCCGCCCGGACTTCGTCAAAACGGCGCCGCTGCTCCACCGGATCGGTCAACTCGGCAAAACCGTTAGCCAGTTCCATCCCCGCCATGTAGAGTTCGAAACGCTCCGCCACGGACGGGTCGTTCCGTTCCGCCCGGGCCAGGGAACCGTAGGCGATCGGATAGGAATGGAGAAACAGGGGGGCTTCCCGGCCCAGGAAAGGCTCCACTTCGAAGGCCAGGATCTCCTCGAAGCGGTCCTCCCGGATGGCCGCGTCGAGAGAGAGAGAAGCATGGGCGGCAAAGGCATCCCGGACCGAAAGCCTCGGGCAGGGGCGTGCTAGGCGGATGGATTTCCCCGCGTAGGAAAGCGTTTCACCGATCCCGAGGTCTTTCGCCACGGACAGGATCAGGGCCTCGCACTCATCCATCAACTCCCGGGAATCGATGTCCCGCCGATACCACTCCAGCATGGTGAACTCGGGAAGATGGCGGTCCCCCCGCTCTCCCTGGCGAAAGCACCGGCAGATCTGAAAGATCCGGGGATATCCCGCGGCCAGGAGCCGCTTCATGCAGAGTTCGGGAGAGGGATGAAGAAACCAGTCCCCGCTTGGGACGGGCTCGATGTGGGCTTCGGGGGCAGGGGCCGGGATCCGGGCGGGCGTTTCCACTTCCAGGTAATCCCGGTCCAGAAAGAAACGGCGGAGAGCCCCGATCATCCTTGCCCGAATGTCAAGGGCCTTCCGCCGCCTGGACAGGAACCAGGATTCTTCCTGCTCCACGGGAATTCAGTCTTTGACCCGGGTGAGGTACTCCCCGGAGCGTGTATCGATGCGGATCTTCTCCCCCGCCTCGATGAAGGAAGGAACCAGGACTACGTAGCCCGTCTCAACGGTGACCGGCTTTGTATTGCCCGAAACCGTATCGCCCTTGAGCCAGGGATCCGCTTTCGTTACGACCAGGTCCACCGAGTTGGGCATGGTCACCCCCAGGGGGCGGTCCTCGAAGAAGAGAACCTCCGCTTCCATGTTTTCCAGGAGGAAATTCTTCGCCTCCCCCACCTGGTCCTCCGTAATGAAAACCTGGTCGAAGGTGGTCGTATCCATGAAGCAGTATTTTTCCTCTTCCATATAGAGGTACTGCATGGTCTTCACCTGGAGGTCCGCCTGTTCGAACATGTCCACCGACCGAAAGGTCCGCTCGAACTGATTTCCATTGATCATGTTCTTGAGCTTGCACCGGTAGAGGGCCTGTCCTTTTCCGGGCTTCACAAAATTGAACTCGGTGATGACGTAGGGATCGCCGTCGATCTTGATCCGGAGCCCTTTCCGCAGGTCGCTGGCCGTATACATCGTTGTCTCTCCTTGAGGAAATCCAAGGGGTTATTCACCTCTCGGGATTGGGATTCATAATGCATTTGATAACCCTTGTCAAAAGAAAACAACCCCTTGGGGCATCACGGATCCGGGGACATCCCGACCGGCGCCCGATGGAGCAGGATCTTCCCCCCCTCCCCGGGAAGATCCTGCACGTACCGGGGCAGACAGAGGCCCGACAAGTTCTTCCAGAGGCGCTCCATGATCTCCAGGCCGGCTGCGGGAGAGGTCCGGAAATGGCCCGTTCCCGTCACGGCGTCGCACTGGAAGAGATAGTAGGGACGGACGGCGATGCTCTGGAGACCCTGGAAAAGATCCCGGAGGACCTCATAGCGGTCGTTGACCCCCTTGAGAAGAACCGACTGGCTGGAGACGGGAATGCCCCGGGTGAGGATCCGGTCGCAGGCAGCTGCTGATTCTTCAGTTATTTCAAGCGGGTGATTGAACTGTGTGTTGAGCCAGAGGGGACGATGCTGCTGGAGGATCCGGCAGAGGTCCTCCGTGATCCGCATGGGCAGGACGACTGGGACGCGACTGCCCAGACGCAGGACCTCCACATGAGGGATCGCCCGCAGCGAGCCCAGGAGCCAGTCCAGCTCTCCGTCGTCCCTGGTCAGGGGATCTCCTCCCGAGAGGATGACCTCCCGGATGGCCGGGGTGCGGGCTATCCACTCCAGGGCGCGACGCAGGCGGGGCCGCCGGCTCCCGGAGGCGGGGCGGCGCCAGAGCCGCTTTCGGTTGCAGTGACGGCAGTGAAGGGCGCACCGGTCCGCGGCCAGGAGCAGGCAGCGGTTTCCGTAGCGGCGGATGAGTCCCGCTACGGGCATGTGTTTCTCCTCGTCCAGGGGATCGGGATCTTCCCCGGACCGGCCCTCCAGTTCCCGCGGATCCGGAATGACCTGCCGGGCCAGGGGATCCCCGGCGTCACCCGGCCGCAGGAGCGACATATAATAAGGTGTGATCCGGCAGGGGTATTGGCGCAGCAGGTCTTCCCAGACCGGTCCCGCCACCGCCTCCTCCCCCAGAATCCGGGCCAGCCGGTCCCGGCGGAGAGCAGACCGGCCCAGTTGCCAGCGCCAGTCTGACCAGTCGGAGGGATGGATATCCTCCCGGAAAGATAGAGTTTCCAAAGATTTCCCCCCAGCCGCCGGAGACCTGGAAGGGGATTCCCTGGCGGGCGAATTTGCTTGACGAATCGGAAAAATCCATATAGTCCAACACCCCTCCATACGTCAACTGATCACGGGAACTAATGGAAGAAAGCGAACTTCTGAAGATACGAAGAGAGAAGGTGGCCGAACTGGCAGCCCGAGGCATTGATCCGTACCCCAACGGGATCCGTGTCGGGGATACCGCTGCATCGCTGAACGAGCGATTCGGTTCGCTGGACAAGGACGCCTTCACGGGAATCGAGGGAACATTCAGCCTGGGCGGCCGGATCATGGCCATCCGGGACTTTGGCAAGGGGGCCTTCGTCTCCCTGCAGGACCGTACCGGCCGGATCCAGGGATTCATCCGCCGTGACGGCGTCGACCCGGAGGCATTTGAACTCTTCAAGTCGCTCGACGTCGGCGACATCGTTTTCCTGTCCGGGAGGATCATGAAGAGCCGAACCGGCGAGTTGACCATCGAGGCAAAAGAGTTGCGACTCCTCGCCAAGTCGGTGCGGCCCCTGCCGGAAAAATGGCACGGTCTGACAGATGTCGAGACCCGCTACCGGCAGCGCCACCTGGACCTGATTGCCAACCCCTCCTCACGGGAGGTCTTCCTCAAGCGGAGCCGGATCATCCGCCTGATCCGCCGGTTCATGGACGAGCATGACTTTCTGGAAGTGGAAACGCCCATGATGCAGCCCCGGGCGGGGGGAGCCGTCGCCCGCCCCTTCAAGACCTTCCATAATGCCCTGGGGATGGATCTTTTCCTCCGCATTGCCCCGGAGCTCTACCTGAAGCGGCTGGTCACAGGGGGGTTGGAGAGGGTCTACGAAATCAACCGGAATTTCCGCAACGAAGGCGTCTCCACTTTCCACAATCCCGAGTTCACCATGATGGAGTTCTACCAGGCCTACGCCACATTCGAAGACCTGATGGACTTCACGGAGGAACTGTTTGTTTTCATCGCGGTCGAACTCTTCGGGGGATCCCGCTTCACGTATCAGGGACTGGAGGTCGACATGAACCCTCCCTGGCGCCGGGTACGCGTTCGGGATGCTGTCATGGAAACCTGCGGCGTCGATCGGGAGACCCTGGAGGATCCCTCCCGGGCCGCCGCCTTCGCACGCTCCCTCGGCGTCGAGATCAAGGAGGGCGATCCCCCCGGCAAGATTCTCATGGCCGTCTTCGAGGAAAAGGTGGAGGCCAGCCTGATTCAACCGACCTTCGTTACGCATTACCCTGTAGAGGTTTCCCCCCTGTCCCGCCGGAACAACGACGAACCGTCGCTCGTAGACCGGTTCGAGCTGTACATCTGCGGGAAGGAGATCGCCAACGCCTTCTCGGAGCTCAACGATCCCGCCGACCAGCGGGATCGTTTCCTCCAGCAGCTTCGGGAGCGGGAGGCGGGCGACGAAGAGGCCCACGAAATGGATGACGACTATATCCGGGTCCTGGAGTACGGCATGCCTCCGACGGCGGGGGAGGGAATCGGGATCGACCGGCTCGTCATGCTCTTCACAGACTCGGCCTCCATCCGGGACGTGATCCTGTACCCCCAGATGCGCCAAAAAGACGCCTGATCCGTCAGGCCCCCTTCTCCCGGATCAATCGGCATGCCATACGAATCGTATATCAGCCTCCGTTATCTCAGGGCCAAACGCAAGCAGGTCTTCGTTTCAGTCATTACGTTGATATCCATCACCGGGATCTTCCTGGGGGTGGCGGCCCTCATCGTAGTCCTGGCGGTCATGAACGGCTTCGAGACGGATCTGCGCAACAAGATCCTGGGCATCAATTCCCACGCGGTTGTCATGCAGTACACGGGACCGATGCAGAATTACCGAACCGTTCAGGAAGCCGTCAATTCCACCCCTGGCGTTGTGGCTTCGACGCCCTTCATTTACAGCCAGGGCATGCTGAAGAACGGCGATGGCTTCAGTGGCGTGGTTATTCGGGGGCTCTCCCCGGAAGATGCCTTTCGTGTCATCAGCCTCGGGAAGATGAAGGAGGGAAGCGCCGAGGCCCTTCTTCCGGACCGCCGGAACACGGCGGCGATTCCAAAGGACCGGGCGGACCTGCCGGGGATCTTGGTCGGCAAGGAACTGGCCAAGCAATTGGGGCTCTATCTATACGAAACCGTGAGCCTCATCTCTCCGATGGGTACATCGACTCCCATGGGCATGGTCCCGCGGATGAAACGGTTCCTCGTGGTGGGCATTTTCGAATCCGGCTTTTACGAGTACGACTCCTCCCTCGCCTATCTTTCGCTCCGGGACTGCCAGGCCTTCCTGGGAATGGACGACCGCGTCACGGGCATCGAGATCAAGGTGAACGACCTCTACCGGGCAGCGGACATCGCCAAGAATATCGAGAAAAAACTGGGGTTCCCCTATTGGGCCCGCAACTGGATGGAGATGAACAAGAACCTCTTCGCGGCACTCCGGCTGGAGAAAAAGGTGATGTTCATCATCCTGAGCCTGATCGTCCTCGTGGCAACCTTCAACATCATCACGACGCTCATCATGGTCGTCATGGAAAAGAGCAAGGATATCGCCATTCTGAAATCGATGGGTGCAACCTCGCGAAGCATCATGAAGATCTTTATCCTTCAAGGGGTGACCATCGGCTTCATCGGCACGATCCTGGGGTGCGCCGGGGGACTTCTACTGGCCTGGAACATCGAGCCCGTGTCCTCCTTCATCGAACGCTTTTTCGGGTTCAAGATCCTGCCGGGAGACGTCTATTACCTCAGCGAGCTTCCGTCCCGGGTCAATTACACGGATGTGGGCATCATCGTGGTCGGGACCCTGCTGATTTCGTTCCTGTCCACCCTGTATCCCTCATGGCGGGCATCCCGGATGGACCCGGCAGAGGCCCTCCGTTACGACTGAAACAGGGGGCGAACCCGGAAAATGATCCGGGAGGCTTCTCACTGATTGAGAGCGATCAAAAATCTCCATGATTGAAGTTCGAAACCTGGAAAAGACGTTTATCAAAAACGGGCAGCGGATCGAGGTCCTCAAGGAAATGGATCTCACCATCCCCACCGGGGAGTCGATGGCCATCCTGGGCGTCTCCGGAGCGGGAAAGAGCACCCTGATGCATATCCTGGGGACTCTCGACCATCCGACGGCGGGCAAAGTCCTGTTCGACGGAGCGGATGTTTTCTCCTGGAACGAAAAAGAGCTGGCATCCTTCCGCAACCGGAAGATCGGCTTCGTGTTCCAGTTCCATAACCTGCTGCCGGAGTTCACGAGCCTCGAAAATACGATGATGCCGGCCCTCATCTCCGGTCTCTCCCAACGGGAGGCCAGGAAGCGGGCCGAATCAATCTTGATGGATGTGGGACTTGGTGATAGGATGGCGCACAAGCCGGGAGAGCTTTCGGGTGGCGAGCAGCAGCGGGTGGCCGTGGCCCGAGCGGTCATTATGGAACCGGAGGTTATCCTGGCTGATGAACCCACCGGAAACCTCGACACGGAAACGGGACGGAAGGTCGAGGACCTGCTGATGAACCTGAATCGTCAGAGAAACATAACCCTGGTCGTGGTGACCCATAACCGGTCCCTGGCAAAACGGATGTCCCGAAGCCTAGGCCTTAAGGACGGAAAGGTGCTCCAGCATGACGAAAACGCGATTTAACATCGTCCGATGTTTTCTCGGATTATTCATCGCTTTCTTCCTCATCAATAACCCGCACCCTCTCGCCGCGCAGGAACCCAAAAAAATCGCATTGCTTCCCTTCGAGGTCTTCAGCGGCACGCAGCAGGACATCCTGCAGGAATCCATCTTCAGCGCCCTTTATGCCGACTTGGGCAGGACCAAAACCATCCACCCCGTGGACCGGGATACGATTCTCAAACAGGTAGCCGGAAGACCACTGAACGAGGAAACGGCCCTGGCGGTCGCAAAAGAGACGGGGGCTCTGTATGCCATCATCGGCAGCGTTTCCGAGTTCGGTGAACTCATCAGCGTCGATGCGAAAATCATCGACGTGCGGAAGGGGCAGGCGCTCCCGGGGGTCTTTGTTCAGGGTAGAGGCCTGGAAGGCATTCCGGCAATGGCCTCCCGCCTCAAGGGAGACCTCCTGCTCCGGATCGGCGAGGTTCAGCGGATCGTCCGGGTGGACTTCAAGGGCAATCAGAAAATCGAAAGCAGCGCCATCGCCCAGGTCATCAAGATCGCCCGTGGCAATGTCTACTCCGAGTCCGACCTGTCCGGAGACATCAAGGCCATCTACAAAATGGGCTATTTCGATGACGTGAAGGCCGAAGCATCGACGACCCCGGAGGGGGTGGTCATCACGTTCCTCCTGGTGGAAAAAGCGCTCATTTCACAGATCCAGTTTACCGGGAACAAAGTCCTCGACAAGGATGAGCTCCTGGCGAGCATGAGCGTAAAAACGCGGCAGGTCCTCAACGCAGAAAAGCTGGCCGCCGATATCGCCAAGCTCAAGACCCTCTATGAAGGCAAGGGCTACTACAACGCCGAGATAACGTACAAAGTGGAGAAAGCGGGAGAAAAGGACACCCGCATCGTAGTGGCCGTCCAGGAAAACAAGAAGATCTTCGTGGAGCGGATTTCCTTCGAGGGCAACCAGACATTCACGGCAAAAGAGCTCAAGAAGCAGATGAAGACGACGGAATGGAATATCCTCCACGTCTTTACCGATTCGGGTCTTCTCAAGAAGGATGAACTCCGGCAGGACGTCGGCAGGATCAGCGCCTTCTATCTGAACAGCGGATTCATCCAAGCCCAGGTGGCGGATCCGGTCATCACCCACGATGCCAAAGGCATCTACATCATGATTCCCATCACCGAAGGGAAGCGGTTCCGGGTGGGAACCGTAACGATCACCGGCGACACCCTGGAAACCTCCCGGCAAAGCCTGATGGATAGCCTGGAAATCAAAAAGAAGGAGTTTTACGACCGCTCGGCCATCATCAAGGACATCGAAGCCCTGACCAAGGCCGCCAACGACGAGGGATTCGCATATGCGGACGTAAATCCCCGGACGGATATCCGGGAGAAGGACCTGTCGGTGGATGTAACCTATAAGCTTTTCAAGGGAATTCCTGTCTATTTCAACCGCATCACCTTCACGGGCAACACGAAGACCCGGGACAAGGTCATGCGCAGGCTCCTGTACATCACGGAGGGAGATCTCTATAACAGCACGAACCTGAAGAACAGCTACACCTCCCTGGAACGGACCAGGTACTTCGAGGAGATCAACTTCCAGACGGAAAAAGGCCCCGCTGAGAACCTGACGGATGTCCGAATCCACGTGAAAGAGAAGGCCACGGGGATGTTCAGCGTCGGGGCAGGCTACAGTGCTTACGATAAGGCCTCTGTCATGGGTGAAATCTCCCAACAGAATCTGTTCGGTCGCGGCCAGATCCTGAAACTCAGGGCCAGCCTGGGAACAACAAGAACCTGGTTTGAACTGCAGTTTATCGAGCCCTGGCTGTTCGACCTTCCGCTCTACAGCAGTTTCAGCGCCTGGCATTCGGAGAAGGAATTCGAGTATTACAATGTCAATTCTTCAGGTTTTGGGTTTTCGTTGGGTTATCCGATCTGGGAATTTATCAGCGGATCCATTGGTTATACGTTTTCACTCGACGAACTGAAAGACATGTCCATCTTTGCGCCCGAGTACCTCCGGGATTACGCGGGGACATACCGGACGGGGATTGTCACCGTCGGCCTCACCCGTGATACGTCGAATGACAAATTCTTCCCCACCCAGGGATCCAAGAACGGCATTACCGTCGGATATGCCAGCGAATTCCTGGGCGGCGACACGAGTTACGTCAAGACAACGCTATTGTCGCAATGGTTTTTCCCCCTCCCCCTGGAAACGGTCTTCAGCGTCCGGGGACGGGCGGGATACCTGGCCCCGAGCGAAGGCAAGACGATTCCCCTCTTCGAACGGTTCACCCTGGGCGGGTTGAACTCCCTGAGAGGTCTCAAGGACGTGGGGCCGACCGACTCAACAGGGCTGTACGTCATCGGGGGGACGACGTTCCTGTGTTTCAACTTCGAGTACATCTTCCCCCTCGTCAAGGAAGCCGGCATCAAGGGGGTCGTCTTCTACGATACGGGCAACACATGGGATACGTACACCTTCGGTTCGGATTTCCGGCACACGACGGGGGCGGGGGTCCGCTGGTACTCGCCTCTCGGCCCCTTGCGCCTCGAATGGGGGTACGTGCTCGATCCCAAGACAAATGAATCCACATCGCGATGGGAGTTTGCCATCGGCATGTTCATGTAATGAAAAAACAAGGTGAAAGAGAGGTATAGCGGATGAAGAAAGCGGTGTTTGGCGCGATTGCGGGAATGCTTCTGCTGGCTCTGTCGTCCGGGGCGGCCTGGTCTGCGGAAAAGATCGGTTTTGTCAACATCCAGGAGGCCATGCTGACCACCAATGCAGGCAAGCAGATGGGTGACGAGATGCGCAAGCTCATCGCCAAGGACAAGGCCATCATCGATGGAAAAGAAAAGGAACTTCGAAAGCTTCGGGAGGATCTGGACAAGCAGCGGACAGTCCTGACGGAATCAACCCTGCGGGAGAAGGAAAACGCCCTGCAAAAGAAATATCGGGACTATCAGGTCGCGGCAAAGGACTTCGAGGACGAGTTGCGGATCAAGGAACAGGAGATCTTCAAAAAGCTGTTCCCGGAAGTTCTCAAAGTGGTCCGGACCCTCGCCGACAAGGAAAAATATACGCTGATCCTGGATCCCTATGTTCTGCAGATCCCGTACTACAGCGCCGACAAAGACCTGACAAAGCGCGTCGTGGCAGAGTTCAACCGCACCTACAAAGAAAAGAAGTAGTAAGGGATCGGCAAAGATCGGGAAGCGGATTGAAACAGACTGTTCAAGAGATCGCCGCCTATGTGGGCGGAGTCGTTCACGGGGATGCGAATGCCCTGATCGAGCGCGTGCAAGGAATCGACGAGGCCGGGGTGGGTGACCTGACCTTCGTCGCCAACCGCAAGTACCGATCCCGGCTCAAGACCACCCTGGCGACGGCGATTCTCGTTTCGCCGGGGACCGAGGAACCCAGCCGAACCCTGATCGTTGTCGCGGACCCCTATGTCGCCTTCGGGCAGGTGCTGGCCCTCTTTCATCCCCGGGAACCGGAGCGGCCGGGCATTCACGAGCGGGCATTCGTCGACCGGGACGCCCGGGTTTCCACCGAGGCCACCGTCCATCCAGGAGCGACGGTGTGCCGGAGCGCCGAAATCGCGGCCGGGGCCGTCCTCCACCCGGGAGTCTACGTGGGCCCCGAGGCGGTTATCGGCGAGAAATCGGTGCTGCACCCCAACGTGGTAGTGTATGACCACTGTCTCATCGGGAAGAGGGTTATCCTCCACGCGGGTGTTGTCGTGGGGAGTGACGGGTTCGGATTCGCCCGGCCGGGCTGGGAGAACGTAAAGATCCCCCAGGTCGGGATCGTCCAGATCGACGACGATGTCGAAATCGGCGCCAACACAGCCGTCGACCGGGGGACCCTGGGTCGCACCTGGATCCGGAAAGGCGCCAAAATCGATAATCTGGTCCAGATCGCCCATAACGTGGTCATCGGAGAAAATGCCATTGTCGTCTCCCAGGCGGGTATTTCCGGCAGCACGACCGTGGGCCGGGGAGTCATGATCGGGGGACAGGCCGGCCTGGTCGGCCACATCCGGGTGGGAGATCATGCCATGGTCGCAGCCCGCGCTGGAATTCACAAGGACGTCCCCGCCGCAACCATCGTGGCCGGGGCTCCCCATATGCCGCACCGCGAATGGCTGAGGCTGTCGGCGACGATCCCGAAGCTCCCGGCCATGAGGCAGCAGCTCCTCGAATTAGCCAGAAAGCTGGAAGCACTGGAAAAGAAACTGGAAGGACGGAATTCATGAATATCCACCCCACCGCCGTGATCGCCCCCGATGCCCGGATTGCCGAGGACGTCGAGATCGGTCCTTACAGCATCGTTGGACCCAGCGTCACCATCGGCCGGAACACCGTCATCGGTCCCCACGTGGTCATCGAGAGCCACACGGATATCGGAGAAGGCAACCGGATCTTCCAGTTCGCCTCCATCGGCGGCCTGCCCCAGGACTTGAAATACAAGGGAGAGGACACCCGGGTCGTCATCGGAAACCAGAACGTGATCCGGGAGTACGTCACGATCAACCGCTCCACCGTGTCCGACATCGGCGTCACAATCATGGGGGACCGCAACCTGATCATGGCCTACTGCCACATCGCCCACAACTGCAAGCTGGGCAACCATGTCATCATGGCCAATGCGGCGAACCTGGCGGGGCACATTCACGTGGAGGACTGGGCCATCATCGGCGGACTGACGGGAGTTCACCAGTTCATCCGCATCGGCGCCCATGCCTTCGTCGGGGGGGCATCCGCCGTGGCCCAGGATGTGCCGCCGTTCATCACCGTCTCGGGCAACCGGGCGCGTCCCTATGGGCTGAACGCGGTGGGCCTCAAGCGACGGGGCTTTTCCGATGCAGCCCTGCAGGCCCTCCGGGAATCCTACCAGCTGGTTTTTCGATCCTCTCTCCGACTCGTCGAGGCCGTCGCGCGGATCCGGGCGGAAGTGGAGGACCTTCCGGAGGTTCGCCAGTTTGTTTCCTTCCTGGAAAACTCCCAGCGGGGCATCTGCAGATAAACGGCCGAGCGGGAAGGGGCGTCGTTTCCCTCTGGGAAGAGAGACGGACCTCCAGGGAAAGGGAACGCAGGGTGCAGGACAGATCCCTTCACGAGGCGAATCCCTTCCGGTCCGTCCCTCGGCAGCCGCTGAAACCGAAGGAATGGCAGCGCCGATGGAAAATACCCCGAAAATTCTGATCCTGACGGGCGAGGCCTCGGGAGATCTCTACGGTGCCCAGATTGCATCGGCCATGAGGGAGGTCGACCCAACCCTCGCTTTTTACGGTGTGGGGGGGATACACATGCGGGCATCAGCGGTGAATCTCCTTGCCGACGTCTCCGAACTGGGAGTGGTTGGGTTCACAGAGGTTCTTGGAAAACTCGGCCGAATCAGGACCCTGTTCTCCCGTCTGCGCAGGTTCTTGTCGACGGACCGCCCCGCCCTGGTCATTCTCATCGACTACCCGGGATTCAACCTCCGCTTCGCCCGGGTGGCAAAAGAGTCCGGAATCCCCGTCCTGTACTACATCAGTCCGAAAATTTGGGCCTGGGGAGCCGGCAGAATCCGGACGATAAAAGAAACCGTGAACAAAATGGCCGTGATCTTTCCCTTTGAGGTACCGCTCTATGAAAAAGCCGGGGTCGACGTGACATACGTCGGACATCCACTTCTGGATATCGTCAAAGCAGATGGATCCGTCCCGGAGATCCGGCAGCGGCTGGGCCTGGCCCCGGACCGGGGAACCGTTGCCCTGCTGCCTGGAAGCCGGCAGGGCGAGGTCGACCGGCTGCTGGCGCCCATGCTCGGGGCGGCGGACATCCTCAGGCAACGCCTGCCGGATCTGCAGTTCCTGCTGCCTCTGGCGGACACCCTCTCGGAAGACCTCCTCCGGAACCGCATGAAACAAAGCACCGTTCCCATTCATCTTGTCCGCCGGGACACCTACAGTGCCGTCGCCGCCTCCGATGCAGCCATCGTCGCATCGGGCACCGCGACCCTGGAGACGGCCCTGCTGGGCATCCCCATGGTGATTGTATACAAGGTCTCCCCATTGACTTACCCGCTGGCCCGCCTGGTTATCCGGATTGACCATATCGGATTGCCCAACATCATCGCCGGACGGACGGTTGTGCCCGAGCTGATCCAGGGCGACGCAAGCCCCGAACGCATCGCGGAGACCATCCTGCCCCTCCTGACGGACAACCAGCGGAGAACGGCCATGACGGACGCCTTCGCCGAGGTCCGGAGGAAGCTCGGAACCGGTGGCGCCGCCCGGAACACGGCCCGGATCGCCTGTGCCATGGCCTTGGAAAAAGGAGTCCGATCGTGATCGTCTTCAAGCGTCTTGTTCGCCTTGCCAAGCCCCACACGGCCAAATTGCTCCTGGCCATGTTTTTCATGCTCATCGTGGGAGGGCTGACGTCTGTCCTGGCCTTCCTGGTCAAGCCCGCCCTGGACGATATCTTCGTCGAGCGGAACGCCAGCATGCTCCAATGGATCCCCCTGGCCATCATCGCGATCTACCTGGTGAAAGGCGTTTGTACGTACGCCCAGTCGATCATCATGAACTGGATCGGCCAGCGGATCGTCACGGACCTGCGGAACCACCTCTACAACCAGATCCAGCGTCAATCCCTGTCGTTTTTCACGAAGAACCCCACGGGCGTCCTGATGTCTCGGATCACCTTTGACGTCAACTACATCCAGGGAGCGGTATCGGAGGCCATCACGAGCCTCATGAAGGACAGCTTCACGATCCTCTGCCTCGTTTTCGTAGTCTTCTGGAGGGATTGGAAACTGGCCATCATCGCCATGGTCGTCTTCCCCCTGACGGTCTACCCCATTTCCCGATTCGGCCGGAAGATCCGCAAGGCCGTGACGGGTGCCCAGATCACCATGGGGAGCCTCACGAGCCTCCTCCAGGAGACCATCACCGGAGCGCGGATCGTGAAGGCCTTCTGCATGGAAGCCTATGAAAACAAACGGTTCGCAAAAGAAAGCGAAAACCTGCTGAAACTGTTCATGAAGGCCGTCTCCGTCAACGCCCTCTCCAGCCCCCTGATGGAATTCCTGGGCGGTATCGGCATCGCCGTCATCATCTTCTACGGGGGCTGGCAGGTCATCCATGGTACCTCTACGCCGGGGACCTTCTTTTCCTTCCTGGCCGCGCTGATCATGCTTTACGAGCCCATCAAGCGCCTCACCGCCACGAACAACCAGATCCAGCAGGGCATCTCCGCCGCCGAGCGAGTCTTTGCCATTGTCGACGCCGTGCCGGAGATTCGCAATCGCCCCGATGCTGTTGAGTTACCCAACATCACGAAAGGAATCGACATCCAGGACGTGACGTTCCGGTATGAAGAGGACACGGTTCTCCGGAACATCAATCTCTCGATCCGGGCCGGTGAAACCCTCGCCCTGGTAGGCATGAGCGGAGGAGGGAAAACCACCCTGGTGAACCTGATCCCCCGTTTCTATGACGTCTCGGAGGGGAGCATCCTCATCGACGGCCGTGACATCCGGGAGGCGACCATCGAGTCCCTGCGAGGGCAGATCGGCATCGTCACCCAGCAGACGATCCTCTTCAACGACACCGTGCGCAACAACATTGCCTATGGAAATCAAAAGGCCTCGGAAGAGGACTTAATTGCTGCAGCCCGGGCGGCCAACGCCCACGACTTCATATCAAAGCTTCCCAACGGGTATGATACCCTGATCGGCGAGCAGGGCATGAAACTCTCGGGCGGGGAGCGCCAGCGGATCTCAATCGCCCGGGCGATCCTGAAGGACGCGCCGATCCTGATCCTCGACGAGGCGACATCCTCCCTCGACACGGAGGCGGAAATCGAGGTTCAGGAAGCCCTCGAAAACCTGATGAAAGGCCGGACAACGCTGGTCATCGCCCACCGGCTATCGACGATTCGCAACGCCGACCGCATCATCGTGCTGGTCAATGGGGCAATTATCGAAGAGGGAAACCACGAGACGCTCCTGGAGCGGCAGGGCGAATACCGGAGGCTCTATAACATGCAGTTCCGGGAGGGCTGACAATTTCGAACGATGCAGACCGAACCGACAAGAAATCTGCACGACCGGGTTCGAGCCCTCTGGTACGGGGACAAGGCCACTCTCGGGTTCCCCCTGAGCGCGATTCTGGACATCGCCTCGGGTGGATATGGTCTCGGGGTCCGGTTTCGGAACGCTCTTTATGACCGGAGACTTCTCCGTGTACGCCGCCTTCCCGTCCCTGTGGTCAGCATAGGGAATCTGACCGTCGGCGGAACGGGGAAAACCCCCCTGGTAATCCATCTGGCGGAACTCCTGAGAGATCAGGGAAAACGTCCGGCAATTCTAAGCCGCGGTTATGGCGGTCGTCCCCGTGATCCCGTCGAGGTTGTCTCCGACGGAAAGCGCGTGCTCTGCGAGCCGGTCATCTGCGGCGATGAACCGTTCATGATGGCCCGTCGGCTTCGTGAAGTACCGGTATTAACCGGTTCGGAACGATTTCTGACGGGACGGGAGGCTGTGGACCGTTTCGGAGCGGACGTTTTGCTTCTCGACGATGGCTTTCAGCATCGACGCCTTCACCGCGATGCGGACATCCTCCTCATCCATGCCCGGAAACCTTTCGGTAACGGCCGCCTGCTGCCCGGAGGTCCCCTGCGCGAACCCCTGACAGCGCTCCGTCGGGCCCGCTGGGTCATCAGGACGGGTCCCAAGCCGGCCGCTGGAGAAAGTGAGATTCCGCCGACCCTGCCCGGTTATGAGCGGCCGGTCCTCCGGGCTCTGCACCGGCCGTCCCGCCTGGTGCGTGTTGCCGACGGGGAGAGCCTGCCTCTGGATTTCCTGGAAGGGAAAAAAATCTGCGCCTTCGCCGGGATCGGTTCCCCCGACGCCTTTCGCCGGACGCTGGATTTACTCGGATGTGCCACCGCCGCATTCCTGGCTTACCCGGACCATTACCGGTTCAACCAGGAGGATCTCGGCGAGATTCGCCGGCTCGCCGCCGCCGAGGATGCCGCCTGGTACGTCACAACCGAAAAAGATGCCGCCCGGCTTGCCGGAATGGAAAATGCACTTCCTGAACTTCTGGTCCTCGAGGTGGACCTGCACATGGAGCCTGATGACGGAGGTCTCGGCCAAGACATCCTGGATCTCCTGGAACATTGGAGCAGAAGGAGAAGCGGGGAACATCCATGAGCGTGGAATCGCAAGCGGAGAAACTGCTGCACCTTTTCCAGCGAATCCCCCTGGGGATCCGGAAGGCGTTCTTTGTCCGGCTGGCCCTTCTCGCCTATGCCGCTGACTCCCGGCATCGCTTGATTACACTGCACAATCTCCGTATGGCCTTTCCCGAAAAGCCACACGACGAACTGGCTCAGATTGCTCGGGGAGTCTACCGCAACATGGGAATTGTGGCGGCGGAGTTCTTCGATCTCCCGAAGATCAACCGGGGAAACCTGACGGATTGGGTGGAGCTGGAGGGGGTGGAACACTGCCACCGGGCTCTTGAGAAAAACCGGGGGGTCCTGCTGTTCGGCGCCCACTTCGGGAACTGGGAGTTGGAAGCCATCACCGCCTCCCTGGTCATCAAGCCCATGATGGTGATTTACCGGCTCATGGATAGCCCCGTCCTGGAAGTCCTGGTGTCGAAGGTCCGCTCCTGCACGGGCAACATCCTTCAGGACAAGGACCGGGCCATGCGGCCCATGCTTCGAATACTGAAACAAAACGGTATGGTTGGACTGCTCCTGGACCAGAACATGGCCTGGCAGGAAGGGGTTTTCGTCGACTTTTTCGGCCGTACCGCCTGTACGTCCGACGGCCTCGCCCTGCTGGCTCTCCATACGGAGGCCCCGGTTATTCCGGGATACATGGCTCGCCTCGAGAACGGGAAATACCGACTCGTTCTTGGAGAAGAGGTCCCCCTGGTCCGGACGGGAGATCGCCGGGAGGATGTGCTGGAGAACACGCAACGCTTCACGAGTATCATTGAAGAGACGGTGCGGAAATACCCGGACCAGTGGTTCTGGGTACACCAGCGCTGGAAGACGAAACCCTGGCAGGCGCCGAGGCGGACATGACGGACGACACTTTTTTCCAGTCCCCGCTTCCGGTCCGCCACCGCCGGCCTTTTCCGGCCCGGGCGATTCGGCGGCTGCTGGTGCGCGGAACCAATTGGATCGGCGACGCCATCCTCACCCTGCCGGCCATGGCGGCAATCCGCGAGGGTATGCCCGAAGCCCGTATCACCGTATTGGCAAAGCCATGGGTAGGGGAGGTCTACCGGATCTGTCCCCATGCGGACGAGGTTCTCACCTTCCAGGAACCGGGGATTCATGCCGGCGTCCCCGGGAGGCTGCGCCTGGCCCGGGACCTGCGAGGCATGGGATTCGACGGGGCCATTCTCCTGCAGAACGCCATCGAGGCGGCCCTGGTGACCCTGCTGGCGGGAATCCCCGTTCGGGCCGGGTACAACACGGATGCCCGGGGGTTGCTCCTGACGTCTTCGGTGCGGCGGTCCCGGGAAATCCTTCGGGTTCACCAGAGCCGCTACTACCTGGAGATGGTCCGTGCCCTGGGCTTTCCACCGCCGGACCCGGCAACACCCCTCCTGGTCCCGCCGGTGGAATACGGGGACCTGGCAGAGAAGGTTCTCCGGGAGCGGGGATGCGATCCCGACGCCCCCCTGGCGGGGATCGCACCCGGGGCAGCCTATGGACCGGCCAAACGCTGGTATCCGGATCGTTTTGCCGCCGTGGCGGACAGCCTGGCGGATGAATTCGGGGCCCGGATTCTGGTTTTCGGAAGCGCCGGAGACCGGGACAGCACCGAGGCCGTCCAGGCAGGCGCCCGGACACGGCTTGTGGACCTGGCCGGGAGAACGTCCCTCCGGGAGGCCTTGGCCCTTATCTCCCGCTGTCGCATCTTCGTCTCCAACGATTCGGGCCTGATGCACGTGGCGGCGGCCCTGGGAATACCGACCGTGGCCATCTTCGGCTCTACGAATCCCGTGACCACCGGCCCCATGGGCCCCCGTTTTTCCGTCATTCGGCGACCCATGGACTGCAGCCCCTGCCTGCGGGAGACCTGCCCGGAGGATTTTCGTTGCATGAGCGCCATCACAGCCGAGGACGTCTTGAGGGAAGCCAGGTCGCTTTTCGGGGGTGGCCGGTGATGGCGGGGCAACGGGCGGCATTTCTGGACCGCGACGGCACAATCAACGAAGAGGTGGGGTACCTGGACCGTATCGAGAAACTCCGGATTCTTCCCGGAGCGATCGATGCAATCGGAATGCTCAATCGGGGGGGCCTGAAAGTCGTCGTCGTGACAAACCAGTCGGGCATCGCCCGGGGACTCTTTAATGAGGCCTTCGTGGAGAAGACCCACCGGCATCTCCAAGATCTTCTTCACGAGCGGGGCGCCCGCATCGACGGATTCTACTTCTGTCCGCATCATCCGACAGAAGGCCTGGGACCCTATCGGCTGGACTGCCCCTGCCGGAAGCCAAAACCGGGACTGCTTATCCGGGCCGCCGCCGAGATGGGACTTGCCCTGGAAGATTCCTTCATGATTGGAGACATGCCCAAAGACGTGGAAGCGGGAATCCGGGCAGGCGCCCGGGGAATCCTGGTCCGGACGGGCTATGGTCGGGAAGTCCCGGCGCTGCCGGAGGCGGCATACATTGCAGAGGATCTGAGCGACGCGGCCCACTGGATCCTCGGGATCAATCGCTCATGAACATCCTTCTCGTCAAGCTCAGTTCCATCGGCGATGTGGTCCATACGCTCCCATCGCTCGCGGCCTTGAGGAACCGGTATCCCGAGGCCCACATCACCTGGGTGGTGGAGGAGGAATCGCTTGACATTATTCAGGGAAACCCGAAGATAGACAGAATCCTCGTCTCCGGAAGAAAGCGTTGGGCCCGACGACTCAAGGAAGGCCGCGACATCGGGGAAACCCTTGGGGAGATTCGCCGGTTCCTTCGCGAACTGCGGGACCGGCCCTATGACGTGGTCATCGATTTCATGGGGCTCCTCAAGAGTGCCATTCTTGTATTCGCCAGCCGGGGAAGACAAAAACTCGGGTATGACAGCATGCAGGAGATGAGCGCCCTTTTCTACAATGAGAAGATTCCCGAGGACATGGGAAAACACGCCGTGGACCGCTACCTGGACTTCGCCCGGCACCTGGGAGCGCAACCGGCGGAGCCGGAGTTCTATCTTTATATCCCGGAGGAGAGCCGGATCCGCGCCGAAGCCCTGCTGCGGGACGGTGGCGTGGACCCGGAATCCCCATTTGCCGTCCTGAGCCCGATGTCGTACGCCGGAGAGACCCGGCTGTGGGAGGACGACCGGTTTGCGGCACTGGGGGATCGCATCAGGCAGGAACTGGGCTGGCCAACGGTGATCACAGGCCATGAAAGCGGCGGAAGGATCGGCCGCATCGCAGCGGCCATGGGGACGAAGGCCCTGAACCTGGAGAATCGGACCACCCTGAAGGAACTCGCTCATCTGTACCACCGGGCGGCCGTCGTAGTGACCCCTGACTCGGGTCCCATGCATATCGCCGCGGCGGTGGGAACGCCCGTGGTAGCACTCTTCGGGGCCTCGGACCCGGCCCGGACGGGGCCCTACGGCAAGATCCACACGGTGATCCGGGCGGACCTGCCCTGCAGTCCCTGCTTCAAGAAGACCTGCGACACCCGTCAGTGCATGAAGGACATTTCCGTGAATATGGTCCTGGACGCTGTCCGGAGATATGTCGGCCCGAAGGAGATCCGATGAGGATGCGACGACGCCGGCATAACCGGCTCCCTCTCCTGCTGGCCGTCCTGGTTCTGGTTTGGTGCTTCGGCGGGATGGATTCTGCGTCCGCCGATTCGTCCCACCGGCAAACCGAAGGGATCTCATCCCCCACCCCGGCTGTCAAAGGACAGATCTGCATGGCAGGGGTTCGCATCCGGTCCAGCCAATGGATCAGCGCCGGCGAAACGGGATTCCACCCTGACCAGACGCTCGTTCCGGGTGGCCCTTCCAGAGGAAAAGCGCCGGCGTCCTCCCCGAGGGAACAACACCGGGAAAACGAATCATCACCCGGCATCAAGACGCCATCGGTTCCGGAAACCAGTCTGAATCGCATCGAATTCCCCTTCCGGCTTTCCGAGGCGGGGATCGTGGGGGGCTTCGGGTTTGGGAAGGTCTCGGAGGGACATTACGAACCGATCCTCATGGCGGCTCATTTCGGCCTCGACATCAACCGGTTCCTGCGTATCCCCGAAACGCACCGGGGGCAGCTCACGTTTTTCGTCGAACCCCGCTTCACACCGGTCCACGAACCCGCGGGGGATTATGAACTGGGACTCGGACTCGGGATTCAGTACGTCTATCCGGTCTTTCGGAACCTGTTCTTCTATGCAGCGGTTTCCAGCGGCCCTCATTTCATATCCGTTCACACGGAGCAGCAGGCCAGGGGCTTTGTCATCGACAGCGAGGCTGGCAGCGGATTCTACATACCCCTCGGCAGGGGCTCCGCATTAAATATCGGCTATCGGATCCGCCACCTTTCCAACGGCGGCATAAGGACTCCGAATACGGGCATCAACAACCATTTCCTGGTCGTCGGGTACTCGATGTTCCTGGATGTGCCGGAAGAGAAAGAGAGGGAAGAATGACCATCAGTAAGGAACTTCTGGATATTCTGGCCTGCCCACGGTGCAAGGGAAATATACGACTCAACGAGGCCGGAGACGGGTTGATCTGTGACGCCTGCAAACTGATTTACGAGATCCGGAACGGCATTCCCATCATGCTGATCGACGAGGCAAAGCGCCTTCCTTGAGAATTCCCTGCCAGCGGGGAATCAGCGAGTGATTCGGGAGATGGCGAACAGGGCAATGATGATCATGACACCGACCGCCCCCCCGACCAGAACGCCCACCTGTGCCATCTCACTCAACCCCCCGTACCAGACCGAAAATCGGTCCGTGTACTGGGCAACGAACGCGTTCAGAATGTCCGTATATTCGCTGATTTTCTCAAGCATACACGCTCCCGGCACGGTTCTTTTGTCGCTCCGTCCCCCCGGATACGGACACTGAAACGCCTTCAGTCCCCGGGAAGGAAAAAACGCAGTTTGTCTTTTAGCACATCCATCCAGGCGAGACAAACAGGAGTCAGCTTGCCGTGGCCCATGCCACCATGCAGTCCTTACACGAACGACCGCCGTCACGTCCGACACAAAACCCAACCCCATCTCATCGGTGTTCCGGATCGGGATCCGGTCATGGGCGCAGCAGATCCAGATCCTGGAAGCGTCCGTCCCTGAGGGATAGCTCTCCTGGCCGGAAAGCCACCGCTTCCCGAAAAATCGGGCCGTCAAAAACAAAGGTGTGAAACTCTCCATTCTCGCCGCAGGGGTCCACACCCGGCGGCAGACTGGAAAGAAAATCCCTATCCAGGAAACGCCCGGCGAACACGCCATCCAGGGCAGCCGTGTCAACGCAGGTGACGATAGCCCGCCAGCCCTCGCCAATGAACCGTTCCGCCAGAGCCTTCGTATCCTTTCCCCAGAGGGGAAACAGAGGGGTCATCCCGGAGGCGGACATCCTGGATTCCCGGTAGCGGCGGACATCCTCAAGATACAGGTCTCCGAAAGCGATCGCGGGAAAGCCGCGCTTGCGGTATTTTTCCAGAACTTCCGTAATCACCTGGTCATAGACGTCGTTCCCTGCCTTCTCCTCCAGGAAAACCGCCTCCAGGGGCAACCCCAGCGACCGGGCCTGGGCCTCCACAAGGAAGCGCGGAATACCGTGCATCACCACCCGGTCCGTCTCGCCGACGAAGGTCGTCAGCAGGGACGCGGCCTCAAAGCGACATCCCCGTAACAGTTCCTGCAAGGCCAATGCACAATCCTTTCCTCCACTCCAGGAAAGGAGCACTTTTTCAGGCATCATAGCCCTCCTTTTTCCTGCCCGCTGTGATCTCCTCCAGTCCATAAGAACCCGGAAAACCTTTCAGCCGACCGTGCTTGTGAGGCTACCATGATCGACACTCCCCTGCAAAAGGTTCTCATCCTTCTGGTTGCAGGGCGTTTCATAAACCGGGTGAATGAATCACTCTCATCGCCAGTGCAGGCGGAATGCACCATTGCCAAGACGTGTGTTCTTCAGGTGCAATGGGATGGCAATGAATGACTCCGATCAGGCCATCAGGTTTCACAAACCATATGGCTCATTCATTTCTGGGAAACGCCTCGCGCTTCATGATAGAGCAAATCCACGAATCAGGAGACGTTTTTATGCTCTGTCGATACCTTAAGAAGCAGACGGCTCTGCCTGCGTTTCTCTGTCTTCTGACGGTCATGTTTCTGGCAGGCTGCAGCCAGGAATCCCTTATCTTCTTCCCGGAAGTCCTGCCCAAGGAGTACCGGTTCGCCTTTCCAACACCGTTTCAGGAAGTCCGCCTGTCCGCCGATGGAATTGAGCTGCACGCCCTGCATTTCCGGACACCATCCCCCCGGGGGGTCGTCCTCTACTTTCACGGTAATGCGGGCAGCCTTCGCACATGGGGAGAGATTGCCCCCGCGTTCACGCGCCGGGGGTTCGACCTCCTGCTTCCCGACTATCGGGGCTTCGGCAAGAGCCAGGGCCGCCTTGACGGGGAAGGCGCTCTGCTGGCGGATGCGCTTCGGATGTACGACCATCTGCGAAAAGAATACCCAGAACAGGCCATTGTCCTGTATGGAAGATCCATCGGAGCCGGACCGGCGACCTGGGTGGCCTCGCAACGGAAACCACGGAAGTTGATCCTCGAATCGCCGTACACCAGCCTCGTGAACCTGGGCGCCTACCACTATCCCTTCCTCCCCCGGCTGCTTATCCGGACGTTTCTGAGATATCCGCTCCCAACAGACCAATGGATCCGATCCGTATCCTGTCCGGTTTATTTATTTCACGGAACGGCGGATGACATCATTCCATTTCGCATGGGTGAACGTCTAAATGCTCTCTCGACAGGGAAACACCGGTTGATCGCCGTTCCCGGCGGCGGACACAACGATCTGGAGAGTTCTTCACTCTATCAGCGGGAACTGGATCAAATTCTAAAGGAAGAATAAAGTGGGGCGGCTCTCATTCAACAGATCGACCAGCACGCAAAAGCCCCGCCGGGCTGGGATCCGGCGGGGCTGCTCAAGGAACACAGATCAGAAAAAGATCCGGTCGTTATGTCCTGTGCCCTTTGCGGGGCGCGCGTTTGCTCAGACGTCCTTCTTCTTGGACCAGGCCTCCTGGTAGAGCCGGCCGATGGTCGTCACCAGGGCCAGGAAGAACAGCCCCAGCATGAAGTTCGGGGCCGT